>JANNWY010000281.1:0-24216 GCA_031409335.1 Chthoniobacteraceae bacterium | reverse complement strand
CGCGGCACCCGAGATGTCGAGGATCGAGCCATTGTCGAATGTCAGCGTTCCGGTCCCTCCAAGAACCTGGGCATCGTTAAAGAAAAACACGCCCCCGCTTCTCACCGCGACGGGTCCGTCGATGACGTTGCCGACGACGTTGCCGATGTCGAGCGCGCCGCCGTTCCCGATTTCGATCGGCACACCGCCCTGCGTCCCGACGAGTGGAAGGATGAGCGCGCTGCCGCTGATGATGATCTTGTCCACATGCGTGCTCAATCCCGACACGGCATCGGTTTCACTGAATTGCACCCGCCCGCCCTTCACCAGACCCAGCGTGCTGATGCCCTGCGCGCCGACCAGTTCCACGGTCACTTTCTGCCCGGTCACCGAATTCCACTTGAATTCACCATCCGCCGCCGTCGTCGTGCCGAGGCCGAGGGCCACGTTGTTCATCGCGTTGAGCCGGACCTCGATGGTGGCGGGATTGTTGTCGCCGCCCTCGACGTTCAAGATCGCCGGAGTGACGGCATCAATGCCCTGGACGGTGCGCGCGGTGTTGTCCGTGGAAAGACCCTTCCACGGCGTCCCGGCGCCCACGTTGGGCAGCGTGTTCGCAGTCGCAGTGATGCCATAGAAGGTGTTCGCATTGGCCGGGAGACCCAGAACGGTGCCGGTGGCAGCGCCGGGAGCCTCGTGCAGGATGATCGCATCGGGACTGAGCAGGAGCGTCGTGCCAGCGGTCAGGGCACCGAGTTGCACCGCGTTGCCTTGGATCATGCCGCCAGCCTGGATGGCGTAAATGTCGTCGCCGTTCGGAGTCGCATTGATGTCGATGATGCCGCCGAGCTTCGCGGTGGCGTCGATACCGACGGCATTCGTGATGGCGTCGGCATTGTTGACTTGCAGGCGGGAGACCCGGTTTTGAAAACCATCGCTGCCTAGGGACGGATCGCCCACTTCGATGGGGCTCGGCCCGAGCGAGCCCGCGACGGTGCCGATGAGGTTGCCCGCGCGATGCGTGATCGTTCCGAGAATGGTCGCGGAATTGTTGGAGCTGAGCGTGAGGGCGCTCCCGCCGATTTTCGTGAACGTGGAGCCCGCGCCGAGGTTGAGGTTGCCCGTGACGACTGAGTCCGCGCTCGCTCCGTCGAAGATTTGCGTGGAGCCTGCGGCGACGTTGAGATTGTCGATCCCGAGGCTGAAAGTGTTCCCGCCGAGCACCCGCAGCAATTGCCCGGAGAGGGCCACATCTCCCACCGTGAGCCGCTGGCCAGTGGCCGTGGTGCCGACACGGTTCACGTCGATGCGCCCGATCGTGACGCCTGGGCGGAAGGAGATATTGCTGCCGTAGTCGAGCGCGGCATCCGAGCGGAGTTGCAGCGTCTGGCCGCCGTCGAGCGCGGTCACGCCGTAGCCGTTGGAGAAAAAGATGGTCGAGTCCGCGCCACCCGCCGGGTTGAGCCCGGCAGCGGTCGATTGCAGACGGAGATTCGATTCGCCGTGGTAGATGTCGCCGGAAAAACTCGCCTCGTTATTTCCCCGGATTTCGAGATCGCCGCCACCCCGCTTGTAGAGGTTCGAGTTGGCGTCGCCCGTCAATCCGTCGGTATAGGTGAAAGTGGTCGCGGCAGCGGTCGAGTTGGTCACATGAATCCGGCTGTTCGTCGAACCCGCGGCGAAATTCAGCGAATCAAACCCCGGCCGGAAGCCCGTGAAGTTGTTCGTCACCATGGCGGCATTGCCGATGAACAATGTGCCCATGCGCACATTCGGATCGCCCGGATCAGTCCCCGAAGCGTTCGTCGCGACGAGCGTAAAGTTGTTGTTTCCCGCGACGATGTCCCTGCCGAAATCATATTCCCCCGTGGCGATCTGCGCTTGGATTTCAAAAGTGACGCCAGCGTTGCCGATGACAACCCGACCCGTGCCGCCCAGCGGATTATTCAGACCAGCCACCGCGCCGGCCGACGCCCGGAGCGTCCCCCCGTAGATGGTGATGTCGCCATTGATCACATTGTCAAAAGCCGTCCCACTGGTGCCAAGGCGCAGGATATTGGCACCAAATTTATTCAAGCCGCCCGCCGTGACCTGGCCCTGCAACTGCAGCTGGTTCGAACTGACGCTGACATTGAGCACGTCCGCCCCTGAGTTTTTCGAGGAAACCAGCGCGCTCGGATCGAGGGCGTTCGGGTCGTCGGCGTTCTGGTTGATCGAGTTGGTGACGATCCTGCCACTTTGCAGGACATAGTTGGTCGCGCCCGCCGAATTCATGAACAGTGAACCGATCTCCCAGTCCAACCCGCCGAGGTTGATATTCTGCACCGTGGCCGGAGCGACGTTAAACCGCGCGATGTCATTGATCCCCGGAAAAGCGCCGGTGGACCAATTGGCGGGATTGCCCCACAACAAGTCGCCTCCGCCATTGGTCCATGAATCCGTCGTCCCCGCGACCGGGATTTGCGCGTAGATCGGACCGGACAGGATCGAGAGGGCGGCGATGGCGCGCAGTGCGCTGAATGGCGAGGGCGAGCGGCGAGATGTGGGCATGGGATGGCGATGAGTTTGCATGGTGTGGGGCGTCAAGGGAGTTGGTTTCGGGGTGATGAACGGCTGGGAGAACCCTCTTGAAAAATTAGAAAGTATTTTTCCGTGAAATCAATTTCTATTTGCCGCTGTTATCAGAAACCTCCATCCAGCCTGCCGCGCCGGATGCGATGCCGCGAAATCATTCGGTCCGCCGTTCCACCTTTCTGTCGCCATGAGCAAGATCCAAAACATCGTCGTCCTCGGCGGCGGCACCGCGGGGCTGCTCGCGGCGCTCACGCTGCGCCGCCATCTCCCGCAGCTCGCCGTCCGCCTCGTCCATAGCGCGGACATCGGCGTGATCGGCGTTGGCGAGGGCACGACGCCGCTTTTTCCCCGGCATCTGCTCGGAAATCTCGGTCTTGATGCGGCGCAGTTTTACGCCGAGGCGCAGCCGACGTGGAAGCTGGGCATCCGCTTTTTGTGGGGGCCGCGCCCGGATTTTTTCTACAGCTTCAGCCAGCAGTGGGACGCGCGCTGGAGCGATCTGCCAAAGGCGAATGGGTTTTACTGCTTCGACGAACTCGTGCCCGCCGACGCCCCCACCGCGCTGATGACCCACGATCGCGTCGCCCATCGCCGGTCCGATGGCTGGCCGCAATTCCAATCCGCGTACGCCTTTCACATCGAAAACCAAAAACTCGTCGCCTACCTCGAAGCGCGCTGCCGCGAGCACGGCGTCGCCATTTCCGAAGGCACCGTGCGCGACGTGGAAATGTGCGAGGGCGAAGTCGCGGCGCTGCATCTCGAGAGCGGGGAAAATGTGAGCGGCGATCTTTACATCGACGCCTCCGGCTTCCGCTCCGAGCTGCTCGGGCGCGCACTGGGTGAGCCGTTCGAGAGCTTCGCCGACGCGCTGTTTTGCGACCGCGCGATCATCGGCGGCTGGCCGCGCACCACCGAGCCGATCCATCCCTACACCACTGCCGAGACGATGGACGCCGGCTGGTGCTGGCAGATCGAGCACGAGCATTTCATCAATCGCGGCTACGTCTTCAGCTCCGCTTTTCTCGACGACGATGCGGCGCGCGCAGAACTACTCCGCAAAAATCCCAGGATCGCCGCGACCGGAAACGAGCCGCGCCTCGTGCGCTTCCGCAGCGGACGCTACGCGCGGAACTGGGTCGGCAACGTCGTCGCCATCGGCAACGCCAACGGCTTCGTCGAGCCGCTCGAAGCCACCGCCATCTCGACGCTGATTTACGCGATGCAAATCCTCGTCGAAACCCTGCGCGAATGCCACCGCACCGGCCCGACCCCCACCATCCGCGAGACTTACAACCAGCTCATCGCCGACATCTGGACCGAGACGCGCGATTTCCTCGCGATGCACTACCGCTTCAACACGCGGCTCGACACCCCGTTCTGGCAGCACGCCCGCGCCGCCACCCCGCTGCGCACCGTCGCGCCGCTCGTCGCTTTCTATGAGGAAAACGGACCGTCCATGCTCGGGCGGCACAAGCTCGGCAATCACGACAACATCTTCGGCCTCGAAGGCCACTGGATGATGCTCCTCGGCAACCGCATCCCGCACCGCGCCCCACACACGCCGACCGCGGAGGAACTCGCCATCTGGAAAAAGCACACCGCCGATTTCGCCGCGCAAGCTGCCACTGGCATCAAGCTGGATCACGCGCTCGCGTGCATCCGGCATCCGACGTGGCGGTGGGGATGAGTTGCGGTCGCGCATTGCCAACCGGCGGCGCGTTCGGGAATGCTCCCGCGCATGAATAGCGCCCTGCTCGCCCTCTTTACCCGCGCCCTGCGCGAGGATGTGCGCTCGAAGGCCATGTATTGGGCGCGCGCCGGGCTCGTGGGACTCGTCCTGTTCAATCTCGTGACGACTCAATTATCCATGGGCTGGGCGGGCGCGCCGGGGCTCAAGTTTTTCAACTCCATCGTCTCGCTCAATCTCTTCTTCATCTCGCTCGCCGGGCTGAGTTATTTCGCCTCCGCCATCACCGAGGAAAAGGAGGACATGACGCTCGGCCTGCTGCGCATGACCAATCTCAACCCGCTCTCCATCCTGCTCGGCAAATCCGCCAGCCGCCAGATCGGCGCGCTGCTCCTGCTCGTCTCGCAAGTCCCCTTCACCCTGCTCGCCGTCGCGCTCGGCGGCGTCACCCTCGCGCAGATCGTCGCTGCCTACACCTGCCTCGCGGCGTACACGCTTTTGCTGGGAAATGTGGCGCTCTTTTTCTCCGTCATGATGCGCCGTTCCTTCACCGCCGCGCTCTTCACTTTCTGCGTCATGTGCGGGTTCCTCTTTGGCGCGTGGATCGTGCGCAATCCGGTGCTCTACCTCCTCGCATTTTTCCAAATCATCCCGGCGGAATTGCCCCCGCCCTGGCTCACAGATTTTCTCGCGCTATGGCAGCAGGCCTCCCCGCTCACCCGCATTGGCGCGATTGGCGTCACCGGATTCAGCGGCGGCCCACTGTGTTTCCAAGTCGTCAGCAACATCCTCCTCGGCATCGGTTTTTTCCTCGGCGCATGGGCGATCTTCGATGTCTTTTGCAATGAGGAAGTCGAGGCCGGCCCCGCGCGCGGAATCCTGTCCAGAAAAGGAAAACGTTTTCACTTTTTCAGCTACGGAAGGCCTGGGCGGCGCGCGTTGTTCTGGAAGGATTACTTTTTCATCGGCGGCGGCAACGCAGGTGCCCTCGTGAAGCTGCTTACCTACGGCGCACTGCTCGGCCTGGCGGCGGCCCTCGTCACCAATGTCTTCGACAACAACCCGAGCAACTTCGTGTGGAAAGAATTCGGCTACACCATGATTTGGTGCGGCTTCCTCGTCCTTGTCGCCGAAGGCGCCTTCATCGCCGCCCGTGTCTTTCGGCAGGAGCGCATTTGGAAAACGTGGTCGAGCCTCGCAATGCTGCCGATGTCCACCCGTCAGATTGCTTACCAGAAAATCCTCGGCGCCCTCGCCACCACCTGGCCGGCCGTGCTTTTTTTCACGCTCGGAGCGGTGCTCGTCGCGGACGGATTACTAAAAGGGCTGGCGGAGATTTTCACCGAAACGAACGGCATCGCCATCACTGGCTTCGCGTTCGTCTTCATCCTACTCGCGTTTTTCTATCACCTCATCGTCCACCTTTCCCTACGCCTGAAGTGGGGCGCGCTGCCGCTCGCGATTGCGATCACTTACGTCGGCGGAACGATGGTCGGCGTCCTGGCCTTTTCCATGTTCAAGGAAGCCGCCTTCATCGTGCTCGATTTCGCCGTGGGAATCCTCGTCGTCGTGATGCACTACAAAATCGGCGACCGGCTCGAACAACTCGCATCGGAAGATTGATCATTCCTTAAACTTCCACTCGCGCGATTCGATCACTTCGATCTTTTCCCCCGGCTTCCGCACCAGCAACGCCGCGACGCCTTCCGTCTCGTCGATCAATTTCAAACCCCGCTCCGGCCCGAGCACGCTCGCCGCGGTCGTGTAGCAATTTGCAGTGAAACAATCCGGCGCGATCACCGTGACGAGGCTGTGATCCGTGAGCCCGAGTCCGGTGCGCGGATCGACGATGTGCGAGTAGCGTTTCCCGTCGATCTCCACGCGCTGAAACACATCGCCGCTCGTCGCGATCCCGCGATTCACCAGATGCACGATCCGCGGCGGCGGCGCTCCCGGCGCATCGAGCGCCGCCACCTCGATCTGCCACTCCGCCTGCCCCGGCGGCGCATCGCCCGCCGCCATGTCGCCGCTCCCGCCGACCAGCGCCCGCGGAAACCCGCGCGCCTTCAAAACCGCCAGCGCCGCATCCACCGCATACGCCTTTCCAATCGAACCCGCATCCAGCCGCATGTCCGGGATCCGCAACTCCGCCGTCCGCTTTTCCGCATCCAGTTTCAGATTTTGAAAACCCACGCGCGCCCGCATCTCCGCGATCATCTCCGGCGCAGGCAGCTCCTGCTTCCGCCGCGCCCGCCGCCACAAATTCACCAACGGCCCCACCGTCACATCGAACGCCCCAGCCGTCTGCACCGCCATCGCCTGCCCGCGCTCCAGCACCCGCCACAGATCGTCGCTCACCGGCACCACTTTTCCCGAACCGGAAGTGCGCGAAAGCCGGCTCAATTCCGACTCGTCATCGTAATCGCTCAACACGCCGTTCAGTTCGGCAATCCGCACAAACGCCGCATCCGCAGCCGCCTTCGCTGCTTTCTCATCCGGCGCAAAAAGCGTGATCCGAAAAGGCAACCCCATCTCCGCCTTTTCAAAAGCAAACCGCTGCAAAGGAACCGCCGCATCCTCCGCGCGAGCGATCCCCGTGACGAACCACACAATTGCAAAAAGGAATCTAAAAATCATCAGCGACCAATCAACCCCGAGACGGCATTTTTCAATGAATCGCCGGCTCCGGCGTCGGCGCACCGGCGTGGAGGAAGCGGAAGTCGCAGCCTTCGTCGGCCTGCGTCACTTCGTTTAGGAAAAGCGAGAGGTAGCCGCGCAGCACTTGTGGCGGACGCTGTTTCCAAGCGGCCTGGCGGGTGGCGAGTTCTTCGTCGGAAACGTTCAGCGTGAGCGTGCGCGCGGGCACGTCGAGCGTGATGTGGTCGCCATCGTGCACGAGCGCGAGCGGGCCACCGATGGCGCTTTCGGGCGCGATGTGCAGCACGCACGCGCCGTAGCTGGTGCCGCTCATGCGCGCGTCGGAGATTCGCAGCATGTCGCGCACGCCTTGCTCCAGCAGCTTTTTCGGGATTGGTAGCATTCCCCATTCGGGCATCCCGGGCGCGCCAACGGGACCGGCGTTTTGCAGAACGATCACGGAGTCGGCGGTGACGGCAAGCGCGGGGTCGTCGATGCGCGCGGCGAGGTCGTCGTAGTTTTCAAAAACGACCGCCGGGCCGCTGTGGCAAAGGAAGCGCGGCTCCATCGCGGCATGTTTGATGACCGCACCACGCGGGCAAAGATTCCCGCGCAGGATCGCGGTGCCGCCTTCCGGCGAGAGTGCGGTTTCGCGCGTGCGGATGACTTCCGGGTTGTAGATCTCCGCGCCGGCGAGGTTCTCGGCAAGCGTGTGACTGTTCACGGTGAAAGTTTCGCCGTGGAGCAAGTCGGGGAGTTGAGCCAGCAGAGCGCGCAAGCCGCCGGCAAAATAAAAATCCTCCATCAAGAATCTGCCTGCCGGACGCAGATCCGCGAGCCGCGGCGTGCGGCGCGAAATCTCATCGAACTTCTCCAGCGGCAGCTTGATCCCCGCGCGCCCTGCCATCGCAACGAGATGGATGAGCGCATTCGTCGAGCCGCCGATCGCCATGTCCGCGACGATCGCATTTTCAAAACTCTGCATCGTGAGAAAGCGCGACGGATTCAAATCCGCCCACACATTTTCCACGATCTGCCGCCCGCTCTGCGCGGCCATGCGCCAGTGCTCCGCATCGCTCGCGGGGATGCTCGACGCGCCAGGCAGCGTGAGCCCGAGCGTCTCCGCGATCGCCGTCATCGTGCTCGCCGTGCCCATCGTCATGCAGTGCCCGTGCGACCGCGCGATCCCCGCCTCGATCTCGCACCATTCCTCTTCGCTCAAATTGCCCGCGCGTTTCTCCGCCCAATACTTCCACGCATCCGACCCCGAGCCGAGCACTGCGCCGCGCCAGTTCCCGCGCAGCATCGGCCCGCCCGGCACGAAGATAAAAGGCAGCGCCGCCGACAGCGCGCCCATGATGAGCGCGGGCGTCGTTTTATCGCACGCGCCGAGCAGCACCGCGCCATCCGCCGGATGACACCGCAGCACTTCCTCCGTCTCCATCGCGAGCAGATTGCGATAAAGCATCGTCGTCGGCTTCATGAAATTTTCGCTCAGCGAAAGCACCGGGATTTCCACCGGCATCCCGCCCGCCTGGAGCACGCCCTTTTTCACATGCTCGGCGAGCACCTTGAAGTGCAGATGACACGGATTGATTTCGCTCCACGTATTCAAAATCGCGATTACCGGCTTCCCCGCCCAATCCTCCGGCCCCAGCCCCATCTGCCGCGCCCGCGAGCGATGGCCAAAGCTGCGCAGATCATTCGGCCCGAACCAGCGGTAGGAGCGGAGTCGTTCGGGAGTGAGACGGGGCGTGTTCATGGATTTCTTACGGGCAGGGCGATCGCAGTAACGTAGGCTTCGAGATAGCCATCGACAGTGCGGGCATGGGTGAAACGCGCGGCGTTTTTTTGGCCGCGGTCGATGGTTTCGTCGCGCAGCGTTTCATTGTGAATCAGCGCGCCGAGGTGTGTGGCGAGCGCGTCCGCGTCGTCGGGCGCGGCAGTCAGCGCGCTGTCCTCCACGATCTCCGCCAGCGAGCCGCCCTTCGAGCAGACGACGGGACAGCGGCACGCCTGCGCCTCCAGCGGCGGCCAGCCAAAGCCTTCAAAGTGGGATGGGAATAAAAACACGCTCGCGAGGTTGTAGAGCCCGAGGATTTGCGGCTCGGTGAGCCGGCCAGGATTCACCACATCATTTTGCAGCCGATGCTCGCGGATGAACGCGCGATTTTCCTCCGACAAAATCCCGCTCCCGAGCACGAGCAACGGTCGCGGCGCATCCGCGCGCGGCTTCTCGATCACCCGCACGAAAGCTCGCAGGATACCTTCCCAATTCTTGTACCAGCAATTCGCGCCGAGATGAAAAACGATCGGCCGCTCTGACGCGAACGGCGCGGCCAGCGAGCGCGCTTCCTCCTTCGCGATTGGCCGCCAGCGCGTATCCAGACTCAGATGCACGACGGTCGAGCGGTCTTCCAAGCGCGGCAAAAACCGCACCAAATCCCGCCGCGTGGAATCCGAGTCGCACACGACAAAATGCGACTTCGCCAGCCCGCTCAAAATCAGCCGCTGCAAAATCTTCCCGCTCCATGCCGTGCCGATTCCGGGGAATTCACCGTGCGCGATTCGCACCGCGATCAGATCGTGACACGTCACCACATTTCGCGCCGCACCTGCCGTGTGCAGATAGAGCGCATTCGAGTGATCGCAGATGTGCAGCAGGCTCCGCGAGCCTGATGCTGCCTTGGCTGCGCGGCGGAGGGCGGGCTGGAAAAAGATGTATTTGTCGAGGTAGCGAATCCATTTTCCACGAGTCGCCCCGATGCGCGGCGGCGGGCGCTGCACGTCCACGCGCACGCCTTTCGCCGGCAGTTCCGCCGCGAGAAAGCGGTCGAAATTCAACATGCTCCATTGTGCGTCGGGCTCGTAGTTTGCGAGGAGGGTGATTTTTTCGACGGCGGCCATGCGGTGGAAGCGAGCCGGGAGATACGCATTCGCGCGCGCGGCATCAATGCCCGACCATCGCGCACTTCCGCCACTCGCTGATTGAACAAAAGCACGGTCCATGCTCTCTGTGCGCCAGTGAAAGTTCGTTCGCATCTCCAAAAGCTCCTGCTCGCGCTCGGCGTGCTGGCCGTGGTGAGCGCGCAACTTTTCGGTGTGGGCCGCAGTTTTCTCTGCCTCTGCTCCGGCGCTCCCGTGGCGATGGCGAGCGATCACTGCCACGGGCCGCATGGGGAGGATTGCCACGAAAACGCGGCCCCCGCGCACTCCGCGGAATGCTGTCCGGACGACGGCGAAAAACACACGCACGCGGAGGTCGCGCAGGATTTCCAATCGCTGGCCGCGCACACCGATCCGCTCGTACTGCCCGCGCCCGTGATGCTGGCGTTTCTGACGCTGGATGATTCGGAGCGGGCTAAAGTGGTGCTGCTTCCCGCTTTGGAAAACGCGCTGGCATTGGGTGAAAGCCCGCCGCCCGGCGTGGCGGTGGCGCGTACTGTTGTCTTGTTGATTTGAGGCCGGGAGGAGTGGCGCTCGCCGCTCCGTGTTTCGCCGTTCACGCGCGCTTTTTCGCGTTCGCGTGATGCACTCTGTTCCATCCAACAACCCATGCTCACATGCTCCGATTTTTACTCATCCTTTCCATCGCGCCGGCCCTCTGCGCCAGAGCTGCCGAGATTCGCTTTTCCCGGGAAAGCGCGCCGGCTTACGCCGTAAAATACAACCCGTCGCTCGCCGCCGCGCGGCTGCGCATCGACGAAGCGCGGGCGCGTTTGAAGCAGGCCGGGCGGTTCGCGAATCCCGAAATCGAAGTCGAGCTTTCGCGCAATGTGCATGCGCCCGAAGGTGCGGTCGGGGTGGCGCTCTCGCAGCAATTCCCGCTCACCGCGCGGCTGCGCCTGGAGAAGGCCGTGTCGCGCGCGCAGCTCGCCGCCGCGGAAGCCGAGGTGCGCGATGCGGAGCGAAAACTCCGCGCGGAAACCGGCACGGCGATGGTGAAACTGCTCGCGCTCGGCGGGCAGCGCGCGCTGCGCGAAAAACAGCTCGCGAACAGTCGCGAACTCGCGGAGTTCATGCGCCAGCGCATGGCCGTGGGCGAGGCCTCCGGGGTCGATGCCGCCTCGGTGGAACTCGAGACGCAAATCCTCCGCTTCGACCTGCTGCAGCTCGCGGCGGAACGCACCACGCTGCTCGGCGAACTGCGCGCGCTGGCCGGTGTACGCACGGGCGAGGCCATCGCGATCGACGGCGAACTGCCCGCGCCCGCATCGCTGCCAGGTCGCGCGAGCGACCCCGCGCGGCGTCCCGATTTTAACGCCGCGCAGCACACCGCCGAGGCCGCGAAACAAGGCGCGACACTGGCCCGCGCGCAACGCTGGGAAGACATCCGCATCGGCATCAGCGTCTCTCGCGAGCGCTCCGAGGACGCGCCCGATGGTTTTCAAAGCGACACGTTTGCGGGCCTCAGATTCAGCCTGCCGCTGCCGATCTGGGATGCGAAAGTCGGGCGCATTGAGGAAGCCGACGCTGCCGCGAAACGCGCCGCACTCGAGACGGACGCGCTCGCTTTTCAAATCCGCGCCGAGTCCGCCACCGCGCGCGACGTGATGGCCGCGCTGACCCGCGTCGTGACCGAACTCGACAGCGCGCTGCTTCCCAAAGCCGCACAAATCGAAAAGCAATTCCGCGAATCCTACGCCATCGGACTCACGCCGCTCACCGAAGTCCTCCGCGCCCGCGACCGCCGCCTCGCGCTCGAGCGCCAGCGCCTCGACGCGCTGCGCGACTACCACCTCGCCCGCGTGCGCCACCTGTCCGCCCTCGGCACCGCGCGCTGATTTTTTTCGCCATGAAGTATCCGCTCCTTTTTCTCCTCGCCCTCGCCGCCACCGTGTCCGCCGCCATCTCTCCGGAGGAGGCGGCGAACACCATCATCCTCGATGAAAACGGCGTGAAGAATTTGCGCATCGAAACCGTGGAGGCCGAGGAGACGACTTTTCCCGAAACCGTCTTCGCGCTCGGCCGCATCAATGTCGCGCCGGGCCGCCGCGCGGTGGTCAGCAGCCGCGTGCCGGGCCGCGTCGCGAGCGTCGAGACGCACATCGACACGACCATCGCGAAGGACGCCGTGGCCGTGGTGCTCGAAAGCCGCCTGCCCGGCGATCCGCCGCCAATGGTGAAATTGCTCGCGCCGCTGGGCGGCTTGGTTTCCGTCGTAAAAGTCACGCCCGGCCAGCCGGTCGAGCCGAGCGATTCGCTGCTCGAAATCATCGACCTCACCGCCGTCCACGCGACCGCCGCGGTGCCGCTGCATCTCACGGGGAAATTACAGCCGGGGCAGCAGGCGAGCATCCGCGTGCTAGCGTATCCCGAGGATGAATTCGTCGCCACGCTCGCGCATCTCGGCGCGGAGGCCGACCCCGCGAGCGGCACGCTCGAAGCCGCCTTTCACGTCGATAATCCCGGCACGCTGCTGCGCCCCGGAATGCGCGCCGAATTCAGCATCGTGGTGAACCAGCGCGAGGGCGTGATGAGCCTCCCGCGCCTCGCGCTGCAAGGCGATGCGACCAGCCGCGTCGTCTATCGCAAGCACTACGACACCGCGCTAAAGCACACCTTCGTCCGCGTGCCCGTGCAGGTCGGCGCGATGAACGAACGCACCGTCGAGATCACGGCCGGCCTCGTCGCGGGCGATGAGGTCGTGACCACCGGCGCCTACTCGCTCGGCTTCGCCGGCAAAGGCAGCGTGAGTTTGAAGGAAGCCCTCGATGCGGCGCACGGCCACGAGCACAACGAGGACGGCAGCGAAATGACCGCCGGGCAAAAAACCAGCCAGCCAAAAAGCGGCAACGGCCATGACCACGACGACGCGCATTTCTCGACCCTCACGCTTTTCTCCCTCGCCTCGAATGCGCTGCTGCTGGTGTTGCTCGCCGTGGCGATGCGGCGCGCGAAAATGGACCGCAAGCCGGAGGGCGTTCAGTCGTGAATCTTGGCCGACTACTTCCAAGGATTGTGGATGCGCACACCGGTTCCGCGAAAGTCTTCGTCGTTCCGGGTCACGACGGTGAGATCGTGTTCGAGCGCAGTCGCCGCGAGGAGCAGGTCGCGATCACGCCGGTCCGTGGCGGACATGAGTCGGCCCCAGCGATCCGCGATGCTGCCGGTGACTGGCAAAAGATTGGCGGCAAATTCGACGAGGAGTCCGTCGAGCCACCTTTCGATCGCCTCCGCCTGCTGCGGATCGGTCGATCGCACGTTCTCGATTCCGCAGCGGATTTCAGCGGCGCTTGCCACACTGATTGCGCTCTGCGCCGGATCGTGGGCCAGCGCCCAAGCCTTCACGCCACGATTCCCGCGCCCTTCCTTGCGCAACTCAGAAAGGACATTGGTATCGAGAAGATAACGCATCAAAGATCAAGCTTCCGGCGCATTCCCCAGTCGCTTTGCTTTCGCCCAAATTCAAAGTCAGGAGCGATTTTCCCCAGCTCTACAAAGGCGTCGAAAAGCGTCCGTCGCTTGGTTTTTCCAGCACTTTGCGCGGCGGGTGGCGCGAGTGCTTCGCGCAAGATGCGTCGGTGCTCCTCCTCTGCGGAAGTGCCGTGCTCGACGGCACGACGTTTCAATTTCTTGACCAACGATTCCGGAATGTTGCGGACGAGCAATTGCGGCATATCCCAAGATGCTAGCATTGATAGCATTCGTCGAGGGAGGAGTTTCCGATGCTGAACAAGCTCATCTATTTCTCCCTGCACAACCGTGCGATCATCGTCGCGCTGGCGCTGCTGCTGCTCGTGCTCGGGGTGCGGACGACGATGGAGTTGCCCGTCGAAGTGCTGCCCGATCTGACGAAGCCGACCGTGATCGTGCTCACGGAGTCGCCGGGTCTCGCACCGGAGGAGGTGGAGATCAACATCACGCAACCGATCGAACGCGCGCTGCTCGGTGTGGCGGGGCTGACGCGGCTGCGCTCGAATTCCGACGTGTCGCTCTCGCTCGTCTATGCCGAGTTTGGCTGGGGCACGGACATCTATAAGGCGCGGCAATTTGTGCAGGAGCGGCTCGCCGGAGTGCGCGGTTCGCTGCCGGAAGGCGTCGAGCCGTTCCTCACGCCGGCGGCTTCGCTGATGGGAGAAATCCTGCTCATCGGCGTGAGCAGCCGCGACGACCAGACGCTGCCGCGCGAGGTCCGCAGCATCGCCGACTGGACCATCCGCCCGCGGCTGCAAAGCATCCCCGGCATCGCCGAAGTGCTGAACATGGGCGGCGGCATCAAGCAGGTGCAGGTGATGCCCGAGCCGAATCGCATGGCAGCGCACGAGGTCACATTCGAGGAACTCGAAACCGCGGCGAAGGAATCGGCGACGAATTCGACGGGCGGATTCATCAACAGCGGCACGACGGAAATCATGGTGCGCAACCTTGCGATGACGGTGCAGCTCGAAGACATCGCGCGCACCGTGGTGAAAAAAGTCGGCGACCGCGCGATCACCATCGCGGACGTGGCGAAGGTCGAGTGGGGCGTCGAGCCGATGCGCGGCGACGGCAGCGTGAATGGCAAGCGCGGCGTGATCATGAGCATCACGAAAGCGCCGGGCTTCGACACGCTCGGGCTCACCGCGAAGATCGAGGAGGCCGTCGCCGAGTTGCAAAAAACGCTGCCCGCCGGCGTCGAGGCCACGCTGCTTTTTCGGCAGGGCGATTTCATCGAGAATGCGATCGGCAATCTCAAGACCGCCATCGCCGAGGGCGCGGTAATGGTCACAATCGTCATCTTTCTCTTCCTGCTCAATTTTCGCACGACCTTCATCACGCTCATGGCGATGCCGCTGTCGTTTGCCATCACGATGCTGGTCTTCCAGTGGTTCGATATTTCGGTGAACTCGATGACCCTCGGCGGTCTCGCCGTCGCCATCGGCATGGTCGTCGATGATGCCATCGTCGATGTGGAAAACGTCTTCCGCCGCCTGCGGGAAAATGCCGCCCTCGCAAAGCCGCACCCGCGCCTCGAAGTGATCGCAAAGGCGTCCGGCGAAGTGCGGAATTCGATCCTCTACGCCACGCTGCTCATCGTCCTCGTCTTCCTCCCGCTGCTCGGGCTGACCGGCGTGGAAGGCCGCCTCTTCTCGCCCATCGCCATCGCCACGATCATCTCGATGATCGCGTCGTTCGTCGTCTCGCTGACGGTGATTCCAGTTTTGTGTTCGTTCCTGCTTCGCGATGGGACGAAGGGGACCCATGCGACTCATGAGTCCCATTCGTCCCACGATGGCGCTCTCGTCCGCGCAATGAAGGTGCTGCTCGAAAAGACTCTTCTCCGCTTTGGCCTGGCACAGCCATTTCTGCTGCTCGGCATCGTCGGCATGATGGTCGTCGGCGCGTTCCTGCTCTATCCGCAAATGGGCAAGGACTTCCTGCCCGCATTCCAGGAAGAAACGCTCCTCATCGCCACGACCGCCGCGCCCGGCACCTCGCTCGAAGAAACGAACAACATCGCCGACGTCATCGAGCAGCAACTGCTTTCGATCCCCGAAGTCCGTAAAGTCGGCCGCCGCCTCGGACGCGCCGAGCGCGGCGATCACGTCGTGCCGGTGAGCACCGCGGAGTTCGACGTGGATTTTCGCGATGAAACCAGCACGCGCACCCGCGCTGAAATCCTCGCCGATGTCCGCAAGAAAGTGCAGAGCGTGCCCGGCACTTTCAGCGTGGTGATGGGCCCGCTTGCCGACCGCATCGGCCACATGCTCAGCGGCGTCTCCGCGCCGGTGGCGATCAAGATTTTCGGTCCCGACCTCGACAAGCTGCGGCAGCTCGGCATCGAAGTGCAGGGTGTCGCGAAAACGATCCCCGGTTTCTCCGACTGCAAGCTCGACCAGCAATCCGTGATCCCACAGCTCCGCATCGAGGCGAACCGCGAGCGTTGCGCTGCATATGGCATCACGCCCGGCAAACTCAACGCCACGCTCTCGACACTCATCGGCGGCGAGACCGTCGCCGCCCTGCGCGAAGGCCAGCGCGAGATCGACCTCGCCATCCGCCTGCCGCTGGAGTGGCGCGAGACACCGGACAAACTCGCGGCGCTGCCCATCGAGGTCCGGGACAGCGCAGGGAATTTGCAGCGCATCCCGCTCTCGCTCATCGCCGACGTGCGCGAGGCGAAAGGCCCGAACGTCATCTTCCGCGAAAACGCGCAGCGCCGCTTCGCCCTCGCGATCAAACCGACGGTGCGCGACGTGAGCACGCTGGTCGTCGATCTGCAAAAGCGCGTCGCGGAAAAGGTGAAGCTGCCCGAGGGCTACTTCATTTCCTACGAGGGCGAATTCGTCGCGCAGCGCGAAGCCTCGCGCCGCATCGCCGCGCTCAGCGGCGTGGTCTTCGTGGTCATCGCCTTCCTGCTCTACGGCTACTTCCGCACGCCGTTCTTTGCGTTCCAAGTTTTGTGCGACATCCCGCTCGCGCTCGTCGGCGGACTCGTCCTCACGTTTTTCAAACTGAACAACATCTCCATCGCCACCCTCGTCGGCTTCATCGCCGTCGCCGGTGTCGCCGCGCGCAATTCGATCATGCTGCTCTCGCACTATCTGCACCTCATGCAGCACGAGGGCGAAGGCTTCACCAAGGCGATGGTCATCCGCGGCACGAAGGAGCGGCTCGTCCCCGTGCTCATGACCGCGCTCGCCGCCGGCATCGGTCTCATCCCGCTCGTCCTCGCGGGCGATCAGCCGGGGAAGGAAATCCTGCATCCCGTCGCCGTCGTCATCGTCGGCGGCCTCATCACTTCCACTTTGCTTGGCTTGGGCGTCACACCGACAGTCTTCTACACGTTTGGCCGCAAGGCCGCGGAGAAGGCCATCGCGCAGGACGCTCCGGCTTCGCACTAACCAGAAACCACAACACCAAAGCCACACAGACATATGAAAATAAACCTCGCATCCATCCTCACCACGTTCGCTCTCGCGGCTTCCGTCCTCGCCCACGGCGACGTCGAACTCGGCCCCAATGGCGGACGCGTGCTCGAGTTTTCCAAGAACGAAACCATGCACGGCGAAGTCACGCTCAAGGACGGCAAATTCCACATCGCCCTCCTCGACAAAGACCTGAAACCCGTCGCCCTCGGCGAGCAGACGATCACCGTCAGCGGTGGCCCGACCAACAAGGTGGAGAAGCTCGCGGTCGAGAAAGCCGACGGCAGATTTGTCATCCCCGGCGTCAAGCCCGGCGAGTGGATCATCGTGCAGTTCAAGGCCGACGCGAAAGCCAAGGCGATCACCGCGCGGATGCAGTACGACACCACGATCTGCTCGAAGTGCAAAGTGCAGGAGTGGATCTGCAAATGCGCGGCCGAAGAGGACAAGAAGGAAAAGAAATAGCCGCGCCGACCCGGCCCGAATAATGTCACTTCCCATGAAAACCATCCCATCCCTCCGCGCCGCGCTGATCGCGCTGGCGCTCCCGCTCACGACCCACGCGCAAAGTATTTCCCCGAATGACCGCGTCCGCGTCGAAGTCCGCACGGCCAGCGAGAGCGACCGCAAGGAAATCAAGGGCGCGTCCGCTGACACCGTGACGCAGTTTAAGACGCTGACCATCCTGGTTTCGGGCAAAGCGAAAACGCCGGAGACTCGCATCGTCAAATGGACGGCGTACGGTCGCGACGCAAAGGACCGCGACGTGAGCGCCATCGAAACCGGCGAGGTCAAACTGGACCTCCCGACCGCTGGCCAGCAGACCATCGAGAGCAAGCGCATCTCGACGACTTACACGCCCGAGCACTCCGCGGGTTCCAAAGGCAAGGGCGGCAGCAGTGGCGGCGGCAGCGGTTCACGCTCGAAGAAAGTCGAGGCCAGCGGAAAGAAGTATGCCGGCTACACCGTGCAAGTGCTCGACGGCAGCACAGTCGTCGGCGAAGCGAGCGACCCCCAAGGCATCGGCAAACCCAAAACGCCATGAAGCCGATCTTCGCCTTGCTCGGAGTGATTGCCGCGATCGCGCCGCACGCCAGCGCGCTGCCGATCGCGTCGCACACCCTGCAAGGCGAAGTCGTGGCGGTGGAGCGCGAGCACAAACGCTTCACCGTGCGGACGGTGAAAACGCCCGCCGGTTTCCCGATCTCGTGGGGACCGCGCACGCGCTTTGTGGAGGGCGGAAAATTGATCACTGCGGATGCGTTGAAGCGCGGCCAAAAAATCACCGTCCGCTACCGCGCTCCATTCGCCGGCCCACGCATCGCCGAGCGGGTTTTCCTCCACTCGGACGGTGGATATTAACTCATTGTCACGAGCGGGGCCGGGTTCCATTCTATAACTGCCCTTCTGCCTTTCGCGACAGATCGTGCTCCCACAATCAACCGGAGATCACGTTCATGAAAATGCTGAAACAACCCCAAACCCGGCGCGAGTTTTTGGCCGATGTCGGAAAAGGAATGATCACCGCCACGATTGGCTGCGGACTGGCTTCCGAGCTGGGTCTGGCTGCGGCGGAGGCCGAGGAAGCGCGATTGGGATTTGGCGCGCTCGAACCGCTCGTGCGGCTGATGCAGGAGACGCCCGCGAAGAATCTCGTGCCGGTGCTCGTGGCGAAATTGCGCAGCGGCGTCGAGCTGCGGCAACTCGTCGCGGCGGGCGCGCTCGCCAATGCGCGGACTTTCGGCGGCGAGGATTACGTCGGCTTTCACACGATGATGGCGCTCGCGCCCGGCTGGCACATGGCGCAAGAGCTGCCGACGGAGCAGCAGCCGCTGCCGGTGCTGAAGGTTTTGTATCGCAACACGAATCGGATTCAGGAATCCGGCGGCGGGAAGAACGAGGCGCTGCATCCGGTCGCGGCCTCGGCGCTTCCGGCGGATGCGGACCCGGCGGCGTGGCTGCGCGAGGCGGTTCACAGCAAGGATGCGGCGCGCGCGGATGCGGCGTTCGCAGCGGTCGCGGGCACGCCGGAGGATGCGTTCGACGCGCTGCTGCACACGGTCGAGGACGTCACGGAAGTGCATCGCGTGGTGCTGCCGTATCGCGCTTGGGATTTGCTCGGAATCATCGGCCATGAAAACGCGACGACGCTGCTGCGGCAGTCCGTGCGCTACTGCGTGAAGGCGGAAAGCTGGTCGCGCCGCGAGGGCTCCGATCAGCCGCAGGCTTTGCTCCCGCGTCTGCTCGAAGAGCACAAGCTGCTCGGCGCGAAGCCCGGCACGCGCGCGGCGGAGGATGCGTGGGTGGAAAAACTCAGCGACACGATCTTCCGCGCGACGCCTTCCCAAGCCGCCGCCACCGCCGCCGCGGCGCTCGCGGAAGGTTTCGCGCCCGATGCGGTCGGCGAAGCGATCTCACTCGCCGCCAATCAACTCATCCTGCGCGATCACGGACGCCCGCCAAACATGGAAGTCCCCGGCAAGCCGATCGGCAGCGTGCATGGCGACTCGATCGGCGTCCATGCGTGCGATTCGGCGGGCGCGTGGCGCAATCTTGCGCGGGTCGCGCGACCACGGAATACTTTCGCGTGCCTCATCCTCGGCGCGTATCAAGCCGCGCTTGATCGCGCGAATCGCGGCGGCGATTTCCTCAACTGGGAGCCACTCCCTTTCGCCCGCCACATCTCGGAGGCAAAATCCGCCGAGCCCGCCGCGCTGCTCGCGGAACTCGACGAAGCGATCCGCGGCAATCTGCAAGCCCGCGCGAGCGGCATCGTGCAGCGCTGCGGCCAGCTCGGGCACGATCCGCGCGGCGCTTTCGATCTCCTGCGCCGCTACGCGATCAGTGAGGACGGCGCGCTGCACGCCGAGAAATTCTTCCGCACTTGCACCGAGGAATTCGCCACGACGCGCCCCGCCTTCCGCTGGCGGCAGCTCTGCGCCCTCGCCCGCGTGACCGCGAGCGAATACGGCCGCCCCGCCGCGGGCGTCGCGGAGGCAAAGGAGTTGCTGAAAGTGTGAGGCCCCGGCTCGCGCCCGCCTTTTGACGGATGGGAAATTCCGCGCCGAAACGGCCATGAGCGAGGCCGAGCCGAAGGGATGGGAATGCCCGGCCTTTGCCGTGGACGGCCGGATTTTTACCGTTCGGGATGTAATCGAGTCCGCGCGGTTTCGCGGCGAGCTGGAGCACTTTTTGGCTGGCGCGCACGCGAGCGGCCCGGAGCCTGACGAGGCGGCGTTGCAATCCGCGTCCGAGCAGTTTCGCTACGAACGCGATCTCATCACGGCGGAGGAAACGGAGCGGTGGCTCGAAGCGCGCGGCCTGACGCTGGAGGATTTCAGCGACTATTTGCGCCGGTCGTTTTGGAAAGCTGCGAATGGGAAAAACATTCCGGCGGAGACGAGCGGCGGCTCCGATTTGCTGCGCGTCGAGCTTTTGCTTTCGGGTGAATTTGATCGCCTCGCAGTGCGGCTGGCGTGGCGCATCGTGGCGGCGGGCGGCGAATGGGCCGGGCGGTTGGGGCGCGATGAAACGCTGCAACTCGAGGCCGCGTATCGGCAGCAATGCGCGGCGCTGCTGACTCGCGAAGCGCGCGAGCGAATGCTGCACGCGCTGCGGCTGCCTTTGACGCGCGTGGAATTGGAAACGGTCGAACTGGAATCCCACGATGCCGCGCGCGAGGCGTTTCTTTGCGTTCAGGAAGACGGCATCGGGATGGCGGACGTGGCGAAGGACGGGCGCTATCCGTATCGCCGCGATGAAATCGCGTGCGAAGATTTACCGGAGGAATCGCAGCAGAAAATCCTCTGCGCCGCACCCGGCGAAGTGCTCGAACCGATCGCGCGCGGCGATGGCTTTCAGCTCTGCCGACTCGTTCGGAAGATCGCGCCGGACCTTGCCGACGCGCGGACTCGCGAGCGGGTCGAGCAGCGGATTTTGGAAAGCCACTTTTCAGAATTGGCCGCAAGCTGTGTTCAGTGGATGCTGGCGCCCTCAGCAGCGTATGACCGAGGCTCTCGATGAAATTTTGCAGCGCTCGTCCTTTTTTCGTTTTCTCCCGGAGGATCACTACGAAAGGCTGCGCGCATTGCTGCGCGAGGAGCGGTTTGCGTTTGGCGATGTCATTGTAAAACAAGGCGACGAGGCGGACGCGCTTTACGTGCTCACATCCGGTCGCGCGCGCGTGGTGAGGGATGGCAACGATGGCGGAGAAATGGCGCTGGCAAGTCTTCGGCCTGGCGACGAATTCGGCGAGCAGGCGCTGCTCGGCGACGGGACGCGGAACGCGACGGTGCGGTGTAGCACCGAGGTCGAGGTGCTGCGGCTCGATCGGAAGGATTTCCTCCCGCTGCTCGCACAGTATCCCGAGCTGAGAAATTCGTTCGATCTGACCGCGCGCCACCGGACGCTGCACGGCTTCCTTTACGAGTTCAGCAATTTCGGGCGGCTTCCCGCGCGCGCCTCGCACGCCTTGATCGCGAAGCTCGCGCCGGTCGATTTTGCGAAAGGGGAAATCATCATCCGCGAAGGTGATCCGGCGGGCGCGATGTTCATCGTCGAGAAAGGACAAGTGCGCGCTTTTGCGAAGAAGGACGGGCGCCTGCGGAATCTCGCGTTTTACCGCGAGGGCGATTTTTTCGGGGAGCTTTCCCTTTTGAACGGCTCGCCGCGCGCGGCCACGGCGGAGGCGTGCGCGGACAGTCGGCTGCTCGCGCTTCCGCCCGAAGCGGTGCGGGATTTGCAGGGGCAATTTCCCGAGTTTCGCAAGCTGATCGAGGAGCGGCTCGCGCTGTATCGGGCGGACACCGAGGCGCGCATCCCGCTCGATTTTGCCGCGGAGCTTCTGCCCGCCGAGACGCGCGTGCAGGACAAAACCGCGATCGACGCGGATGAAGAACCATTCGCGGAAGAGGACGGGCTTTTCCGCAAACGCAAACGCATCCGCCGCCTCCCGCACATTCAGCAAATCGACGAGATGGACTGCGGGGCCGCGAGTCTCGCGATGGTCTGCCGCCACTTCGGGCGCGACGTGAGCCTCGCGCACATCCGCCAGCTTTGTCACACGGCGCACGACGGCACGAGCCTGAAGGCGATCTGCCATGCCGCGACCGAACTCGGCCTCGCCGCGCGCGCGCTCAAAGTCTCGCTGCGCAATCTGTCGCTGCTGCCGCTGCCGGCGATCGTGCATTGGGAGGGCAATCACTGGATGGTGCTCTACGACGTGGCGGATGCGCACGTCCGCGTGGCCGATCCGGCGCTCGGGCCGCGCCGCATCCCGCGCGCGGAATTCGAGGCAAAATGGTCCGGCTACTCCGCGCTTTTCGATTACACCGAAGCCTTCGCGAACGCGCCGCAGGCAAGGCCCGCGCTGGCCCGGCTCGCGCCCTTCGTCGGAAAATTTCGCGGCGTTTTACTCCAGGTGCTGCTGCTCGCGACCATCGTCACTTTTCTCCAACTGCTCTTTCCGATCTTCACGCAGATGGTCGTGGACAAGGTGATCGTCGAGAACTCCGTCGGGCTGCTGAAAACGATCTTGATCGCGATGGGCGCGGCGCTGCTCTTCACGCAGGCGGCGAATCTCGTGCAGCAATATCTGCTCAGTTTCGCCGCCGTGCGCATCGACGCGGCGATCCTCGATTTCCTCACGCGGCAACTGCTCGCGCTGCCGATGTCCTACTTCCACAGCCGCCGCACTGGCGACATCCAGCGCCGGCTCGATGGCGCGCGGCAGGTGCGTTTGTTCGTCGTGCAATTCGGCATCGGCGGCCTGCTCGGCCTCATCACGCTCGCGGGCGCGATCGCCGTCATGGCGGTGTACAGCCCGGCGCTCGCGGGCGTGTTTCTCCTCACGACTCCGCTCTATGCGGTGATGATGTTTTTCTCGGTGAAAGTGCTGCGCCCGCTCTTTGCGGACATCGAGGAGAGCCAGGGAAAATATGCGTCGCACCAGATCGACGCGATCAAGGGAATCGAGGCGGTGAAGGCTGCCGCGGCGGAGCTGTCCTTCCGCGACGCGATGCTCAACGAATTCCTGAGCGTCTCGAAAAAGATGTTCCGCTCGAACTTCATCCTCATGTCCTACGACAGCGTGCTGCAAAGCATCGGACTGCTCTCGACCGCGCTCTTCCTGTGGTTCGGCGCGAACCAAGTGATCGCCGGCCAGTTCAGCGTCGGCGCGTTCGTGGCGTTCAGTTCGCTGACCGCGATGGCCTACGCCGCGATCCTGCGCACGCTCGGGATTTGGGATCAGTGGCAGTTCATCGCCGTGCTGCTAAACCGGCTCAACGACATCTTCGAGCCCGAGCCCGAGCAGGGCCGCGACCGCTCGCGGCTCACGCCCGTGCATTCGCTCGAAGGCCACATCGAACTGCGCGGCGTCGGCTTCAAATACGGCGGCCCCGAAGCGCCGGATATTTTGCGCGGGATCGACCTCGAGTTTTCCCACGGAAAAATCATCGCCATCGTCGGGCGCAGCGGCAGCGGAAAAACGACGCTGGTAAAACTGCTCGCCGGTCTGCTCGAACCGACCGCGGGCACGATCCTCTTCGACCGCGCGGACCTGCGCACGCTGAACTACCGCGACGTGCGCCGGCAGATCGGCATGGTGCTCCAGGATAACCACATATTCAGCGACACGATCACGCGCAACATTGCCTTCGGCGAGCCCGAGCCCGATTTCGACCGCGTGCTCCAGTGCGCGCAAGCCGCCAGCGCGCACGAGTTCATCATGCGCCTGCCGCAAGGTTACGAATCGAAAGTCGGCGAAACCGGCATCGCGCTGTCCGGCGGCCAGAAACAGCGCGTCGCCATCGCCCGCGCGCTCTACGCCGACCCGCCGATCCTCATTTTCGACGAAGCCACCAGCGCGCTCGACACCGAATCCGAGCGCGCGATCCAGGACAACCTCAGCCGCATGATGAGCGGGCGAACGTGCATCGTCATCGCGCACCGCCTCAGCACCATCCGCGATGCGGACTCGATCGTCGTTTTGGAAAAAGGCGAAGTCGCGGAAGTAGGCACGCACGATGAACTGATGGCGCGGCGCGGTCTCTACTTTCACCTGTCGAGCCAGCAGTTGGGGATTTGAACGAAAGGGCGGCGTGCGCTTTCCCGTGTCAACCTGTTGGGGCGACCTCCACCCAATGTCAGATGTTGCCTCGCCCGTGAGTTCCTCGATCTACTTCGCCAGCTCCTCTGCCTCGCCGGCCTGTAGCACGCGGACGATTTCCAGTTCGATGCCCTCCCGCAGGCGGCGCAGTTCCGCGATGCACCGTGGCTTGCCGCTCCAGCGGCGAGCGGGAAAAGTGGATGGCCTTCCGTGTTGGCCAGATCGCCGCGGTCAGCTTTTCGGGGATTGCTCAACAGGTATTGACAACGAGCGGGAGAAGCTGGCAAGCAGAGGGAATGAAATGCCAACATTGTGAAAGTGAGGAAGTGGTCAAGAACGGGAGCAGCCGGCATGGTCGGCAGCGCTGGCTGTGCCGAAGG
>JANNWY010000280.1:0-21823 GCA_031409335.1 Chthoniobacteraceae bacterium | reverse complement strand
GGGCGTGGCTTCGGGTAACTCTCCTGCAAGCACCCAGAGTTCTTTTTGTTTTTCGCTGTCTTCGCGTCGCTCAAACATATTGCCTCTATCTATCCTTCTAGCTCTGCCTTGTTGGAAGGTTTTTCAACAGGCTGTTAGCGGCAAGGTCGTCGATCCCGGCATCGACTTGAAGCCGATGACCTTCGACGACTTCCGCGCCGGCCCCGACGGCATCGCGCACACCGCCGACGACGTCTTCCTCAATCCCATCGCCGGCGTGAAAGTCTTCGTCGTCGGCTTGGAAAACACCGTCTTCACCACCACCGACGCCCAGGGCAATTTCACCCTCCCGAGCGTCCCCGGTGGAAACGTGAAGCTCGCCATCGATGGCAACACCGCCACGAACAAGCCCGCCGGCTTCTACTTCCCGGAGATGGTCATGGACCTGAAAATCGTCCCCGGCACAGCCAACACCGTCATGGATTCGATGGGCGAAACCGCCGACCAGATCGCCAACGCCGGCCGCAAGGAAGTCTATCTCCCGCGCTTGCAGACCTCGATCCTGCAAGACGTAAGCGCGATTGGAAACACGATGATCGGCGTCGATGCCAAGTCCGCCCCAAACCTGACCGACGCCCAGCGTCCGTTTCTGCAATTGGAAGTTCAACCCGGCAGTGTGTTGGGTGCCGACGGACAGCCGCTAAGCAATCCTCAAATTGGCATCAGCACCGTCCCGCCTGAGCTAATTCGGGACATGCTCCCGCCTGGCCTGCTTCAGCACGCATTCGATATTACTATCCAGGCGCCGAATGCGTCCACGTTCGCAGAACCACTCAAGATTTCGTTTCCGAACTTATTTAACGCTGCTCCGGGAACGAAACTGAACCTCATGAGTTTCGATCACACAACAGGACGGCTGGAACTCAATGGAACGGCGACAGTTTCCCCAGACGGTCTTAGTGTTGTTACAGATCCCGGCAGTGGCGTTACGAAACCTGGATGGACACATGTAGCACCGGCTGGACGACCGGTGCCCTCGCCGCCCACACCAGTCCCAACTAACACTCCTCCTGCCACCCCGAATGGCACGCCTACTCCGAATCCCCCACCGCCATTACCGAATAACCCCTGTCCGCCCGGAAGTGTGCCAAACCCTGACTTCTCGAAATGTGGTCTGTTCACAATCGGCGGCGGATTAGTATGTGGCTATGGACTCGCCACCGGTGGTGGAGGAAATCCTGTTGGAATAGCGGTCACTGTTTTGTCATGCATATTGAGCGGACTTTCAGCTGCCGACTGCGACAATGTTCCACCGTGCATTCTGGGCGGCAGTACTCCACGGTTGGCGTCAGTTGCGAGCACCGCCGTAGGTAACGGAATTTGGGCTGCTATTTCAGGACTCGCCACCCAAGTTTTGGACGTCGTGTATCCATTTGTTGTCAAACAGGAAACGGTTCCTTTTGGAGTTGAAAACCAAGTTCGTGGATTGTTGGCACAGATGGAAGCGATCGTCGGCAGTGATCTGCTTTCCTATCTGAATAGTGTCTTTGGCGAAATAACGGAAGGCCTGCGGCAAAAAGGGAACGACACCCTCGGTAACGAACCAGGATACCCGATGAATTACGCGATCGTTACCGAAAGTGCCGGTGGTGATCGCCAGATATTCCGAGGAATGACGCAAGCGTATGGAAAGTTAGAGATTTTCATTCCGTCGGATTCCAAAGTCGTCGCGGCAGGGTTCTACGACCGCATTACTGATAGTGTTTCTTGGGGCCCTGGATACGATGACACTCGGCTTGGATATGGGTGGCATCGACCGATACTTGCCTCTTGCTCCGAGCTACCAGACTTAGATTCCGATGGGCTTGCCGACGCCGCAGAACTGGTCCTTGGAACTTCTAATTCATTAGCCGACACGGACCATGACGGGGTTGAGGACGGACCGGAGGTTCGCTCGGGATTGAGTCCAATTGGGGGGCGATCTGCAAATACAGGGATTATCTCTTCGGTAAATCTAAATGGCGAAGCGAAAGCAGTCGTTATCAGCAATCCGAATGGACTTCAGCCTCTTGCTTACGTCGCATCGGGCAGCGGTGGACTGGCTGTGGTGTCTGCGGGAATAGGAGCGGCACCAGCAGTAATATCCGAGATAGACCTTTCTGGGGATGCGGTGGATGTTGCAGTTGACTCTGGTTTGGCACTTGCTGCGGTGGCAGCCGGTGTGGGCGGCTTAAACTTTCTCGACATTGTGGACACCCGTGCGCCGGTCCTAACTCACTCGATCCCAATCAATGCCACTCAAGTCGAAATTCACGCCGGGATTGCTTACGCGAATGACGGCACGGTCATCCGAGCTTATAGCCTCGAAACGGGCGAATTGTTTCAGACCGTTTCGGTCGGAAACGATGCGATAACGGGGATCGCCATTGAGGGCGATCATCTTTACACAATGGACGCCGGGAACCATCTCACGGTATTCAACCTCAGCGGACCGTCCGTCGTAAAGCAGGGTTCGATTACCGCACCGGTGGGCGGTGGAAAGCTGACAGTGGGTGATGGCGTCGCTTACATCTCAACGGAGTCGGCTACGAACAGCGCGGCTGGCGGTTATGCGACGGTGGATGTTTCCAATCCCAATGCGCTGACACTGCTCAGTGGCGTGGATGCGATCAACATCGCGGGGCATGGGATCGCGCTGAACGGTTCGGGTCTCGCCGTGGCCGTCGGCAGCCCCGCCGTTCTCGGCAACCTCGTCCATCTGCTCCGCGTCACGGACGTGACGAAGACAAACAACCTTGTCACGCAATTTACCCTGCCCGCCGATCCCCAAGATGTGACCATTGCCAACGGCATGGCCTTCATCGCTGACGGCACCGGCGGGCTCGTGGTGGTGAACTATCTCTCCGCCGACACCGCCGGCGTGCCGCCCACCGCGACGCTTACCCATACCGGCGCCGATCGCGACCCGGTCGCGCCCGGCGTGCAAGTCCAGGCCGGCTCTCTCATTCCCATCAAACTCACCGTGGCCGACGACACGCAGGTGGCCTCGGTCGAACTGCTCAAGGACGGCGTGGTCATCGGCACGGACACCTCGTTCCCGTTCGAGTTCGGCGCCATCCCCGCCGGCCTCACCGCGGGCGGCCAGACCGCGCTCCAGATTCGCGCGACCGACACCGGCGGCAACGTGGGCCTCTCGAACACGCTCACCTTCGACCTGATCGCCGACACCACCGCCCCGGCCCTCACCGGCTCGAACCCCGCCGAAGGCGGCACCCGCTCCGGCGGCCTGCAAACCGTGCGCCTCTTCTTCAACGAAGCCCTCACCCAGACCGACCTCACAGCCGATCACTTCACGCTCACCGGCCCCGGCGGCGCGACCGTCCCCGTGAAGACCGTGACCTTCAGCCAGCTCGGCAAACAAGTCTCCCTCACCTTCGACCCGCTGGCCGCCGGCGCCTACACCCTGCGCCTCGACGCCGCCAACCTCCACGACCTCAGCGGCAACGCCCTCGGCACCACCCCGCTCGACCGGCACTTCAGCGTGGTCAATGCGACCAAGACCTTCATCAACGCCGACGGCGGCGACTGGAACAGCCTCGCCAACTGGGAAAACGGCACCCTGCCCACCGCCGGCGACATCGTCGCCCTGCCCCTGAACCCCGGCAAAGCGGTGACCATCTCCAGCGGTGCGATCAAAGTGCAAAGCATCCTCACCGAAGACACCCTGCAAGTGACCGGCGGCTCGCTCACCCTCACCGGCGCCTCCGACATCGCCGGCATCCTGAAAGTAAGCAACGGAGCCGACCTCATCGTGGACGGCCTCAACGCCAGCCTCACCGCGCAGAACGCCTTGCTCGACGGCGGTGATTTGATCTCAGTTCGCGGAGGCGACTTCCACTTCCCGACGCTGCAGTTCTTCACGTTCGGAACTCTGAACTACAACGGCACGAATTCAGTCTTTGATGCGCCATTGCTCACCAACGTGGACAACAGCCGTTTCCTGCTGAGCGGCGGAGCGCAGTTGAGCATTCCGGCGTCCAGTTACCGGGCGGATGGATTGCCGTTCCTCAATGACACGCTGATGTCGGTGGCGGGCAATGGCACCAGGCTGAGCTTCCCCAATCTGCAAGTCTTCAACGATGGCTGGTTTGACGATGACAACGGGCGAGTCCATACGGTGAGCGCCAGCAGTAACGGGGTGATCGAGATGAATGCTTTGCAATCGATTACGGCACCGGCACGCAACAGCTACGACCGGCTCGACTTCAACGTGGCCACCGGCGGGCAGATTAACATGAACAGCCTTGCGACAATTATCGGCACTGGCTCCACACGCTTTGATATATCCGCCGGAACAATGACCGTCGGCACATTCACCGCGGACAAGACCGACATCGCCATTCATGCGGGAGGATTGCTGCACGCTCTCGGCAATTTCACGATGGCTTCCAACCGCAGTGTGACCGTGGACATCACCGGGACTGCCATCACGCAATTTGGCCGCATCCAGGTGGACGGCATCGCCGCCATCGTCGGCACGCTGAACATCGCCCGCCCGACCGGCTTCATTCCGAGCGTGAGCGACGCCTTCGCAATCCTGACCTACACTGGCCACACCGGCGCCTTCGGCACCGTGACCGGCACCACCGCCGGCCCCCGCATCTTCAACCTCGCCTATAACCCACTCGACCTGACGCTCAATGTAATATAGCCCGACGCGAAGAGCATGGATCGATTCTCATTCAACGCCTGGCAGCAGACGACGAGCAAAAGCACTGTATCGCAAGATGCCTCTCGATACTGAATTTGATGAGTTGCTGAGGGGTCCGGCTGCCGAGAAACCTATTCAGCGATTCTTTGAACGGCATCCCCACTTGCTCGTGGAGTCAAGCTACGTCCTGGCGCATACAGTCGTATCGCAACTGCGTCTTGGAACTGAATTCCGAGCAGACTTCGCCTTCATCGAGCCGACTTCGGGACCAACCTATCTGCATCTCATCGAGTTGGAGTCGCCCTCTTTAACGTTCTTCACCGCCAATGATGAGTTTACTGCGCAATTCAATCATGCTGCCCAACAGGTCCGGGACTGGACGGTGTGGGGCGCCCGCCACCAAAATGAGCTTTCGTCGCTTTTTGCACCTCTCTACTATGGAACAGGAGAAACGAAGGCGGGTTTCTTTGTCGTGAAATCGCTCCTGGTCGTCGGACGCCGAAACTCAATCAGTAACGTGCGCCGCAAAGAACGCTTTGAGTCGCTCAGTCTGGAGCGCGGTGGTTTCTGCGAGGTTCGCACTTACGACGGTCTTCGTGAAAAGATCGAGTCGAAGTTTAGAACTGATCCAGAAAATGAGCAGGGAGTTCGGTGCGTGTGGTATCGCGGCAGGCGCTTCTGCTCGCGGCCGTTGCGAACCCGGCCAGGAACAGCCCCATCAAAATAAAAAGGCCATGAGCCGTGAGTCTTGCATGCGGATGAGTCGTAAATGTCAGGCGAATTGAACCAAGGCACAATCCTCGTCCCCGCCGCGCTCGTGACCCAATGCGTGATCGTAAGCGTGTAAGTCATCCCAACCGCACGGCATCGCCGCCATCATCGGCACGCTGAACATCGCCCGCCCGACGGGCTTCATCCCGAGCGTGAGCGATGCCTTCCCAATACTGACCTACACCAACCACAGCGGCACCTTCGGCACCGTGACCGGCACCACCGCCGGCCCCCGCACCTTCACCCCCGCCTACACCGCCACCAACCTGGTGCTCAACGTGACGTGACGTGGTTCGCAAAAAGGCCAGCTTGAACACACTGTCGATTCACGTAGCCTCGCACTATGAAACTCGAATCCGTCATTCATGTGGACCCGGAGATATTAGGGGGCACGGTTGTTTTCGTCGGAACTCGCGTCCCGGTGCAAAGCCTCTTCGACCATTTGGAGGCGGGCGATTCCATCGGTGACTTTCTCGAAGGCTTTCCGAGCGTAAAGCGCGAGCAGGTGATCGCGGTGTTGGAGGAATTCCGCAAAGAGCTGCTGCACGCCGCCTGAGTTGAACATCCTCCTCGATGAGAACCTCGACTGGCGGCTGCGACGCGATCTGCTGGGTCACACCGTCGAGTCCGTGCCGCTCATCGGCTGGGCCGGACTGAAGAATGGCGCGTTGCTGCGGGAAGCAGAAAAGCGGTTCGAGGTGCTGGTGACGATGGACGGCAATATGGATGACCAGCAAAACCTCACCCGTTTCCGAATCGCAGTCATCGCGCTCGAGGCGAAAAGCAATCGCCTGGCGGACACTCGTCCGCTGATGCCCAAGGTTCTCGCCGCTCTCGCAACCTGCAAACCGGGGACGCTGACGGTGGTGCGGCAGGATGCGACCTGAATTTAGAATGCCGAAATCGCGGATCGCGTGAATTTGAAGCGATTGAGTGTCCGGCTGGCTTCGACGTGGTAGTGGGCGATGCATTGATCGGCACGCTGAACATCGCCCGCCCGACGAATTTCATCCCGAGCGTGAGCGACGCCTTCGCGATCCTGACCTACTCCTATGGTCATGCCGGCAGCTTCGGCACCGTGACCGGCACCGCCGCCGGCCCCCGCACCTTCACCCCCGCCTACACCGCCACCAATCTGACCCTCAACGTGACGTGATCCGGGGAGAAGCGGCGTAAATCGCGAAGGTTGACCGCTCCTATTCCTTGCCGGCTCTTGACGGGAGCTTGTTTCTGCGGAGATGATGCAGCCGTGAAAAGCATTGTAATTCCCGATTCACTCTTCCGTGACGCGCAGACTGCGGCACGCAAACACGGTGTTTCCGTGGGGAGCTTTTTTGCCGGGGCGGTTAGGGCAAGGCTCGCCGGTGGCGGGGCGAGGAAGCGAAAGATCTGGCCGGTGCCTCCGCCGAAGGTGGATAAAGCGGAGTCGCGCCAGGTCGAGCGGCGCATCGCCAGCGAGTTCGGGCGAATCGATTTGGAAACCTGGCGGTGATCCTCGACACCAACGCTCTTTCCGCGTGGTGCGACGACGACCGTGAGTTTCTCGCCGTGCTGCCGTCCGACCGTCCCTTGTATCTGGCTGTCATCGTCCTCGGCGAATATCGCTTTGGCATCAAGGTGACGCGAGACCGCGCGGCGCGGGAGGAATGGCTGGAGCGAATGGAAACGGCTTTGCCAGTGCTCGATGCACACAGCATTACGGCGCGGCACTATGGCGATGTGCGCGAGGAGTTGAGAAAGGCGAGGACACCCATCCCGGAAAACGATGTCTGGATCGCCGCGCGCGCGCCAGCATCAACTCCCAGTTCTCAGCCGCAACGCACACTTCGACAAGGTCTCCGGCTTGGTGCGAGTAAGTTGGTGAGTCAGGCGAATTCAACCAAGGCACGATCCTCGTCCCCGCCGCGCTCGTGACCCAAGGCGTGATCGTGAGCGTGTGAGCCATCCCCACCGCCCACCATCGCCGCCATCATCGGCACACTAAACATTGCCCGCCCGACGAACTTCATCCCAAGCGTGAGCGACGTCTTCGCAATCCTGACCTACGGCAGCGGTTCCAGCGGTGCCTTCCCTTCGGCCCATTCGACTCCGCTCAGGGCACCCGCGGCACCGTGACCGGCATCACCGCCGGCATCCGCACCTTCACGTCCGCCTACAACGCCACTGCCGCTCACGCGGACTACCTCCCGACGTTAGGGTGACACTCCCACGCATTCCTCTTCCCGACTTTGAACCGCACCCTTACGCAAGAATATCCTTCACGACTTTTCCATGCACATCCGTGAGCCGGAAATCGCGGCCTTGAAAACGGTACGTCAGCTTCTCGTGATTGAACCCGAGCTGCTGCATGATCGTCGCCTGCAAGTCGTGGATGTGGACCTTGTTTTCGACGATCGAAAACCCGAGTTCATCCGTCTCGCCGTAGGTCATCCCGCGTTTCACACCACCGCCCGCGAGGAAGATCGAAAAGGCATCGGGGAAATGATCGCGCCCGTACACCGCGCTCGCCGCCGTGCGGCCTTCGCGGAACGGCGTGCGTCCGAATTCCCCGCCCCACACGATCAGCGTGTCATCGAGCAAACCGCGCTGGCGCAAATCCTTGATGAGCGCGGCGACCGGCTGATCCGTCCGTTTCATTTTATTCGTCAGCCCTTCGCGGATGCCCTCGCCTGGATTCGTGCCGTGAAAATCCCAGCCCCAATCGAACAGATGCACAAACCGCACGCCCTGCTCCAAGAGGCGGCGCGCGAGCAGACAGTTGTTTGCAAAACTCGCCTCGCCCGGCTGCGCCCCATACGCCGCCAGCATTTCCGACGGCTCGCGCGAGATATCCATCACCTCCGGCACACTCACCTGCATCCGAAAGGCGAGTTCATACTGCGCGATCCGCGTTGCCGTTTCCGGGTGCCCGAATTCCTTCGCCTGCAATTCATTCAAATCCCGCATCGCATCCAGCGTCCTGCGCCGCATCGCGCGATCCATCCCCGGCGGATCGCTCACATACAGCACCGGATCACCCTTCGAGCGGCACTGCACGCCTTGAAAAACCGACGGCAAAAATCCGCTCCCCCACGCGCTCTGCCCCGCGCTCGGCTGCACACCGCTCGAAATCAGCACCACAAATCCCGGCAGATTTTCATTCTCCGAGCCCAGCCCGTACGTCGCCCACGAACCCATCGACGGACGTCCCTGCCGCGGCGATCCCGTGAAGAGCAGCAGCTCCGCCGGCGCATGATTGAACTGATCTGTATTCATCGACTTGATCACACACAGCTCGTCCGCGATCCCGTGAAAATGCGGCACCGCATCCGACATCCAGATTCCCCCCGTCCCATGCTGCGAAAAAGTGCGCGGCGTGCCCATCAGCTTTGGCGTCCCCGAGGTAAACGCGAACGTCTTCCCCTTCACAAACTGATCCGGCGCGAGCTCCCCATCGCGTTTCACCAGCTCCGGTTTGTAGTCGAAAATATCGAGATGCGGCGGCCCGCCCGACATGTGCAGATAGATCACGCGCTTCGCTTTCGCGGGAAATTGCGGCGGACGTGGAGCAAACGGATTCACCACCGCACCGCCCGCTTTTTCAGCCATCAACGCATCCAGCGCGATCGCGCCGAGACTGAATTGCCCCGCCTTCTTTAGAAATTGGCGGCGCGTCTGATGTTGCAGGAGATCGGCTTGAAGATTCATAAAATGCCCGACCTCGATAACCCATCAGCGCGGAAAATCACAGGATTGAAAACACCGTTCCGACGCAAGGGCACAGGAATCCAGCAATCTACCCCAAGGTTTCTCAACTCGACCCGGTTTGAAGCACCCCTCACCGCCCCTCACAAATCATCCAACGGACTCGTGATCTCCCCCGCATCGCCCGCGCCAGTTACGTATAGATATCCGTCGTCCGCACATCCGCATGCCCCAGCAGGCCCCTGGATGCTGCGAGTATCCACGCCCCTTAGTAGTAGGTGCGTTGCATACGAGTGCCGCAGCGTTAGGCCCTGAGCGAAGTCGAACGGGGCAATGCGCCGTCACCCGCTTTGCCAGACCCGCCATCTTCCCCGCCCGCGCCAGCTCCCGTGAAATGCCGACCTCGTGCAGATGATGCCGCCGCCTCGTGGCTGCGACGCCCCCGTCGCACGAAGTTTCCGCCGCGCCCTCGCCGCCGGCCGTCCTCCCTGCCCCCACCCTCGGGTCCTCCGAAAGGCTCGCCGAGCGAAACATCCAATACTACGGCCACGACTCCCCCGCCCCCGGCTGCTTCACCGCCAGCGCATCTGGCAGCATCACCCCCGGCACCCCCGCCTTGTGCTGGGCGTTAAATAGCTATTCATAAATAATTCTGCGTGACGCCTCCGGTGAGGGCGCCTTTCGCCCGCTGGATTTTCCTGAGGATTTCCTGCCCTTTGGCTTTCCAGACGTAGCGCTTCGGATCGAGATCGCACTGGGCGAGGTAGCTCTCAATCGAGGCCACCAGTTCACCAATGCTGGCGAAGCTGCCGTCGCGAATGCAATCCACGGTGAGGTCGCGGAAGAAGCGCTCGACGAGGTTCATCCAAGAGGATGAGGTCGGCGTGAAGTGCAGGACCATGCGCTCCACCCCGTGCTTTTTGCGATGACGCGCGTTGCACCATTGGATCCAACTCTTGACCGCCGGGTGTTTGTGAGTGGCGTAGTTGTCGATGATCAGGTGGAGGGTCAGGCCGGCGGGGGTTTGCTTTTCGAGGTGCTTGAGGAACAAGAGCCATTCCTTGTGGGTGTGGTGCCCGTCCGTCTGGCGGAATATTTTTCCGTCCAGATAGCTCAGGGCGGCGAAGAGCGTGAGGGTGCCGAGGCGGATATAGTCATGGGTGCCTGTGCGCACCCGGTGCGGCCCCAAGGGCAGCCCTTCGGCAGGCTCAGGACCGTGCGGGCCTGGTTGGGTGCGCTCCAGCGCCTGCCCAGGGCCTTGAGCTTGTCGAAACGGGCACTGGCTTTTTTCGTCGCAACAGAGCACCAGCGAGCGTTCGGATGGATCGAGATAGAGCCCGATGACGTCCCAAAATTTCGCCTCGAAACTCCTATCGTTGGAAATCTTAAAGGTCCGCGTGATGTGCGGCTTGATGTCGTTGGCGCGCCACAGCCGTTGCACCGTGTTGTGGGAAACCCCTTTGGCGTTTGCCATGGTGCGCGAGGACCATTGGGTGCGTCCTGGCGGCGGCGAGGTCGCCTGGGTGATGATCGCGGCGCGGGTCGCGGCGGCAATCGAGGGCTTGCGCCCGGAGCGCCGGGCTTCGGCCAGACCGGGGATGCCAGCGTGCAAAAAGCGCGCCTCCCATTTGGCGACCACCGGCCGGTTGACTCCCACCCGATCCCCCGTCTGCTGCTGGCTAAGACCTGCGGCGCGGGCGAGGATGATGCGCGCCCGCCGCACCTCGCGTTGGGGCGCCTTGGGTCTTTTGATCATGGTTTGGAGTTCCCGGTGCTGGACGGGATCAAGCGAGAGAACGCGAATCGGACGGGCCATGCCCTAACCCAACGCGTCCGTTTTGTTTTGTATAGCTATTTCACGTCCAGCACACTAGGCCGCATAACTCACCGTCCGAGTCGTGATTGGTGTTTCTGGGCGATTTCGCGGCGCGGGTAGGAGGAGTGACGCTGCACCGGGGCGTTTTCTTGGCTGCGGCGGCGGACGGGGGAAGGTGGGGGAACCGAGCCGGAGCGGTTCAGCCGACGGCGGTGGCCAGCCACAGGAGCCGCGCGTGGCAGTGCGCAAAGAGCGGCTGCAGCGGGTAGGCCGAGGCCAGCCGCACGTTCACGTGGACTTGCGCGGCCACTTTCAAGAGCCGCAGCCGGATCGTCCCGAGGCTGGCGCGCGCCAGTTCGGTGCCTTGCGGGGTCAGCGCGCGCAGCCGTTCCAGGAGCAGGTAGCCGAAGGCCCTGAGCCTGTCGAAGGGGCCGAAGGCAGTCAGCCAGAGCCGGAGCTGGTTACTGGCCATCCAGGGGGTGCTCATCCGCGTGGCCGCAAGGTCGAGCTGGCGCAAGAGCAGCGCGCCGCCGTCGCTGCTCAAGTGTCCGTCGGAAAAATCCGCCACTACCTTGCGCGCGCCAAGGTCTTGAAAGAGCAGCGGCTGGTCGCTACAGTCTGTCGGCGGAGCGGCGCTGGAACTCTGGCAGTTATCTTGTTGCACATCAAGAGCTTACAGGACAAAGCGCCGCTCTGCCAGCTTCGGCTGTGAATTTTTGCGGCTACCCCCACGCTTTTCGGCAGCGCGTCGCCAGGATTTGAAGCGGCGCGTTTTCCCAAAGCGGTGAAGGAATCACCGCAGTCCCAGAGCCTTGGGCTTTTACGGTGGCGGGAGAATCCACACCGTCCCGCTCGTCCTCCCGACGGGATCGAGGAAATAGCCGCCCGCGCGTCTATCACCCTGCAGTGCTACGCCTTGGAGCCGCGTGATTTTGCCATTGGCCGGATTCACGAAACGCCCGGTGAACAAGCCGGTGGATTCTTGAAACGCGAACGCGGCCTGCGCGGGATTTGCGGTGACGACGGCCACGCGGCTGTCGCGGTCGATCGTGACTTTTCCGGTCACGGCGGGGCCGATGCGGAAGTCCGCCGTCGCTGGGGGCAGCGTGCTTTGGAGCGCGTTGGCGGGCTCGGACGCTTGGTAGCGAAACATCCGCGCGTTCACCGGCACATCGAAACCGGCGGGATGGATGGCATCGGCAGGCCGCGGCGGTTTCAGCCAACGCAGGGTGCCACTGGCGTTTTTCACAAATCCGCTCCCGCGTGTCAAAGTGCCGTTGAACCCGCCACGTGCCGAGGTACCATCGCCGTAGAAGATGGCGTGAAAAGGGAGCCCGCTCGTGTGCAGAAAGCTGTCGCTGGAAAACCGGCTGCCGTCCGGCAGCGCGCCGATGATGCGGGCCTCGCCCTGCGCCGTCACTTTCCCCACGGCATAGCCGCTGCCGAAGTCGGGCTGGGTGGGAAGATCGAGCAGCATCGTGAACGCTCCCGCGAACGCCGGGTCGGCGAATGGGTGCGACGCGGTGAAATCCGACGTGAACGGGTCGCTGTTTCCATTGAGGGAAGACACCGTACCCGTGATCCCGAATCCGACCGGGTCGAGCCGGAGTGCGACCCGCAAAGGCGCGAGCGGCGGACGCGCGATGACATGCTGGGAACGCCCGGTCGCATCAAACCGTCCGACGATGCTGTGACGGGTAAAACCGTCGCCGCCCGGTTTTCGGGAAAGGAAATGCCGCCCGCCCAACGTCAGCACCGCGCTGAAGACGCCCGTCCTCGTGACGGCGAAGCGCACATATCCGGCGTGATCGAAATTGCCGGAGCCATGCGTCACGAGCCCGTCGAGATTTCCGGGGTAGTTGAGGAAATTGACGATCGTCACCGTGGCTGTCTCGCTCGCGGTGGCGTTGGAGGATAGATAGGTGAAACGGTCGCCGCTCAATGGCAGCGCATCCCGGCTGCGAAAATGCACGAGCTTGTTCGGGTAAACGTCCGCGAAACCGGCCAAAGGCGAGAAAGTGAAGAGGTTCAACGCGCCATCGAGCGGATCGTTCGCCAGCACATCGATGTCGAGAGCGACATTCCCGCTCGTAAAAACGAAGTCATCGCCCGAGTGGCGAAACTCCACGGCCCCGAGATCCACGCGAGCCGTCGGGGCGGGGCCTTTCAAAATGCGCGGATTTCCCGCCCCGCGCTGATCGGTGGTGAATGGCAGATTCGTCGCCGGATCGAGCGGGATGACTGCATTGTGCCCGGCGTCGATCGCCGGGCTGTCCGGCAGCAGCGCATGCGTCTGCGTCGGGCCGCCATTCGCCGCGAGCGGGCCGAGCCGCACATCCGCCACTCCGGCGAACGCACTCGCGCTATCATCATCGGAAAGATTCCGGCCCTGCACGATGACCACGGAATCCGCCCGTCCGAAATAATTCCCCCGCGGACTGCGCCCCGCGAAAAGCGTGTGGCCGATCGTGAAAACGCCGCCGCCCCCCGGGGTGTCATTCCAGAGCGCGCCACCAGGTTTTTCCACCGAGCCGGTGTTTCCGGCAAAAGTACAGTTCAGAATCGTCAGCGGTGCCGCCCCGCTGAAACCCTGATTGAAAAGCCCTCCGCAAGCTGCCTGCGCCGTATTACCGCTGATCGTGCTATTGATTACGCCGAGCGTCGCCGTGCCGTTCGATCCTTCGTTAAAAATACCCCCGCCCGAACTCGCCGCCGCATTCCCGCTGACGGTGGAATTGATGATCGTCATCCGCGCGCTGCCGCCCGCACCGTTGTTAAAAATCCCGCCGCCTGCTCCCTCCGCACGGTTCCCGCGGATCGCGCAGTTCCGAATCGTGGCGACGCTGCGATCGTTAAAAATGCCCGCTCCGTTCTCAGCACGGGTTTTTCCGTTTGCCACCGTCAGATCGGAAATGGCGGCCGTGGAACCTGGCTCCACGAAAAAAACGCGGCTCGCGCCGTTCCCATCGACCGTCGTCCGATCCGCGCCGAGCCCGATGATCTTCACATTTCCCCGAATCCGAAGCTCCCCACGCGTGAGCACGATCGTTCCGGGAGAACGGATGGTGATCGTCCCGCCGGTGCCAGCCACCTGCGCCAGACAGTAGCGAAGATCGCCCTTCATCCCGAACCCCGCGCCTGTGTCGCCCAGAGAGTCCACTAAGAAGTCCTCAATCACGCCATTCCCGCGCGTCGCGCACGTTGCGGCGCAAAAGATCAGCAGAAAAAGCAATCTCGCCATCGAGCGAGAATTGCGGGGAAGTCTCGGCGCGCTCGGTTCTGCATGGGGTTTGGCGATTGGGAATCTCATCACGTCCAGGGGGCTGCGGACGCTGCTTCACTTCCGGTCGGTTTGCATCCGCAAAATGCGCGGATTTTCTGTCACCGCCCGATCCAACGCTGAAAATTTGCGGCGACAGTTTCCGTCAGTTTTTCTATCGGCACGCCGCGAATCTTCGCGAGAGCCGAGTAGGCGAGTGCGATGTTCGCGGGATGATTGATCGGCTCGCCGTCCGGGCCGCAAAGCGGATTCGGATTTTGCTCGTCGGGCGGACGCAAATCCGGCGCGTCCGTTTCCACCAACAGCCAATCCTCGGGGATCGCGGCGAAGACGGCTCGCTGCGCCGCTTTTCGCTCATCCAGGAAATAGGGCGAAAAGGAAAAATAGGCTCCGTGCTCCGCAAAACCGCGCATCATTTCCAGCGAGCCGCCGTATGCGTGCAGCAGGAAGCCCCGCGCCGGAAGCGGGCCTGCACGAATCACATCCCACAGCGCACCCCAGGCCTGGATGCAGTGAATCGTGACCGGAAGATCGCGCTCCGCCGCGAGAGCGAGTTGCGCGGTGAAAACGGTGCGCTGATCCGCCAGGTCGTGATCCTTCACCCAGCCATCGAGCCCGATCTCGCCGATCCCCGCGCCAGGATGCGCGGCCAGATTTTCGCGCAAAACATCGAGCCAGCGCGCCGACCGCGCTGCCACATGCCACGGATGCAGGCCGAACGACGGCAGCACCCAATCATGCGCAGCCGCGAGCGCGGCGACGCGGGGCCAGTCGCTCTCGCTCGTCCCATTCACGACGGCGCATCCTAGATCGAGCGTCGGCAGGATCGCTGCCAGCCGCGCATCGTGGAGATGATTGTGCGCGTCGATCCGCTTCATGTGGAATGGGCGGTGGCGAATTCGCGGATCGTGCGGCGGATGTGCGCGAGGCCATTGAGCCGCGTCGGAGAAATTTGGCGGTCGAGCCCCAGCGCCTCCATCAACTCTGGCTCCACTGCGGCGACTTCATCCACTGCCCCACCGTCGTAAAGCTCGCAAACCAACGCCGCGAGACCCTGCACCAGCGGCGACTCCGCGCTCATCCGAAAGCGGCACACCGCACCATCCGCCCCGCCCACCAGCCACACCTGCGAAACGCATCCCTTTACGCGATTCTCATCCGTCTTCTCCGCATCGCCTACGCCCGGCCATTTCCGCCCCCGCGCCACGATCGCAGCCAGCCGCTCCTGCGCATCTTCGATGATCGAGTAGCGCGCGACGAGCGCGTCTTGTTTTTCACAAATCGTCATCCCCAGCAAATACGCCGCCCGCCCGCGAAAGCGCAAGGAATGGGCAGAGCCTTGGAAATCTTTCGGCCTTGAACCTTTGGGAAATCCGCTGAAAATTCCGGCGATTTCGTTCCCGTAGCTCAAATGGATAGAGCACTGGTTTCCTAAACCGGTTATCCGAGTTCAATTCCCGGCGGGAACATTTCAGCGAACCCCGCCTTTTCGACACGGGCTCAGATCACGCCGCCAGTCCGCCGTTCCTTCGCCGCGTCGCCCGGCCGGATTGGGGAGACTTTCACCACGTTTTCCGCGTCGTAGTCGATGAGGTGCAGCCAGTCTTCCGTGATGTCGCTCGGCGGGAAAATATCGTTTGCGCCGTACTCCGCCTCGAAGCCGAGCCGCAGATCGGCTTCGCTGATTCCCTCTTCATCGCCGGTCGAGATCGCTCGTTTGATGGCGAGCCCTTTCGCGCGCGAGACGATGCTTGCGATGATCGCACCGCTGATGAGGTCGCCGCGGTAGAGCGTGTCTTTTTTTCCGCTGCGCAGCGTGATGCTGAGGAATTTATTTTCCTCGCGTTTTCCGAAGACGAGCTCGGTCATTTTTTCGACGACCGACGCGATGGCCGCTTCCACGCTGCCGGTCTCGCGGATGAGCGCGGGATCGTACGGCAGATCGGGAGTGAGGTAGATTCTGAAAATTTCGCTGGCTCCGTCCCGCGTCGGGCGGTTGACCTTGATCTTCCGGTCGATGCGTCCGGGACGCAGGATGGCCGGGTCGATCAAATCGGCGCGATTGCTCGCGAGGATGATCACGACTTCGTTCAGCGATTCGATGCCATCCATCTCCGTGCAAAACATCGGCACGAGCGTGCTGAGGATCGACGACCAGCGGCCCGCGCGGCGCGTGCCGAGGATGCTCTCCGCCTCGTCGATGAAGAGAAACGGCAGATAACCTTCGCGGCGTTTCTCCCGCGCGGTCGCGAAGATTTCGCGGACCATGCGTTCGCTTTCGCCCACCCACATGTTCAGGATTTCCGGTCCCTTGATGTGCATGAAATACTCGCGCATCTCCTCACCGGATTCGCGCTTGAGCTGCTGCGTCAGATTGTACGCGGTCGCTTTTCCGATCAGCGTTTTTCCACAGCCGGGCGGGCCGTAGAGCAGGAAGCCCTTTGGCGTCTCGTGCTGGAAGCGCGCGAACAAATCCGGGTGCAGCAGCGGCAGCTCGATCGCATCGCGAATCGCCGCGAGCGCCTCCTGCTGGCCGCCCACTTTTTCCCACGGCAACTCCGGCACGGAGTCGAGAAAATACTCGTCGCTGTGCGGCTTCGCGAGCGCTTCGATGCCCACTTTGTAGTTGGCATCCACGCGCACTTCATCGCCGACTTTCAGCTTTTCCTTGGCGATGGAATCCCCGCGCTGGATCACGATCGACTGCTGTCCGTGCTCGCTGCCGACGCGCAGGCGATCCGGCCCGAGCACCTCGGTCACTTTCACCACCGGCCCCGTCTTGTCGTAACCGAGATCGCCGACGATTACATACGCTTCATTGACTAGGACGCGCGTGCCGCGGCGCAAATGCATGAGGTCCACGCGCGGGTCGAGGTTGCAAAAATAATCCGCCCCGCCCACGACGATTTGCGCGGTATCCCGCTGATGCGCGCCGAGAAAAGTGCCGATTCGATTTGCGGGCGAGCTGAGCTTTTTCACGATCGCTTCGTATTTCTCGAGCGCTTCGCGCGCTTCGATCAGGATGTCCTCCTGCTCGGCGACATCGCCGCGCAGCGAGAGCAATTCTTCACGCACCATGTCGCCCGGCGGCAGCGCGGCGATGGTTTGGTCGAGCCTTTCGAGAAGGCCGGGCAAGGATTCGTCTGGAGTAAGTTCGAAGGATTCTGCGTCCATTGTTTTGGATGCGTTAAAGACTACTCGGTGCGGAGCGCGTGGCAAATGCGCTCATCGAAAATGCCTGCATGGCGGATGCCCGGATGGACCGGGAACCCGCATGGTTACTTGGTCTTCGCGGCTTCCTTCTCCGCGGCGTCCAATTTTGCGGAGTGCCCCTTCAGCGTCGGCTCCCAGTCTCCCGCGATTTTTTTCACCGCGGGATCCTGCGCGGATTTGGCGGCGCTCCCGAAAGTTTTCGCCAGCCGATCGACCTCACGGTTGACGATTTTGAAAAATTCCTTGTCGAACTTATCCCCGGCTTTTCCCAGCCGTTCCGACTTGCCCTTGTCGCCACCGGTCAGTTCCGCCGGAATCTTCTCTTCGTGATTGCTCGCGAAACCGGCCACTTCCGCCCACACTTTGTCGAGGCTCGCCTTGAGCGCGTTCGATTCCGTCTTGGTGACTTCCATCTTCGCGCCGGTCTTCGCTTTTCCGACGAGGTCCATCACGAAATACATCCCTTCGAGCGAGTCCTTCACAAATTTTTTGTCAACTGCCGTGAGTGGTTTTGCCTTGGCGGTGGTGGCCGGAACTGGCGGAGTTCCAGGCGCGCCTTCCCCCGGAGTTGCCGGCGTTGTCGGCGTGACTTGGGCGAATGCTGGCACCGCGATGGCGAGGAGGAGGATGAGCTTTTTCATGGATGCGTTTAGAGAACACACAGCATCGCGGCGGGCAAGTGGGGAAATCCTGACGAGTGCAGTTCGGGCGTGATGAACCGCGAAGATTTCGCGGTTCACTTGCCCGGGAAAGGCGGCAGCGCCGGACGATGTTTCGGGTAGTTCTTCGTGATCCAGTTCACGAAATCCGCGTCCATGACTTCGAGCGATGGCGGCATCTGATTCGCCACTTCACCCGGGCGCACGAGGACGCCGGCAATCTTGTTTGCGCGCGGCGGCGGCGGGCCCGCGGTATCGCCGGGCGCGATCTTCCGTGGCGGTTGGCTATACTTCGCGGCGCCGCGTTCGACGCTGACGCGCTGGGCGGAGATTTCCTGGTACTTGGTGCGCCAGGTGCGCAGGATTTCATCGAAGGATTTTCCATGATTCTGCTCGATCACGACATAGCGGAAAAAGGGCGGCCCACCGCGGGCGATCAGGTATTCGATGACCGCGAGCGCCTGGCTGTAATAGAGATCGACGGAGGCGGCGTCGGCCTTGAGCGAGTCCACTGTCCGCTTCAGCGCAGCGTGCTGGCTTTGCTTAAAGGCGGTAAATTTTTTGCGCGCTTCCTCGGGAGTTTTCGCATCGATGGTGAGGATCTGTGGGGCGGACGGCGTGCCGGGGTGGCTCATCACAAAAAAATTCTTCAGGGGAATCCGCGCGGCCGGATTGTAACGCTCCCGCCGCGCGCGCTTGAGCGTGTCGGACTCATGGAATACAGCGACTGCTTCATCGAGCCAGTCGGGCAGGAAAGAACCGTAGCCGTTGAACGCCGCCTTCAATTCATCACTAGCGTGAAAGTTCACCGTCATGACGAGCTGAAGATGAGCTGCTTCGTGCGTGATCGCGGTGAATTTTGGCCCGCGACCGTTGCCAGTCTTCTCATTGGCAAACCACGAAAGATTCCACAGCGAACCATCGGCCGCCGGGGGCTGCGGCGTCAGCGGGATCGTGTTGATCAGCGCGGCAGTGTCACCGTTCATGCTCACCACACTGCCGACTGGCGCATCGGAAACGACCACCCGACCGCGCGGAGGCCGGACGCCGAGCAGGGTCTCAAAGATCCGCGCCGACCACTCGAGTTGCGCCTGGCGCTGCGCCATGCCTTCGGCCGAGGGACCGACGATGACGTAGTTCGTGGAGGTGACGGTGAACTCGGCCCTCGCGGTCGTGATGAGCGCGAGAGCGGTGGCGACGGCCGCTGCATGAAGACGGTAAAACATGGGCGTGAGCGCGTGAATATGACGCGAAAAAATGCGCGCGCCTGATAAAAAAGGAAAGCCCGCTTCGACCGGACGTCGAAGCGGGCCTTCGTCGGGGAGGAAAGTGTTATCGAGGCTCCACCAGAGATCTCGGGACCATCACCGCGGGATACACTCCAGCGGGAAACCCGCCGCTGTGGCGAACATGACAGTTCGAGTGCCGATGGAGATTTGTTATCAAGCGATGAGTTTGTCGCCGATAATTTGCGCGTTGGGAAGAGCCCGTCCGCCGATTTTAATGTAAGCGTTTGTCCGACACGCCTCGCTCGTCACGCTGGTTCGGCGAGGTTGATTCCGTCGAGCAAGCACCGGATGCGTCCGAAATTCCGCCGATGCGGACTAAAGACAAGGCGCGGCAGGCTGGCGATCTCCGGTTCGTTTGCCTCCTCGGGCAATGCCATGGTCTGGACGATCGCACCATTCGCAATGACATCGGCAAACTCCGCGTTCAACTTTTTCACCGAGGCTTCCGAAATACGATGCTGGAGGCGCACTACCATGCGACTCCCGACCCAGCGGTAGGAGCGGTAGATTTTGTAAAACTGCAGGATGTGCGCAACCGCATCGTCCACATCGGCGGCGCCGTAAAAGAGGCTCAGATCATCCTTCGAGATGAGCCCGAGCTTCAGCAGATAGTCGGTGATGAATTTGAAGAGGGTGTGCCAGTAGGTGCCGCCCGGCTTATCCACCAGCACGAGCGGGAAGATGCGCGCCTTGCCCGTCTGCATCAGCGTGAGCACCTCAAAGCCTTCATCCATCGTGCCGAAGCCGCCGGGAAAAAGCACGATCGCGTGGGACTCCTTCACGAAGTTGAGCTTTCGCGTGAAAAAATAATTGAAGTTAATCAGCTTGTCGTCGCCATGGATGGTCTCGTTGGCGCGCTGCTCGAACGGGAGCCGGATGTTCAGCCCGAATGAAAAATCCCGCCCGGCCCCGCGCTGCGCGGCTCCCATGATGCCGTCGCCGCCGCCTGTGATCGTCATATACTCGTGCTCGCGCATCTTTCGCGTGAACTCCTCCGCGGCGATGAACTCGCCGGCATCGGGCGCGGTGCGGGCGCTGCCAAAGACGCACACCTTCCGCATATGCCGGAAAGGAGCAAACGTGCGGGCCGCGTAGCGCAGCTCGTTGAGCGAGCGATTCGCCAGCTTCATGTCAGCCACGCCGATCTTGTCGCGCGCGAATTTCAACGCGGTGATCATGATGCCCTCGACGAGTTCCGGCGGCACGTCGCAGCCGTAGTCGCGAACGAGTTCCTTGATGCGTTTGTCAAATGCGGCATCGCCACAAGTGGGTGTGCGCGCGGGTGTGGTCGAGAGTGCGCCTGCCGTGAAATCTTGCATGGATGAAATGGGAAGTTGCGGACCGAGAGTTGAAAGCGGCTTGAACGTTCGATCAAGTGCGATCGAAAACATCGGCTGCTTTTCAGTCATGGCTGCACGGACACCGATTGGCATCGACTCGGGAACGGGTGGCGTGAAATCCAGGTCCATGCGGAAGCAGTTTTCGGAGGCCGTCTGGACAGAGAAGATTGCAACGATCGAATAGCGAGGTGGTGGATGGCGTCGCTCCGTAGCGCCATGGCAAGACCGCGCGCGCAGCGCCACTCTCAGAGGATTTGGCCTTCGGCGCAGTGAACGATTGGCCCGCGTCCGTGCGCATGCACCGATAGGGGCTGGTCCATTTCGACCGCGAGTGCATTGGGGATGCGGCGCGCGTGTGTAGTGGGGGATTGCGCTTGTCAGCGCGCCTCGGCTTCCCTCTTTTTCCGCCCCACAAATCCATGGCATCCAACTACACTGAAGCCAGCATCAAGACCCTCAGCTCACTCGAGCACATCCGCCTCCGACCCGGCATGTATATTGGCCGGCTCGGTAACGGCGCGCACGCCGAGGACGGCATCTACGTGTTGCTCAAGGAGACGGTCGATAACTCCATCGACGAATTCATGATGGGCCAGGGGAAGCGAATCGAGGTGGAGATCACGGATCGCAGCGTGAAGGTGCGCGACTACGGGCGCGGGATTCCTCTGGGGAAACTCGTGGATTGCGTTTCGATCATCAACACGGGCGCGAAGTACGACAGCGAGACTTTCCAAAAGGCCGTGGGGCTCAATGGCGTCGGGCAGAAGGCGGTGAACGCGCTCTCGCTGAACTACCGCGCGCAGGCCATCCGCGAGGGCGAGAGCAAGGTCGTTGATTTTGAAAAGGGGAAGCTCAAGAACCAGTCGCGCGTGACGAAGACCGAGGAGCGCAACGGCACGCTCGTCGAGTTCACGCCGGACGAGGCGCTCTTCGGCAAGGACTTCAAATTCCGCACCGAGTTCATCGAGGACATGCTGTGGAAATATGCGTTCCTCAATCGCGGGCTGACGCTCACGCTTAACGGCCAGCGCTTCAAGTCCGAGCACGGGCTGAAGGATCTGCTCACGAAGGAACTCAGCGG
>JANNWY010000279.1:0-54345 GCA_031409335.1 Chthoniobacteraceae bacterium | reverse complement strand
AAGCCGGACTACGGGCTCGGGCTGCGCGAGCGGAGGCGCGGGGTGCGGCGCGCGGGCGCGGGGCACCGCGCGCTCCCCGGAGTTCCGCCGCCACGCCCACCTACTCTGGCACGAAGCGGCGGAGGATGCGGAGGTAAGGCGCGCGGTGCCCCGCGCCCGCGCGCCGCACCGCGCGCATCCGCTCGCGCAGCGCGAGCCAGTCGTCCGGCTTGAGCGTCTTCCGGTTCGCCGTCGCGGTTCAGCCGCATCTGCGCCATGTAGCGGAGGAAATCGGGTTGGCGGCTGTGTGAGGGCGTGCTAACTGCGCTCCATGCCGGCCTCGCTCGACCCCGCGGAATTGCGTCCGGCGCTCCACGCCAGGATTGACCAGCTCGACGGTGAATCGCTCGCCGTCCTGCACCGCGTCGCGCTGCAATTGGAGTTGGAGGAACTCGTCAGCCAAGTGGATGCGGACTTCGACACGCTGCGCGAGCAGGGACGGCTGGAGCGCCTGCCGGAGATCATCCGCGAGGCGCGGGCCGCGATCCGCGCACGGATCGCCGCATGACGGTCGTCCTCGACACGAACGCCATCGTCCAAATGTTTGGCGCGCGTTCGCCGCTCGCCGCGCTCAAGGACGCCATTGTGGGCGAACGCCTCGGAAACGACGATTTTCAATCGCTTCGACCGTGAAGTCTTCGCACTACTCCGGCACGAAGCGGCGGAGGAGGATGAGGAAGCTACGACATCAACAGCGCCGTGAAGCCCGCCTGCTCGAAATGATGATCGTCCGTCAGCGCCTCGGTCAGTCCTTCATCCGCCATCGCGACAAAGGAAATGCAATCGGTGAGCGACCATTCCTTGTCCGGGCGCGCTGCGTAGAGCGCCAGTCCGCGAGGGAAAAGGCCATCGCTGTCGCTGGCGATGCGGACATCCGAATCGCTCTCGATCCGCGCCAAAAAGGCCGCCATGGCTTTGCGCAAGGCCGGCGCAGCCAGGCTGTTGGCCGCTTCCACCAGCACCCAGCGCGTGGTGATGATCTTCCCCTCGAAGTCGCGCGACCAAGCCGCCGCGCGCCCGTGGCCTTGATCGTCCGCGTCGAGCAGCGCGATGTAAAACCACGCATCCGCGAAGACTCGCTTCACGGCTTCCGCTTCGGCGCGCCGTAGAGATAATGGTCGTGATTGTCCGCTAGGTCACCCACGCCGGAATGGATGCAGCCGATGAACTCTGAGTAGCGCTCGGCAAAACTCTGTCTGGAAGTTTTCCCGCTGCCAATGGGCTCTTTCATTTCAATCGTCACCTCGGTCCCGTCTGGCAGATCGAGTCCAGTCGGCAGTTCGATGACGCCGTTCTTGACGGTCGCGGTAATACTCATGCCGACACCCTGCCAGCATTTCAGCAGTGCGGCAATTGCCGGCGGACGACATTTTTCCCCTACTCCGGCACGAAGCGGCGGAGGATGCGGAGGTAAGGCGTGTCCTGCCCCGCGCCCGCGCGCCGCACCGCGCGCATCCGCTCCGTGATCGGTGTCGGTCATCGTTTGAAGCCGGTTAGTTTTATGGGCGCGCTCGCCTAGGTTGACTGGATTCTCTGGCCAAACCCACCGCCATCGCGACCATCGCCGCGCCTAGGAACACAGTGTTCGGAGAGACGCCAGCGTAGCCAATGTGAACGAGGAACATCTCGACCACGCCAGCAAGCCCCCAAGAAGCAATGCCGACCCAAACCATGTTGATCCGCGTGCGCGTCGGATCCTCGCCCTCCTGGATACGCCGGTGCGGCCAGAGCAGCCATTGCACATAGGCATTCACCCCGAGCCACACGGCGGCATAGGGGAAAACCAACACGCCGACGTCTGGTGGAAAGGGAACCGCGTATAGCCAACTGCTGGTCGCAGGGACATGCTCCGTGCGAACGTGGACAAGGGAATCGGTCCAGCACATTGGGCTCAGGACCAAAGCCCCAGCGTAGAGCTGCAAAGCCCGCCAGCCGACGAACCGGCGGCTTCCGGTGTAGCGGAGGGCGAAATGCGTCATAGCCGGCAGAATCGAAAGACCGAGGGTGTACATCAGCCGACATGTGAAGAGGGTGGCTTCCGCGGCTCCTGCGATCTTTTTCGCCGCGATACCTTCCGGCACGATATTGTCCTGTGTCAGAAGTAACATGCACCACACGAGGAACTGCAGGAGCAGCAAGGCCAAGATCAGGTCCGTGTTTCGCCTCGTCACCCGGAAGTAGCGATAACACACGCTCAACAACAAGGGAACGAAGATGAACGCGACCATGAGGTCGGGCAGGGAAAACGTATTGATGACGATGACCTGCGCGATGTCGCCATCGGGTAGGGCAATGGCTTTACGCAATGTGAGCGCGATGCCACCAAGAATGAAAACGAGCATCAAGATCACGCCGGAGATGGCGAAGCCGAGGCGGTTCGATTCATCCGCCAGCCGCGCCTCCTGTTCGGCCCGGCGGGCGTCGAGCGAGCGCAGGCGGGTGGCGAGGTCGGCGATGCTGGGCAGGCGGCGGGCGGGGTCGCCGTCCACGCAGGCGGCGATGTCTTCGCGCAGGAGTGCGTAGGGGATGTCGCGCTCCCAGCCGGGCGCGAGCGGACGCCCGGCATCGGCGATCACCAATTGGTAGAGCATCACGCCGAGGCCGTAGATGTCGCCCTGCACCGTGTAGGGCTTACCCGCGAGATACTCGGGCGGGCTGTAAGTGGGCACGCCGGTACTGCGCTCGATCCCCGTGCAGGTGAAGCCGGCGGTAGTGACTCCGAACTCTCCGAGCACCGCGGGATCGGCGAGGGTGCCGATGCCGAAATCGACGAGGCGCGGGCGCGCTTCGCCGCCGGGGCCGTCGAAGATGAGAATGTTCGTCGGTTTGATGTCCTTGTGCAGCACGCCGATGCTGTGCGCGGCGGCGAGCGCGGTGGCGGTGTGGGCGACGAGCGCGATGCGTTGTGTGAGCGGGATTTTGTCGAGGCCACCCTGGCTTTTGGCCCACTGGAGGAGGTTGCCGTGCGGGGCGAGGTCGCTTTCGAGATAGAAGGGCGGCGCGTCGAGCTTGAGTTCGTGGATGTGGACGATGTCGTCGCGCTCGCCGAGGGCGCTGCGAAGCAGGCGCACGAGGGTGACTTCGCGTTTGAGGGCGCGCAGGCGTTCGTCGTCGAAGCAGAACTTGAACGCGCGGCGCTGGTGGAGCTTGGCGTGTTCGCTCGTCCACACTTCGCCGAAGCCGCCCGCGCCGAGTTTTTCGGTGAGTTGCCAGCCGGTGCGGCCCGGAATTTCCAGTCCGACGGCGGGACGCCATCCGAGCGTTTCCTCCTCGCCGGGACGGATGGCGCGCTTGGCTTTCTCTCCATCGGGCGGCGCGGTGAGCGGGGCGAGTCCTTTCGCGCCGACTTCGAAAATGTCCATCGGTTCGTCGCGGCCTTTGAGCAGGTACGGGCCGTGCGCGAGCCAGCAAAGCGGCGGCATCGGCTTCCCCGCGACGGGCGGATGCTCGCGGATGAAGTGGCGCGCTTCATCGAAAGGGAATCGCGTGAGCAGGATCTGTCCACCCATCGCGAGGCTCATCACGCGCGCCGCGAGATCCGCAGCGGGCGCGACGATGCCGCTGCCGCCCTCGGCATCGAGCGCAGTGATTTCCCCGGCGTGGATGCCGACGCGCGTGGTGAGCGGCACTTCACCCCACGGCCCGGCGCGCATCGCCTCCTGAAAGAGCAGCGCCAGGCACACCGCTTCCGTAACGCTGCCCGCCTCGGCAAAGTAGCTGTCGCCCGCGTTGCTGAGGATGCGGAGATGGCGCTCGCGGGCGATACGCTCGAAGTGGCCGTTGTGCGCACGCAGCGCTTCGCTGTAGGCCGGGACGCCGTGCCGCGCTTTCAATTCCGTCGAGCCGACGATGTCGGTGAAAAGCAGGACGGCAAATCTGGTTTCCGGGGCCGACATACATCGTGTCTGTAGCGGGCGGCGGCGAGGGTGTCAGCAGCAAATCAGGCAGAAAGCGCATCGTGGCGACAGGAGCTGAGCGGACGCGCATCGGTGGAATACGTGCTCGTCCTCGATGGCGACGGCCAGCATTTGCCGGAGGAAATTCCCGCCTTTCTCGAAGCCGCCAACGCGACCCACGCCGCGGCGCTCTGCGAGACGGAGAGTAGCAAATACGATTTTGAAACCGAGATGCTGGTGATCGCGGCGCGGCGCGGCGGCTCGATCGCGACGGTGCCGGTGAGCACGGTGTATGGCGATGAAGTCAGCAAGATTCACCCGCTGCGCGACACGATCCGGTTTTTTCAATTGATGCACCGGCTCAAGCACGCGGCGTAGGGGCGGGCGGTCTTGAAGAAGCGCCCTCACACCTCGGCGATGGCGTCTTCGGGATCGACGTAGTCGAAGCCGTGGGCCTCGGCGACGGCGCGGCAGGTGATCTTTCCATCCATCAGATTCAGGCCGCCGAGCAGATGCGGATCGCGCTGGAATGCGCCGGGAATGCCGTGGTCGGCGAGGATTTCGATATAGCGATACGTGACGTTCGTGAGCGCCTGCGTGGCGGTGCGCGAGTATGCGGCGGGCATGTTTGCCACGCAGTAGTGGGTCACTTCTTCCTCCACGAAAATCGGGTCGTGATGGGTCGTCGGGCGCGAGGTTTCGATGCAGCCGCCCTGGTCGATCGCGATATCGACGAGCACGCTGCCGGGCTTCATCGCCTTTAGCATTTCGCGCGTGATGAGCTTCGGCGCTTTCGCTCCGGGCACGAGCACCGCGCCGATGAGTAGATCGACGGTGGGCAGCAGCTCGGTGAGATGCGCGTGGCTGGAGTAAAGCGTGTGCGCGGTGTGCATCGTGATGTCGAGGAAACGCATCCGCTCGACATCGACTTCGAGGATGGTCACATCCGCGCCAAGGCCGGTGGCCATGCGCGCGGCATTCACGCCCGCGGTGCCGCCGCCGATCACCACCACGCGCCCCGGCAGCACGCCGGGGACGCCGCCAAGCAGCACGCCTTTTCCACCAAAATGTTTCGCGAGATAGTGCGCGCCGACGACGATCGACATGCGGCCCGCGACTTCGCTCATCGGCTCGAGCAGCGGCAGGCGGCGATTTACTTCCACCGTCTCGTAGGCGATGCCGGTGACGCGCGAGGCAAGCAGCGCTTCGGTGAGCGGCTTGCTCGCGGCAAGGTGCAGATAGGTGAAAAGGATTTGCCCGGGCCGCAGCAGTGCGAACTCCGCGGGCAGCGGTTCCTTCACTTTTACGATCAGGTCCGCCTGCGCGTAAACCTCGGCGTTCTCCGCGAGCACCTCGGCTCCGGCGGCTTGGTATTCCGCATCCGGATAGCCCGAGCCGACACCCGCGCCGGCTGTGACGAGCACACGGTGACTGCGTTTGATGAGCTGATAGGCGGCGGACGGCAAAAGCCCGACACGGTTTTCCTGCTGCTTAACTTCCTTTGGGATTCCGATGATCATATTTTGAGGGTGTTGAAAGAATACGCGCGTTAGTTGCGCGAAGGATCCTCCGGCGCTTCCGCCACGAGCCGGAACCACGGTCCGAACCCGCTCAGCATTTCCCGCCAGATCGTTGCAGCCCGGCTGGCTCGTAGGGTTTCGCGGTCGGGCTGCGTCACCATCCACGCCGTATGCGCGAGTTCCGCTTCGAGCTGTCCCTTGCTCCAGCCCGCATACCCGATGAAGGCGCGCACGATGCATTTGCGCGAAGCGATCGCCGACTGCGCCTCTTCCAGCGGGAGGTGATGCTGGCACTGCAATTTCCGCGCATCCGCATCCCAGCGGAACGCTGCGAAGGTGAGCTGATCGACCGCCACGGGGCCGCCAATGAACACTGGCACCGACCCAAGTTTGTCGAGGTCCGCATCGGGCAAAAGATCCGCAACCGTGCGGCCGGCGGGCCGGTTTAGCACGAGGCCGAAGGAGCCTTCCTCGCCGTCATTCGTGGAGAGAAAAATGACCGACTTGCAGAAATTCGAGTCCAGAAGACTCGGGTGCGCGACCAGCAATGAGCCGGCGAGGCTGAGTGACGAGGAACCAAATTCACGCACGCGTGAACCGTAGGAGTCCGCAAAAAAATCGCAAGTCTCGCGGACGCATCTGCGGTGTGGAAATGCGAAGTCGATCTGTTACGGTCGCCACCCATGTCTCCAGCCGACCCACTCATCATCGCCGGTCGCGAATTCCATTCGCGACTGCTGCTGGGCACGGGAAAATTTTAGTCGAACGCCGGGATGGCCGCCGCGCTCGGAGCCAGCGGCACGGAAATCGTGACCGTGGCGCTGCGGCGCGCGGACCTTTCGGGGAAACGCGATCCGTTTGCGAACATCCTCGATTTCATCGACCCGAAAAAATATCTGCTGCTGCCGAATACCAGCGGCGCGATGAATGCGGAGGAAGCCGTGCGGCTCGCGCGGCTCGCGCGGGCGGCGGGAATTTCAGATTGGGTGAAACTCGAAATTCATCCCGATCCGCGCTACCTGCTGCCCGACCCGATCGAGACGCTGAAGGCCACCGAGATTCTCGTGAAGGAAGGTTTTACGGTGCTGCCATACATCAATGCCGATCCGGTGCTCGCGCGTCGTCTCGAAGACGCGGGCGCGGCGACGGTGATGCCGCTCGGCTCGCCGATCGGCAGCAATCGCGGCGTCGAAACACGCGCGATGATCGAGATCATCCTCGAGCAGTGCAGCGTCCCGGTCGTCGTGGATGCGGGCCTCGGCGCGCCGAGCCAGGCCGCCGAGGCGCTCGAAATGGGCGCGGCTGCGGTGCTCGTGAATACGGCCATCGCCATCGCGTCCGATCCCTTGCGGATGGCGCGCGCGTTTCGCCTCGCGGTCGAGGCGGGGCGCGAGGCGCATCTCATCGGCCTGAGCACGCCGGGGCAAATCGCCGTGCCGACCAGCCCGCTCACTTCCTTCCTCCATTCCGATTCTTCCGCTGCATGAAAACGCTGCTTTGCCTCATCGCCATCGCATTCACCACCGTCGCGGTGCGCGCCGCCGAGGAGGCCACGCCGGAGGTCGTCGCCAAGCGCCAGATCGAGGCGATGCGCCAGCTCAACTGGGAACTCGTCGCGCGCTACACGCATCCAAAAGCGCTCTCGCAGATGCAGTCGCTGTTCATCCCGGTCGCGATCGCCGGGTCCGCCGCGAAGAACAATCCGGCGGCCGAGGAAATGATGCGAATCGTCTTCGCCGGGAAGACCGCGGATCAGCTCTCCAGCATGTCTCCATCGGCTTTTTTCGAAATCGTAATGCAGGGCATTTCCGGCGCCACACCCGATTTCAAGAACGCGATGAGCGGCATGGAAGTTCAGATTCTCGGCAGCGTGAAAGAGGGTGAAAACCAGGTGCATATCGTCTATCGCCTCAGCCGCACGCTCGGCGACGGGGTCGCGACGAAGATCGCGATCACCACCGTCGAGCGCGACGGCGAGCAGTGGAAGGCGCTCCTGAACACCGACCTCGAAAACGTCGCGCGCGCCATTTCCGGCCGGTTGCAAAAACCCTGATCGCGACAGAAAAACCACCGACCCAATCCGAATGTCTTTGCTCGAAGTCCGCAATCTCCGCACCTGGTTCCCCGTCCGCACCGGCATCCTCCGCCGCCACACCGACGATGTGAAAGCAGTCGATGATGTGAGCTTCACGATCACCGAAGGCACGACCGTCGGACTCGTCGGGGAAAGCGGGAGCGGCAAGACCACCATCGGGCGCACCATTTTGAAACTCGCGCCCGCGACTGGCGGCGAGGTGCGCTTCAATGGCCGCAGCATTTTGCCGCTGAGTGAATCCGAGTTCCGCCCGCTGCGCCGCGAGATGCAGATGATTTTTCAGGACCCATTCGGTTCGCTGAATCCGCGCCACACGATTTTCCAAATCGTCGGTGAAGCGATCGAGATTCACTTCCCGAAAATGTCGCGCGCGGATCGCGAAGCGCGCGTCGTCGAGCTGCTGAATCAAGTCGGCCTCAAGCCGGAAATGCGGCACCGCTATCCGCACGAGTTCAGCGGCGGCCAGCGCCAGCGCATCGGCATCGCCCGCGCGCTCGCGGTGAAGCCCACGTTTATCGTCTGCGACGAACCCGTCAGCGCGCTCGACGTGAGCGTCCAGGCGCAAATCGTGAATCTTCTCCAGGATCTCCAGGAAGAACTCAACCTCACCTATCTCTTCATCGCCCACGATCTCGCCGTCGTGGAGCACGTGAGCGATCACGTGCTCGTGATGTATCGCGGAAAGATCGTCGAGAGCGCGACCGCCGAGGCCATTTACGAAAATCCGCAGCACGAATACACGAAGCGGTTGCTGTCGGCGGTTCCGAAGTTTGCATGAGGACGGCACGGACCAAGCGATGACTCCACTGATCAGAAAACTCCTCGGGATGAACTGGGTGCTCGTTGCGACGATGCTCGCGCTCGCGGTGTTCGGGGTGTTTGCGGTGTACAGCGCCACGTTCTTTCGACCGGTGGATTACTGGCAGCGGCAGGTGGTGTGGGTGGGAATCGGCCTCGCGATTTTCATCGTGTGCAGCGTGCTCGATTATCGGTGGATCAAGTGGGCCGCGCTCCCATTCTACCTCGTCAGCATCGGACTGCTGATGCTCACCTACACGAGTCTCGGCCAGGAACACGGCGGCGCGAAATGCTGGCTCGCGCTTCCCGGCATTGGCACGATTCAGCCATCTCAGCTCTGCGTCATCGCGGGCGTGATGGTCGTCTCGCTTTTCCTCAGCCAGTTCCGCCGCATCCATCCTTTCCTGAAGCTGTGCATCGTCGGCGCGATCGTCGGCGGGCCGATGGCGCTGATCCTGAAACAGCCCGACTTCGGCATGACGCTCGTGTGGGTGCCGACCATCATGGTCATGCTTTTCCTCGGTGGAATTCCCAAGCGTTATCTCATCGTCATCGTCCTTATCGGACTGTGCGCCGTGCCAGTCGCGATCAATTTTGTGCTCAAACCCTATCAGCGGCAGCGCATCGTCACCTTCATCGATCCCGGCATCGATCCGCGCGGCGCGGGCTGGGCGATCAATCAATCCCTCATCGCCATCGGCTCCGGCGGGCTGAATGGCAAAGGTTTCAAGGCCGAGAACACGCTCGTCGAACAAGGCTTCCTCCCCGGCACCACGGTTCACACCGACTACATCTTTTCCGCGATCGGCGAGCAGTGGGGATTCATCGGCGGCGTCATTTTGCTGGGAACATTTGCCGTCCTGCTGTTGAGCATGCTTTTCACCGCGTACCAGTCCTCCGACGAAATCGGTCTGCTCATCACCGCCGGTTTTTGCGGGCAGGTATTTTTCCACGTCTATCAAAACATCGGAATGACGATCGCGCTCATGCCCATCACCGGCCTCCCGCTCCCGCTCGTGAGCTACGGCGGCACGTTCATCGTGATGGTGATGTTCGGCCTCGGGCTGGTGAACAGCGTTTGGATTCACCGCAAGGTGCTGGCTTAGGCAGCAAGTGGCTCATGCGGCCCTCCGCATGAATCCACGCGCGCGCGAAGCGCCACACCTTCCCGCGAGTGTGTGCGCGTGCGGAAAACATTCTCATGCCCCCTTCCCATTCCGTTGGGAAGTCTGCACACATGCACGGACTAAAAGCTACCGACGGCGCGGTGCGTTTGCATCTCCAGACGGTGAGCGGACGGTTGTGCTCTTGCTTGCGAGCGACGAATGATGGCTTCTTTCCATCATCCAAACCCACGCGAATTCCATCCACATGCCTGCACTGACCACCTCCGAAACCGAAGCCATCCTCACCCTTTGCCTCATCGCGTCCTTTGCCGATGGCGACAAACATGAGCGCGAGCGCCAGCAGCTCAAGAAGATCACCGACTCGCTCGCCGGCGGGGAAGTGGACGTTACCGCGCTGTATCAGGAAGTGCTGCTGAACAAGCCCAACGTCGCCGCAGTCGCCGCGCGGCTGCTCACGCCCGGCTCCCGCCAGCTCGCCTACGAGATGGCCGTGTGCGTGTGCGATGCGGACGAAGTGTGCAACGCCGCCGAGCAGCAATTCCTCGATCAACTCCGCACCGCGCTCGCCCTGCCCGCCGCCAGCACACAGCCTTTGGAGGCCGAGGCCACCGCGCTCGCCACCATTCCCGTGGCCTCACCCACGCCCGCGCAGTCCGAGGAAACCGATGCCATGATCCTGCGCTATGCCATCGTCGGCGGCGCGCTGGAACTGCTCCCGCAGACCCTGGCCACGCTCGCCATCGTGCCCATGCAGACCAAGATGGTCTATCGCATCGGCAGCCAGCGCGGTGTCGAACTCGACCGCAAATCCATCGTCGAATTCATGGCCACCGTCGGCATCGGCCTCGCCTCGCAAGTCTTCGAAGGCTTCGCGCGCCGACTCACCAAGGGACTTGGCAAAACCGTCGCTGGCAAAATGGGTGGCAAGATCGGCGACGCTGTCGGCGGCATCACCATGTCCTTCGGCGCCACCTACGCGCTCGGCCAACTGGCCAAACTTTACTACGACAGCGGCCGCAGCCTGAGCATGGACACGCTCAAAACCAAATACCCGCCGCTCCTCGCCGAAGGGAAAACGCTCGCGCAAAAATACACCGCGCAGATCACCGAGCAGAGCCAGCAGCTCCAGGGTGCGAACATTGCGACGTTGCTCAAGGGTGTAATCTAACGGTGGAAATGTTCGACGCGATCGGGGCCAACCTGCTCTCGCCCGCCGTCCTCTTCTTCGTGCTCGGCCTCATCGCCGCGCTGACCAGGAGCGACCTGAAATTTCCCGAGCCGCTCTACGTCGGGCTCACCATCTACCTGCTGATCGCGATCGGCTTCAAAGGCGGTGTGGCCATCGCGGAGGCTGGCCTCGCGAAGGTCTGGTTCCCCGCGCTCGCGGCGATGGTGCTCGGCGCGCTCATCCCGCTATGGACTTACCCACTGCTGCGCTTCGGCGGGAAGCTGCCCGGCGTCGATGCCGCCGCGATCGCCGCGCACTACGGCTCGGTCAGCGCGGTTACTTTCATCGCCGCGACAAACTATCTCAAAGCCATCGACCAACCCTTCGAGAACTACGCCACCGCGTTCCTCGCCGTCATGGAAGCTCCCGCCATCCTCGTCGGCGTGGTGCTTGGAAAAATGGCCCTGAAGAAGACCGGCGAATCATCGAACGCCTCGCTGCGCACCGCTGTGCATGAGGCGCTGTTAGGCCGCAGCATCTTCCTGCTCGTCGGCGCGCTGGTCGTCGGATTTCTCTGCGGCGAGCCGGGGATGAAAAAGGTCGAGCCGTTCTTCGTCACGCCATTCCAAGGCGTGCTCGCGCTCTTTCTCCTCGAAATGGGCGTAGTCGCCGGACGGCGCGTTGGCGACCTGCGGAAAGTCGGCCCTTTCCTGCTCGGCTTCGGCATCCTCGTCCCGATCGTCAATGGAGCGCTTGGCGTGCTCCTCGGAAAACTCACCGGCCTCGAACTCGGTGGCGCGACCTTGCTCGGCGTGCTCTCATCGAGCGCCTCCTACATCGCCGCGCCCGCCGCCATCCGCATGTCGCTGCCCGAAGCCAACCCCACGCTCTACCTCACCTCGTCGCTCGCCATCACCTTCCCCTTCAACATCACCCTCGGCATCCCCATCTACCTCGAGATTGCCCGCGTCCTCTACCGGTAAAGCCATGACTACCCACCCGATGAAACTCGTGACCATCGTCTGCGAAGCCTACGCGCTCGAGCCGGTGAAGAAGCTGCTCCGCGAAGTCGGCGCGCATGGCTGGACGCACTTCACCGTCGAGGGCGCGGGTGCCGGCGGCGAGCGCACCGGCGAGATGAAAGAGTTCGCCAACGTGCAAATCGAAGTCGTGCTCCAACCCGCCGCCGCACAAGCTTTGCTCACGCGCCTGGAAGGTGAACTGTTTCCCCGATACGGGATGATTGCCTTCGAGTCCGACGTGCGCGTGATGCGTTCGGGGAAGTTCTGAGGCGCGGGGAAACCGTCACCGCATTGATTTGGAGTCTGGCAGCGGATGCCTCAGGTGCTCGTCTATCTTCGGCTGGTTTCGCTGGTGGCGAAGGCCTCCGACCAGCCGCCGTGTTGCTCGATGACGGCGTCGATCTCCGCCATCAGCCGGATGGTTTCGGCGAGGGCGACGACGATCTTTTGGCAATGGGTGAGGTCGTCCTTCGTGAGTTCCCGGCCTTTGCGGTCTTTGAGCCATTTCGCGCAGACCTGATAGCCGCCGATGTGGAAGTTCCCGATGAAAGTAGGCGAGGTTTCCAACCTCGCTTAGGCGCGGTGAGCGAGGTTGGAAACCCCGCCTACGTTGAATCCCAGCAGGGTGCAGGGCGCTGAGTGCGCCGCCGAGCCGGGGCAGCGCGCGGAACAGCTCCCGGTTCCCGGTAAACGGCAGACGCGGGAAATCGATCTCCAGAAACTCCGCGTAGCGGCTCCGGCATCCGGGACTGTGCAACACCATGCAGGCGATTTCCAAGCGGAGTTCAGCTTCGTCGAGATGCAGCAGAGCGGGGTCGTCGGGCAGCGTGACGATCCTGGCAGAAGATTCGGCGGTCGGGCCGTGGATTTCCAATTCGCATTGCCATCGCAGCGGCTCAGGGTTGTTTGAGCTTTGCCGCTTTTTTCGCGGATTGGGTGAGGCCGAGGTAGTTCTCGCGGGTGACGACTTTGCGTCCGCTTTTCTTTTCGAGGTCGCGGCGGGCGCTGCCGGCGACGGTGCCGCCATCGCGGGCGGCGCGTTTGTTTTCGGGAAAGCCCTGCGCATCCTTGTTGCGCGCGATCTCGGTGGTGGCGGCCTCGCCGAGCATCGAGAAGATGAGTTCGAGATCGGTCATGTGGTCGCGGAGGTTTTCGCGCTTGAGGCCCTTGAGCTTCGCGTAGTCCGCGGGCGTGAGGCCAAAGGCGGCTTGCGAGATTTCGGCGGTGAGGATGGCGTAGTCGCGCTGCTCTTTGACGCCGCGCTTTTTCCACTCGTCGGTCAGCTCATCGCGGATGGCGATGGAGCGCATCCGTTTCTCGATCCATTCGTTGGAATAGCCCTTGGCCTTGTAGAGCGCGCGGGCGCGCTTGGTGGCGAGTTCGGGGTTTTCGATTTCCTGCACGCGCTCATAGCCGACGCGGGCGAGCCAGCGTTTGAACGGCTCGGCCTTTGGGCTGGGAATGGATTGGATGAGGCGGAAGATGCCTTCGGTATTCGCGCACAGCATCGGCTGCGAGCCGCCGGAAGTCGGGATGGAAAGGGTATGTACAATTTGTACCCACCCTTTGCCCAAGTCAGGGTCGCGCTGCTTCATGCGCTGGATGTATTGCTTCGGGTCGCGGGACTCGATGAGCGCGAGGACGACGTCTTCGATGACGAACCACCATTCGTTTTCGTGGAGCGTCTTGCGGATTTCCTTTTTCTGGAACAGGGCAATTTTGGTTTCCATAGCTTTGATTCAGTTCGGTTCGATGCAGCAATTCAACACCGGCGTTTGCATGGCGCGGAGCTGGGTGGCAGTGACTTCCTTTTCGATCTTTTTGCGCAGCGCGGAGAGCGCGGTTCGGTCGAGGGCGCAGTGTCGGGGAGCGAGCGAATGACGGGCTCCCACACGTCCTGCCGCGCGGCTTCCGGCGCGAAGAGCACGACGTTCATCTTCTCCTTCCGCACGAAGTGCTCGATGAGCATGAGGCCAACGAGGTTTTTGTAGGCATCCCGCTGATACTGGGCGAGCTGGCGGAAGACGACGGACTCCTCGGTGTCCCACTCGTCCGGGGTGAGTTCGTGGCCACTGCAGAACTTGTGCAGCGCCTCGAACCAAATCTCGAACGGCGTGCGTGGATCATTACGGCGCTCCAAAGTGCGGAGGATGTCGGGTTGGCGAATGCACGTTTCGTCTGCATTGAAACCTCATCACCCATCAGGATGCCGAAGTGAGCGACGGTCTGCCATCTCCCCTCAACCGCGAGCAGCGAGCCAATCTTGAAACAGCCCGTGGCAATGTCGATAGCCTTGGAAAGCTCGCACCATTCCTTGAGGTAAGAGCGCACCTTCCGATCCGAGTCGCTGTTAGCGACAATGAAAAGTCCGGCGGCATTTTCCTTCGTCTGCGTCGTCTTGGTCGCCATGCCTGCTTCGTAGCGATCCGAGCACGTTTCAGCAACGCCGGAGAAATCGGATCGGATAGGACGGAGTGAACCGCCGATCCTTCCCGCGGGAAGAACCCTCGAAGCCGCTCATGCTGCCGCCCGGACTCAATACGAGCGACCGGTTAGCTCGCGGCTTGAAGTGCGATGCTGGCTCGGCCGAACTCAGGATTGAGTGCGTTGCGCAGCTTGAGCATCCCGCGCCGGATGCGGGCTTTGATTGTTCCGAGCGGTTCGTTGAGGCGAACGGCGATTTCGGTTTGCGTGAGAAAGGAGAAGAACGCCAGCTCGATGGCTTCGCGCTGTTCTTCGGGCAGCTTCTGAATCGCCGCGCGGACCAGCACGCTCGTATCCCCGGCGGCGGCGAAATCGCTGGAACTCAGCTCGCTGAATTGCGCGGCGGTTTCCGACTCCCGCTGCACGTCGTCCTGCAAGCGGCTGCGCCGCTGGGTCGAGCGCAGGCGGTCGATGGCCTTGTGGCGCGTCAGCGTCACGGCCCACGTCAGCGGCATCCCGCGCGCGGGATCGTAGAACGCGGCTTTTTCCCAGATCTGGATGAAGACTTCCTGAAGCGTGTCCTCGGCGGCGTGCTGATTGTTCAGGACGCGATAGGCCGTGGCGAACAGGACACCCGAAAAGCGATCATAGAGCGCCGCAAAACTCTCGCGATCGCCCTGCGCGACACGCTGCAACAACGCGATCTCCGTGGCTAGGTTTTCAGCCGGAACAGATTCCACATGGGCCGCGGAGGGCAGACCAGGCGATGGGTGCCGCTGCGCTTCAGCCGTCGATGCTTCTATAAGTAGCGAGGATGGATTCATACTTCCAGGGAAGAGCCGCCCAGTACTTTTGGGGGAAGCCTCAGTGATCAGTTTCACGCCTTTCATGCGCCGTTTCGCCACCTTTTAGGAGAAGCGGCAGCATCACCAGCGAGGCGACGAGCATGAGGCCGATCAAACTCGCCGAATAGAGCTTCTCCGAGTTGCCTTGGAAGATTGCGGACCAGACGATGCTCGATCGCCACGCGAAGACTAGGGCAAGGAAGGAGGTGCTGATGATGGCTGCCCAGCGGCTCCACGCGAAGCCGCGTGCGCCCAATACGCCCCATATGATGGAGAGCGCACCGAAGGTTCCACCGGACATCAGGGCGGTCTTGGCTTTCTCCGGATTCGACAAGTAGCCAAGCAGTCCCATGACGGTGAGGAAGACGCCATAGAGCATTAGGTAGCGGGCTGTCTTTGGATTCATGATGATGCGGGTTTGCAGTCGATTACTCGATTGGTTCGGCAATCGTCACTCTTGGCAGTGACTTGTCCACGCCAGGTGGCTTCGCGCCCTCGGCTTGCGGACCGGACAGGTAGCGAAGCAGCGGCGAGTCGGCAGAGAGCATGATGGTGCTGCGTTTCCCGAGAAATATCTCGTAACTCTGAAGGCTGCGCACGAAGCGGTAGAACTCCGGGTCTTTGCCGTAGGCTTCGGCGTAGATGCGTGTGGCGGTGGCATCGCCTTCACCGCGGAATTTCTGGGCGTCCTGCTCCGCCTGTGCGAGGACGATGGTGCGCTCCTTGTCCGTCTGGCTGCGCAGCTTGTTCGCCTCCTCCTCGCCCTCGCTGCGGTAGCGTTTGGCCTCGCGTTCGCGCTCCGCTTGCATACGGGCAAAAACGCTTTGTTGAACTTCCTTTGGTAAGTCGGCGCGCTTGATCCGCACGTCCACCACCTCGATGCCGAAGTCCCGCGCTTTCTCACGCACACTCGTGGCGACGGCGTCCATGATGACCTCGCGCTTGGTCCCGATCACCGTTGCGAACGTGTGACTGGCTACTTCGCTCCGCAGTTCGGAAAACACCAAATCGTCCAACCGGGCACGAGCGCCGGATTCATCGCGCACGGTCTTGAAGAATTTGAGCGGGTCAGTGATGCGCCAGCGGGTCACTGGGTCGGCCACGAGCCGTTTCTTGTCCTGGCTCAGATACTCGGCCTCCGGGGCGTCGCTGGCCAGGATGCGCCGGTCGAAGCGGATGGCACTGTGGAGAAACGGTGTCTTGAAGGCCACGCCCGGGGTTTGAATGGTGCGGATATATTCGCCGAACTGGGTGACGATGACTTGCTCGCTCTCGTCCACGATGATGAATACTTGTTTCGCGACAACGGAGGCGAAAAAGACGCTGGTTACAGCGACGAGTGGAAGTATTTTCTTATACATACGTTAGTTTCCTTTCAGTGGTTCAATGGCCGGGCGGAGGGTGCCTGGAAGCACTGGCGGGGTGCCCATTTGCATCAATGCCAACAACCGCTGGCCGAGGTCGCCATCCACAATCACCTTGTCTGTGTCGGGCAGGATTTTCTCCATGGTTTCGAGGTGCAGACGGTCGCGGGTTACTTCGCGGGACTTGTCATATTCTGCAAGCACGCTGAGGAAGCGGGAAGCTTCACCCTGCGCGACCAGCACACGCTTTTCTTTGTAGCCCTCGGATTCGCGCAGGACTTTTTGCGCTTCGCCACGGGCCTTCGGCAAGATGTCCGCCTGATAGCCCTTGGCCACGTTGATGAGCTTTTCCTTGTCCTCGCGGGCGCGGACCACGTCGTGGAAGGCATCGCGCACCGCATCGGGTGGGTCGGCGGCTTGTAACTTGACCTCGGTGATGACCATGCCGGACTCGTAGGAGTCCATGAGCCTCTGGATGAATACACGCGCGTCGTCCTGCACCTTGGTGCGCTCTTCGATCATGACCTGATCAATGGTCATGCTGCCAACGGTGCTGCGTAGGGCCACTTCGGTGGCCGTGCCGAGCGCGATTTCCGGATCGCGCAGGCGAAATAGGAATTTGGAAGGATCGGCCACGCGGTATTGCACCACGATTTGAGCCTCCACGATGTTCTCGTCGCCAGTGAGCATGAGGGCTTCCTCGTGGACCCGTTTTCCCTCACGGAAGCCTACTTCGAGTCGGCGGATTTGTTCGACGCTCACTACATCGGCCTGCTGGATCGGCCATGGGAAACGGAAATTCAACCCAGGATCGGTGCGGGCGGTTTCCTTCCCGAAAGTGCGGACCACCCCAACGTGGCCTGGATTAACGGAGTAAATTCCGGATGCCAGCCAGAGGACCACGATCAAGCCGGCTGCGATGGGTAGGAGTTTGGGTAGGTTTTCGGCCAGTCGATCAGTGGCGCGCTCGAATTGAGCGGCTAATTCTTTGTCAAATGGCGGGGGTTCGTTTTGGCGATAGCTCATGGGTTTGTATGTCGGTTGATTGCTGCAGGTGTGGTTGGGCGGGCGTGTAGTAGTTAGTCGGCACGAGCCGCGATCGGTGGAGCCAATAGCTGGCGCATCGTCTCAAGGAGCAACGGGATATCCAAAGGCTTTTCCAGTAGTGCGCTGACTCCGGCGGCTGCGGCCAGCGTATGCTGATCAGGCCGCGCGGTGATCACAATGATGGGTAGGTGCGGATCGAGTGCGGTGAGACGGTTGAAAGTTTCCCAGCCGCCCTGGACGGGCATGTTGAGATCGAGCAGGACGATGTCGGCACCGCCGATGGTGTGGAACTTTTGCAGTGCATCCTGACCGTCGAAGGCGGCGATCACATCGTAACCTTCGGCGCGCAGCAGGCCGCTCAGGGCCGCGAGCACCGGCACATCGTCATCGACGAGCAGGACTTTGGTTTTCATCCGAGGACTTCTTTGCGGACTGCCTTGCGTCGCTTATCCACGAGCTTGGTTTTCCGATTACGGATTTGGCGGGCGAGTTTGTCGCTGACCTTGTCGATTGCGGCGTAGAGATCGGCATCGACTTCGCTGGCGTGAATGTCGGGGCCGGCGACGGCCAGGTGGACTTTCACGCAGTAGTAAGCCCCGGCCGCGGCCCGCTCATCGTGCACGAGGACAACGTGGGCAGCAAGGATCTCGCTGGCGATGCCTTCGAGCCGCATGACTTTTTCGGCGACGTAGCCGTGGATGGCTGCGGTGAGCCTGATGTTGCGAGGGCTGAGATGGATTTGCATGGGTGTCGAATGAGATTCGTGGGTGGGTGCTGATTACTCCCGACGACCCATGAGGAGCGGCAGGAGATGGAGGAGGAAGTAAGCGAGCGAGGTGACAAAGGCGGCCACGTAGGTCCACGCTGCGGCGTTGAGGACCTTGCGCACTGCCGATAGCTCATCATTCGTGCCGACAAATCCCATACCGCTCAGGATGCCGGTGGCGCGGCTCGAGGCGTCGAATTCCACGGGTAGCGTAATGAGGTTGAAGACCATGATGACGCCACAGGCCGCGGCCATGATGAGCCCGCCGGTGTAGGGTGAAAGCAGGCCGGTGAACATGCCGATGAGCGGCAGCCACATGACGACTTGGTTCGCGTAGTTCGTCGCGCCGACTGCGGCCATGCGCCACTTCAGCGGCGCATAGGCGAGCTGATGCTGGATGGCGTGGCCGCACTCATGCGCGCTCACGCCGAGCGCTGCGCAGGAGGTGCCGTGATAGTTCTGCGTCGAGAGCACGAGGCGCTTATTCATGGGATCGTAGTGGTCGCCGAGCAGCTCGTTGTGCTCCGCGATTTCCACGTCGGTGATGCCCGCGCGCTCCAGAATCCGCGCGGCCACTTCGGCGCCGGTCAACCCGGAGGAGGCCGGCACTTCGCTGTAGCGCCGATAGACGCGTTTCACCCGCCAGGCAGCCAGTAGGGAGATCGCAAGAGTTGAGACGAAGATGATCAGAAACAGCGCATTCATATTTTCAAATTCCTTTAGCTCGCGCCGTGCCAGCGGATTTTGATATAGACTTAAGAGTCTTTCCGACAGAGACTTAAAAAGCGACAGCGAGTGCGCTTTCGCCTTTCGTGTGGTAAGTCGCTGCTCCTGCGCTGATAAGTCGCTTACCACCTTGATGAAGCCCGCGCTTAAACTTCGCCTGACCGCCATCGCCATCGCCATCGTCGCGCTGGCGGTGGCCAGTTTCTGGTCGGTGCGCACTGGCTGGCGGCAGGTCGCGGAGCTGACCGAAGGATTGCGAATTGCCGAGCATGTGGACGACGCGATCGTGGAATTGAAGGGCGAACTCCGCCGCGCCGAGCGCTCTGAGGGGGCAGAGGAATGGGCGCGCTTTTTGGCCACGAGCCGCGCGCTGGGGACGTGGATCGCGGACCAAAAGCCGCTCTTGGAGACGGAGCACGAGCGCGAGTTGCTCAATCGGGTCGCCGCTGACTACGCGCGCTATCTCACCAACGCCACTGGCTTCGTGCAGCAGCTCGGTGGCGGCAAAATGACCGACGTGGAGCAGCTTCGCACCGCCGAGTTACTCGACCAGCTTTCGGCAGTGCGCCGCCAGGGCGTCGGGCAATTTCTCGCGGATTCGCACGGCTACATCGCCACGCTGCAGAAGGTGAACTTCGCACTGCTCGTGACGCTCGCCGCGTTCGCCGCGTGGCTGCTCGTCACCGCCTACCGCGGCATCCTCGTGCCCCTGCGGCAGCAGCTCAGCGAGAGCGGCACGGCGCTGGAACACGCGCGGGCGCTGGCCTCGCTCGGCGTGCTGGCCTCCGGCGTGGCACACGAAATCCGCAACCCGCTCACCGCGATCAAGGCGCGCCTTTACACCCACCAAAAGCTGCTGCCCAAAGGCACGCCGGAGCACGAGGACTGCGACTTTATCGGCGAGGAAATCAATCGCTTGGAACGCATCGTCCGCGACTTCCTGCTGTTCGCGCGCCCGTCCGATCCGCAGCTCGCGGAGGTATCGCCGGTGGGTCTGCTGCGCGAAGTGCAGGAACTGCTCGCGGCCGAGCTGCGTAAGTCCTCGGTCGAACTCACGGTGGACGGCGCTGCTGGGACCGTCATTCAGGCCGATGCGCACCAGATCAAACAGGTACTCATCAACCTTGTGCGCAATGCCGCGGAGAGCATCGGCGACAGCGGGAAAATCACGCTGCGCGCCCGCGTGACCCAGCTCGCGGCGGGCGGCGGACGCGCCATCGCGCTGGAAGTGGCAGACACCGGCAAGGGCATCCCCGCCGAGGTGCAGCAGCGGCTCTTCGATCCCTTTTTCACCACGAAACCGAGCGGCACCGGCCTCGGGCTTTCCATCGCTGCGCGCATCGTCGAGAAGCACGCGGGCGCGCTGGAATTCACCACCCAGCCGGACCGCGGCACCACCTTCCGGATCGTGCTGCCGATCCAGAGAAACGCATGAGCACCACCACGATTCTACTTATCGAAGACGACGCCCGGATCGCCGGCGAACTGCGCCGCGTGCTCGAAAGCGAAGGCTGGAAAATTCTCCTCGCCGAAACCGGCGAGGCCGGCCTGGCGCGAGCCGCGGAGAAAAAGTGCGACCTCGTCATCACCGATTTCCGCCTGCCCGGCGCGAGCGGCATGGAAGTGCTCAAGCGCCTGCACGCCGCGCAGCCGCGTCTGCCCGTGATCCTGATGACCGCGCACGGCACCACCGAGACCGCGATCGAGGCGACGAAGCTCGGCGCTTACGACTACCTGCTGAAACCCTTCGAGATGCCTGAGCTGATCGCACTCGTGCAGAAAGCACTCGCCAGCAGCCGGCTCATGTTCGAGCCGGTGGCCGTCGGCAGCGCCTCCGCCACGCGCGATTCGATCGTCGGCCAGAGCCGCGCGATGCAGGAGATTTACAAGGAGATCGGCCGCGTCGCCGCGAAGCCCGTGACCGTGCTCATCCGCGGCGAGACCGGCACCGGCAAGGAACTCGTCGCCCGCGCGCTCTACCAGCACAGCGACCGCGCGGAGCGGCCGTTCATCGCCATCAATTGCGCCGCGATTCCCGAGACGCTGCTCGAGAGCGAACTCTTCGGCCACGAGCGCGGCGCCTTTACCGGAGCCGACGCGCGGCGCATCGGGCGCTTCGAGCAAGCACACGGCGGCACCATTTTCCTCGATGAAATCGGCGACCTCAGCCCAAATACGCAGGCCAAGTTGCTGCGCGTGCTCCAGGAAAAATGTATCCAGCGACTCGGCGGAAAGGAGACCATCCCGATCGACGCCCGCGTCATCGCCGCGACCCACCGCGACCTGGAAACCGCAATGGCCGAAAAGCAGTTTCGCGAGGACTTATTCTACCGGCTCAGCGTCGTCGTCATCACCCTGCCGCCGCTGCGCGAACGCGCCGAGGACATCCCGGCGCTCGTGCAATATTTCCTCCGGCGTTACGGCAAGGAACTCGGCACCGCGCAAGCCTCCATCCAGCCCGCCGCCGAGCAACTCCTCAGCGCGCAGCCCTGGCCCGGCAATATCCGCGAACTCGAAAACGCCATCCGCAAAGCGCTGCTGCTCGCACGCGGCTACGCCATCGGCGTCGCGGAAGTCCGCCAGGCCCTGAACGCCTCGCCGCCGCGCGCCGCGGGCGATTCACCCATCGCCGCCTACGTCGCCGAACTGCTCGCCGCCGCCAGCCGCGGCGAGTCGGAAAACCTGCGGGCGGAAGTGTTTGAAACCGCCGATCGCGAGCTCTTCTCCCAAGCGATCAAACTCGCCCAAGGCAACCAGGCCAAAGCCGCCCGCTGGCTCGGCGTCTCGCGCCTGACCATGCGCGAAAAGCTCATCCATTTCGGCCTCCGCCGGGCGCGGGAGGGCGTCGGCGAATGATGCGCGCAAGCCTCAGCATCGTCGCCGTCGGCATCATCTTTCTCGGCCTCTGGCTGATCGCGTCCAGCTTCACCGAGGCCACGCCCGCGAAGGCACCACCTTCCCAAGTCATCGCCGCGCCAGCCCAGAGCGCCAGCCCCGTCGCGCTCGGCACCGCCCTGCTCGCGGGCGGTGTCGTCTTTCTGATCGTGATCTTCCGGAGAAGGTAGCCGCAAAGTTGCGATCGCCCTGCCGACGCTGCCTTCGCCGAAAAACGCTGGGCAACTCAGCGTGTCGGAGTCTAACTACCCTTGTGAAAACGCACTTCCACTCCCCGATGGGCAGAATGATCGCACTGGGTTTTGCCATTGCTTTTCACGGTGCATCCCCGCCAAGCGCGCTGGCAGCGCCGGAACGGATGCCGGTCTATGAATTGGAAATCGCGCCGGAGGAATGGGCCGCACTCGAGCGCGCGCCGCGCTCGGATGAACGGCATCCCTCAAAGTTCGCCACCGGCGGCGAGGAGTATTCGGTGGGCGTGCGCTACCGCGGCGACTGGGCGCGCACGTGGCCGAAAAAGGCGCTGAAGATTTTTTTCGAGAAGGGAAGGGACTTCGAGGGACAGCGCGTCCTCAACCTCAACTCGAACTGGCGCGATCCGGCCTTCGTTCGCGAGCAGCTCGCGTATCACATTTATGCCGCGTGCGGCGTCCCCACACCGAAGACACGGATGGTGAAGCTGAACGTGAACGGCGAATTCCACGGGGTGTTTCTGGAAGTTGAGCAGCCAGACAAGCCGTTTCTGAAGCGGGCAGGCTTGAAGGGTGCGGTGATTTACAAAGCAAACTCCCACCGCTTGCTGTCCGATCAGCGCGATCTCGGCGAAGAATCGGCCTTTCGTCCGCACTACGAAAAACAGACGCACAAGAGCGAGGACTACCGCGATCTTCAAAGCTTCTGCCACGACCTGGCCACGACCACGGACGTGGCTGAATTCTTCGCCACGCACGTGGACATGGATCGCTACGTCAGTTTTCTCGCAGCCAGCGCGCTCGTGCAAAACTGGGACTGGTTTAGCAAGAACCACATCATGATTCACGACGCCGCCGGATCGAAGAAGTGGCTGGTCGCGCCGTGGGACCTCGACCGCACCCTGGGCGATCATTGGCGTGGGCCGTTCGATTCGGCAGACCTGCCGCTGCGGCTCGGCACGGCAGCCCTGCCAAACACCATCGGCTGGAACAAGCCGTTCGACGCATTTTACAACGAGCCGACCTTGCGCAAGCGGCTGCTGAAACGACTCGAAGTTCTGATGCAAAAGGAATTCACGAAGGAGAAGCTCTTTCCCATCCTCGACCGTTGGGAATCGGAACTCAGCGCGGATGTGGCGCTGGACCGCGAGCGCTGGCCGAACCGTACGGGGAATGATTTCCACGCCGGGATTGCGGGGGTGAAAGCCTATATCGAGGATCGCCGCAAATTCCTGCTGAACGAGATCAAGCCAGAAAGCGCGAGGTAAGCTCGCTATCAAATGGTCGGGCTGGCGGGATTCGAACCCGCGGCCTCCTCGTCCCGAACTAAGCGCTCTGCCAATCTGAGCCACAGCCCGCTTTTCCAGGGAAGTTTGGATTCGCGGCGTGAAGGTATGGGTCAATCTTGGATTGTATCTCGTCGCGCTGTAACGAATCTCCGCCATGCGGCGTCTTTGCGGGTGTCGCAACCCTTTTTCACCAAACCTATGACTGCCCGAACCCTATTTGCCTTCGTCTTTGCCGCTGCCGTGTTAGCCGTGCCTGCCGAGGCGCGTCTTGGGGAGAGCGAGGCGCAATCCCAGGCGCGCTATGGCGAACCCACACCGCAATATGCTGCGCCGACGGACAAGCCGCTGATGGGCGGCGCGAAGGAAGTCATCTATTTTTTTCAAAGCTGGCGGGTGCGCGTCGCGCTGGTGAATAACGTGACAGTACGCATCGAATATGTGCATGTGCCGGAGGGTGGGCCGAAGCCCATCTCGGACGCGGAGGCAAAGACGATTCTCGATGCGGAGAAGGCGACGTTTAGCTGGCGGGAGCAGAAGCCTAAAACGGGGAGCAAGGAACTGAATGCGCTGGCGACGCTGTTTGAAGGGCGGGTTTGGGAACGCGCCGATCATGCGATGGCTACCTTGAAGGCGAATCTCGTGCTCGTGATCGAGTCGCGGGATGCGGACAAAATCGAGAAGCGGCTGGCGAAAATTGCGGCGGATAAGCCGGGTGGATCGCCGGTGGGGCCGCCGCCGCCAAAGTTTTAGCCGGCGGCGGAAGCTATTTTCTCAACCGGAAGAACTGTTTCGGCAGGTCAGTGGAAAATGGCAGTGGGCTTGCAGCACCCGGCGCGGGTAGCCATGCACCGAGATCGACGGATTCTTCGAGCAGCGCGGTGGCATCAAACCAGTAAAGCACGGGCTGGCCACCGGCATGGGTCAGACGCAGTTCGAGCGATGGGTCGGGGATGAGTTCGCAATCGAGGATCAGGTCGCCGGAATTGAGCGAGGTCTGGTGGACTTCGATCGCGAGGATGTTGACCCCGGCGACTAGCTTCGAGGCGGGGATTGTGTAGGTCAGATAGTTTCCGGTGTTGGTGGAATTCGGCACCAATGTCGCGGTCCCGGTCATGGCATAAGTGTAGGGCGCGACGAAGGAGCCATCGGCGGAAAGCACGGTCGGAGTCGCGTCGTTGTTCAGCCAGACGGCGGCGGCGTCGTCGCGGCGGATGCGGAAGGTGAGGCCGGGCACTGTCGCGGGGTTGGTGACGGTGAATTTTTTACGGAAGTAAAACGCGCGGGTGATGTCGTTGTCCGGCCCGCGTGTGGCGGTGGTGCCAAAGGTGACGCCGGTCACTCCGAAGCCCGCGGGCAGCGTGCAGGCGAGCCATTCGGTGGCGGCGCTGCTGTCGTCGAAGGCGAGCGTTTTCCAGGCGGCGGGTGGCTCGCTGCGCGTCTCGCGATAGCGCCAGCCGGTGCTGGCCAGGGAGATGAGCGGAGTCGTGACTGGCGTTTTGAAATACCACGCTTCGCCGGTGACTTCGGCGTTCACGGGATTCGTCAGCGCGACGCGGAGGAGGCCATAGTTCCCCGGCGACGCGACCGCCGCGGTGATCGTCTTGAGCGTTTCGCCCGCGGCGAAATTCAGCGTGCCAGTGGCGAGCACGGTTTCACCGCTCCCAAACGCATCCGCTTTGCCAATGACGGAATAACCCACACTTACTGCCTGCGAACTAAAGGTGCTTAGTCGCACGGTAAAGGTGCCGGGATACGCGGACGTGTCGCTCTGGGCGGGCGCGTAGCTGCTGATGGCGACGCCGACATTCGAGCCGGGCACGGGCATGAAGGGTGCAAGGAGCGCGCCGTTCGCGGCGGGATTCCACGCGAGGTTGTTCGGATGATGCGCGGGGTCGGGCTGCGAGAGGTAGTTGTTGTGGACGTTAAAATACTGGCGTCCAAAGGTATTCAGCGCGGTGGTCTGGTAGATCCACGCATTCGTCTGCGATGGGTGCCACTGGCCGCTGAGGCAGTCCTTGTAGAGACTATTTAGCACGATGGAATTCCTAACCTCATGCGTCTGATTGTAGCTATAGCCGCTGCCATAGTTGTCGCCCCAGCGCACGCCGACCATGTTACTCACGAAAAGGCAGCCGTCGGTGGTCGCGTTCGGACCGTTCAGGGTGCCTTCGCTATATCCCGCTTCGACGCCCTGCCCGCAGTTCAGGAAGACGCAGCCGATGAAGTTCACCTCGCGCGTGCCAGAGAGCGAATTGCCCTCGTGCGTGATGCCTTCATACCAGTTGTTTTGCGAAAGGTAAGGCGTGATGTCCGTCGCCGCCGTGTATGGGTTGTCGCCGCCGCTGCCGCCGCTGTCCACGCCGTCGTCCTTGGTAAAGCCGATGACGGTGTTCGTGATCGAAAGGTCGCCGTTGGTGAGGTAAAGCCCGTCGTTGTCGTCGTTGACGAAATTTCCCGTCTCGCTCGGGAATTCGATCAGCGCGCAACGGTCGATCGTGAGCAAGCAGCCATTCAGTTCGCCGCTCGTGATCGCGCGTTGGTAGAGCGTGCGCGAGAGGTCGATCCGCGTGTTCGTCTTCGAGTTCATGATCTGCTGGTTGTCGATGCAGAAGCAGTTCGTGAGTTGAAGCTGCGCGCCGAACGCCGTGCCGCTGCCGCTGCCGACGACGAGGAAAAGCATCTGCTCGGCCTGGTGCGACGAGCCGGCGACGCCGGAGTTGTTCCCGGTCCAGTTTTCATCCTCGCCCGAGCCGGTGAAAAAAGCGTGCTGCGCATTCACGAGCGAAGTCGCGGTGCGCAACTCGATGCCGCCCCAGCGCTGCCCCGGTGTGTCGGGGCAAAAGACGATCGGGTTCGCCTCGGTGCCGTTGACTTGCAGCGCGCCGTCCACGCGGATCTCCGCCGCCGAGCCGTTCGTCGCGGTGCCCGTGTAAATCTTCACGATCGTCCCGGCGCCGATCGTCAGCGTGACGCCCGCGTTCACCGTGAGCGTGCCGGTGACATGGATGCGTGAGTTTGCGGGCCAGTTGGTATTCGAGGCGAGCGCGCCGCTCACGGTGGTGAAAACGGGCGCGGCCTCGAAAGTGATCGCGCGGCTGGTCGTCAGCGAATTCACGCTCGCCGCAAAATCGGTCGTGCCCGCGGCAGTGGCGGCGGGGATTTGCACCGAGCCCCAGCCGCGCCGCATCGTCGCGGTCGCCAGCGGAAAGCCGCCGAAATTCACGATGCCATTGAGCCGCACATTTTCATCCGCGCCATCGCGCAGCATCACCGCCGCCGGCACGGGCATCCCCACGGGCCAGGCCGCGGGCGCGGAAACGTTCAGCGTTTTCCCCACAAACGCCGACGGCGCGTCGGGCACGGATTTGAACGGCGTGTGCGGCGGGATGCCATCCTCGCTGCCCTCGCGGACACCGGCATGAATGATAAAACGAACCAGTTTCGAATCGACGAGCGCGCCGCCCGCGTCGCGGCTCTCAGCGCGCAGTTCGTGGTAGCGCACGTCGGTGATCGTCACCGACGAGCCGACGGCAATCGCGATGCCGTCGATAGCCGCGGTCGTGGTCACCGCCAGCGGATCAGCCACGACGGTGAAAGTCCGGGTGTCCTGATATTTCTGCTTGTCGGCAATGTTGGTGAACGTGATCGCGGCGAACGCCGGAACCGCGGTGAACGAGGCGACGATGGCGAGGAGTTTGGGGAGGCTAAGCATGGGTTTGAAGGCGGCTCATGATGTTCTCATGAAATCCTCACGAAGAAAACTGACAGAAATGCAATGTCACGCAGACGTCACCTTTGAGCAGGATTGAACGGGAGGGTAAATCATGCGACTGATTGCCCGTGAAAGCGTTTCTATTCCGTCCGCTGTTACCTTTGCTTGCGGCATTCCTCGCGCTGGCCGCGCTCGAGCCTGCCTCGGCGCAGGTGTATATCTCCGAGTTTCTCGCCGATAATCAGGTCAACGCGAGAGTCGATGAAGATGGCGATCACTCCGACTGGCTTGAGCTTTGGAATTCCGGCACGAGCGCGGTGAACCTGAATGGCTGGTATCTCACCGATGAAACGGGTGACTTGCGCAAGTGGCAGTTCCCGCCGACGACGCCCGCGGTGAATCTCGCGGCGAATGCGCGCATCGTGATTTTTGCCACCGACAAAAACCGGCGGCTCGACGCCACCAAGCTGCACACGAACTTCAAGCTCGCGAAGAACGCGGGCAGCTACCTGGCGCTGGTCCGCGCGGACGGCCTCACCATCGAGCACGCATACGCTGGCTACCCGCAGCAAGTGCAGGACATCGCGTATGGGATCGTGGTGCAGACGGCTTTGCAAACGCTCGTGGCGGCAGATGCGGCCGGGAAGGCACTCGTGCCGCTCTCCGCCGCGGATATGGCCGCTGGCTGGAATCTCAGCGCGGCTTTCGATGACAGTGCGTGGCAGTCCGGCCAGGCAGGATTTGGCTACGACACGACGGGCGACATCGCGGCGCTGATCGGCCCCGGTGGAGATTTGCAGACGGCCATGCACAACGTGAACTCCACGGCGCTGCTGCGCTTCGTCTTCAATGCCACGAATCTGGCGGCGATCACTTCGTTGAAGCTCTCGATGAAATTCGACGATGGCTTTAACTGCTACCTGAACGGCACGCTCATCCAGCAAAGCGGCGCGCTGGGCACGGCGTGGAATTCCATCGCGTCATCGGATCGCGCGGGAGCGCTGACGGGAACGTTCACGGTATTCGCCCCCACGAACGCGCAGCAGCGGCTCGTCGCCGGCGCAAACGTGCTGGCCATCCAGATCCTGAACAGCAGCAACGGCTCCGTCGCGGAATTGGATTCCGCAGGCGTCCTGAATGGCGCGCGGGCGCTGTGCCTGCCCTTGCTGGAAGCAAACGTCGTCACTGGGATCGGCCCGCCGACCTACCTGGCCAGCGCCACACCGGGACTCGTCAACAGCGCCGCCATCACCGCTCTCGGACCGAGCATCAGCCAGGCAACCGACTCGCCGACTCGCCCCGCCGGCGGCGCGGGCAGTGCGCCGATCGTCATCACCACAAAAGTCGTGCCGAGCTTGAAGCCACTGGCTGTGACGAGTCCGGTGCAACTGAAATACGCGGTGATGTTCAACACTGAAGTAAGCGTCGTGATGAAAGATGACGGCGTGGCGCCGGATGCGATCGCCGGCGACACGATCTTCACCGCGCAAATCCCGACGACGACGATGACGGGCGGGCAGATGCTGCGCTGGCGCATCGAGGCAAAGGACAACGCGAACGCGACCAGCACGAGCCCGCCGTATCGCGACACCGCGGACAATGACCGCTATTTCGGAACCGTCGCGCTGGATGGGATCGCCACTTCGCAACTCCCGATTCTCCATTGGTTCGTCCAGAATACCGCCGCGTCGCAAACCGATGCGGGCACGCGGTGCTCGCTCTATTTTCTCGGCAATTTTTACGACAATGTCTTTGTCGATCTCCACGGCCAGTCGAGCGCGGGATTTTCGGTCGTGAAAAAGAGCCACAACTTCAATTTCAGCGAAGACAATCGCTTCAAGTGGAGGGATGGCGAGGGCCGCCAGCGCGCGATCAATTTGATCACCACCTGGGCCGACAAGAGCCACGTCCGCGACACGATGTCGTGGGAGTCGTGGGCGCTGACGAAGCACATCGCCGCGCACTGGGCGCAGCTCGCGCGCGTGCAGCAAAACGGGGTGTTCTGGGGCATTTACGACATGGTGGAAAATGGCGACGAGGATTTCCTGGAACGCGCCGGACTCGATCCCTATGGCGCACTTTACAAGGTGTATAACTCGCTCCAAGACACCGCCGGCGTGGAAAAGAAAACGCGGGATGGCGACCTGAGCACCGCCGATTTGCAGGCGCTCATCACCGGGATGGACAACGCCAATCCGATCGCGAACCGCCGCCGATACGCATACGACAATCTCGATGTCCCCGCGCTGGTGAACTATCTCGCGACCAACGTGATCACGATCAACAACGACTTCGGGCACAAAAATTACTACATCTACCGCGACACCAACGGCACCCGCGAATGGTCGCTGCTGCCGTGGGATCAGGACCTTTCGCTCGGCCACACCTGGACGGCTTCGCAGGCTTATTTCAACGACGACATCGACAGCCAGCGCGGATTCGTGATGGGCGCTTCGGAGGGAAATCGCGTGATGAACCTGATCTCCAGCAACAACACCTCGACGATCGCGCCCGAGATGGCGCAGATGTTCCTGCGGCGGATGCGCACGCTGATGGATGAATTGCTGGTGTCGGCGACGGCCACGAACGGACCGTTTGAGCAGCGCATGAATCAACTGCTCGATCTGATGGATCCTCCCGGCGCGACCTACCTGACGGATGCCGATCTCGATTTTCAGAAATGGGGATACTGGACCGATGGCAACGGCGCGGCGATCTCGATGAACAACACCTTCGACGCCGCGACCCACGATCACGGGCCCCGCCGCTCCGCGATGCGCATCCTCAGCAGCAATCCGAACCCGCCCTATCCCGCCGCCATCAGCAACGCCGAGGGTCTCGGCAATACCACGCAGGCCTTCCTGCCCGGGCGGCGGCAGTTGCTGTACAACGGCAATCAGCGATTGAACAGCCAGCCCATTCCCGCCGCGCAGCCCCTTTCCCCGACCGGCCTGACCATCGAATATGTCGAGGCCAACCCCGCTTCCGGGAAACAGGATCAGGAGTTTTTCATCATCCGCAACAACAGCGGCATTTACGTCGATATCTCCGGCTGGAAAATCGAGGGCGCGGTGAATTTCACGTTTCACGGCGGCACCGTCCTCCCGCCTTTTACCGGAAATGGCGCAGTCAATGCGACTGGCGACGTCCACGCCGGGCGGCTTCATGTGACGCGGCATCCCTATGAATTCCGCCTCCGCACCACGAGCCCCAAGGCCAACGAATTCCGGCTCGTCACCGGCCCGTACTCCGGCCAGCTTTCCGCGCGTGGAGAGACCATCGATCTCGTGAAACCCGGCCCGACGCTCGCGCAGGATGTCGTGATGGCGACGACGACCTACGCGGCCGCCGCGACTGCGGCGCAGAATTTTCTGCGCGTCACCGAGGTGAATTTCAATCCCATCAAACCAACACCAGCCGAAGCCGCTGCGCTTCAGGGAGTCGCCGCGAGCGATTTTGAATTCATCGAATTCATCAACACCGGCGCCACCCCGCTCAACCTCGGCGGCGTCGTGATCGACAAAGGCGTGACGTTCATCTTTCCCGCAAATTTCACCCTCCAGCCAGGACAACGCTGCGTCGTCGTCTCGCTGCTCGCGGCCTACAATCTGCGCCACCCCGGCTCGGGCGCGATCGTCGCCGGGCAGTATGAAGGCAACCTCGCCAACGATGGCGAGAGCATCCAATTGATCGACGCCAAGGGCGAAATGATCCTGCAATTCAAATACGATCCGCTCTGGTTCGGCGTCCCATCTGCCCCTGGCTCCGCGACGCTCGCTGCTGTGGAAGGCTATTCGCTCGTGGCGCGCACCGACAGCCCAGCGTGGGATCGCTACGAGATTCCGACGACATGGGCGCTCTCCGATTCCGTGAATGGCACGCCGGGAGTCGGCGAAGCGGCTTTCGCAAATTCATATGCCGGCTGGAGCAAGTCGTATTTCACCCCGTTCGGCGAAGCGTCTCCAACCTATGGCGGACCGATCGGCGATCCCGAGGAAGACGGGCGCAACAATTTCGAGGAATACGTCTTCGGCGGCCACCCGCTGGTGGATGAACAACGACCGCTGCCCGTCGCGTCGATCGTTTCCATCGAGGGCACGGACTATCTCGCGATCACCTTCACCCGCCGCCACAACATGATCGACACGCTCTGCGTGGCGGAGGCGTCCGGCGATCTTTCCAATTGGGCTCCCGCGAGTGTTCCGGTCGGTTCGCCGACCGCGCTTGGCGATGGGATCGAGCGCGTCACGTATCGCGACAACGAGCCATTCGTCCCCGGCCAGCGTTTCCTCCGCGTCCGCGCCACGCGCTGAACGCAGAACGCGCGTGACCCCGCGCCGCGCATTCGTTTCACTCGCGGCCCATGAAACTTCCCGTCGCATTCGTTCTTTTCGCAGCGCTGGCTCCGCTTCACGCCGCGCTGGAGGATTCGCTGAAATCGCTCGTCGCCGTGGAGCGCGAAGGTCGCGGCAATGAAGCCGCAAACACCGCCTGGCAGGACATCGTGAAGGCGGGGCCGTCCGCCATTCCCGCGCTCCTCGCCGCGTCGGGGAAAGGGAGTGAAGTCGCCGACAACTGGCTCCGTCTTGCCGGCGATGTGATCGTCGAAAATGCGCGGCGGACGAACGAGCCGGTGCCGCTCGCCGCGATGGAAACATTCCTCACCGACCTCACGCATTCGCCGTCTGGACGGCAGCTCGCGTTCGATTTGATGCGACGCGCCGATCCCGCGAAAGCCGATGCCATCGAGCCGCACCTCATTCAAGATCCCGTGCAGGCGCTCCGGCGCGGCGCAGTCGAGCGGCTCATCACCGTCGCGCGCAAAAAATCCGGCGACGAAATGAAAGCCGGCTACCTCGAAGCGCTCGCCGCCGTGCGCGATGAAGATCAGACGGCCTTTCTCGCGAAGGAACTCAAGCAGCTTGGCGTCACCGTCGATCTCCCGAGCCACTTCGGATTTCTCATGAAGTGGCACATTATCGGTCCATTTGAGAACGCCGAGAAAAAGGGATTCGACACCGCCTTTCCCCCGGAAAAAGAAGTGGCACTCGAGGCGACGTACGAAGGCAAAAGCGGGCAGGTGACGTGGCAGCCATTCGAGAGCAAGCACGACTACGGCAAGGTCGATTTCAACAAGCCCTTCGGCATGTTGAAGGAGGCAACCGCATACGCCACGACCACCTTCGATTCCGCGGTCGAGCGCGATGCCGAGCTGCGGCTCGGCGGCAAAAATGCGTGGAAAGTCTGGATCAACGGCCAGCTCCTTTTTGGCCGCGACGAATACCACCGCGGGCAGGAGATGGATCAATACAAACTCAAATGCCGGCTCAAGAAAGGCGCGAACGTGATCCTCGTGAAATGCTGCCAGGACGGCCAAAAGGAAGAGTGGACGGTCGAGTGGGAATTCCAACTCCGCGTCTGCGACAGCACCGGCACGGCCATCCTTTCCGCCTCCAAATAATCCCCGATGAAACTCGCCCTTCCCGCGCTCTGCGCACTCGCACTTTCCTGCCACGCGAGCGACTGGCCGCAATTCCGCGGACCCGGCAGCACCGGCGTCGCCGCTGACGCCGCGATCCCCGCGAAAACCAAAATCGAATGGACCGCGCCGCTGCCGGGACGCGGCCTCGCCAGCCCGATCCTCATTGGCGGAAAACTTTTCATCACCGCCGCCAGCGGGCCGAAGCAGCAGCGTCTTCACGTGCTTTGTTTTGACGCCGAAACCGGCGCGCGCATTTGGGAGCGCCAGCTCCAGGCCACGGGCCGCACGATGACTTTCGCCAAATCATCCGTCGCCGCCTGCACGCCGTGCAGCGATGGCCGCCGCGTCTTTGCGCTGTGGAGTTGCAACGATCTCGCCGCCTTCGATCTCGATGGCAATCTGCTCTGGCTGCGCGGCCTCACCGCCGATTATCCAAACGCCAGCAATAGCCTCGGCATGGCCTCATCGCCGATCGTCGTCGGCGAAACCGTCGTCGTCATGATCGAGAACGACAGCGAAAGTTACGCGCTCGGCATCGATGCGAAGACCGGACGCAACCTGTGGAAACTCGACCGCCCGAAAACCGCGAACTGGACGAGCCCGCTGCCTTTTCACCCCGACGCAAAATCGCGCCCGGCCGCGCTCCTGCAATCGAACGCTGGCATCCTCGCGATCGATCCCGCGAGCGGCAGCCGCCTTTGGGAATACACCGGCGGCGCTTCCACCATCAGCTCCGGGGTCGTCTCCGGCGGCACGCTCTTCGCCGTATCAAACGGCATCACCGCGCTCAGCCCAACCAGCGACGGCGCGGCCCCGGCGCAGCTCTGGCGCGCGAAGGGAATCAATCCGAGCACCATCAGCCCGCTCATCCTCGACGGCCTGCTGTTCAGCGTGAACAGCGCCGGCGTCATCGCCACCGCGGACGCGAAGACCGGCGACAGCAAATGGAAATTGCGCCTCACCGGTCCATTCAGCGCATCGCCGGTCGGCGCGGGCCAGCGGCTCGTCCTGGTGAATGAACCGGGTCTGCTTCAAGTCGTCGATTTTTCAAAAGGCGACGGCGTCCTCGCTGGCGACCTCCAGCTCCCACTGAAGACCGAAGCGAAGGAACTCATCCTCGGCACGCCCGCGCTCAGCGGCTCCCGGATTTTCATCCGAACAGACAGCGCGCTGTGGCGCATCGGTGAGGCCGCTGCGGAATAGTTAGAGCTTCACGCAATGCCGCCGGCAGGCAGCGGGTCGTAACCGAGATTTGGCCCGAGCCAGCGCTCGCATTCGGCAAGGGAAAGTCCCTTGCGCGCGGCGTAGTCGGCTGCTTGATCCCGGTCGATTTTGCCAAGCCCGAAATAGCGCGACTGCGGATGCGCAAAGTAGAGCCCGCTCACGCTCGATCCGGGCCACATCGCGAAGTTTTCGGTGATCTGGATGCCGGTCTTTTTCTCCACGTCGAGGAGCTGCCAGAGCGTGCCTTTTTCGGTGTGATCCGGACACGCGGGGTAGCCCGCTGCTGGGCGGATGCCGCGATATTTTTCCGCGATCATGTCGGCGCTGGTGAGGCTCTCCGCTTTTCCATAGCCCCACTCATCCCGCACGCGTTTGTGCAGGCATTCCGCGAACGCCTCGGCGAGCCGGTCGGCGATCGCTTCCGTCATGATCGCGTTGTAGTCGTCGTGATCGGCTTTGTATTTCTCGACGAGTTCCCGCAGGCCGATGCCGCTGGTGACGGCAAAGCCGGCCACGTGATCGGGCAGGCCGCTGCTTTTCGGCGCGATGAAATCCGCGAGCGAGCGGTGCGGCTCGCCGGTTTTTTTCTCCATCTGCTGGCGGAGAAAACGGAAGTGCGTGAGCACGCTGGCACGCTTCCCGTCGGTGTAGAGTTCCACGTCGTCGCCCGCGGCGTTTGCCGGAAAAAAGCCATACACCGCGCGGGCGGTGAGCAGCTTCTTCGCGATGATTTCATCGAGCAGCGCATTCGCATCCGCGAGAATCTTCGTCGCCTGTTCGCCATACTTTTCGTGCGTGAGGATCGACGGATACACGCCGCGCAATTCCCACGTGTGGAAGAACGGCGTCCAGTCGATGAACTCGCGCAGCGTCGCGAGCGGGAAATCATTCAGCGCCCGCACGCCGGTGAACTCCGGCTGCGCGATGTCCTGCGCGCGCCAGTCGATCGGCGTGCGGTTCGCGCGCGCGGTCTCGAGCGGGATCAGCTTCGCCTTTGGCCCGGCGTGCAGTGCGCGGAGCTTTTCGTATTCGGCGTTGTGCTGCCCGATGAACGCCGCTTTGCCTTCCTTGTTCAGCAGCGTCGTCGTGATCGGCACCGCGCGGCTCGCGTCGAGCACGTGGACGACTGGCTCGCTGTAATACTGCGCGATTTTCACCGCCGTGTGCGCCTTGCTCGTCGTCGCGCCGCCGATCAGCAGCGGGATTTTCAAGCCCGTGCGCTCCATCTCTTTCGCCACATGCACCATCTCGTCGAGCGATGGCGTGATCAGTCCGCTCAGGCCGATGAGGTCCGCGTTTTCTTCCCGCGCCCGCGCGAGGATTTTGTCGCACGCGACCATCACGCCCATGTCGATGACCTCATAGTTATTACACGCGAGCACCACGCCGACGATGTTCTTGCCGATGTCGTGGACATCGCCTTTCACCGTCGCGAGCACGATCTTGCCCTGCGCCTTCACCGCCTCGCCGCGCGCGAGCATCGCCGCCTTTTCCGCCTCCATGAACGGCGTGAGATACGCGACCGCCTTCTTCATCACGCGCGCCGATTTCACGACCTGCGGCAGGAACATTTTCCCCGCGCCGAACAAATCGCCGACCACGCTCATCCCCGCCATCAGCGGCCCTTCGATCACGAGCAGCGGACGCACAAGCTTTGCCCGCGCCTCTTCCGTGTCGATGTCGATATAGGCGTCGATGCCTTTCACGAGCGAATGCGAGAGCCGCTCCTCGACCGTGCCCTTGCGCCATTCCTCCTCTTTTTTCTGCGCGGCCTCGCTCTGGCCGGAGCTGGCCTGCTTCAGCTTCTCGCCAAAATCCACCAGCCGCTCCGTCGCATCCGTCCGGCGATTCAGCAGCACGTCTTCCACGAGCACCTTCAACTCCGGCTCGATCTCCTCATACACTTCGAGCATCCCCGCGTTCACGATCCCCATGTCCATGCCCGCGCCGATCGCATGGTAAAGGAACGCGCTGTGCATGGCCTCGCGCACATGGTTGTTGCCGCGGAAGCTGAATGAAATGTTCGACACACCGCCGCTCACTTTCGCGTGCGGCAGATGCGTTTTGATCCAGCGCGTCGCCTCGATGAAATCGACCGCGTAGTTGTTGTGCTCCTCCATCCCGGTCGCGACCGTGAGAATGTTCGGATCGAAAATGATGTCCTCCGGCGGGAAGCCGATTTCATCCACGAGCAGCCGATACGCGCGTTCGCAGATGCGGATTTTCTCCGCGTAAGTCGCCGCCTGCCCGTTTTCGTCGAAAGCCATCACGACCACCGCCGCGCCATATCTCAAAACCTTGCCCGCGTGCTCGCGGAATTTCGCCTCGCCCTCTTTCAGCGAGATCGAATTCACGATGCCTTTCCCCTGCAAACATTTCAGCCCGGCCTCGATCACTTCCCACTTCGACGAATCGACCATGAACGGCACCTTCGCGACCTCCGGCTCACTGCCGAGCAGTTGCAAAAACCGCGACATCGCCGCGACGCCGTCGATCATTCCCTCGTCCATGCAGATGTCGATGACGTTGGCCCCGTTCTCCACCTGCTGCCGTGCGATCGCCACCGCTTCCTCGTACTTCCCGTCCTTGATCAGCTTCGCAAACTTCGGCGATCCCGCGACATTCGTCCGCTCGCCGATGAGCAGGTAAGTGCCCGGCTGCTGCGTGAAAGGCTGCGATCCCGAGAGGCGCAGCGGGATGGTCGAGTCGGCAGAAATCTGGTTTGGGTCCGTCATCCGCGAACCGTAGCTATCCGCTTTGCGAGGACAAGGGCGGGAAACAACACGCGGAAATGGCGCTTCAATCCTCTAAGCCGAAAAACTCTCCCCGCACGAGCAATGCGCGACTGCGTTTGGATTGGTGACTTTGAAGCCGCCCTTTTGCAGGTCATCGCTGTATTCCAACACGGAGCCACTGACGAAAAGCGCGCTCTTTGGATCGATGACGACGCGGACGCCGGCGGATTGCACCATGATGTCGCGGTTCGCGGGGCCATCGACGAGGTCCATTTTATACTGAAGCCCCGAGCAGCCGCCGCCAATCACCGCCACCCGCAGCGCGCCCTGCGGCCGACCCTGGCGCGTCAGCAGGGAAGTGAGTTTCGCGCCCGCGCCTTCGCTGATCTTCACGAGTTTCTCGTTGCCGATGCGGTATTTGATTTCAGGAGTCGGTGCGGCAGTCATGGATGGAGACGTGGAAAGTCAGCGGCGAGTCCCGGTTTGGCGGATACCGAGAACCTGCACTATTACAAAGTCGTTAGTTCAGATTGCTTTCGTCGTCCACCGGGGACTTGCATCCCGACGATCGTTTCGGCTGCACCATTTCCCTGCCGCGCACCGCGCTCATTGCCCCTTCGGCGGAGGCGGCGGCGGCGCGCCTGACCCGAGCTGCACAAACGCCTGCAACTGCTGCGTGGTCATCGGCGCGCCGGATGTCTTGTCCACGATCGTCGCATCACTCAACTCCATCCGATCGTATGAAAATTTTCCCTGCACCGTCAGCATCGCGCCCTTTTCCAGCGCCCCCAGTCCTTGCTGGACCCGCGCTGCATATTGCTTTTCAAGATTGATCGTCATTCTCACGTTTCGCGCCTGGCCGGGCTCATGGAGGGAAAGGCGATCACTCGCAACTTCGTCGAGGGTCCCCGTCACACGCATCAGTTTGCCCGCGAGCCGCTGCTGCGCCCGGAACTCATTTTCCTCAAAGCGCTGGGTCCACAATTCAATCAAAGTCAGGGTCAAGTCCGGTTTCCCCGCTGCCGCGCCCGGCTCTTTCGCGCCATCCGAACCCTGGCGGAGTTTCGCGAGTTCCGTTTTGAGCCGCTCGTTCTCCGACTTCAGCGTGGCCAGCTCGGCAGCATGGCGGTCGCAACCCGCCAGCACGGGCAGCAGCGCCATCGCTGCAAGGCAGCGGAAAACGAATTGAATGCGGATTTGGCGAATGACCATTTGGAGGTTTATATCGGAGATAGAGTTCAAAACCAGATAGCAATTTCCGTCCCGTCCGCACGAGACTTCACGCAAAAGCGTTTATCCTCGGGCAGATTCCCTTGCCCCTTCCTCTTCCCATGCATCCCCGATTCCATCCACTTCTCGGTATCCTTTTCCTCGCCGCGTCAGCCGCCATTGCCGCGGATGCACCGCCCGCCCGGCTCAATGCGCGCATCATGCAAATGCCCGCCGTCTCGAAGGAGCACATTGCATTCGTCTATGGCGGCGATCTTTGGCTCGCGCCGAAAGGCGGGGGCCTCGGCACGCGGCTCACGTCCTCGCGGGGGACGGAGCAGTTCCCGAAATTTTCGCCGGACGGCTCCGCGATTGCGTTCAGCGGAAATTACGAGGGCAACGTCGATGTGTATGTGATGCCGGTGGCTGGCGGCGAGCCGCGGCGGATCACGCATCACGGCGCGGCCGATCGCCTGCTCGGCTGGTATCCCGATGGGAAGTCGCTGCTCTTTCAGTCCGAAATGTTCAGCTTCACCCAGCGCACCGGGCAGTTTTTCAAAGTGTCCGCGCAGGGCGGTCTGCCGGAGCAGTTGCCGATTCCGTACGGCGAATTCGGCGCGATTTCGCCCGATGGAAAGCAGCTCGCCTACACGCCGATCTCCACCGATTTCGCGACTTGGAAACGCTACCGCGGCGGCATGGCGGCGGACGTGTGGCTGTTCGATCTGGAAAAAGGCACCGCCGAGAATGTGACGAGCAACGACGCCAACGACTCGCAACCCATGTGGCACGGCGCGACGCTTTATTTTCTCTCCGACCGCAACTCGAAGAAACGCGCGAATCTCTGGGCTTACGACACCGCGAAAAAGCAGATGCGAGAAGTCACTCATTACACCGATTTCGACGTGCGTTTCCCAAACATCGGGCCGGACTCGATCGTGTTTGAAAACGCGGGGAAACTGCACCTGCTCGACCTCGCGAACGAACAAATCCGCGATGTCGAAATCAACGTCGTCACCGATCGCGCCACGCTGCGGCCGCGGATCGAGAATGTCGGCGGCTCGATTCAAAACGCGACGATCTCCCCGACCGGCAAGCGCGTGCTCTTCGAGGCGCGCGGCGAGATTTTCAGCGTGCCGGCCGAGAATGGCGTGATCCGCGATCTCACCGAATCGAGCGGCGTCGCCGAGCGTTATCCCGCGTGGTCGCCAGATGGAAAGTGGATCGCGTATTTCTCCGATCGCACCGGCGAATACGAACTCACGCTCCGCCCCGCCGATGGCAAGGGCGCCGAGCAAACGATCACCCAACTCGGTGCCGGCTACCGCTACCAAATCTACTGGTCGCCCGACTCGAAAAAGGTCGCCTTCATCGACTCCTCGATGGCCGTGCATCTCACCGACATCGAGAAAAAATCCGACGCGATCATCGACCGCCAGAAGTGGCTGTATCAGGGCGACCTCAACAGCTTTCACATCAACTGGAGCGCCGACAGCCGCTGGATTGCCTTCGCGCACGATCTCGAAAATCAGCATTCATGCATCGCGCTCTACGACACTCGTGAGCGCAAGCTGAACCAGGTCACCAACGGCTTTTTCGACGACGACATGCCCGTCTTCGATCCCGAGGGAAAGTATCTCTACTACCGCACCAAACGCTGGTTCGACCCGCTCTACAGCGAGCACGAGCCCACGTGGGTCTATGTCGGCGGCCACGCGCTCATCGCCGTCCCGCTGCGCAATGACATCCCCTCGCCGCTCGCCCCGCGCAACGACGAGGAACCCGCGCCCGCCGCGGAAAAGAAGGACGAAAAAAAGCCCGAGGAAAAACCTGCCGACGAGAAGAAGCCCGACGAGAAAAAGGCGACTGAGCAGAAGCCCGCCGACGACAAAGCCGCCGAGGTCGCCGTGAAAGAGCAGAAGCCCGTCGTCGCGCTGAAAGCCCCGGATGTAAAACCGCCCGACGCCGACAAGAAGCCCGACGAGAAAAAGCCGAAGCCGATCAACATCGATCTCGAAGGCTTCGAGGCCCGCGCCGTTTCACTCCCGCCGGGCGGCCCGCGTTTTGGAAACCTCGTCGCCGTCCCCGGCAAGCTGATCTTTTCACGCTCACCGCAACGCGGCACCAGCGGACCATCGCCGCTGCTCCACTACGATTTTGAAAAGCGCGAGGAGAAACAAATCATGGACGACATCGGCGGCATCGAGCTTTCCGGCGATGGCAAAAAGCTGCTCGTCTCGCGCGGCGGACAGTGGGGCATCATCAATCCCGCCGAGGGCCAGAAAATCGGCAAAAACCTGCCCGGCGCGCCGCTCGAAATGACCGTCGATCCCACGCAGGAATGGCGGCAGCTTTTCAACGACGCCTGGCGGATCGAACGCGACTTTTTCTACGACCCGCATCTCCACCTCGTCCCGTGGCAGCAGATGCGCGAACGCTACGGCGCGTTGCTCGAAAATTGCGGCACGCGCCACGACGTGAACTACGTCATCGGCGAACTCATCGCCGAACTCAACGTCTCCCACGCCTACCGCAGCGGCGGCGACCTCGACGGCGCGCCCGCGCGGAATGTCGGCTACCTCGGCTGCGACTTCGCGCTCGACCAGGGCGCGTATCGCATCAAGCGCATCCTCGAAGTCGCGCCGTGGGAATACACGCTGCGTCCGCCGCTGCGGCAGCCCGGTTTGAAAGTGAAGGAAGGCGACTGGCTCCTCGCCGTGAATGGCCGCCCGATCGACATCGCGCGCGACCCGTGGGCCGCATTCCAGGGCCTCGCCGACAAACCCGTCTCACTCACCATCAACGACAAGCCAAACATGGAAGGCGCGCGCGAAATCCTCGTCCAAACCATGTCCAGCGAAAACTGGCTGCGCCAATACGCGTGGATGGAAAAAAACCGCCGCAACGTCGATGCCGCCAGCGGCGGAAAGATCGGCTACATCTACGTCCGCGACACCGGCCAGGACGGCCAGAACGAACTCTACCGGCAGTTCCGCGCGCAGTATTCCAAACCAGCGATCATCATCGACGAACGCTGGAACGCCGGCGGCCAAATCCCCGACCGCTTCGTCGAACTGCTCGGGCGAAAAGTGACCAACTACTGGGCCGTGCGCGATGGCAGCGAATGGCAAACGCCGACCATCGCCCACCGCGGCCCGAAGGCGATCCTCGCGAACGGCTGGAGCGGCTCCGGCGGCGATTGCTTCCCGTGGCTTTTCAAAAAAGCCGGCCTCGGCCCGATCATCGGCACGCGCACCTGGGGCGGCCTCATCGGCATGACTGGCGCACCCTCGCTCATCGACGGCGGCAGCGTCACCGTCCCCACCTTCAGCATCTACGACACCGACGGTAAATGGGTCATCGAAGGCCACGGCGTCGAGCCCGACATCCAGGTGCTCGACGACCCCGCCGAAATGGCCAAAGGCCGCGACCCACAGCTCGAACGAGCCATCGAAGAGATGAAAAAAGCCCTCGAAACAAATCCCCCGCGCCCGGCAAAGCCGACCTATCCGAACCGGGCTGGGATTTAGAAATTTGGGAGCTAAATCGTCTGACTGAGATACCCACCGTCCACGCGGATATCCGTGCCGGTGACAAAGCTCGAAGCAGCGTGGCTGGCGAGGAAGATGCACGCGCCGATGAGTTCCTCACTTTTTCCAAAACGCTGCATCGGCGTGTGGCCCCAGATTGCCTGGGTGCGCGCGGTTGGCGTGCCGTCGTCGTTGAAAAGCAGTTTGCGATTTTGCTCCGCGGGAAAAAAACCGGGCGTCAGCGTATTCACGCGCACGCCTTTCATCGCCCATTCGCGCGCGAGGAATTGTGAGAGGCTGAGGACGGCCGCTTTCGACGCGCTGTAGGCGACGACTCGCGAGAGCGGGATGTGCGATGCGATGCTGGCGATATTGATGATCGAGCCGCGGCCGCGCGCGCACATGCCGGGGCCGAATTCCTGGCACGGGAGCAGCGCGCCGCCGACGAGATTCAGGTCGAAATTTGCGCGCCAGTCTTCCAGCGCGATGTCCTGCACGGCGCGCTCGGCGGTGACGGTGACGCGCGGATCGTTGCCGCCCGCGGCGTTCACGAGAATGGTGGGGACGCCAAACTCGACGGTGATCGCGCCGTGGGCTTCGCTGAGGGAATTGCGATCCATCGCGTCGGCGCTGAAAAACTGCGCGGCACCGCCGGCGTCGCGGATGGCTTTGGCGCGGGCTTCACCGCGTTCGGCATTGCGCCCGAGGACTGCGACTTTTGCGCCAGCCGCTCCGAGCCCATCCGCCAGCGCGCCGCCGAGGACGCCAGTGGCTCCGATGACGACGGCGACTTCGTTTGAAAGATCAAAAAGTTTCGACATAAGCAGGGCGGAGAGAACAGCGCAGCGGACTGAGGATGGCAAGTGGACTTTCCCGGGACGACGTTCGTTGCGCGGACGGCGCGTGGGTTTGAGATTGTCTGGGAAGACCGGGCGCGATAGGAATGCGGCCCTATGGAAGCTGTGCGTCGCATTCTCTTCGGGTTCGTCTTGATCATGTCGGCCTTTCGTTCGATCGGGCAAACGCCGGGTGCGCCGCCACCGGCGGTCCTAGTCGAGGTGGAAAAAATCGTTGAGACGCAGACGCGCGGGTCGGCGTGGAAGCCGGCAACGGTGGGGCGGGAACTCGGCGCGAATGACGGGCTGCGTACGGGCGAATACAGCCGCGCGGTGATGCGCTTCAACGACTTCACGACGATGCGGCTGGATGAACTGACGACGATCGAGATTTCGCGCGCCGTGGCCGCCGGACGGGCAGGTGCGATTGGTGTGAAGCGGGGTGGCTTTTATTTTCTGCGCCGCGGCAAGCCGCAGGAATTGCGGATTCGTTCGGCGTACGCAAACGGGGCGCTGAAGGGCACGGAGTTGATTGTGCGTGTCTCCCACTTGGACAAAAGGATGTTGCTGGCGGTTCTGGAGGGCGAGGCAGAGTTGAGCAACGACGCTGGCAGCGTGACGCTGAACAGCGGCGAAATCGGCGAAGCCGTGCAAGGCCGCAAGCCGACCAAGACAGCGGTAATCGACGCTGTAAACATCATGCAATGGTGCCTGTATTATCCCGGAGTGCTCGATCCGGCGGAACTTGGTTCGGGAAAAAGCGCGGCTCTGGATGCATACCGGGCGGGCGATTTACCAAAGGCGCTGGCGGTGCAGTCGATGAGAGACGACCGGCTGCTTCGGACGGCGGCCATCCTTTCCTCGGGACAGGTGGAAAAGGCGCTGGTGGTTTTGGAGAGCGTGCCGCGGACGGATGCAGGCCGGCTGGCGATCGAGCGGATGATCGCGGCGGTTCAGTTTCGCGAATGGACCGGCGGCGAGCCGCGCACAGCGAGCGAGTGGGTGGCGGAATCGTATTACCGGCAATCGCGCGGCGACCTCGATCCGGCGCTGCAAGCTGCGCTGAAGGCGGCGGAGCTTTCACCAAATTTTGGATTTGCCTGGGTACGCGCGGCAGAGATGCAATTTTCGTTTGGGCGCACGATCGAAGCGATGAAGTTGCTAGAGCGTGGCCTCGAACTCGCGCCGCGCAACGCGCAGGCGCACGCGCTGCGCGGCTTCCTGCTCGCCGCGCAAAATCGCACCGGTGCGGCGCGGGAGGCATTCGACGAGGCCATCGCGCTCGACGGCGCGCTGGGCAACGCGTGGCTGGGACGCGGACTGGTTTCCATCCGGCAGGGCCGCGATGAAGAGGGGCGGCTCGACCTGCAAACCGCGGCAGTGCTGGAGCCGAACCGCTCAGTGCTGCGCAGCTATCTCGGCAAGGCGTTCAGCCAAATCGGCGGGAACGACAAGGCAAACATCGAGTTTGCGCGCGCGAAGGAACTCGATCCGAATGACCCGACGCCGTGGCTCTACTCGGCGATCCAGCGCAAGCAGGAGAACCGCTACAACGAGGCCATCACCGAACTCGAAAAATCCATCGACCTGAATCCGAACCGCACCATCCTGCGCTCGAAATTCCTGCTCGACCAGGACCGCGCGATCCGCGGGACGAACCTCGCGGCGATCTTCGAAAACAACGGCATGACCGAGCAAAGCGTGAGGGAAGCCGTGCGCGCCGTGGATGCGAACTACGCGAGCGCACCCGCCCACCTGTTCCTCGCGAACAGTTACGAGGCGCTGCGCGATGCGACCGGCGTGCTGACGCGCTACGAAGCCGCGACTTTCAACGAGTTGCTGCTCTCGCACCTGCTCTCCCCCGTCGGCGGCGGCCCGCTCTCGCAGTTCGTTTCGCAGCAAGAATACTCGAAACTTTTCGAGCAAGACGGCCTCGGTTTTGCCACGGACTCGCAGTATTTCAGCGATGGACGCCTCAGCCTCACCGCCTCGCAATACGGCACCGTGGGAAACATCAGCTACGCGCTTGATGGCTTTTACGTCTATCAACGCGGCACGCGGCCGAACAACGGCTTCTCCAGCGCGGGCGGTTTCGCGACTTTCAAGCTCCAACTCGGCCCACAGGACACGGTTTTTTTCCAATCGGAAGCGGCGGACATCGAATCCGGCGACGTGACGCAACGGTACAATCCGAAAGAGGTGAAACGGGAGATTGCTACCCTGACAACCGACGTTTCCGAAAAACAGGATCCCGGTCTATTGCTGCTCGGATGGCATCGCGAATGGAATCCGCAAAACCACACCCTCCTGTTGGCGGGCCGGCTGGCGGCGCGGCAGCACGTTACGGCGGACGATACCGAACAAATCATCCTGCAAAGTGAAGTGTCCGGGCTGGGACAGGATGACTTCATTCGCCGAGTGGGACGCGAGATTCCACGCGATGCGGCGCTCTATCGCCGGCTGCAATCGTTGACGCGCCGCGGGACTCTCTTTTCGCGGGACACGGATGTTTTCGATCTCGACCAAAGTCTGAGCTTTGAAGTGTATGGCGCTGAGTTGCAGCACATCCTAACGCTCGAGACGGATACGGTAATTCTCGGCGGGCGCTATCAGCGTGGAGAATTTGAGCCGAGTGCGCTGCTGACGGATGTCGGCAACGGCATGAATCCCGACATCGCGTTATTCGATGTCCCGCCGGCACATCAGAACGAGTCGGTGAATTTCGAGCGGGTGAATTTATATGCCTACAATATCTGGCACGTCACGCCGCGACTCTCGCTCACCGGAGGGCTCGTTTACGACAACTTGCATTACCCGGAGAATTTTCGCAGCGCGCCCGTGAGCGGACGACAGGTGTCGATCGATCGCGTGTCACCGAAAGCGGGCTTTATCCTCGAACCATGGAAAGGAGCTGCTGTGCGAGGCGCTTACACCGAGGGCGTAAGCGGGGCCAGCTTCGACGAGAGCTTCCGTCTCGAACCCACACAGGTCGCCGGATTCTTGCAGTCTTACCGCAGCCTCATTTCGGAGTCGCTGATCGGCGCCGTCGCCGGGAGCAAGTTCAAGACTTTCGGCTTAAGCCTCGAACAGAAGCTGCCGTCGCGGACTTATCTGGGGCTCGAATTCAATGCGCTTGAACAGGATTTAGAGCGGACGATCGGGGTCTTCGAGCGGCTCGCTTTTCAACGCGAGCGCTTCGCGATCGTCCCCTCTCAACTAGAGGAGCGGGACGAATATCGCGAAGAAACGTTGACGGCGACGATCAACCAACTTCTCGGAGACTGTTGGTCCGTAGGAGGAAACTATCGTTACACCCACTCCGTGTTTGTGCAGGAGTTCGAGGGCTTTGACGCGGCGACGCGACGGCGGACCAACCCCAATTTTCTGCGGGGACTCGTAGGCAATTCGGATCTCAAAATGGACTCGGGCCTGCACCACTTAAACTTGTTCGCGCTTTACAATCACCCCAGTGGTTTTTTCGCGCGCGCCGAAGCCAATTGGTTCAACCAAAGCAACGACGCGCACACGACCGAGCCGGTCTTCTCCGATCGAGACGCCAATGGGTTTGTCACCGCCAGAGCGAAGACACGCAGCGATGGGCTCCCAAGCGAAGATTTCTGGCATTTTAATGTGGTCGCAGGCTGGCGATTTCACCGAAATCGGGGAGAGATCAGTTGCGGCCTGCTCAATCTCACCGGCCAGGATTACCGGCTGCTGCCGCTGAACCCCTACGAGGAGCTGGCGCGCGACCGCACGGTGGTCGTCCGTTGCAGACTCAGCTTTTGATTTACCGATGACCAGGCTCCGAGATGAGGAGGAGGCCTCGCCGTCGGCGGACATGTGGGGCCGGCGAAATGTGCGGCGTCTGCTCTCGATTGGATCGAGCGTGCTCGGCGCCGCGCTCGTTGGCGGGCTGGGATGGGTGCTGGCGCAGACTTCGCAGTCAGTCGGCACTTTCGGCGAGCGGACGCCGTCGCAGTTCGGATGGCTCGCCACCGCGGTCGGGGAGGCGTTGGCCCGGCTCAGTTACGACTTGTCTTTCATCCTCCGCGGCCCGGTGAACGTGCCGCAGGCCTCTTTCATTTACCTTGATGAAAAGAGCGCGCTCGACATGGAGCAGAGCGGCGCGATCTGGGATCGCGCGTTGCACGCGCGGCTCCTCCGGCAACTCACCGCCGACAAGGCCCGTGCGGTTTTCTTCGACATCGCTTTCACCGATGCCTGGCCGGTGCCCGGCGTGGAGGAAGACTTCGCGGCGGCGATGCGGGAAAATGGGCGGGTCATTCTCGCGGCGCCGGTCGAGATGGATGACCACAAGGAAATCCCGGGCGGATGGTCGATGCCGCTGGAACAGGTGATCCCGCCGATTGACCCGCTGCGGGAAGCGGCGGCGGCCTGGGGCACGATCGTTTTCCATCCCTTGGATGGCGACTACGGCGTGCGCCGCCTCCCGTCCGGCACCGGAACCAAGCAGAGTGCCGCGTGGGAAGCAGCGAAGATGCTCGGCGCAAAATTCGAGGATGGGGACGCGGTTCGGTGGCTGAACTATTACGGGCCGCCAGGGTGTTTCGACGAAGTTCCAGTCAATGATGTGCTGAAGAATCGTGTGAAGCCGGGACGGTTTGAGAATCGGATCGTCATCGTGGGCGGACGCTCGACGCTCTCGGGGCTGGGTTTTGGAAAGGATGATTTTCGCAGTCCCTTCAGTCTGCTCGGCGGCAAGTTCACCAGCGGGGCCGAAGTTCATCTCACGGCGCTGCTCAACCTGCTCCGCAATGAGTGGCTGGTGCGACTCGATGAAAACCGCGAGGCTTGGTTGATATTGGTGTTTGGAGTTTTGCTCGGTGGAGTGCTTCCGCGCTTTCGCCCACATCTCGCGGTGTTGGCCGCTGCGCTGGCAATGTTTGCGATTGGCGTATTCGCTTACTGGTTGTTGGCGTATCAGCGGATTTGGTTCGCGTGGTGCGTGCCGGTATTCGTGCAGGCACCCGTCGCGATCGTGTGGGCGGTCGGTGCGCGCTACTTCATCGAGGAACGCCGCCGAAAGGCGCTGCGAGACGGTTTCGGCCACTATCTCTCACCACACATGGCCGATCGGATCGCCGACTCGGATTTCGCTCTCGGGCCGGGCGGAAGCGTGGTCGAGGCCAGCGTCATTTTCACCGATTTGGAGGGCTTCACGCCGCTTTCCGAGCGACTGCACAATCCCGAATTGATCACGCAGGTGCTGCTCAAGTACTTCACAAAAACCACCGGCCACATTCACGATCAGGACGGCACTATCACGAATTTCGTCGGCGATGCGCTGACGGCAGTGTGGGGTGCGCCGCTGGCGGATCGCGATCACGTGCGGAAAGCCGTTCGCGCCGCATGGCGTTTGCACGAGATCGCGCGCATGGAGGTGGACGGCCATCTGCTGCGCACCCGCATCGGCCTGCACACAGGGCCGGTGCTGGCGGGAAATGTCGGCTCCGCGGAACGCTTCAACTACGCGGTGATCGGCGATGCGGTGAACCTGGCTTCCCGTCTGGAAGGGTTGAACAAATTTCTAGGCACACGCGTGCTTCTTTCGGAGGCCGTCCGCGAAAAGTGCAGCGATGAATTCCTCACCCGGCGTCTCGGCGAATTCCGGGTCGCGGGCCGAAGTGAAGCATGCGTTGTCCATGAATTGCTCGGCCCTGTATCCGGGGAAGCCCGTGCGGAATGGTGGATGGTCTTCGAGAAAGGAGTGGACGCCTTCCGCGGCGGCGATTTCGAGGCTGCGGCGCACGCGATGCGCGAAACGATGGCGCTGCGCGAAGATGGCGATGGACCTGCCGAGTTTTACCTTCGCGAAATCGCCAGCCTCCAAGCTGCTCCCCTTCCTCATGGCTGGAGCGGAGTAATCGAGTTAGCAACGAAATAACAACGCATCGCAAAATGTGCTTGTAGTAGATCGCGTGCCCGCGCAGCCTTCCAAAATATGAAAGCAAACACCCTCGTATGGATCGTATTGTCAGGAGTAACCTTCAGCATGTTTGGTTGTGCACAACACGCTGGAGTTAAAACTCCGAGTGCGGGAAGAGTTCACCTGGCACCCAACGGGAATAGCAATAACGGCGGCTACAATGCGCGGGGCCAGCTCAGAGTTTATTGCAACCGGCCGGGATACGATATCGATTGGCGTTTGAACACAGACCCACAGGGTCAATGGACCGATAGCTTCTCCACATTCAGTCAATCTGACAATCGAAGGGATGTGGAGGCAGGGAATTACATGGTGCGGCTGCAAACTGGAAATGGCAGCAATGTAAATTTTACGCTAAACCCTGTGCCGGTTGAAATAGAGGCGGGCGTGCTTTCTAGAATTAGGGTTATATTTGAATGACTGATCAGCCGGAGCGGGCTAGTTAATCGGCGTCCGTTGTCCTGGTTTTTCCGAGAGGAGCCCTTCTCAAATCGGTGCGTTGTCGCCTCCTGCCAATTTTATTGCGACGCACCGCACACCCCTGCTATGCTCCCCGTCCTCATAAATTGTGACAACGCTACCCGATGGAAACACAAATTGTGATGGCTGGCAGTATAGCAAGCGCGGATGAATGCGAGACTCCAAAAGCTGCCCATCACCTCGTCATTCCCATCGCCTTATCAACACCGCCGTCGCGCCTCCGAATGCTGGAGGCAACATCATCTCCGTGGACCTGCCAGGTAATGACTACACGAACAGCGAACTCTACGTTTTTACCAACAAACCCAGCTACGAAACTCAGTGGCATGCGTATGAAACCAATCCGCCATCGAACCCGGGCTGGACGACCACGCTTCCCGTGGTGACCGTGAATCCGAAGTCCGTTCAACGGGGGCCGTGCTTCGTCAAGCTGAGAGCGAACAGACCGGTCCAATTTTCGACGAATCCGATCGGCGTGACCGTCGTGGGCGGGCGAAGGACAAAGGTTCGGGTGGTCTATCCGTAAGCGCCGCGCCACCGCCGATGCGCCCGGAGCCGAAAAAGCGGATCGACACCCATCCCGCGCAACCGGGGCTGAATGCCGCGTTTGCGAAGCTGAATCTCGACCCGCGCGATCATCCGCCCGGCCCGGCTCCCGCACCGCCACCCGATTCGCCGCAGGCGATTTGGAAAATGGGGCGTGTCGTTTTGCGGAAGGAAACCGCGCGGCGCGGCGGGAAGACGGTGATCGTCGTGGATGATTTCGCGACTCACCTGCCGGTTTCAGTCATTGAGAAGATCGGGAAAAAATTGCGGCAGACTTGTGGCTGCGGCGGGACGGTGAAGGGGCGGGTGGTCGAGATTCAGATGGATCAGCCTGCGCGCATCCGCGCGGTGCTGGAAGCGGAAGGATTCGAGGTCGCGGGCATCCGCTGACTCGATCTCGTTCACCAGCTTCCTCCGCAGACTCTAAGCCTTCCCCGAAGGTCGGGTTGAGGTAGGACAATCCTCTGCCTTCAAACATGAAATCCACGCTCCTTCTCGCCCTCGTCACCTGCATCGCCGCCCTCGTTCCCGACCTTCGCGCGGCGGAGCCGAAAAAAGTCATCGTCTGTACGGTCACGACCGGTTTCCGCCATAGCTCGATCCCCGATGCGGAGAAGACACTCAAGCAACTCGGCGCGGATTCGGGTGCGTTCACGGTTGTCGATTTTTCCCAGCAACCCACAGCGCAGATTTTTAAGAAACCGGGAAAGCCGGGAAAACCCGGGGACTTGAAGCCGGACGCGGATGACAAGGCTCGGGCGAAGTACGACGGCGACTTGAAACGCTACGACAACGAGTTGAAAAAGTATGAGGAAGCCATGGCAAAGTGGACGGCGGCGGATGACGAAAAGGTGAAGGCTTCACAGTCGGAATTCGATGCGCAGATGAAGACCAGCATGGAGAAGCTGTCTCCCGCAAACCTTGCCGCCAGCAAGATCGACGGCGTGATCTTCGCGAATACGACGGGCGATCTGCCGCTGCCGGACCGCGAGGGTTTCATCAAGTGGATCGAGGCGGGGCATAGCTTCATGGCGATGCACAGCGGGAGCGATACGTTCCCCGGATTTAGAGGTTACATCGACATGCTGCAGGGCGAATTTGAAACGCACGGCGCGCAAGTTCCGGCCGATCTGATCGCGGCAGATGCGGCGCATCCGGCGAATGGCGGGATCGGTGCGAAGTGGGACATCGCGCAGGAGGAAATGTATCTCATCAAGAATCAGGATCGCGCGAAGGTGCGCAGCCTCTGGTATCTTTCCCATCATCCGAATGACACGGCGAAGGCTGGCTTCTTTCCAGTGTCCTGGTGCCGAAAGGCTGGTGAAGGGCGCGTCTTTTACACCTCGCTTGGGCATCGTGAGGACCTTTGGAATGCGGACCCGAATTTGAAAGATCGCAAGAACTCGGTGGAGGTCAGCAAGCAATATCATGCGCACCTTCTCGGTGGCATCAAGTGGGCGCTTGGCCTGGCGGAAGGCAGCGCGACGCCGAATCCAGAAGCGAAATGATCCCGCAATTTACAGCTCCCAATTCCATGAAAAAACAAATCCTTCTCGCCCTCATCCTTCCGCTCACGGTCACCGCCGCCGATGACGAGAAGGACTTCAAGCCACTCTTCAATGCAAAGGATGTTTCCGGCTGGCATGTCCGCAACGAGAAGTCGAACAACGCATGGAAGGTGGTCGATGGCGTGCTGAAGAATGAACTGAAGCAAGGCGATCACGGCGTCGATCTCATCACCGATGCGAAGTATTGGAACTTTACCGTCCGCTACGAATACATGGTGCCCGAAGGATCTAACTCTGGCTTCTATCTCCGCGGTCGTCACGAGATTCAGATTCTCGGTGATTTCAAAAGTGGCAAGGCATCAAAGGGTGGGAACGGTGCGATCTATGAGCACACGCTTCCGGCGAAGTTCGTCAGTAAGGCGGGCGACCAATGGCAGACCGTCGAGGCGACGATGATCGGTGACAAAGTGACGGTCATCCTCAACGGCGAAAAGATTCACGATAACGTGAAGGTCGAACGCGCGACCGGAAGCGAGCTGGACGGCAAGGTCAGCGAGCCTGGCGCATTCTTCCTGCAAGGCGATCACGGCGCGGTGTCATTTCGCAATCTGCGCGTGAAGGAACTGCCGAAGGAGTAGCAATGTGACACGGGCTTTCCAGCCCGTGCGGGTGGGAATCACGGGCTGGAAAGCCCGTGTCACATTATTTCCCCCGCGTGAGCATCGCCGTGCGCGAGCGCGGTGTGCCGGTTGGGTTCGCCGGATCGCAGCACGCCGCTGCGACATGGCCGGGCTTCAGCCATTTGTCGGCGTAGTCGAGCCATACCTTCCAGTCCTCACCTGTCATCGAATGTTTGCCGGCGCGGATGTAGTAGCCAAGCCGCGAGTCGAGCAGGGTGCCGACTTCGGGCATCTTTTCCGCGCCGAGTCCTTCGCCTGCGACTAGTTGGTACACAGGATCGGCGGCGCGCAGCATCTCGAATTGCCCGGCGGGATTCGCCCATTGATCCTCGGTCGCATTCGACAAAAGCACGGGCCGCGGCGCACACAGCGCGATGAGGCAGTGCTGATCGAACGGCAGCTTGTCGGTGGCTTCGTTGAACGCTTTGAAGTTTCCGCAGAACCAGTGCGGGAAGGCTGTGTTAATGCGCTTCACCGTTTCGTGAATCAGCTTTCCGTCCGGCGGATTCTGCAGCGTCGGCGGGAGCCGATTCGGCGCAGTGCCACCGCAGCCAGCTTGCGTGGGGATCACCATCGCGACGCGCTCATCCATCGCGGCAGCGAGCAGCGCAGTCTTGCCATTGCGCGAATGGCCGACGATGGCGATGCGTTTCGCGTCGATGTCAGCATCGGTAACGAGATAGTCGATCATCCGCGAAAAGCCCCACGCCCAGCACGCGATCGTCGCGGATGCGGCGGAATCTTGTTTCAAGAAGCCTGCCGGTAGTTTGGGAGCAGGGTGAAATGCAGGCATCCGTTCGACCGCAAGCGCCGCGTTATCGGGGACGATGTCGCCGTGATAGAAGCACGCGAAGGCATAGCCGCGGTCGATGGTCTGCTCGGTGGCCCACGCATCGGCTTCCTTGCCGCGTCCGGCTTCGCTGGCCTTATGATCTTCACCGACACCGAGCCGCCCTGATGGCATCCAGGATTGTGGGAGTTGAATCTGCGGATCGGCGAGCAGCGCGTGGTTACCGTTGAAATTGATGCCAAGAAACGCCGGTGCCGGTCCGGTGCGTTTATTAGGAACGAGCATTAACAGATGCGCCTTCGCATCCGGCGTCGTGCAGCTAATTGCGATCTCACGCAGCGTCGCTTTGCCGCCAAGCGCGGCTTTGTCTTCGCGAATCACCTTTGCGTCGAACTTCAACGGCTTCGACGGCATCTCGCCATACATGTAATGCTGAAAAAGCCGCCGCAATTCCGGGGCGCGATCCTTTTCCCAATCGGCCCGCGTCGTCACCGGCACACCGAGCATCGTCACGAGCGGATCGGGAAGCGACGCGTTTGCGGGGAGATCGGCAGGATCGGGAAACAGTTTTCCTTTTCCTAGCGTGACCGGGGGCTCTGATTTTATGTCAAGATCGGCGGCCATGGCGAACGGGGCGGTAAGGAGAAGGGCGAGCGCGAGTTTTTTCATGGCGAACAATTCATTTCGCAGCGCGGAGGTCGTAGCACATCAGCACGTCCTGGCTGCGCAGGAAGAGCTTCCCGTCATGGATCGCAGGGTGCGGCCAGCTCGGGCCATCGGTGTGCGCGAGTTTGAAAACGCCGCGCTCCTTGTAGCCAGCGGGCGCGGCATCGATGAGCGCCATCGTGCCATCCTGATAGCGGAAATAGAGCCGCCCATCCGCCGCGATCACGGCCGCGCTTTCCTTGCCCGGCCCGCGTTCCTTGTTCCAAACGACTTTGCCGGTTTTCCATTCGAGACAGATCGGGAAGCCATTGTTGTGTCCCGTTCCCGCGTAAATGTAGTCGCCGATGCGGACCATGCCGCCGTGATGATTTTGAAACGTGGACGCGTTTAGAAAATACTGTTCCTCGGCGCGCACGGGCGAGCCCGGCACCGGCGGGATGACCGCGCTTTCGCCTTCGCCCGTTTTTCCCAGCACCTTCTCGAGCTTGGCGATTTCGGGCTTGAGCGACTGCACCGCTGCGTCCGCCTTCGCGTATTCCGGCGCGCCTTTGCTGAGTTTCTCTCTCGCGTCGCGTCGCGTTTTTATTTCCGCATTCAACTCCGCGAGCTTCTTCGTCAGCTCCTCAGTTTTCGCCACATCCGACGCTGGCTGTGCTTTCTCATCCACGGGGGATTTCGCGATTTTCAAAAGTCCAGCGCCCGTGCCGTATCCGCTGGAGCAGAAAACGTAGTCATCCCACACCAGCGGCGTCGGGATGTTCGCGGTGCCATTCGCGACGCGGTTGTAATGCCAGAGCGTTTTTCCATCGCTCGCGCTCACGCCGATCACGCCGCGCCCGATCAGCGTCACGTATTGGCGGATGCCCGCCGCGTTTGAAATCACCGCGCCCGTGTAGCCCGCGCCTTCCTGTCCGCGCGACCCGACATTGGCCGGCAGCGCCGCCTTCCAAATCACCGCGCCCGATTTCCGATCCAGCGCCACCATCGCTGCCGGGTCAGAGCCGGGAATCACGATCACCTTCCCGCCATCGATCAGCGGCGACTCGCTGAAGCCCCAGCCCGACATCATCTTCCCGCCGAAATCCACCGCAAAATCCTTCCGCCAAAGTTCCTTCCCATCCTCCGCCGAGCAGCACAGCAGCTTGCCATCCTTGCTCACCGCGAAGACCTGCCCACCATCAATCGTCGGCGTCCCCGTCGGCTCATCGCCTTTTTCAGAAACGCGCGAAGCCCAAAGCTCCTTTTGCGTCGCCACATCGTACGCGACGACGAACTGCCCGCCTGGCCGCTGACTGAGCACGAAGATTTTCCCGCCAAAAATCGCGACCGATCCCATCCCTTTCCCGAGCCCCTTCGTCTGCCACGCGAGCTTCGGCCCCTCCGTCGGCCACTCCTTCAGCAGCCCGGTCTCCGCCGAGATGCCATCGCGATTCGGCCCGCGCCATTGCGGCCATTCGGCGGTGGCGGAAAATGCGGAGGCGGTGACGAGTGGGAGGACGGCGAGGAAGCGGAGAGGAAACATGGCGCGAAGGTATCGAATTGGCCACGTTCTGACAATGCTCGCGCTGATTCGGATTCGGGCTGGCATTCGCAGAATACTTGGGCTTAGTCGGCATGAGAATACTCTGCCCCCCAAAATGCTGAAACCTGAGGTGGACCCCGAAAATCGGGCCAGAGGTTAAGCTATAAAATGGCGGTGGGAGCGCGTGTAAAAACGCAGCATAAAACCACCGAAAATGAAGAGCAAACGCAAGCGGCATGAAGCCGCATTCAAAGCCCGGGTCGCCC
>JANNWY010000278.1:0-94219 GCA_031409335.1 Chthoniobacteraceae bacterium | reverse complement strand
GCAGAAGATCCGCAGCCTTGCTCTCGTGGAAAGCGCGACGACGCTTGGCGGGCAGGCGTTCTCCGCCGGGCAGATTCTGCTATCGCTCGATGGCAGTGACACGATCGGGACGAACAATCTTTCCGTCACGACTTACGACATTTTTGCGCTCACCGTCACCGCCACAGGCCCTGGCACGTCGTCCGGTTCCGCGGCGATGGTCTTCCGCGGCTCCGATGTGGGCCTCTCCGCCGGGAGCGAGGAGCCCGATGCCCTCGCGCTGATCGCGCAGTATGCGCCGACGGTCACGCTCCCCGGTGGGGCACCCACTTTCACGGAAGGCGGCGCGGCGGTCGTCATCGACGGCAGCGCGACGGTCACGGACGCGGACTCAGCGAATTTTGACACCGGCACCTTTACCGGATCCATCACCGCGAATGCGCAGACGGGCGACCGGCTGCTGATCACCAATCAAGGCGTGGGCGCGGGGCAGATCGGCGTCTCGGGCGCGAATGTGACCTTCGGCGGCGTGACCATCGGCACCTTCACTGGCGGCACCGGCGCGACGCCGCTGGTCATCACTTTCAATGCGAACGCGACTCCCGCAGCCGCGCAGGCGCTGGCGCGGGTGATCACTTTCAGCAACGTGGATTCCGACCCGAGCACGCTCGCGCGCACGGTGCAGTTCGTGGTCACCGATGGCGACGGCGGGACGAGCGCGGCGGTCAGCGAGACGGTGAATGTGAACGGCGACGGCATCCTCATCGTGACCACCGGCGCGGACACGCTGGATGGCACGGTCACGTCCATCAATGCGCTGCTCGCCAACAAAGGCGCGGATGGCCGGATCAGCCTGCGCGAAGCGATCCTCGCGACGAACGCCACCGCGGGAACGGACACCATCCGCTTCAATATCCCCGAGGCGCTCGTCGGCGGGGTGCATACGATCACGCTCACCTACGACGGGCCGGATGCCGGCACGGTGCCGGATGCGCTGCCGATCATCACGCAGGCGGTGATCATCGACGGCACGAGCGAGCCCGACTTTGCGGGCACGCCCGTGATCGAGCTGAATGGCGGAAATTTCGCCGGGAACAAAGGGCTGGAACTCGGCGCGGGGAGCAGCGGGAGCACGATCAAGGGGCTGACGATCAATCGCTTCACCGGCACCGGCATCGAAATCAGCGGGTCGAACAATCACATCATCCAGGGGAACTGGATCGGGCTGAACGCGGCGGGCACGGCGGCGGCGGCGAACGGCGTGAAAGGCATCTACGCGCTGAACAGCACCGGCAACCTGATCGGCGGGACGACGGCGGCGGAGCGCAACGTGATCTCGGGCAATGCGGAGCAGGGCATCTATTTCGACAACGTCGATAACAGCACCATCTCGGGCAACTACATCGGCACGAATGCGGCGGGCACCGGCGACGTGAATGGCACCACTGGCAATACGGCGCAGAGCGGCGTCTTCCTGGTGAATGGGTCGAGCGGCAACACCATCGGCGGCACTTCCGCCGCTGCGCGCAATGTGCTTTCGGGCAACAATCATTTCGGCTTCGAGGTGCTCGGCGCGACTTCGCAGAATAATCTGGTGCAGGGAAATTACATCGGCACCACGGCGACCGGGCTCGCGGCGCTGGGCAATGTGAATGGTGGCGCGGTCTTCTGGGGCGCGGGCACGGGCAATGTCTTCGGCGGCGGTGCAGCCGGGGCGCGCAATGTAATCGGTGGCAATCTGTTCAACGGCGTGGTGGTCGGCAACGCGTCCACCGGCGCGACGATCCAGGGCAACTACATCGGGGTCGGGGCCGATGGCGTCACGCTGGTGGGCAATGGCTCGTCGGGGGTGAGGGTCGAGGGCGGTTCGACCGGCACCCGGATCGGCACCAATGCCGATGGCTCCAACGACGCCGCCGAGACGAACGTCATCTCGGGCAACACCTACGGGGTCTATGTCACCGATAGCGGCACCACGGGGACGGTGGTCGCGGGCAATATCATCGGCCTGGCGGCCGACGGCACGACGATCGTGGCAAACAGTAGCAACGGAGTCTCAGTCGTCAGCAATGCCGGGAGCGTGACCATCGGCGGCGCGACCAGCGTTTCGCGCAATGTCATCTCCGGCAACGCGGGCTTCGGCGTCTCGCTCGGCAGCACGACCTCCGGGAGCAGCGTGCTGAACAACTACATCGGCACCAACGCCGCCGGCACCGCCGCGCGGGCCAATCTCGACGGCGTCTGGATCGACAACTCCGCGAACAACCTCATCGGCCAGTCCGGCGCGGGGAACCTGATCTCGGGCAGCACTTTTTTCGGCATCGTGGTCGATGGCGCGGGAGCGACAGGCAACCAGATCAAGGCCAACCTCATCGGCACCAACGCCGCGGGCACCACCGCGCTCGGCAACGGTGCCGACGGCGTGAAGGTGCAGGGCGGCGCGACCGGCACGATCATCGGCGGCACTGCGGCGGGCGACCGCAATGTCATCTCGGGCAACGCGGGCGCCGGTGTCCTCGTCAGCGGCGCCGCGAGCAACACGATCCAGGGAAACACCATCGGCCTCAACGCCGCGGGCACCACGGCGCTCGCCAACACGGGCTCGGGCATTCTCATCAATGGCGGCTCCACCCTCACCGCGATCGGCGGCACTGCGGGCGGCGCGGGCAATGTGATCTCGGGCAACACCGCCAACGGCATCCTCATCACTGGTGGCGCCTCCGGCACGACGATGCTCGGCAATCTCATCGGCACCGATGCGGGCGGAACGCTCGATCGCGGCAACGCGGGCGCGGGTGTGTCGATCGTGAATGCCGGCTCGAACGTCATCGGCGGCACGGGCGTGGGTGCGGGCAATTTCATCTTTGGCAACGACGCGAACGGCGTGGTGATCGCCGGCGGCGGCGCGGACAACAACGACGTGCTCGGCAATTCGATCACGAGCAACACCGGCCACGGCGTGCTCATCAGCAACACGCCGGCAAACAACCGCATCGGCGGCATCGTGGCGGGCGAGGGAAACACGATCGCGTCGAACACCGGCTCGGGCGTCGTGGTGTATTCCGGTTCCAGCGGGATCAGCATTCGTGGCAATGCGATCTTCTCGAACGGCGGCCTCGGCATCGACCTGAGCGCGAGCACCACCGCGACCGATGGCGTGACGGCGAACGATACGGGCGACGCCGATGCCGGTGGCAACGGGCTGCAAAATTTCCCGACGCTCTCGTCTATCTTCACGAATACGACCCAGGTGAAGATCACCGGCGCGCTCAACAGCGCCGCGAGCACGACGTATCGCATCGAGTTTTTCGCCAGCACGAGCGCCGACCCGAGCGGCAACGGCGAGGCGCAGCGTTACCTTGGTTTTGTGGATGTGACGACCGACGCGGGTGGCGACGTCGCGTTTGAGACCACGCTGGTCGCCGCAGTCGCGGTGGGTGAATTCATCACCGCGACGGCGACTGATCCGGGCGGGAACACGTCCGAGTTTTCGCTCAATGCCGTCGCGTCGCTGCCGGTGCTGACGGTGAGCGGGCCGGTCGCGACCGAGAGTCTCGACGGATTTGCGGTCTTCACGGTGGCGGTCTCGACGCCTTCGACCGGGCCGGTGACGGTGAATCTCACGCTGGCCAACGGCACCGCGACTGGCGGCGGCATCGACTACGGCACGGCGGGCGCGGGCAATCTCCAGGTGTCGCTCGACGACGGCCTGACGTGGAACGACGCGACCAGCGCGACGATCAGCGCGGGCACGTGGACCATCCTCGTGCGCACGCCGATCGTCACCGACGCGCTCTCGGAAAGCGCGGAGACTTTCACCCTGACCGCGACGCGCACCGCGGGCTCGACGGCGAATGCGAGCGCGGTGAGCACCGCATCCATCAACGACAACAACGGCGCGCCGATCGACAACGGCATTGGCACCTTCGCCGTGGTGCAGGGAAACCGGCTCTACTCCGCGAGCTTCGACACGGGCAAGGTGACGCTGCTCACCACGAGCCCGTACGTCACCAATGCCACGGCGATCAACTCGCTCGGCTTCGACGCGGTCAACGGCATCTTTTACTACACGTCGAACCAGACCGCGGGCACCAACAACGACCTCTACGGCTACGACGCGCGGGCCGGCACGCACTTCATCCTCACGAATAGCGTGACGGGCTTTGCGGGCGTGACGCTCGGCAGCTCGGGACTCGGTGGCGCGGGCGGCGACTTCAGCGGCGGCTCGTATTTCTTCTCGACCGAAGGCGGCGGCAGCGGCGGACGCGACCAGGTCTATCGCGTGGATTTCACCGCGGGCAGCGCGGGCCGCACCATCTCGGCGATCGTGAAAGTGGCGCACGATAATTTCACGGGAGCGACGGACTTCGGCGACATCCTCGTCGATACCGCGAGCGGCCGGCTCTACATGTTCAATGCGGGCGCGCCGGTGAGCGTGGATGAGTATCAGCTCCAGACCGCGCCGACGCTCGCGACTTACATCGGACGCGACACGCTCGCCGGGATCTCGCAGGCGGCGCGCGACCGGCTGAACAATTTCTACAACGTGAGCAACGTGATCCAGCGCTACAACCCGACTGGCGCGGGTTCGCTCGGCGCGGCGATCACGCTCACGACCGATGGCACCACCGCGTTTGGCAATGCGGCGGACGCGGGCGCATTCATCCCGGCGGAAGGCTCGATCGGCGACCGCGTGTGGTATGACGCGGACACCGACGGCGTGCAGGATGGCGGCGAGACGGGCGTGGTCGGGCTCACCGTGCGGCTTTACGACGACGTGAATGGCAACGGTGCAATCGACGGCGGCGAGCGGCTGCTGGCGACGACGCTCACCGGCGCGGATGGCGTCTATACTTTCACGCGCCTGCTGCCCGGCGCGTATGTCATCCAGGTGAGCGATCCGACGAGCATCATGCTGGGCGCGGCATCGACCACGGGCGGCTCGACGCAGGCGGCGAGTGTGACGCTGATCGGGCAGGCGATCACGAACCGCGACTTCGGCTACGAGCAGCCGGCGACGATCAGCGTGTCGAGCCCGACGGTGACGGAGGGCACGGATAACTTCGCGGTCTTCACCGTGAGTTTGTCGAATCGGCTGCTCTCTGCCGTGAGTGTGAATCTCGCGCTGGCGAATGGCACGGCGGTCGGCGCGGATTACGGGCCGGGGCTCGAAGTCTCGACCGATGGCGGCACGATCTGGAATGCCGCGACGACTGCGACGATCGCCGCGGGCTCGACCAGCGTGCTGGTGCGCACGCCGATCACGAACGACTTGCTCGATGAAGCGGCAGAAACTTTCACCCTCACCGCCACGCGCACCACGGGCCTCACGGCGAATGCTTCCGACGCTGGCACGGCGACGATCACCGACAACGATCCCGCGCCGTCGCTTTCCATCAACGATGTGACGGTGAACGAAGCCACTGGCACCGCGACTTTCACCGTGACGCTGAACGTGGCGAGCGGGCAGGCCGTGAGTGTGAACTACGCGACCGCGAGTGGCACCGCGGTGGCGGGGAGCGATTTCACGAGCGCGAGCGGCACGCTGAATTTCGCCGCGGGCGTCGTGACGCAGACGATCTCCGTGCCGATCACGAACGACACGACCTTCGAGAACAGCGAGACCTTCAACGTGAACCTGAGCGCCGCGACGAATGCGACGATCAGCGACACGCAAGGCGTGGGAACGATCCGCGACGACGGCACCGGCACCGGCGGCACCGACAACGACACGCCGACGCTCGCGGTGAGCAGCCCCGCCGTGACCGAAGGCACCGACAGCTTCGCGGTCTTCACGGTCAGCCTGTCGAATGCCTCGACGACGGCGGTGAGCTTCAGTCTGGCCCTCGCCAATGTGAGCGCCCTCGGCGGTGCAGTGGACTACGGCACCGGCGGCGCAGGAAATGTCCAAGTCTCCACGGATGGCGGCGGAAGCTGGGCCGACGCCGCGAGCGCGACCATCGCCGCCGGCAGCACCAGCGTGCTGGTGCGCACGCCGATCGTGAACGACCTGCTCGACGAAAATGCCGAGACTTTCACGCTGACCGCGACGCGCACCGCGGGCACGGCCACGAATGCGAGCGCGGTGGGCACGACGACGATCACGGACAACGATGCGACGCCGAGCTTCTCGATCAACGATCTGACCGTGAACGAGGCCACGGGCACGGCGACCTTCACGGTGACGCTGAGCGCGGCGAGCGGGCTGGCGACGAGCGTGGCCTACGCGACGAGCAGCGGCACCGCGACGAGCGGCACGGACTTCACGAGCACGAGCGGCACGCTGAATTTTGCCGCGGGAGTCGTGAGTCAGACGGTGGTCGTCTCGATCACGAACGACGCGACTTTCGAGAACAGCGAAAACTTCAACGTGACACTGAGCGCCGCGACGAATGCGACGATCAGCGACACGCAAGGCGTGGGGACGATCCGCGATGACGGCACCGGGACTGGTGGCACCGACAACGACACGCCGACGCTCGCGGTGAGCAGCCCGAGTGTGACCGAAGGCACGGATGGCTTTGCGACTTTCACGGTGAGCCTGTCGATTGCCTCGACGACCGCAGTGACTTTTAATCTCGCGCTGGCGAATGTGACCGCGACCGGCGGCGCGGTGGACTACGGCACCGCGGGCGCGGGCAATCTGCAAGTCTCCACCGATGGCGGCGGAAGCTGGGCCGACGCCGCGAGCGCGACCATCGCCGCCGGCAGCACGAGCGTGCTGGTGCGCACCCCGATCGTGAACGACACGCTGGACGAGAACGCCGAGACCTTCACGCTCACGGCCACGCGCACCGCCGGCACGACGACGAACGCGAGCGCGAATGGCACCGCGACGATCACCGACAACGACCCGACGCCGAGCTTCACGATCAACGATCTGACCGTGAACGAAGCCACCGGCACCGCGACTTTCACGGTGACGCTGAGCGCGGCGAGCGGCCTGGCGACGAGCGTCGCCTACGCGACGAGCAACGGCACCGCCACCGCGGGTGCCGACTACACCACCACGAGCGGCACACTGAACTTCGCCGCGGGCGTGACCAGCCAGACCGTGGTCGTCTCGATCACGAACGACACGACTTTCGAGAACAGCGAAACTTTCAACGTGGACCTGAGCGGCGCGACGAACGCCAGCATCGCCGACAACCAAGGCGTGGGCACGATCCGCGACGACGGCACCGGCACGGGCGGCACCGACAACGACACGCCGACGCTCAGCGTGAGCAGCCCCGCCGTGACCGAGGGCACCGACAGCTTCGCCGTCTTCACGGTGAGCCTGTCGAACGCGTCCACGCAGTCCATTTCCGTCAATCTCACGCTGGCCAATGGCACCGCGACCGCCGCCGATTACGGCCCCGCGCTCGAAGTCTCGACCGATGGCGGCGCGTCATGGAATCCCGCGGCCAGCGCGACCATCGCCGCGGGCAGCACCAGCGTGTTGGTGCGCACGCCGATCGTGAACGACACGCTCGATGAGAACGCCGAGACCTTCACCCTGACCGCGACGCGCACCGCCGGCACGACCACGAACGCGAGCGCCCTCGGCACCGCGACGATCACGGATAACGATGCGACGCCGTCCTTCACGATCAACGACCTGACCGTGAACGAGGCGGCGGGCACGGCGACCTTTACGGTGACCTTGAGCGCCGCGAGCGGCTTGGCGACGAGCGTGGCCTACGCGACCAGCAACGGCACGGCGGTCGCAGGCAGCGATTACACGAGCACGAGCGGCACGCTGAATTTTGCTGCGGGAGTCGTGAGTCAGACGGTGGTCGTCTCGATCACGAACGACGCGACTTTCGAGAACAGCGAAACCTTCAACGTGAACCTGAGCGCCGCGACGAATGCGACGATCAGCGACACGCAAGGCGTGGGCACGATCCGCGACGACGGCACCGGCACGGGCGGCACCGACAACGACACGCCGACCCTCAGCGTGAGCAGTCCGAATGTCACCGAAGGCACGGACGGCTTTGCGACTTTCACGGTGAGCCTGTCGAACGCCTCGACGACGGCGGTGACTTTCAATCTCGTCCTCGCCAACGTGACCGCGACCGGCGGCGGCACGGACTACGGCACCGGCGGCGTGGGGAATCTGCAGGTGTCCACCGACGGCGGCGGAAGCTGGGCCGACGCGGCGAGCGCGACCATCGCCGCTGGCAGCACGAGCGTGCTGGTGCGCACGCCGATCGCGAACGATGTGCTCGATGAAAACGCGGAGACTTTCACGCTCACGGCGACGCGCACCGCGGGGACGACGACGAATGCGAGCGCGGCGGGCACGGCGACGATCACGGATAACGACCCGCAACCGTCCCTCTCGATCAATGATGTGACAGTGAACGAGGCTGCGGGCACGGCGACATTTACCGTGAGCCTCTCGGCGCCGAGCGGGCTGGCGGTCAGCGTCGCTTTCAATACGAGCAACGGCACGGCGACGAGCGGGGCGGATTTCACGAGCACGAGCGGGACGCTGAATTTTGCGGCGGGCGTGACGAGTCAGACGATCGTCGTGCCGATCCTGAACGATGCGGTGTTTGAGAATGGTGAAACGTTCAACGTGAATTTGAGCGGGGCGACCAATGCGACGATCGCGGATGCGACGGGTGTGGGGACGATCCGCGATGACGGCACGGGCAGCGGAGGCACCGACAACGACACGCCGACTTTGAATGTGTCGAATGTGACGGTGACGGAGGGGACGGATGGGTTCGCGGTGTTCAGCGTGAGTTTGAGCAATGCGAGCACGACTGCGGTGGGCGTGAGCCTGGCTTTGGCGAATGGCTCGGCGACCGGCGCGGATTACGGTCCCGGCCTCGAAGTCTCGACGGATGGCGGCGGCTCGTGGAGCGCCGCGGGGACGGCGACGATCGCGGCCGGCGCGACCAGCGTGCTCGTGCGCACGCCGATCGTGAACGACGCGCTGAATGAACCCGCCGAGACATTCACGCTGACGGCGACGCGCACCGCCGGGACGACCACGAATACGAGCGCCGCCGGGACGGCGACGATCAACGATAACGACGCGCTGCCCGCGTTCACGATCGACGACGTGACGCGCAATGAAGGCGCGGGCACGATGACTTTCACGGTGACGCTGAGTGCGCCGAGCGGCCAGGCGGTGAGTGTGAATTTTGCGACGGCCAGCGGCACCGCGACGGCGGGCGCGGACTTCACGACCAGCACGGGCACGCTGAATTTCGCGCCCGGTGTGACGACGCAGACGACCACCGTCCCGATCCTTGACGACCCGCTTTTCGAGAACAGCGAAAGTTTCACCGTGGTGCTGAGCGGCGTGGTGAATGCCACGATCGCCGACAACACCGGCATCGGCACGATTCGCGATGACGGCAACGGCAGCGGCGGCACGGACAACGACTCGCCCGTGCTTTCGGTCAACGATGTCACCGTGACCGAGGGCACGGACACGCACGCGGTTTTCGCGGTGAGCCTGTCGAATGCTTCGACCACCGCGGTGACGGTGAGCCTCGCGCTCGCCAACGGGACGGCGACGGGCGCGGACTTTGGACCGGGGCTGGAGATCTCGACGGATGGTGGGACGAATTGGACGAGTGGGACCAATGCGACGATCGCCGCCGGCAGCACGAGCGTGCTGGTGCGCACGCCGCTCGTGAACGACGCGCTGAATGAGGCAGCGGAAACGTTCACGCTGACCGCAACGCGCACGGCGGGGACGACGACGAATGCGAGCGCGATCGGGACGGCGACGATCAATGACAACGATCCGGCGCCGCTGCTGGTGATCTTCGACGCGACGGAGAACGAAGCGGCGGGGACGATCACTTTCAACGTGGCGCTGAACACCGCGAGCGGGCAGGCGGTGAGCGTGAACTATACGACCGGCAGCTTCACGGCGACCTCGGGCGCGGATTTCACGGGCGTGAGCGGGACGCTGAATATCGCGGCGGGCGTGGTGAATCAGACGATCGTGGTGCCGATCCTGAACGACGCGATTTTTGAGCAGAGCGAAAGTTTCGATGTGATCCTCAGCGGCGCGGTGAATGCGGGCATCGTCGATGGCACTGCCGAGGGCACGATCCTCGACGATGGGACGGGCGCGGGCGGGACGGATAACGACACGCCGGCGATCAGCGTGACGAATGTGACGGCGACGGAGGGGACGGATGCGTTCGCGGTGTTCGCGGTGAATCTATCGAACCCTTCGACCACGCCAGTGAGCGTGAGCCTCGCGCTGGCGAATGGCTCTGCGACGGGCGCGGATTACGGGCCGGGGATCGAGGTCTCGACGGATGGTGGGACGAGTTGGACGAGTGGGAGCAATGCGACTTTTGCGGCGGGGGCGACGAGCGTGCTGGTGCGCACGCCGATCGTGAACGATGCGCTGGATGAGGCGGCAGAAACTTTCACGCTGACGGCGACGCGGACGGCGGGCATCACGACGAATGCGAGCACGCTGGGGACGGCGACGATCAATGATGACGACGTCACGCCGTCGTTCTCGATCGACGATGTGACGGTGAACGAAGGCGCGGGGACGATCACTTTCACGGTGACGCTGAACGCGGCGAGCGGGCAGCCGGCGAGCGTGAATTACGCGACGGCGAATGGCTCGGCGAGCGGCGGCGCGGATTTCACGACGGCGAGCGGCGTGCTGAATTTCGCGGCGGGTGTGGTGAGCCAGACGGTGACGGTGGCGATCACGAACGACACGATTTACGAGTTGAGCGAAGCCATCAGCGTGGGGTTGAGCGGCGCGGTGAATGCGACGATCGCGGATGCGACGGGCGTCGGCACGATCCTCGACGATGGCACCGGCGCGGGCGGGACGGACAACGACACGCCGACTTTGAATGCGGCGAACGTGACGGTGACGGAGGGGACGGATGGCTTCGCGGTGTTCGCGGTGAGCCTGAGCAATGCGAGCACGACGGCGGTGAGCGTGAGTCTGGCGCTGGCGAATGGCACGGCGACGGGTGCGGATTACGGGCCGGGGCTGGAGGTTTCGACGGACGGTGGCGCGACTTGGAACGCGGGAAGCAGCGCGACGATCGCGGCAGGCGCGACGAGCGTGCTGGTGCGGACGCCGATCGTGAATGACGCGACGGACGAACCGGCGGAGACTTTCACGCTGACCGCGACACGCACGGCGGGGACGACGACGAATGCGAGCGCGGCGGGCACGGCGACGATCAGCGATGACGATGCGCCGGCGACGATTTCGATCGACGATGTGATCGTGAATGAAGGCGCGGGGACGATCACTTTCACGGTGAGTCTGAGCGCGGTGAGCGGACTGCCGGCGAGTGTCGCGTATGCCACGGCGAATGGGACGGCGCTCGCGGGTTCGGATTACCTGAGCGGCAGCGGCGTGCTGAATTTCGCGGCGGGCGTGACGAGTCAGACGGTGACGCTTTCAATCCTGAACGATGTGCTGTTCGAGAACAGCGAGGCGTTCACCGTGGTGCTGAGCGGCGCGGTGAATGCGACGATCGCGGACGGCACCGGCGTCGGCACGATTCGCGACGATGGCACGGGCTTGGGCGGCACGGACAACGACACGCCGACGGTCAACGTCTCGAACGTGACCGGGCTCGAAGGCACGGATGCTTTCGCGGTTTTCACGGTCAGCTTGTCGAATCTTTCGACGACGGCGGTGACGATGAATCTGGCACTGGCCGATGTGACGGCGACGGGCGGCGGGGCGGATTACGGCGTGGGGCTGGAGGTCTCGACGGATGGTGGCGCGACCTGGAATGTGGGGACCAGCGCGACGATCGCGGCGGGCACGAGCAGTGTGCTGGTGCGCACGCCGCTCGGGGATGATGGCGTGTCGGAACCGACGGAAACTTTCACGCTCACCGCAACGGTGACGGGTGGCAGCACGACGAATGCGGTGGCGACCGGGATCGGTCAGATCCTCGATGACGAAGGGCCGCCGGATATCGCGATCAATGATGTGATCGTGAATGAGGGCGCGGGGACGGCGACGTTCACGGTGACGCTGGCGACGCCGAGTTCGCAGAATGTCACGGTCGATTTCGCGACGGCGAGTGGCACGGCGACGAGCGGGGTCGATTTCACCGCGACGAGCGGGACGCTGACTTTTATCCCTGGCGTGACTTCGCAGACGATCACGGTGCCGATTCTGAACGACGCGCTTTACGAGAACAGCGAGGCGTTCACCGTGGTGCTGACAGGCGCGGTGAATGCGACGGCGTTCGATGACACGGGCGTGGGGACGATTCGCGACAACGGCGCGGGCGCGGGCGGCGTGGATAATGACACGCCGACTTTGAGCGTGAGCAGTCCGGCGGTGACGGAGGGGAGCGATCCTCACGCGGTGTTCACGGTGAGTTTGTCGAATGCCTCGACGACGGCGGTGAGCTTCAATTTGGCGCTGGCGAATGGCACGGCGGTGGTCGCGGATTACGGTCCTGCGCTGGAAGTCTCGACCGATGGCGGCGCGACGTGGACTGCCGGGAGCAGCGCGACGATCGCGGCGGGGGCGACGAGCGTGCTGGTGCGCACGCCGGTCACGGACGACGCGCTGGATGAGGCGGCGGAGACGTTCACGCTGACGGCGACGCGCTCGGCGGGGACGACGACGAACGCGGTGGCGGCGGGCACGGCGACGATCAATGACAACGATCCGACGCCGAGTTTTGTGATCGACGATGTGACGCGCAACGAAGGCGCGGGGACGATGACGTTCACGGTGACGCTGAGCGCGGTGAGCGGGCAGGCGGTGAGCGTGAATTACGCGACGGCGGGCGGGTCGGCGACGGGCGGTTTGGATTTCACGAGCACGAGCGGGACGCTGAATTTCGCGGCGGGGGTGGTGGCGCAGACGATCACGGTGCCGATCCTGAACGATGCGATGTTCGAGCAGAGCGAGAGCTTCGGCGTGGGGCTGAGCGGGGCGGTGAATGCGACGATCGCGGACGCGACGGGCGCGGGGACGATCCTCGATGACGGCACGGGTAGCGGCGGGGCGGACAATGACACGCCGAGCGTGAGCGTGAGCAGTCCGGTGGTGACCGAAGGCACGGACGGCTTTGCGATTTTCACGGTGAGTCTGAGCAACGCCTCGACGACGGCGGTGAGCGTGGGATTGGCGCTGGCAGATGGAGCGGCGACGGGCGCGGACTACGGCGCGGGATTGGAAATTTCGACGGATGGCGGCGCGACGTGGAACGCGGGGAGCAGCGCGACGATCGCGGCGGGGGCGACGAGCGTGCTGGTGCGCACGCCGATCACGGATGATGCGCTGGATGAGGCGGCGGAAACTTTCACGCTGACCGCGACGCGCACGGCGGGCACGACGACGAATGCGAGCGCGCTGGGCACGGCGACGATCAGCGATGACGATACGCCGCCATCGCTGACGATCGACGATCTGAGCGTGAACGAAGCGACGGGGACGGCGACTTTCACGGTGACGCTGAACGCGGCGAGCGGGCAGATCGTGACGGTGAATTACGCGATGAGTGATGGCACGGCGGTGACCGGCGCGGACTACACGGCGGGCGGCGGCGTGCTGACGTTTGCGACGGGAGTGACGAGCCAGACGATCACGGTGCCGATCCTCGACGATGCGATCTTTGAGCAGAGTGAAAATTTCACGGTGACGCTGAGCGGGGCGGTGAATGCGACGATCGCGGATGCGACGGGCAGCGCGACGATTCTCGACGATGGCACGGGCGCGGGCGGCGCGGACAATGACACGCCGGGCCTGAGCGTGAGCAGCCCGACGATCACGGAAGGCACCGATCCGTTTGCGGTGTTCACGGTGAGCCTGAGCAATCCGAGCACGACGCCGGTGAGCGTGAGCCTGGCGCTGGCCGATGGCTCGGCGACTGGGGCGGACTACGGGCCAGGGCTCGAAGTTTCCACCGACGGTGGGACGACGTGGAACGCGGCGGCGAGCGCGACGATCGCGGCGGGCACGACGAGCGTGCTGGTGCGCACGCCAATCGCCGAGGATGCGATTTCGGAAGTGAACGAAGACTTCACGCTGACCGCGACGCGCACGGCGGGGACGACGACGAATCTTTCCGCGACCGGCACCGCGACGATCGCCGACAACGACGGGCCGCCAACGGCGGGGATCAACGACGTGACGGTGAACGAGGCGGCGGGGACGATGACTTTCACGGTGACTCTGAGTTCGGTCAGCGCGCTGCCGGTGAGCGTGACTTACGCGACGGCGAACGGTACGGCGACGGCGGGAGCGGATTACACGAGCACGAGCGGGACGCTGAATTTCGCGGCGGGGGTGGTGACGCAGACGATCACGGTGCCGATCCTGAACGACGCGATCTTTGAGAACAGCGAGTTCTTCAACGTGCTGCTCGGCGTGGCGGTGAATGCGACGGTCGGCGACGGGACGGGGATCGGAACGATCCGTGACAATGGCACGGGCGCGGGTGGCACGGACAACGACACGCCGGCGCTGAGCATTGCCAATATCGCGCTGACCGAAGGGACGGATGCGTTCGCGGTGTTCACGGTGAGCCTTTCCAATGTTTCCACGACTCCGGTGAGCGTGAGTCTGGCCATGGCAAATGGGACCGCGCTCGGCGGCGGGACGGACTACGGGGCGGGGCTGGAGGTTTCGACGGATGGTGGAACGATTTGGACGAGTGGGACCAATTCGACGATCGCGGCGGGCGTGACGAGCGTGCTGGTGCGCACGCCAATCACGGACGATGCGCTCGACGAGCTGGCGGAAACATTCACGCTGACCGCGTCGCGCACGGCGGGAACCACGACGAACGCGAGTGCCGCTAGTACGGCCACGATCACCGACAATGATCCCGCGCCGACGGTGACGATCAACGATGTGACGCGCAACGAAGCCGCGGGCACGATGACTTTCACGGTGTCGCTGAGCGGCGCAAGCGGGCTGCCGGTGAGCGTGGCTTACGCGACGAGCGATGGCTCGGCGCTCGCGGGCGCGGATTACACCGGCGTGAGCGGCACGCTGAATTTCGCGGCGGGCGTGACGACGCGGACCATCGTCGTGCCGATCCTGAACGACGCGATTTTCGAGAACAGCGAGAGCTTCAACGTGACCCTGAGTGGCGCGGTGAATGCGACGATCGGGGACGCGACCGGCATCGGCACGATCCGCGACGACGGCGCGGGCGCGGGCGGGACGGACAATGACACGCCGACGTTCAGCATGAGCGGGCAGACGGTGACTGAGGGCACGGACAACTTTGCGATTTTCACGGTGAATCTGTCGAACGTCTCGACCACCGCGGTCGTGCTGGATCTGGTGCTGACCAATGGCAGCGCGAGCGGCGCGGACTATGGCCCGGCGATCGAAGTCTCGACGGATGGTGGGACGAATTGGACGAGTGGGACCACTGCGACGATCGCGGCGGGGAGCACGAGCGTGCTGGTGCGGACGCCGATCACGAACGATTTCCTCGATGAGGCCGACGAGACTTTCAACCTGATCGCGACCCGCACGGGTGGCACGACGACGAATGCAAGCGCCGCGGCGATCGCGACGATCCTCGACGAAGACCCGCCGCCGGCGCTGCTGTCGATTGGCGATCTGACGGTGAATGAAGCCGCGGGCACGGTGACTTTCACGGTGACACTGAACGAGCCGAGCGGTCTGCCGGTCAGCGTGAATTATGCGTCGAGCGACGCGACGGCGACGGCGGGCTTGGACTACACGGCGACGAGCGGCACGCTGAATTTTGCGCCAGGCGAGACTGTTCAGACCATCGTGGTCGCGATCCTCGACGACGCGTTGTTTGAAAGCAGTGAGTTCTTCGACATGAGCCTGAGCGGCGCGGTGAATGCGACGATCGGGGATGCGGACGGCACGGGCACGATCGTCGATGATGGCACCGGCGCGGGCGGGACGGACGACGACACGCCGGTGCTGAGTGTCGCGGATATTTCCGTGACGGAGGGCACCGATCCTTTCGCGATCTTCGCGGTGAGCCTGAGCAATCCGAGCACGACGCCGGTGAGCGTGAGCCTGGCATTGGCCACCGGGACGGCGCTCGCGGCGGACTTTGGGCCGGCGCTCGAAGTCTCGACGGATGGCGGAGCGACGTGGAACGCGGCGGCGACGGCGACGATCGCGGCGGGGCAAACGAGTGTGCTGGTGCGCACGCCAATCGCGAATGATGCGCTGGACGAGGCGACCGAGATGTTCACGCTGACCGCGACGCGGACGGCTGGGACGACGGCGAACGGCAGCGCGATCGGCACGGCGAGCATTGTCGATGATGATCCGCCGCCGGACGTGAGCATCAATGATGTGACGGTGAACGAAGGCGCGGGGACGATGACTTTCACGGTGACGCTGAACACGCCGTCGGGACAGCCGCTCAGCGTGAATTTCGCGACGGCGAATACGACCGCGACGGCGGGCACCGACTTCACCGCGACGACCGGCACGTTGAGTTTTGCGACCGGGGTGGTGAGCCAGACGATGACGGTGCTGATCACCAACGACACGATTTTCGAGGCGAGCGAAACCTTCGCGGTGGTGCTGAGCGGGCCGGTGAATGTGACGATCGTGGATGGCACGGGCGTCGGCACGATCCTGGATGACGGCACGGGTCCGGGCGGCACGGATGATGACACGCCGGTGCTGACGGTCTCGAATCTGACGGTGACGGAAGGCGCTGATCCGCACGCGGTGTTCACGGTCGAGTTGTCGAATCTTTCGACGACGGATGTGAGCTTTAGTGTGGCGCTGGCAAATGGCACGGCGACGGGCGCAGACTTTGGGCCGGCGCTGGAGTTCTCGACGGATGGTGGGACGAATTGGACGAGCGGGGCCAATGCGACGATCGCGGCGGGCACGGCGAGCGTGCTGGTGCGCGCGCCGGTCACGGACGACTTGCTGGATGAAGCGGCGGAGACCTTCACGCTGACGGCGACGCGGACGGCGGGCGCGACGAAGAACGCGAGCGCGCTCGGAGCGGCGACGATCAACGACGACGATCCGCCGCCGACCCTCTCGATCGACGATCTGAGCGTGAACGAAGCGACGGGCACGGCGACTTTCACGGTGACGCTGAACACGCCGAGCGGGCAGCCGCTGAGCGTTTCCTACGCGACCGCGAGCGGCACGGCGGCGAGCGGCGCGGACTTTGGCGCGAGCAGCGGCACGCTCAATTTCGCCGCAGGAGTCGTGAGCCAGACGGTGACGGTTTCGATCGCGAACGATACGATTTTTGAGCAGAGCGAAAACTTCGCGGTGACGCTGGGTGGCGCGGTGAATGCGACGATCGCCGATGCGACCGGGGTGGGCACGATCGTCGATGACGGCACGGGCGCGGGCGGCGCGGACGATGACACGCCGACGCTCGATGTTTCCAATGTGACGGTGACCGAGGGGACCGATGGCTTCGCGGTGTTCGCGGTGAGTTTGTCGAATACCTCGACGACGCCGGTGAGCTTCAATCTAGCGCTGGCGGATGGCACGGCGACGAGCGTGGATTACGGGCCGGGCTTGGAGGTTTCGACTGACGGTGGCGCGACTTGGGCGGCGGGCAGCAGCGCGACGATCGCAGCGGGCGCGACGAGTGTGCTCGTGCGCACACCGATCGTGAACGACGCGACGGACGAACCCGCGGAGTCTTTCACGCTGACGGCGACGCGGACCGCGGGCACGACGACGAATGCGAACGCGGCGGGCGCGGCGACGATCACCGACGATGACCCTCCGGTCACGATGGCGATCGATGACGTGACGGTGAACGAGGGCGCGGGGACGATCACTTTCACGGTGACGCTGGATGCGGTGAGCGGGTTTCCGGTGAGCGTGAATTTCACGACGGGCGATGGCACGGCGGTGGTCGGAGCCGACTACACGGCGTCGGGCGGCGTGCTGAATTTCGCGCCGGGGGTGACGAGCCAGACGGTGACGATCTCGATCGCGAACGACACGATTTTCGAGAACAGCGAGAGCTTCAGCGTGACGCTGAGCGGCGCGGTGAATGCGCTGATCGGCGATGCGATCGGAGTCGGCACGATCCTCGATGACGGCACCGGCGCGGGCGGGACGGACAACGACATCCCGGGGCTGAGCGTGTCGAATGTGACGGTGACGGAGGGGACCGATGGGTTTGCGGTGTTTGCGGTGAATCTCTCGAACGTCTCGACGACGCCGGTGAGCGTGAACCTCGTGCTGAACGATGGCAGCGCGACGGCGCTGGATTTCGGACCGGTGATCGAAGTTTCCACGGATGGCGGAGCGACGTGGACGGCGGGCGGCAGCGTGACGATTGCCGCGGGCGACACGAGCGCGCTGGTGCGCACAGCGATCAGCGACGACGCGCTGGATGAAGAGGTGGAGGCGTTCACGCTGACCGCGACGCGGACGGCGGGCGCGACGACAAACGTGAGCGCGGCGGGGACTGCGACGATCATCGACGACGACGCGCCGCCGGAATTCTCGATCGATGATGTGATCGTGAACGAAGGCGCGGGCACGGCGACTTTCACGGTGACGCTGAACGCGCCGAGCGGGAAGACGACGAGCGTGGATTACGTTTTGGCGGACGCCACGGCTGTCGCGGGCGCGGACTTTGCGGCGGGGAGCGGGACGCTGAATTTCGCGCCGGGTGTGACGAGCCAGACGATCACCGTGACGATCCTGGACGATTCGCTGTTCGAGGTGAGCGAAGACTTCAACGTGAATCTGAGCAGCGCAGTGAACGCGACGATCGCGGACGGGCTCGGGCTCGGCACGATCCGCGACGACGGCACGGGCATCGGCGGGATCGACGACGACGCGCCGACCGTGACGGTCTCCGATGTCACCGCCACCGAAGGCGCGGACACGCACATCGTCTTCCTCGTGGGACTTTCGAATCCCTCGTTCGAGGCGATCTCCGTGAATCTCGCGCTGGCGGACGGAACCGCGACGGGCGGCGGCCTCGATTTCGGGCCGGCCCTCGAAATTTCCACCGACGGCGGCGCGACATGGACCGCGGGCAGCGCTGCGACGATCGCCGCCGGGAATATGAGCGTGCTGGCCCGCACGCCGATCAACGATGACGCGCTCGACGAATCGACGGAGGCGTTCACGCTCACGGCGACGGTGACGGGCGGAGACACGGTGAATCCCGTCGCGACCGGTATCGGCACGATTGCGGACAACGACCCGCCGCCAGCCATTTCGATCGACGACGTGACGGTGAATGAAGCCGCGGGCACGGTGACTTTCACGGTGACGCTGAGCGGAGCGAGCGGACTGCCGGTGAGCGTGGATTTCGCGACGGCCAGCGGCACGGCGGGCACGGGCGCGGATTTTACGGACACGACAGGCACGCTCAGCTTTGCGCCGGGAGTGACGAGTCAGACGATCACGGTGCCGATCCTCGACGATGCGCTTTTTGAGAACAGTGAAACGTTCAACGTAAATCTGAGCGGGGCAACCAACGCGACGATCGCCGATGCAACCGGCGTCGGCACCATTCGCGACGACGGGACTGGTGCGGGTGGGACGGACGATGACACGCCGACCTTGAGCGTGGGGAATGTGTCGGTGCTGGAGGGGACCGATCCGCACGCGGTATTCACGGTGAGTTTGTCGAATGCCTCGACGACGGATGTGAGCGTGGGACTGGCTCTGGCCAATGGATCGGCGACGGGTGCGGACTTCGGTCCGGGGCTGGAGGTCTCGACGGATGGTGGGACGATTTGGGCGAGCGGGACCAATGCGACGATCGCGGCGGGCACGACGAGCGTGCTGGTGCGGACGGCGATCACCGACGATGCGCTGGATGAAGCGGCGGAGACTTTCACGCTGACAGCGACGCGCACCGGCGGAGCGACGACGAATGCCAGCGCGGCGGGCACGGCGACGATCAACGACGACGAAGCGCCACCGACATTCTCGATCGACGAAGTGACCGTGAACGAAGCGGCGGGGACCGCGACTTTCACGGTGCGATTGAACGTGCCGAGCGGGCAGCCGGTGAGCGTGAGCTACGCGACGGGCAATGCGAGCGCGACGGCGGGAGCGGATTTCGCGGCCGCCGCCGGGACGCTGAATTTCGCGGCGGGCGTGACGAGTCAGACGGTGACGGTGGCGATCCTCGATGACGCGATTTTCGAGAACAGCGAGAGCTTCAATGTGACGCTGAGCGGCGCGGTGAATGCGACGATCGCCGACGCGACGGGCGTGGGCACGATCCTCGATGACGGCACGGGCGCGGGCGGGACGGACAACGATACGCCGGGCCTGAGCGTGACGAATGTGACGGTGACCGAGGGGACGGATGGGTTTGCGGTGTTCGCGGTGAATTTGTCGAATGTCTCGACGACGCCGGTGACCGTGGGACTGGCTCTGGCAAATGGATCGGCGACGGGCGCGGACTACGGGCCGGGGCTCGAAGTGTCCACCGACGGTGGGACGACTTGGACGAGTGGGACCACGGCGACGATCGCGGCGGGAAGCACGAGCGTGCTGGTGCGGACGGCGATCACCGATGATGCGCTGGATGAGACGGTGGAGGCATTCACGCTGACGGCGACGCGCAGCGCGGGAACGACGACGAATGCCAGCGCGGCGGGCACCGCGACGATCAACGACGACGATGGGCCACCGGCATTTTCGATCGACGATGTGACGGTGAACGAAGATGCCGGCACGGCGACTTTCACGGTGACGCTGAACGCGCCGAGCGGACAAGGCGTGAGCGTGAATTACACGACGGCGAGCGGGACGGCGGTCGCGGGGACGGATTTCGCGGGCGGCGCCGGGACGCTGAATTTCGCGGCGGGCGTGATCAGTCAGACGGTGACGGTCGTGATCGTGGACGACGCTATTTTCGAGGGCAGCGAAGCGTTCAGCGTGATGCTGAGCGCCGCGGTGAATGCGACGATCGCGGACAACCTCGGCATCGGGATGATTTTCGACGACGGCACCGGCGCGGGCGGGACGGATAACGACACGCCGACCCTCGTCGTCGCCAATGTGAGCGTGACCGAGGGCACGGATGGGTTCGCGGTGTTTGCGGTCAGTCTGTCGAATGCTTCGACGACGCCCGTGAGTTTCAATCTCGTGCTGGCGGATGGCACGGCGACGGGCGCGGACTACGGGCCAGGGCTCGAAGTTTCCACCGACGGTGGGACGACTTGGACGAGTGGGACCACTGCGACTTTCGCGGCGGGGGCGACGAGCGTGCTGGTGCGCACACCGATCCTCGACGACGCGCTCGATGAGCTGCCGGAAACTTTCACGCTGACCGCGACGCGCACCGCCGGCGTGACGGGCAACGCGAGCGCCGTCGGCACCGCCACGATCACGGATGACGATGCGATGCCTTCGCTGACGGTCTTCGACGTGGTCGTGAATGAAGCCGCCGGGAACGCGACTTTCACGGTGACGCTGAGCGCGCCGAGCGGACTGGCGGTGAGCGTGAACTACGTGACCACCGATGGCAGCGCGGTCGATGGCGGCGACTTCGCAGGCACCAGCGGCGTGCTGGATTTTGCGCCCGGCGTGACGAGTCAGACGTTCGTGGTGTCGATCCTGGACGACGCGGTTTTCGAGAACAGCGAGAGCTTCAACGTGTTCCTGAATGCACCGGTGAATGCGGTCGTGGCCGATGGGAGCGCCGAGGGCACGATCCTCGACGACGGCACCGGCGCGGGTGGGACGGACAACGACACGCCGACCCTCGTCGTCGCCAATGTGAGCGTCACCGAGGGCACGGATGGGTTCGCGGTGTTTGCGGTCAGTCTGTCGAATGCTTCGACGACGGCGGTGAGCTTCAATCTGGCGCTGGTGGACGGGACGGCGAGCGGCGCGGACTACGGCGCCAGCCTCGAAGTCTCGACGGATGGCGGCGCGACTTGGAACGCGGCGGGCGACGCGACGATCGCCGCTGGCAGCACGAGTGTGCTGGTGCGCGCGCCGATCACCGATGACGCGCTGGATGAAGCGGCGGAAACATTCACGCTGACGGCGACGCGCACGGTGGGCACCACGACCAACGTCAGCGCGATCGGCACGGCCACGATCAACGACGACGATGCGCCACCGGCTTTCTCGATCAATGATGTGACGGTGAATGAAGCCGCGGGCACGCTGACTTTCACGGTGACGCTGGGCGCGCCGAGCGGGCAGCCGGTGAGCGTGAACTATGCGACGGGCGATGTGACGGCGGCGGATGGCAGCGACTACACGGGCACCAGCGGCACGCTGAATTTTGCCGTCGGCGTGACAAGCCAGACGGTGACGGTGGCGATCGGGGACGACGCGGTTTTTGAGAATAGTGAAACGTTCAACGTCACTTTGAGTGGAGCGGTGAATGCGACGATCGCGGATGCGACGGGCGTGGGCACGATCCTCGACGACGGCACCGGCGCGGGTGGGACGGACAACGACACGCCGACGCTGAGTGTGGCGAACGTGGCGGTGACGGAGGGGATCGATGGGTTCGCGGTGTTCAGCGTGGGGCTGTCGAATGCATCCACGACGCCGGTGAGTTTCGCTCTGGCGCTGGCCGATGGGACGGCGACCGGCGCGGACTATGGCGCGGGCCTGGAAGTTTCCACCGACGGCGGCGCGACTTGGGTTTCGTCGGGCAGCGCGACGATCGCGGCGGGCGCGACGAGCGTGCTGGTGCGCACGCCGATCACGGACGATGCGCTGGATGAAACTGCGGAGACGTTCACGCTGACCGCGACGCGTACGGGAGGAACCACGACGAACGCGATTGCCACCGGCACCGCGACGATCGCCGACAACGACGGCCCGCCCGCACTCTCGATCAACGACGTGACGGTGAACGAAGCCGCGGGGATGATGACTTTCACGGTGACGCTGAGTGCGTCGAGTGGCGTGCCGGTGAGCGTGAACTATGCAACCATCCCCGGCTCGGCGACGGCGGGCGCGGACTTCACGAGCACGAGCGGGACGCTGAACTTCGCGGCGGGCGTGACGAGTCAGACGATCACCGTGCCGATTCTGAACGATGCGATCTTTGAAAACGGCGAGACCTTCAGCGTGACGCTGAGCGCGCCGACGAATGCGACGATTTCCGATGCGCTCGGCATCGGGACGATTCGCGACGATGGCAATGGCGCGGGCGGCACGGATAACGACACGCCAACGCTGAGCGTATCGAATGTCGCAGTGACGGAAGGCACCGATGGATTCGCGGTATTCGCGGTCACCCTGTCCAATCCGTCCACCGCGCCGACGAGCGTGAATCTCGGGCTGGCGAACGGCACCGCGACCGGTGCGGATTACGGCGTCGGACGCGAAGTCTCGACCAACGGCGGCGCGACGTGGACGCCGTCGAGCAGCGCGACCTTTGCCGCGGGCGCGACGAGTGTGCTCGTGCGCACGGCGATCACCGATGACACGCTCGATGAGGTGGCGGAAACGTTCACGCTGACGGCGACGCGCGCGGCGGGCAGCACGACGAACGCGCTTGCCACCGGCACCGCGACGATCACCGACAACGACGGCCCGCCCGCGCTTTCGATCGACGACGTGACGGTGAATGAAGCCGCGGGGACGATAACTTTCACGGTAACGCTGGACGTGCCGAGCGGGCTGCCCGTGAGCGTCAACTACACGACCAGCGATACGACAGCCACGGCGGGCGCGGATTTCACGAGCACGGGCGGGACGCTGAACTTTGCGGTGGGCGTGACGAGTCAGACGATCACCGTGCCGATTCTGGACGATGCGATCTTCGAGAACAGTGAGGACTTCAGCGTGGTGCTCAGCGGCGGGATCAACGCGACCATCGCCGACGACACGGGCGTCGGGACGATCCGCGACGATGGCACCGGCGCAGGCGGCACGGACGACGACACGCCAACGCTGAGCGTGTCGAATGTCGCGGTGACGGAAGGCACGGACGGTTTCGCGGTCTTCGCGATCACGCTGTCCAATCCGTCCACCGCGCCGACCACCGTGAATCTCGCGCTGGCGAACGGCACCGCGACTGCCACAGATTTCGGCCCCGGGCTCGAAGTCTCGACCGACGGCGGGGTAACGTGGGCCTCGTCGGGGAGCGCGAGTTTCGCCGCGGGCGCGACGAGTGTGCTGGTGCGCACGCCGATCAACGACGACGCGCTCGATGAGGCGGCGGAGACGTTCACGCTGACGGCGACGCGCGCGGCGGGCAGCACGGCGAACGCATTCGCGAGCGGCACGGCGACGATTGCCGACAACGACGCGTCGCCCGCGCTCGCGATCAATGACGTGACGGTGAATGAAGCCGCGGGGACGATGACTTTCACGGTGACGCTGAGCGCGCCGAGCGGGCTGCCCGTGAGCGTCGGATATGCGACGGCGAACGGCACGGCCACGAGTGGCGCGGATTTCACGAGCACGAGCGGCGTGCTGAATTTCGCGCCGGGGGTGACGAGCCAGACGTTCGTCGTGCCGATCCTCGACGATGCCGCTTTTGAGGTGAGCGAAAACTTCACTGTGACGCTGGGTGGCGCGGTGAACGCGACCGTCGCCACCGCGACGGGCACGGGCACGATCCTCGACGACGGCACGGGCGCGGGCGGGACGGACAACGACACGCCAGCGCTCGCGGTGAGCAACGTGACGGTGACGGAGGGCGTGGACAGTTTCGTGGTCTTCACCGTGAGCCTGGGTAATCTCTCGACGGTGCCAGTGAGCGTGAATCTCGCGCTCGCGGACGGCTCGGCCACGGGCGGCGGCATCGACTTCAGCGCGGCACTCGAAGTTTCCACCGACGGCGGCGCGACGTGGCTGGCCGCTGCGTCGGCGACGATAGCGGCGGGGGAAACGAGCGTGCTGGTGCGCGCGCCGATCAGCGACGACGCGCTGCCGGAAACGGCGGAGACCTTCACCCTCACGGCCACGCGCAGCGCAGGCGCGACAGTGAACGCGAGCGCCACCGGCACGGCGACGATCCTCGACAACGACGGGCCGCCGGACATTTCCATCGGCGACGTGACGGTGAACGAGAGCGCGGGCACCGCGACCTTCACGGTGACGCTGAGCAAGGCGAGCGGACTGCCGGTGGACGTGAGTTACGCGAGCGCGAATGGCAGCGCGCGCAGCGGCAGCGATTTCACGGGCGTTAGCGGGACGCTGACCTTCGTGCCCGGCGTGACGAGCATGACGGTAATCGTGCCGATCACGAGCGACGCGCTTTACGAAAATCGCGAGACGTTCAGCGTGGTCTTGAGTGGCGCGGTGAATGGGACAATCGCGGATGGAACGGGCGTGGGAACCGTGCTCGACGATGATCTTCCACAAATCGCGAAGACGCTGACGGGCACATCGTCGGCGGGGTCGGGCGGGGCAAATGTGGTGCCGGGTGAAGTGGTGACTTTCCAACTTCAATTCGAGCTGGCCGAGGGCGCGAATCGACTGGTGGTGCTGAGCGATCTGCTGCCCGCGGGATTGCAGTTCCTGCCAAACGCGCCGTTGCAAATCGGCTTCACCAACGTCGCGACGAGCATCGGTGGAATCGCCGCGGGCACTTACACGAACACGACAAACGATGCGCTGATCTCCGCTTCGCTGACCGCCGATGACGACAACTTCGCCGATGGTGCCGATGTTTTCCTGAAGCTCGGAACGCTGACGAATAACGACAGCGACGCCGACCGCGAATTCGTGACGGTTCGCTTCAATGCGCTCGTGACGAATACGGCGCAGAACCAGGCGGGCTTCACGCACGCCAATGCATTTGCCGCGCTGCTGGACACGAATGCCGACGGCTCGGCGGGGTACGTGAGCGCGGATCGCGACGGCGACAATTTGGCGACGGGCACTGAAGTCGCGGCAGACCCCGCGAACGATGGCAGCGGCACGCCCGGCGTTTCAAACACCGTCACGACGACCGTGGCGGAGCCGATCCTTTCGCTCGACAAACAGATCACCGCCGCGCCGCCGACGATCAATGCGGGCGACACGCTGACTTACACGATCACGATCAATCACGCGGTGGGCAGTGGCAGCACGGCGTGGGAGGCGACGCTGAACGATGCGATGCCGGTGGGATTGCAGATCGCGCGCATCGTGAGCACGACGGCCGCGGGTGGTGCCTCGGTGAGTGCGCCGGCCACGATCGCAGGCGCGGGCGCGACGCTGAATGGCGTCTTCGATATTCCCGTCGGTGGCAGCATCGTCGTGGTTTATGAAGTGACGGTGACGAGCGACGCGGTGCTCGGATCGACGCTCAACAGTCTCGCGGATCTGACGTGGTCCACGCTCGACGGGCCGGACGCCAACGAGCGGGGCAGCGGCAACGGCTTCCTCAACGGCGGCGGCTTGAACGACTACGAATTGCAAAGCTCGGTGGCGGCTGGCGTCGGCGATGGCGCGGGCGATTTCGCGATCGACAAGGGCATCGTCGGCGACACGAAAGCGGAGATCGGCGAGCGGCTGCGCTATTCGATCACGATCAACCTTGCCGACGGCGTGCTGAATAATCTCGCGCTGGCGGATGTGCTGCCGGCCGGGTTGCAATTGGTTTCCGGCTCCGCGGTGCTGACCGGCGGTTCTGGGGTTTCGGTGGTGTCCGCAAATTTCACCTACTCCGCGAACCAGCTCGACCTCGCGATCGGCAGCGTGCGGAGCGCGGTCGATGGCAGCGTCAATACGCTGACGATCACCTACGACGCCGACGTGCTCGACAGCGTGGACAACAATGCCGCGGGCAGTGCGGCGCAATCGGCGAAAACAAACACCGCGACTGCGAGCTACGATGTCGGTGGCGGGCCGATTGTGCGGGCGGATTCGCAGACGCTGACGGTCGCGGAGCCGGTGCTGAATATCGTCAAGAGCATCGATGACACGACACCGCATCTCGGCCAGGTGGTGACCTACACGATCACCCTCACGCACGCGGCGGCGAGCGATTCGGCGGCGTTCGACTTGATCCTGAGCGACGCACTGCCGGGCGAGGTTTCGCTCATCGCAGGAAGCGTGCAGGTGACCGGCGCGAACATCCTCTCGAACACTTCCAGCAACGGCGGTGGCTTGAATCTCGTGCTCGATCAACTGCCGCTCGGCGGGACCGCGACGATCACGTATCGCGCGACAGTGACGAGCAACCTCGCACTGATCGGCGGCGCGCTCGGCGGTGGCGACGATGATTTTACCAACAGCGTGGATCTCACCTACGACACGCGCTCCGGCGCGAATGCGAACCAGCGCACGAGCACGGGCAGCGCGGCGGTACTCGCGACGATCGTGGGCGCGGATTTGTCGGTGACGAAGGACGATGGCGCAGTCTCTGTGTCGCCTGGCGGACGGCTGACTTACACGATCCGCGTGACGAACAGCGGCACCGATGCCGCGACCAACGTGGCCGTGCGGGACGTGCTGCCCGCCGGTCTGGCGAACTTCAACCGCACGCTGAGCACACCCGGCGCGACCCACGCGAATGGTGTCGTGACCTACGTCGTTCCAGCGATTGCCGTGGGGCAGACCGTCACGCTCACCGTCGTCGTCGATTTGAAAGCGAGCGCGCCCGCGGACATCGACACGTTCACCAATGTCGTGAACGTCACGCACGCCGACATTGATCCGACGCCCGCCGATAACTCCGCATCGGACAGCGATGCCCTCGTCGCCGCGCCGGACTATTCCATTTCAAAAACTGACAACCGCTCCGACGCGCGTCCCGGCGAAACGCTGGTCTATACGCTCGTCGTCGCGAATCGCGGCAATCAAGGCGGCGGGGACATCGTCGTGCGCGATACTTTCGCGACCGGCATTTTCTCCACCGTCGTCGCGAGCCACGGTGGCATGGTCGATGTCGCGGCGGGCACGGTGACTTGGAATGTCGCGAGCCTGCCCGCGGGGGAAACGCTGACGCTGACGCTGACCGCGCGCGTGCGGTCGAGCTTCGGCGACTTCGCTGCGCAGCCGGGGAATCAGTTGATCACCGACACCGTCACGGTGCAGGACGACGGTCGCAATGGCGCCGATCCGACGCCGAACGACAATACCGCGACCGACTCGGACGATCTGGTGGCGATGCCCGAGCTGCGGATCACCAACGACGATGGCGTCGTGGCGGCGACGCCGGGGCAATTGCTGACGTATCGCGTCACCGCGAGCAATGACGGCGCGCAGAATTCGCATGGCACGGTCGTGATCGATTCACTGCCGCCGGGTGTAACGCTGGTTTCGGCGAAGAGCGCAAACCCGGGCCTCACCGGCGAAGCGATCGTGGTGGGCAATCAAATCGTCTGGAGCTTTTCGCGTCCGCTCGCCGCCGGGGAAGCGGTGACTTTCGAGATCGTGGTGCTGGTGGGCGATGACGTGCCGGATGCCGGCATCCTCGCGAATCTTGCGACCATCATCGACGATGGCAGATACGGGACGGATGCGGCGGATGTGACCGACAATTCAGCGATGGACACGGACATCGTCGTGGCACCACCGGCGTTCGTGTATGCGTGGGATGTTTTCAACGACTTCGGGAAAGAAGCGCTCGACCTGCGCAAGGGCCTCCTCTTCCCGGAAGAGCCGCGCGTTTTCGACCGCGCGCCGCTGCTGCCGCTGATGCCGATCTACAGCGGCGAAGCCGATCCGGGCGCGACGCTCGTCGTCTCCGTCTTCAACGTGCGCGGCGAACCGATCGGCTCGCAAACGGTCGTCGTCGATGCCGGCGGCAACTGGATGGCGACCTTCCCAAGCACGACGCTCAACGATTTCCCGAGCCACGTGCAGATCACCCAAATCCCCGCGCCCTACAGCATCCCCGACGGCGCCGGCCACAACCTGCGCACCTATTTTTCGCCCGCGATCAATCCCGGCCATTTCTTCACCGAAACGCTCAACACCGACATGCTCAGCGGCCGCTCCGCGCCGCTGCTCGGCGGACTCGGCCTCGAAAATCCGCTGCAACTCGGCACGGTGAAATACGGCGGCGAACTGCTCGGCACCCAATCGACGGCGAGCGGTTATTGAAAGGTTGCGGACTACTTCGGTAGCAGCTCTTCCCACTTCTCGATGCCGATGACGGGCAGGGCGAAACGGAACGTGGCTTCCCATTCGGGCGTGTCGGCGGCGCGGAAGACTTCGTACATTTTCCGGTGACGATCGGGCGTGGAAACCGTGCCGGGTTTGTGGGTCCAGAGGCCGAGGTTCAGACCTTCGTGCGCGTGATCGACGTGGCGATGCAGGATGAACGAGTCGATGCCATCGAGATGCGCCACTTTCCAATACGCAGCGCAATACGCGGCGGCCTGATCGCGCTCGCCCTCGGGCCGATCGGGGCAGTGGAATCCCTGCTCGGAAAGGATAACGCGGCGAGCTTTTCCGGCAAAAAGCAGCTCAGGCTTTTGCAGGTGGCGCGTCAGGATTTCGAGGTTTTTGAAAGTGATCCGTGGTGAGTCGTCGGCAGGCGTCGCGGATTTGTCGCGCCAGAAAATCGGCTCGCCGAGGTCTTCGGGATACGGGTGAAAGGCGAGGTGCCAGCCAAAGTCGCCGCGCTCGCGGGCGAAGCGCGCGAAGTGCGCGAGCAGATCGCGTCCGGGGCTGGATTGATCGGGCGCGCCGGGCGGATAGCGGATTCCCCAGTGATGCTCGAACGAGAGGAACACGCGCGCATTTTCCGACGAAACCCGCACCGCATCGTGGACGAGCCGCACCGCGCGCTCGTAGTCGGAGGCGACTTCCTCCGTCGTCGCGCGCCCCTGATTGTTCCACCACCAGTGCGAGTTCACTTCGTTGCCGACGATGTAATTCCACACGCGCCCATGCGCCGAGCCTGCCGCGCTGTAGCGCCCGGCGAGAAACGCGACGACCGCGCGAAAATACCGCACACCTTCCGGCGTCACCGTATTGAACGCGCCCATGCGATTCGTCTTCGCGGCGCGATCGTAGTTCGGGTGCATGAAGATCGCGTCGAGCGGTTCGTTGCGGTTTTCGTAATTCAGCAGGATCAGGCTCACGAGCACGCCCGCGTCGGAGAGCGGCTTCACGCTGGCGTCGAGATTTTCCACCCGGCGCTTTTTGAAAAAGTAATCCTGTCCATCCAGCGACCACTTCAAGCTGTCGGGCTGCGGTGCGAGATCGACGAGGCTCGCGAGATGGCAGTTCAACGCGGCGTGTTTGATGCCGAGCACGAGGGCGTCATCGACCATCTGCACTTGCAGGCCTTTCTTGCTCGGCGGATTCGGATACGGCTCGGCATTGGGTTCGGCGAACGCTGCCGAGATGGCGAGGAGAGCTGCGAGGATGGTGTTTTTGAACATGAGCAACTCACCGCGAATACCACGGACCACGGGGATCGCGATACCGGATAAACCACCCGCCCCGCGCCGCCGAAGGCTCTGGGACTGCTGCGGTTCCTCCGCAGCTCTCGAAAGCTGTGAAGGAATCACAGCAGTCCCAGAGCCTGCGGCGTCACGAAACAAATCGTCCGGTCTTCGTGTCCTTCGTGGTTTCAAAATCCGAATGTTCCAATTGTCCACGCGCACTCCGGCGCTTACCCTGCGCTCGCCATGACGACCAAACTTTTCTCCCGCTGGCTTCCGTGCGCCACGCTTGCAGCGTGGAGTTCCGTGCTGCTGTATTTCTACTTCAGCGGGCGCATCTCCTCGTTTCTGATCCCGATGTTTCGCCCGTACGTGGTCATCGCCGGCGTGGTGCTCGGCGCGATGGCGGCGCTGTTTCTTTTCCAATCCGCCGACGCGGAATGCTGCAAGGACGCCGAGTGCGGCCATCCGCTCTCGCGCATGGCCGCGGGGAAAATCCTCACGTTCCTCATCCTGCTGCTGCCGATTACCGTGTCCGCGTATTTCTCGCCGGATGGTTTTGGAAAGGCCGCGATCGAGAACCGCGGGATCATCACTGATGCGAGCGCGCTCGGTCTCGCGCCAACGCGGGAGATGGTCAGCAAGCCGGTCGAGAGCCCGCTTCCTTCCAATGCCGAATCGACTCCGCCCGCGGCCGATGCCAAGCCCGAGCCGTCACCCGGCGATTACCTCCAGCGCACGCCCGAGGGCCACATCCTGGCCGAAGTGCTCGATCTGCTTTACGCCGCGCAGGACACCACGCTGCGCGGAGATTTCGAGGGAAAGACGGTCGAACTCGTCGGCCAACTCATGCCCGACAAGACGACCGATGCCGGCGGCAAACGCTTCAAGGCCGTGCGCATGTTCATGACTTGCTGCGCTGCGGATGCGCGCCCGGTGGCGACCTTGGTGGAGGTGGAAACGCTGCCAGACTTTCCGGAAATGACGTGGATTAAAATCACCGGCACCGCGACTTTCCCCACGGAAAACGGACGCCGCACCGCCGTACTCAAGGCAACGAAGATCGAGAAGTCCGGCCCGCCGGAAGAGACGATGCTTTACTGAGCGGCGTCAGTATCCGCCCGCGCCGAGCGTTCCGGCGTTCCCGATATTTTCCGCGGCAGCTTCACGCCGCCGATATTCATCCATCATCGCGGCGGTCGCCGTGGCTCCGCAGCGAGTCGCGCCGAGGTCGCGGACTTTGATGAGGCCATTGAGGTCGCGCACGCCGCCGGCCGCTTTCACCTGCACTTTCGCGGAGACGCTGGCGCGCATCAGCGCGAGGTCGTGCTCGGTCGCGCCTTTGTAGTTGTAGCTGCCGTCGGGCTGTTTCACGAAGCCGTAGCCGCTCGAGGTTTTCACCCAGTCGGCTCCGGCCCGCTCGGAGATTTCGCAGAGTCTTTTCTTAAAATCGTCGCTGCTCAAACCCGCGCCGCCCGCTTTGAGATAGTCGTTTTCAAAAATCACTTTCACCTTCGCGCCGCGCGCGTGCGCTTCGTCGCACACGGCCTGCACGTCGCGCTCCACGTATTCCCAATCGCCACCCAGCGCCTTGCCGTGATTGATGACCATGTCGATCTCCACAGCGCCGTCGCGGCAGGCGAGTTCCGTTTCGTAGCGCTTCGATTCGGTGCAGGAATTTCCGTGCGGAAATCCGATGACCGCGCCGACAAACACGCCGCTGCCCGCGAGCAGTTCGGCGGCGCGTTTCACCGCGTAAGGTTTGATGCAGACCGAAGCCACTTCATATTTTGCGGCCAGGCGGCAGCCCTCCTCGAGGTCGCGATCCGTCATCGTCGGATGCAGGAGCGAGTGGTCGATCATTTTGGCGAGTTCTTCGTAGCGGTATTTCATGGGTGGTGCGGATGGTGGCTTTCAAAAAATGGGCTGAGAATGTTGCGGGCGACTTTCAGCGCACGCTGCCGGCCTTCGAGGGTTTTGCCGAACGTGTCATCCTCGACTTCGATGCACACGGGGCCGTCGTAGCCGGTCTCCATCAGCGCCGCCATGAAGCGCGGCCAGTCGATTTCGCCGAAGCCGGGGATGCGCGGCTGATGCCACTTCAGCGGCTCCGCGAATGCGCCGACATCATTCAGGCGATCGCGCTGAATCTTCACGTCCTTCGCGTGAAGGTGAAAAATCTTTCCGGCAAACTCGCGCAGCGGCGAGACGGGGTCCATGAACAGCAACGCGAAATGCGACGGATCGTAATTCAGGCCAAAATTTGCGGACGGAATATCTTCGAACATGCGCCGCCAGATCGCCGGCGAGGTCGCGAGGTTTTTACCGCCCGGCCATTCGTCGCCGGTGAAAAACATCGGACAGTTTTCGATTCCGACGCGCACGCCGTGATCTTCCGCGAAGGCGATCAGCGGCTTCCAGATTTCCAAAAAGCGCGGCCAGTTTTCGTCCACGCTTTTCGTCCAGTCCCGTCCGACGAACGTGTTCACATTCGCGAGGCCCAGCATTGGCGCGGCGGCGATCACCTTTTTCAAATGCGCGATGCAGTGCGCCGAGGTGGATGGGTCGGGATCGAGCACGTTTGGATAGTAGCCGAGGGCGCTGACGCTCACGCCATGCTGGCGAATTGCGGCCAGCACAGCATCCGCGGTTGCCTGCGTGAAATCCGTCGCGTCCACATGCGTGACGCCCGCGAATTTGCGCTCCACTTTTCCCACCGGCCAGGCCATCAGCTCGACCGTCGCGAATCGCTCCGCCGCAGCGAATGCGAGCACTTCGGCGAGGGAAAATTCGGCGAGAATTGCGGAGACGAAACCGAGTTTCATGGCTGGGTTGGTAGGGAGGTGAATCGGCGCGCGCAACGCCGGTTGACGGCTCGCGGTGCTTCGCGCAATCTGCGCGACATGCTTCAGGAGATCGAACAGTTGCTCACACTTCAAGACCGGGACCGAAAAATCCGGGCCTTGAAGCACGAAATAAAACTCGCTCCGACGCAGCGCAAAGATCTCGATGCCCGGCTGGCCGCCGCGCAGCAGCAGCTCGACACGGTGAAGCTCAAAGGCAGGGAAATCGAAGTGGAGCGCAAGAAGCTGGAGAATGAGGCGCAGTCAAAGCGCGACCAGATCGCGAAGTATAATGCGCAGAAATTTCAGACACGGAAGAACGAGGAATTTCAGGCGCTGTCGAACGAGATCAAACGATTCGAGGACGAGATCCGGCTGGTCGAAGATCGCGAACTCGATCTGATGGACAGCGCGGAGAAGATGAAGGCGACGATCGCCGATGCGGAAAAAGAGAACACGACGGTGAAGGCGCAGGTGCAGCAGCAGCTCGCAAATCTCGACGCAAAGACCGCCACGATCGAGACGCAGCTCGCGCAGATCGAGACGGATCGCACCAAGCTGGCGACCGGCATCGATGAAGATTTGCTCGATACTTACGACCACCTTTTTGCCAGCAAAGGCGACAACGCCGTGGTCGCGCTCGAACACGAAGTCTGCATGGGCTGCCACATGAAGCTGACCACGCAAACCGCCGTGCGCGTGAAAGGGCGGCGCGAAGTCGTCCATTGCGAGCAGTGCGGGCGCATTCTGTATTTTTCGGAAGGTTGAGTGTTGAGTGGCGCGCGTCAGTCGCGCAGCCTTGCCACCGATTTCCGCGCCGACTTCAAAGGTCCGTGAAAACGCCACTCCACACTCAACCCGCAAGTCTCAACTTTCCGTGAACCGCGTCGTCGGCATCGAAACGGAATACGGCTGCCTGGTCTCGGGCGAGCCGTCCGATGCGTGGCCGGCGCGGGTGAAAAACCACGCGTTCAAGAAAGCGCGCGCGGGCGCTTTCGACCTGCACTATCGCGACTACGAGGAACCGCCGGGCAATGGCGGTTTTTTGCTGAATGGCGGACGGCTTTACCTCGACATGGGACATCTCGAATACTCGTCGCCGGAATGCCGCACGCTCAGGGACATCGTCGCGTATGACCTCGCGGGCGACCTCCTCGTCCAGCAGTCGGTCGAGCAAATGGGGATCGGCGAGCAGGTCGCATTTGTAAAAAACAACATTGATCATCACACCGGCGCGACATTCGGGTGCCATGAAAATTACCTGATGACTCGCGACATGCAGTTCAACCCGCCGGTCGTCGGCACGCTGCTTTCCTTTCTCGCGACGCGGCAGATTTTCACCGGAGCGGGCCGCGTCGGCCAGGCAAACTCGGTGGCGTTCGGGCTGGATGAAACGGAGGCGTGGTCGCCCGTTCCCTTCCAGATCAGCCAGCGCGCGGATTACATCGTGAACGACATCTACCAATGGGTGCAGTTCAACCGCGCGATCATCAACGCGCGTGACGAACCGCTCGCGGATCATCGCAAATACCGGCGGCTGCATCTGCTCATCGGCGACTCGAACATCAGCCCGTTTGCCACCGCGCTGAAGGTCGGCACCACCGCGTGCGTCCTCACTTTACTGGAAGAGGGCCGCCTGCCGGGGAATGTCATCCTCGAAGACGCCGTCGTCGCCACGCGGCAGATTTCGCATGGCGGTGCCGCGTCTTGCGCCGTTTCGCTGGAAAATGGCCGCACCCGCGATGCGCTCGACATTCAGGATGAATTCCTCGCCCACGCCACGCTTCATCTGTCTGGACGCGACGAGGAGACGGATTGGATTTTGGAAAGCTGGCGATTCACGCTCGAAGCGCTGCGCACCAACCCGGAGGTGCTGATCGGCGGGGTCGATTGGATCTCGAAAAAATTTCTGCTCGAAACATTTCGCGAAGCGGAATGCCTCGAATGGGATGATCCCTGGCTGCAAAGCCTCGACCTCGAATATCACAACATCGACCCGGCCAGGGGACTCTTCCACGCCCTCACGCCCGCCAAAAGAATCAGCGAATGGAACGCCCTCGTCCGCTTCCCGGAAGCGGTGAAAATTCCCCCGCAAACTACCCGCGCGCGCGGGCGGGGTCGCGCTGTCGAGCTGCTGCAAACGCGAGAGCTTCCCTACATCATCAACTGGGATTCCATCTCGGTCGAAAACTCGGAAATGCTCGCGATGCCGAATCCGTTCCACACCTACTGCGAGGAAGTGGAGCGCCTCATCGCGGAGTAAAAAGTAAGCGAGGTTTGCAACCTCGCTCAGAGCGCCATTCCCAACCGACAGCTCGGCGCGCAAGGCCGCGCGCGGTGCGCGGTTGCAAACCGCGCCTACTTTATCGCGAGGCGGCGCGGGTGATGTCCGCCAGCTTCGCTTCGAGCCGGTCGATCATGATCTCCGCAGTCTCGCGCGCCCGGCGTTCTTCCATCAGCGCCTCTTCCAGCTCGCGGATACGCTGCTGCAAATTCACGCGAATGCTCGTCCGCAATGGGACCGAGAGGATCGTCTCATCGTCATCACGCGAGGGCTGCAATTCCGGGATTTCCTTCAGCGCCGCCTTCGTGCCGTCGCGGCAGTTGGTCACCTCCGTATCAGCGTGAATTTCCCCCATTTGCAGGAACTCGCGGATCGCCCCAAACGTCGTCGGCCCGTAGTATTGATCCGGGCTCACCTCGACGAGGTAATCCATCTCCAGATCGGGAACCATCGGCGCCTTCACCCACGTCGTCCCATCATGGGAGACTTTGTCGAGCGGTGAAATCTGAGCGTCAAACGCCCACTGTTTGAGTTGGTCGAATGGGATCGGCCCAAAGAGGGTTTCGTCGTTAAATTTCTGCAAATACCAAGACTGGGTGTTTTCCATTATGGGTTCTCCTTTTTTTCGGAGGCTGGGGTTTCGGGAGGATTCGTTGTGGGAATGGTGAGCGTTTGTCCAATCTGCAATTTGCGATCGTTCACGGTCTTGTTCGCCTTCAGCAGATCCGACAGCACCACGTTGTATCGCTTCGCGATTCCGGTCAACGTCTCACCTTTCTCAACGAGATGTTTGACGCCGCTGGATACCTCGATTTTCGCTTCCGCTGCCGGTGCCGCCGGCTCCGGTCTCACTGCCCGCTCCGCCCGCAGCGCCTCCACCTTTGAAGGTGCGGGCTTCAGCGTGTCGGTAAGTCCGGAGAAAGGCGGATACGCACCCACCTCGCGCTTTGGCGCTGGCCCCGGCGCGATCGCTGCCTTGTGCGCCTCCACTGCCTGATGCAGCCGCCCGACTTCCACCGTCAGCTCGTCGATCCGCTTCATCTGCTGCTCCATGAGCTGCTTGAGTTCGCGGATTTCCAGCAAAGTCTGCGCTTCGTCCGCAAACGATGTGAGGGGTGAAAAAAGTAGGGCGCCAACGACAAGGGCGGTGATTCGACTCATGCGCTGGACGCTCTCACTTTCCGCGCGCAGTGGCAAGCGCCGGAGAAGTTGAAGCGCGGCCGAATCATCGTTTCTTCCCGCACACCCGCTTGCCTTTTCAAATGTCAAACGTAGTGTCCGCTCATGCCTGAACGGACGCAAAAACCGGTCGGCCCCGCACCGTGGGGCCCGAATGAAGGCGGCGGTGGCGACGGGCCGAAAGCGCCCGACGTTTCCAAGCCGAACACCAAAGACCTGCTGCAACGCATGCGGAAGGTCGATCCCAACCAGTCGCGCCGCTACCGCCAGCGCACCGGCCAGTGATCGAACGCGCGCCGCTGCGTCTCGCGGATACGAGCGCCACTGCCCCCGAGGATTTCGCCGCGCTCCTGCGCCGGCAAAATCTGCTCCCGCAAATCCCCGCCGCCACCGCAACCGCCGCGCACTCGATGCCGGACCCGACGCAGGCGACCACGATCCTCGCGTTCAAATTCGCCGACGGCGTGCTCGTGGCTGGCGACCGGCGCGCCACGGCAGGAAATCTCGTGGTGTACGATCGCGCGGACAAAGTGCTGGAGATCGACCGGCATTCGCTCATGGCCATCGCGGGCGTGCCGGCCACGGCTTGGGAAATGGCGCGTGTGCTGGAGCATTCGTTTCAGTTTTACCGGCGCAGTCAGCTCCAGGAAATGAGTCTCGATGGCAAGGTGCGCGCGCTTTCCAAACTGCTGCGGGACAATCTCGGGCTCGTGCTTCAGGGCGTCGGCGTCGTCGTGCCGATCTTCTCGACCTACGATCACGAGGCGAAAGTCGCGCGCCTGTATTTTTACGACGCGATGGGCGCGCAATTCGAGGCCGCCGACTACGCCGCGACCGGCTCCGGTTCCGGCGCGGTGCGCAGCATTCTCTACTACGAAAATAGCTGGGGCAAAAAGCCGCTCGCGAAACTCAAGCAGGAGGAAGCCGTCCTCCTCGCCATGCGCGCCCTCGACACCGCCGCCGAATCCGACACTGCCACCGGCGGCGTGGACCGCCGCGGTCGCGTGTATCCGATCGTGAAAATCGTGACCGGCGATGGCATCATCACGCTTCCCGAGAAGCGGCTGGCGCGGATGTTCAAGGAGAAGGTCGCATAAACCGTATGACTTCGGTTATTCGAAAACCGCAGGTAATGGTGTTGCTGGCATTCCTGTCTTTGGCTGGAATTGCTTGTCTAGGTATCAGCGACTCCGGTGAAGCTGGTCCGAAAAAATCTGTTGGCACCGTTGTTTTTCAAGCGTGTAAGGCCGGAGATTTTAACATTGATGGCCTTGAGACGGTTCGCGAGATGGCTGTGAAATCTGGAAAAGATTTCCGAATCTCCGCGAAGAGACCGCCCATCAAATGGCAGTGGCCTCCATGGAAAACTGTGGAGACGTATCGAGACGATTTCCGTGGATATTCTGATATTTGGGAATTGAGGGTATTTGACGTTGAGCCAGAGGTCGCGGTGAACACAGCAAATATCATCGCGGTCCAAGCTCGGGACTTTTGCGCTGAACAGGCCGATGTTTTCTACGAAGCGTGGCTTAAATCGCTTTCACCTGCACAATATCGTCAGGAGATGATCGGAAGCCATTGTGGCTCAGTCGGTGGCTTCTACATTTGTGAGCCTGCGGCGACCTCGAAACCCAGGGTAAATGCTTTCTTAGACTCGTTGTCTCGCACATTGATCAACGGATTGATTTTTTAGGATAGGAACAATTTCCCATGATTGAAGAACCGTATCGCTGGGTCGAAGCCATCGCGAATCGTCGCGAGTACATCGAGACGCAGATTTCGGGCGGGAGCCCGATTGTGGCGCTGACTTATCGGGATGGCATCGTGCTGCTCACGCTGAGTCGTGAGCGGCAGAAGTTGTTCGAGATTTACGATCGCATCGGGATGGGTGCGATCGGGCATCCGGGCGACATCGAGCGGCTGCGCATGGCGGCGATCGAGCTCACGGGCACCGAAGGTTTCGCCCGCGCGGCGCTGGATGTTTCGCTGCGGCGGCTGGCGAACTATTCGCTGAGTCCGGCGCTGAAAGCCGCGTTCGAGCAGGTGTATGGCGCGCCTTACCTGGCGCGGCTGCTTTTCGCGGAACTCGGTCGCGGCGATGCGCCGAATCTTTTCCTGCGGCTCGATTACGACGGCTCCATTCACACGAATGGCGGCGCGTTTGGACATGCGTTCGAGGAATTCGGCGTGATCGCTGGGACGGCTCGGGCGGCGAAGCTGATGGAGAAATTTCTCGGCTCAAAAAGCATCACTGGCAAATCGCTCGATGACGCGCTGGACGTGGCTTTCGACGCTTGGGCAATCGGGCATCGCGCGCTCGGTGAGGATTCCGACGACGAACTTCCCGGCGACGACACGATCGCGAAACATCGCGCGGAACATCTCGGCTCGGCGTCGATCGAGGCAGCGGTTTTGGAACACAGCGCCGCATTTCCCGCGACATGGCGCGCGCTGCGCGAAGCGGACATCCGACCCGGTCTTGAAGCGAAATAAACGCGCCCGGAATCGCACGAGCCGCCTGCGCCGATTCCTTGGCGCGTGCGCCTTCCTGTGCAAAGGTCTGCGCATGCGGAACACCATGCCGTGCGTGGGACTCGTCGTCCTCGTCGGCAGCCTCACCTTTGTCATCACTCCCGATGAAGACCCGACGAGGGAGGATCGCGGCGCGAATTCCCGCGGTGGCGCGCTGCCCACGGTCGTCATCGACGCCGGCCACGGCGGGCGCGACGAGGGAGCGCGCGGGCGCGGTTTGGTGGAAAAGAATCTCACGCTCGATCTCGCGCAACGCGTGGATAAGCGGCTGCGCGTCTTCGGATTTCCGACCGTGCTCACCCGCACCGACGATCGCTACGTGAGCCTCGCCGATCGCGCGGCCATCGGGAACAAGACGGACGATTCCATTTTTGTGAGCCTGCATTTCAACAAAAACTCCGAGTCGTCGGCGAGCGGCGTGGAGACGTTTTTCGAGACGGAGAAAGTGCCGCCCGAGACGGCCTGGACGTGGATCGGATTTTTTAACAAGCCGGACACTTCGCAGTGCGAGAGCGGCGAGACGCTTGCCGGTTACGTGCAGACTTCGCTCGTCCTCCGCACCGATGCGTCAAACCGCGGCATCAAGCGTCGCGACCTGTTTGTCTGCCGCCACGTGCGCGGGCCATCCGTGCTGGTCGAGGCCGGCTTTCTCAGCAATCCGGTGGAGGCGCGCCTGGTGGCGAATCCGCCATACCGCGAGCGCCTCGCGACGGCGATCGTCGAGGGCGTGATGAGCTATGTGAAATCGCGGCCGCGGGTGCCCGAACCCGCGAAGCTCGCAAAGCTGGAGCGTCGAATGGAAACGCCGTAAGACTCGTCGGACTTTTCCGCCCACTCCCGATGAAACGAATCCTCCTCCTCCTGCTCCTTTCGAGCGCGATGCTGCGCGCCGATACACTTACGAAAAATGTGCAGACGGAACTGAAGGAACTCGGTTTTTTCTACGCCGAAGTGAACGGCACTGCCGGTGCGGAAACGACGGCGGCCATCCGCCGATTCCAGATTCGCAATGGCTACGAAGTAACCGGCACGCTCACGAAGGAAACCCTGAAAGGGCTCGGACTCGGCGGCGACGAGGCACCCGTGCAAGCCACTCCCGCGCCCATTAAAAAGGACGATCCGATCAATCTCCGCCGCGGCGAAACCGTGGAGGAAAGCGACCGCGATTTCCTCCGCAGGGAAAGTGCGAAAGAACGCAGCGCGCGCGATCCATCGGCAGTGAGCCCGCCCGCGCCGCTGAATCCGCCGCCCGATCCCGGTCGCGTGGATTACTCCCACATTTTCGCCCGCACTCCGTACGAGTCCGCGCCGCCGGAAGTGCAGGCCAGCACCGTGCGCAAGGCGCAGAGTCTCCTGGCGCGCGGCGGTTATTACCGCACGGTTATCGACGGCGATCCCGGCCCCGCGACCGAGGAGGCGCTGCTCGGCTATCAGCGCCGGCAGAATCTCGTGATGACCGGGCGGCTCGATCTCGAAACGCTCAGCGCGATGTCGCTCCTGCCCCGCCGCACCGCGGGGCCGGACGCGCGGCCCTTCACCGTGCCGCGCGGCAGCCGATTCGCACCGCGGGTCTATCGCGGAATTTGGATCGACTGACCGCGCTCGACCGTCAATCTCCTGTCCATGTCCGCCCTCCGCATCGCGTCCCTGCTCGTCGCCGCGCTCGTCGCGCCGCTCCTCGCCGACGATCTCGCCAAGCCGCCCGTGCCGCTTTACGAGACGCGCGCGGAGCATGATCGAAATGGCATCGGGAAGTTTTTCATGGGCCGCGAAATCGCGCGCGTCATGGGCCATCAAGCCGCGGACTGGCTGGAGCGGCCTGAGCGCGAGGAGGAGGAGAAAACCGACCTGATGATCGACGCGCTGAAGTTTCGCGAAGGCGAAATCGTCGCGGATATTGGCTGCGGCTCCGGCTACGTCTCACGCCGCATCGCGAAAAAAGTCGGCGCGACCGGCATCGTGTACGGCGTGGATATTCAGCAGGAAATGCTCGACCTGCTCGCAAAGCGAATGGCGATGTTTCGCATCGAAAATGTGAAGCCGATCATGGGCGAAGTGACCGATCCGAAGCTGCCGCCGGAATCGTGCGACACGATGATCATGGTCGATGTGTATCACGAGTTCGACCAGCCATACGAGATGATCGCGAACATGGTGAAGGCGCTGAAGAAAGGCGGGCGCATCGTCTTCGTGGAATTTCGGAAGGAAGACCCGAACGTGCCGATCAAGGAAGTCCACAAGATGAGCGAGGCGCAGGTGAAAAAGGAGATGTCGCTCCAGCCGCTCGAATGGGTCGAGACGATCCCAGTTTTGCCGATCCAGCACATCATCGTTTTCCGGAAAAAATGACCGGCGCGGGACGGGTGGTTTTCGTGTGGCGGAAACTCGCGAGCGCGAAGTGGGAGGACGCGTGGGTGGAGCGGCTGACGGGCTTTGCGGACCGGCTCGCGATCACGCAACCGGCGAATGCGAAGCTGCTGCGCATCGAGATTTTCCAACTCAAGAAACCCGAGGCGGAGAGATTGCGGAAGATGTTTGGTGGGGCGGTTTCGGTGCAGAAAAAGATCCTGCCAGCCGCGCTCGCGAAACCCCGCGCGCCGATCGTCGTGCGCGGGAAACTGGCGGTCATCACGAGCGAACGGGAGCGCGCCGCGGTGAAGCGCGGCGTGCCCGTGCTGGTGATTCCGGCGGGCATGGCCTTTGGCACCGGTGAACACGCGACCACGGCGACGTGCCTGCGGCTGCTTGCGGATGTCGCGGACGACCTCGCCGGGCGGAAATGGGAGATGCTCGATCTCGGATGCGGCAGCGGCATTCTCGCCCTCGCCGCCCGCGTGCTCGGCGCGCGAAAATGCCTCGGCGCGGATTTCGATCCGCACGCCGTCCGGACGGCAAAGGAAAACGTGCGCGCGAACGCGATGGGCAGCGCGACGATGCGGAAGCTCGATGTCCGCGAGTGGACGCCGGATCGGACATGGGAAGTCGTGGCGGCAAACATCTTCAGCGGCCTGTTGATCGAAATCGCGCCGAAGCTCGCAGCGGCGACGGCACCGGGCGGGCACCTTGTTTTCTCCGGCATCCTCCGCACGCAGGAGGCGGAAGTGCTCGCAGCATTTCGACGGGTCGGTTTCAAAATCACGCGCGTCGTGCGCAAAGGAAAGTGGATCGCGGGTTTGGCGCAGTCGCGTCCGCGACGATCGGCGGGCGAGGCTTGCCGCGAATGGCCGGCGTGATTCAGATTGGGCGCGCATGATTCCCCGACCACCGACCGTCGTCATTGAAAACGTGAGCCCGCTGGTCGATAACGCGCGCTATCCGATCAAGCGCTGCATTGGCGAGGATACGACCGTGGAGGCCGATGTTTACAAGGATGGCCACGATGTCGTGTCGGCGGTTTTGAAATGGCGGAAGGCGGGCGGAGTGAAGTGGAACGAGACGCCGATGACGCCGATCCCAAACACGATGGATCGCTGGCACGGGACGATTTCGGTTTATGAGAACGCGACTTACGAATTCACGATCGAGGCGTGGGGCGATTTTTTTCGGACGTGGCAGCATGAGTTTGCGACGAAGTTTGCAGCAGGTTTGAAGGACTTGCAGAGCGAGACGCTGGAAGGCGCGGGGTTCGTGGCGAAGGCGGCGGAATTGGCGAAACACGCGAAACGCAAACACGACACCGAGCGGTTGAATGCGTTTGCGGAGAGGATTCGCGCGGCGACGCCAGTGCAGGTGAACGATCTTCTGCACGATCACGAACTCGAAGCCCTGATGACGGCGTGGGCGGATCGGCATGAGGCTTCGGAGTGGACGCTGAATCCAGCGGAGACGTTTGCGTCGATCGACATCGAACCGCTGCAGAAGAAGAAGGCCGCTGCTGCAAAGACGAAGAAGAAAGTCGCGGTCGTCGAAGAGTCGGCTTACCGGCCAAACTACGCGCGCATCCTCGTCGATCGCACGGCTGCATGCTTCGCGGCCTGGTATGAATTTTTCCCGCGCTCGGCGGAAGGCCGCGGCGACAAGGGCTCCACTTTTCGCGACTGCCTCGCGCGCGTGGATGATGCGAAGGCGATGGGCTTTGACGTGATTTATTTCCCGCCGATCCACCCGGTCGGAATCACCGCGCGCAAAGGCCGCAACAACGCGGTGACGTGCGAACCCGATGAGCCCGGCGTGCCTTATGCGATCGGGAATCGTCACCAGCAATGCCCGAACGGCGGCGGGCACAAGGATGTCGCGCCGGAGCTGGGCACGCTCAAGGATTTCGACTGGCTGGTGAAGGAAATCCACGCGCGCGGGATGGAGGTCGCGCTGGATTTTGCGATCAATTGCTCACCCGATCATCCCTACGTCCACGAGCACCCCGACTGGTTCTACAAGCGGCCCGACGGCACGATCAAATACGCCGAGAATCCGCCGAAGAAATATCAAGACGTCTATCCGATGAACTTCCACAACGCCGACTGGCGCGCGATGTGGCGCGAGCTCGCGAGCGTGATCGAATTCTGGTGCGAGCACGGCGTCCGCGTTTTCCGCGTGGATAATCCGCACACGAAGCCGGTCACGTTTTGGGAATACATGATCGCGCGCGTGCAGCGGCGCTGGCCGGATGCGGTGTTTTTGAGCGAGGCGTTTACCAAGCCGAAAATGATGCACGCGCTGGCGAAGGCGGGCTTCACGCAGAGCTACACGTATTTCACCTGGCGGAATACCAAGCGCGGACTCACCGAGTATTTCAGCGAACTGACGCAGGGCGAAGTGGCCGAAACGATGCGCCCGAATCTTTTCCCAAACACGCCCGACATTCTCCCGAGCTACCTGCAATTCGGCGGCCGCCCCGCGTTCATCGTGCGCGCCGTGCTCGCGGCTACGCTCTCGCCGGTTTACGGCATCTATTCGGGCTTCGAACTGTGCGAAAACGCGGGGCTGTGGAAGGCGGGCATCGACCCCGCCGCGGACGTGCGGCATTTCCTAAATCTCTGCGAGTGGGACTACAAACAGCTGGCGAAGGAAGAGTATCTCGACTCGGAAAAGTATCAGTGGAAAGAGCGCGACTGGAACGCGCCGGGCAACATCAAGGAAGTCGTGACGCGCCTGAATCGCGCCCGCCGCGAAAACCGCGCGCTGCATCAGCTCCGCAATCTGCGCTTCCAAAACGCCGACAACGATCTCGTGCTCTGCTATTCCAAAGCCACGGTCGCGCGCGACAATCTCCTGCTCGTCGTGGTGAATCTCGACGCGTGGCACACGCAGGATGCGTTCGTGTCCGTGCCACTCGAAGACTTCGGCCTCGGCGAAAGCGAGACCTATCAAGTCCACGATCTCCTGACCGACGCGCGCTACCTTTGGACGGGCCGCCGCAATTTCGTGCGGCTCGATCCGCAGACCAATCCCGCGCACGTTTTCCGCATCCGGCGAAAGGCGGGGAGCGAGGAGAATTTCGATTACTTTTTCTGATGCGATGCGGCGGAACTCTGGCGTCCCGCCTTCGCGAACTTCCCTCACGTCCCTTGGCGCAAATACATCCCACGTCCGCCACAGCGCATACACTCTTTGTTTCCTCCTTGGCAGCCGCATGGAACCCAAGGCGACTCGATCGGGCCGATTGATGTTTCCTCGTGCGGCGGAGAGCCAACCGGAAGGTCAAGGATAACGGATGCTGCACCAAGAGCGGTTGCCAGACGTGCGAGCGTCTCACCTGTATCGGGCCAGCGGCGGAGATCCCCAACCTCACCGTTTTCGGTTTCCATTCCATCCACATCTGCCCATGCAACCTTTGCGTCGGCAAATCGCGCGTGAACCGCATCGCGGACGAGCGGTGCGACGCTCCCGCCACCTGTGAGGATGAGATACTTCACATGCTTTTGCGCGGTTTTCTCGCGGTAGGAATCCCACACGCGGCTCGCCAACTCAGCCGCGATTTGCCGTGCGACCGTTTGATCGGCTGCATCGCCGAGTTTGATGTTTTGACTTCCCGGTAGCGTGAGCACGAACGATTCCCCGAGCGCGAACGCCCGCTTGATCGCCTCGCGTTCCTCGAACGTCAGCCCTTCAACTGTGAATCCGTGACGCCCGCTCAAGTAATCGAGCAGCGGTTCTTCAAAACCTGCAATGATGCCGACTTTGTAGCTCGTCTGCTCGGTGTTGGCGATGAAGTCGCCGTCCGCGCCGGCATCGAAATCCACGATGCTCAGGTCCGTAGTAAATGAACCGATGTCCGCAATCACGATCGTTGCGTGGCGTGGGCCGTCGAAGAGGCCATACTGACGCAGATGATTTAGCAGAGGCGAACCCTGCGGATACATCACTCCGTAGTGTGGATTCACGTCAGCATGCGGTGCTGGGCGAAAGAGCATGTTACGCCCTTCTCCGAAGACGCCGACGGTATTCGCGCGCGGCTCCATCACACGGCTGACGGTGGCATTCTGCCAGCCGGACAACTCCATCTCCTGCCCGAGGATCGAGGTGGGCCGCTCGATGTCGGGAAAGGCCGGCAGACACACTTTCACGCGGCAAGCCGCCACATCAATGCCGGCGGCGGAAATCTTCTCGTGCAACCAACGGAAAAACTCTCCCGCTGCCTTGAGCGAACCGCTGACTTTCAGCGTCAGCTCATTGCTAAAGAGATCGGCCTTCCAGTTCGTGAAGACCTGATCGCCATTGAGCGATCGGTAGCCCGCTGCCGCTTGTCCGCAGAGCCACGATGTTCACGCGCCTTTTTTGTGAATCACCAATGACGGCACAAGTGGCCGGTTCTCGATCATCACGAGGCGGCACGGCTTGTCGTAATGTTGGCCTCCAGTCCAGCCGGGTCGATAGGAGACTTTCGTGAAGGAAGCACCGAGGTCGATGCCGAGCACAGGGGCGGAGAATAGATCAGGCATGGCTATCGGGGGTTACTTTGGCGCGACGGACGAGTTGATCGCCTAGCCGCCAGCCGGGTTCGTTGACAGTGGCCGGGTCACTCGCGAGCAGTCCGCCGACAGTATCTTCGTGCAAGTTCGGGTCAAAGCTCACGCTCTCATCGCGAGCACCGACCTGTTCCAGGCCGAGGTTCAGAGCGAGAGCTTCGAGCAGTGCATCCGCCGCTAAGCCGGCCTTTGCCTTCTCCATCGAGCTGGCGAGCAGGCCGGCACCGTAGTGCGAAATGTTTCCGCTGGGCTTGCGAGCCTTGGTGAAATCGTCCGCACGAGCCACGAGCCAAAAGCCAGACGTGTCCTGCGCGTCTTCCATCGCGAGCAACCACGGGAACGCGGCACGGGCGAGGGCGTCAAGCAGATGCGTTTGCACGTCCTTACGTTTCGGTTGCCGGAGCAGCAACCCGGCGAGCGCGGCGAGCACGCCGGAGAGATTTTCGCGCGTGGCGGGTTCTGCTTTCGGAAACGCCGGAAGCCATGACTCCAGCAGTTGCATCGCCATTTCACCGTCCGGGCCGCAGATGGTTTTGGGTAGGCCGCCGATAAACTGAACGAGCAGTTTCGGAGTTGTGTTCACGGCGATGCGAAGTCGGTCGAAGGCAGGGCTGTGCCCCTTTGCAATCGCGAGGCAAGCGCGCAGCAGTTCGCCGGATTTGTCGCGGAGCAATGCAACACGCAGCACTTCCTCGCGCGCCGGAAGGTGCCGACGGCGCGGGTGGCCTGAGAGGATTTGCGGAGCGAGCTTCGAGAGTTCCTTCGGCTTCGCGTGCTGTGCTACCCAGTCGAATGCGGCGGAAGTTTCAGCCAATTCAGGACGCTCTAAAACGAGCGCGAGCGCCTGTGCGGCGAGATCACGATGCCTGCGCGCCACAGCTTCGAGCATCCGTGCGCTGGGCACGGCAGCGAGCAATTCCGGGAGTGGATAATCGAGCACGGCGTCGCCCGCATTTGCCCACGCAAACTCAGCGCTCTGCACGAAGCCGGCCTGACCGAGTGCGAGAATATCTGCGAGCGGCGGCACAAGCGGCTGGCCGATTTCCTTCATCCGAGTCCGTGTGGCGAAGTATTCAGCGAGCCGGGTGAACGCCGCGCGCTGAACCGGATCGCTCAGTCCGGCCGCGGCTCTTTCAGCAAGGGCTTTCGCTTTCTCGCGGTCGGCGTTTGATCCGCCGGCTTTCTCACCACGCTTGAGCGCACTGAGGATCGCTTTGTCTTCGGGAACCGTGCGTTGTGGAGACGTTGAATCACTCATCGTAGCGAAGAGAATGAGGATAAAGAAAGGAGGGGTAAGGGGACAGTTCAATTATCAAATGAGATACGAGTGGCACCGGCTCGCCCGGCCAGAGGAAGCTCATCTTCGCCCCGCTCGCCCTCGGCCGCACTTACACGGTGAAGTTCAAGACCGACCTGACCGCCGGAACGTGGGCCACGCTCCCCGGCGCGACCTTCACCGACAACGGCCTCGAACGCACCGTGACCGATCCCACCGCGACCGAAGCGAGGAAGTTTTACGAGGTGGAGATCACGAAGCCGTAGCGAAAGCAGTCCTGGGCTTCAGCCCGTAACGGCGGGGCAACAGACCCTGCGCAGCGCGCCCAAACATCTTCCGTGCATGAAAGCCGACAACGACCTCGTGCTCTGCTACTCAAAAGCCACGGGCGCGCGCGACAATCTGCTGCTCGTCGTGTTGAACCTTGATGCGTGGCACCGGCAGGATGCGTTTGTCTCAGTGCCGCTGGTGGATTTCGGTTTCGGCGAGGACGAGACGTATCAGGCGCACGATCTTCTCACGGACACGCACTATCTCTGGACGGGCCGGCGAAATTTCGTGCGGCTCGATCCGCTGTCGAACCCCGCGCACGTCTTCCGCATCCGGCGCAAGGCGGCGAGCGAGGAGAATTGCGATTATTACTTTTGAGCCGCGGCAGGAAATGCCGCCGGGTCACGGGCCGACCCATTCACCCACCATCGTGAGTGAAAATTGCGACTTCAACTACGAGAACGGAAGTTCGCGCCATGACCGCGCTCGCGGCGGCAGGCCTTGACTGGCCCGAGAGCGCCCATTGATTTCCCTGCGGACCGTCGCCACTATGGCGGCATGAAAGGTCTTCTCGCTCTTGTTTTCACCGTCGCATTCGCCGCCGGGCTAAATGCGCGCGAATACAAATTGTACGCCGCATTGATCCAAGACATGCCGGTCGAGCTTTCGGACGGTGCCAAGTGGATGATGGACAAGGGTGACGTGTTTCCCGTGCTGATGTTCAAGGAATCGCAGACGAAAGTGGTGCTCCAACTTGCCGGCGCGAATTTCATCACGGATACAAAGCAAGTGCGCATCCTGGAGGCGCGAGAAGTCCCCGCGGGTCTCAAGATTTACAGGAAGAACGTCGAAACCTACGTGAAATCGATCTCCGAAAAATGGAAGGCTGCTTACGAACCCAAGAAGCCCGCCGCCGAAACACCGAAGAAGTAACCCAAACAGATGCCCGCCGAACTCAAACTCTACGTCAAAACATGGTGCCCGTGGTGCGTGCGCGCCGAGGACTGGCTGCGGGGTCGCGGCTACCAATATCGCCAGATCGACGTGGAGGCGGACCGCGCGGACTACGATGAAATGATCCGTCTCTCCGGCCAGACCCGCACGCCCACGCTCGTCACTGCTGACGGCAAATTGCTCGCCGATTTCGGTCCCGACGAACTCGCCGTTTTCATGACGAAGCACACGATCACGCCGTGACGCTGTCCAATCTTCTCCTCGTCCTCGGCGTCGGCGCGCTCAGTTTCAGCCTGCGCACGCTCAACGGAATCTTTTTCCAAAAAATCGGCACCTTCGGCATCCTCGCCACCTCCTTCCTCATCGGCTGGCTCTTCACCGGCTACTGGATCGTCGGCGTCTTCCTCGGCTCGAGCTGGCTGCTCCTCCCCTGGCTCGAAATCCTCACCCGCGTCCGCCGCCTCACCCTCCCCGTCGATAAAAGCCTGCGCCACAAAACTCCGCCGAACGCGCAAACCTTCCCCGCTCTCGAAGAACTCACCGAAGAAATCGAAGGCGAGCGTTTCGAGCACGTCGAAGACGCCGGTTGGGACTGGGACGACTACCAGCAATTCTTCCGCCTCTTCTACAAAGCCGACGACCGCACCCAGGCCGCCGTCTGCCTCATCGACCAAAACGACGTCGCCTTCTTCTACCTAAGTCTATCTTCCCGCGCCAAAGACGGCCGCATTTGGACAACGTGGAACTACCCTTTTAGTTATAGCCTCATGTTAGTCCCCCAATGGCGCGTCAACCGCGTCCGCGGCGACCAAAGTTTTCTAGGTTTGCACGAAAGCCACCGCGATTTCCTCCGCAATAACGGCATCATCATCGAAGACCTCGAACCTCTCGACGCCGAAAAAATGCAGGCCGAAATCGCCAAAGACCTCACCACCCAAATCACCCACAACCTCACCGCCGGAGTCCTCAAAAAAAACGCCGCCGGCGAAGTGCGCTATTCGTGGCGCGGGCTGTTCTTTATTTGGTTTCAGTTCTTGAGGGATTTTGTGCGGTTGTCGTGAAGGCAGTGATGTTTTTACGACCGTATGCGACTGGAGATATTCTACTTAACCTCAATACTCGGGATATTATCTTCACCTTCGTGTTCGAGGAATCTGTCAGCTTTGACTCCTTCATATACTGAAGATGACGTTCGGAAATTCATCGTTTCGGGAACTCCTCGTAATGCGATTGTTGCCCGTTTCGGAACGCCACTGACGGCTGATAAGAATCCGAAATTTGAAGACGGTAATTCTGACATCGATGAGATCCTATATTTTTTGCTCCCAGATGCACCGACCGGAACGAAGGAAGATTTTGTCTTCTCCGGCTTTCAAGTGGGCCTCAAAGAGGGAAAGACTGTTCAGTGGATTTCCAGCCATCGCAGCACTAGGTAGTGCCTGCATTTAGTTTGGCAGACAAACCAGTACATTGAGCAACAAGAGGCGGAACATGAAAGCCGCGATGCTCATTTCACATCCTACCGGCAACGCGAACGCGTACCAAGCGGCCTTGGCGTTGGAGGCGGCGGGGTTGCTTCGCGAATTTTGGACCTGTATCACGTGGCGTCCGAATCGGCTGCTTCGCGCGGTGTGTCCATCGTCGTTGAGCAAGTTTCTTAACCGCCGGACTCCTCCGCAGCCTTTGCATCGGAAATGCCGCACCGCGCCTTTTCACGAAATCGTTCGCCACTTAGCGGGTGGCTTTAAGTTAGGCAGCCTCGTGAATGGCGAGAAGGCTCCGTTTGGCATCGACAGTGTTTATCGCGCTTTCGACGCGAGGGTGGCCCGGCGGGTCCGCGCGGAGAAAGGGATTGCCTCGGTGTATTGCTATGAAGACGGTGCGCTGGAGACTTTTAAGGCAGCGAAGTCTCTTGGCTTGCGGTGCATTTACGAGCTACCCATCGGCTATTGGAAGGTCTCCGCCGAAATCTACCGCAGCGAAACCCAGCGCGAGCCGGAGTGGGCCGTGACGCTGACTGGTGCTTCCGATAGTCAGGAGAAGCGGGCGCGCAAAGATGCCGAACTTGCTTTGGCCGATCAGGTGATCGTCGCCAGCAGCTTTACCCGCGACACGCTGCAAAGCGCGGATATCGGAGACAAACCGGTCCACGTCGTTCCTTATGGCGCACCGGAGTTTCACGGGAGCTTGACCGCTCGAAAGCCGGGTGCGGCCTTGCGTGTTTTGTTTGCCGGTTCGCTGGGTCAACGGAAGGGATTGTCTTATCTCATTCGAGCCGTGGAATCCCTCGGCCCGGCAGTCGAGCTGACTTTGCTGGGCCGAAAGGTGGTGGAAAACTGCGCGGCACTGAACCGCGCGGTGCAAACCTATCGCTGGATTCCTTCGCTGCCTCACGAGCAAGTCCTCGACGAAATCGCACAGCAAGACGTGCTCGTTCTCCCATCGCTCTTTGAAGGCTTCGGACTCGTCATTTTGGAGGCGATGTCACGCGGCGTTCCCGTCATCGCCACTCCGCACACCGCCGGGCGTGACCTGATCTCGGATGGCATCGACGGCTACCTCGTTCCCATCGCCTCCTCGACCGCGATCGCGGAAAAGCTGGAGGAAATGATCCGCGACCCCGAACGCTGCCTCGCGATGAAACACGCCGCTCGAGCGACGGCGGAAAGATATACTTGGGCCGCGTATCGTCGCAGCCTTGTCGAAGCCATCGGCATTCCGGCATAGTCGCGCTATGAAAACGATCCAAGCCTCACCGACCATCGACCAGGTCATGGTCGAGGAACGCGCCGCGTCTTTCACCAAACGCAGCATCAAAACCGGAGCGAAGCTCGCGGGACTGAAGATGGTCGTTTCGATGATGGACCTCACCACGCTCGAAGGGAAGGACACGCCCGGCAAAGTCGCCTATCTCTGCCGCAAAGCCATTCAGCCTGCCGATCCGCGATACCACGTCCCGAGCTGCGCCGCCGTCTGCGTTTACCCAAATCTCGTCCGGTCCGCGCGCCGCTTTCTCGGCTCGTCACCGGTGCATGTCGCGGCGGTCGCGACGGCTTTTCCCAGCGGACAAATGCCGCTCAGTGTGAAGCTCGAAGACACTCGGCTCGCCATCGTCGAGGGCGCGGATGAAATCGACATGGTCATCGACCGCGGCGCGTTTCACATGGGCGAACACGCACGCGTCGCCGATGAAATCGCCGCGGTGAAACAGGTCTGCGGCGAGACGCATCTGAAGGTCATCTTCGAGACCGGCGAACTCGGCAGCTACGATCAGGTCCGGTTTTGCAGCGACCTCGCGATGCGCGCGGGCGCGGATTTCATCAAGACCAGCACCGGCAAAGTCGCGCCCGCCGCCACTCTGCCCGTCACGCTCGTGATGCTCGAAGCGATCCGCGATTTCTACTACGACACTGGCCGCCGGATCGGCATGAAACCGGCGGGCGGCATCCGCACCGCGAAGGAAGCGCTCGCCTATCTCGTCATGCTATCCGAAACGCTCGGCGACGACTGGCTGACGCCCGATCTTTTCCGCTTTGGCGCGAGCACGCTCGCGAACGATGTGCTCATGCAGATCGCCAAACTCGTGGACGGTAACTATCAGGGCGCGGACTATTTTTCGCTTCCCTGAGCTTCACTGCTTCGTGGCCGACTCGACGGTGGCTTTGAGACTCTGGAGGAGTGCTTGGGATGCGGGATCATCCTGCCTGCGGCGCGGGGTGACGGTGATTTCCACCTGGGTCTCGAGCGGTTTTTCGCTCGCCAGGTAGCGCACCGAGATCAACGGCGAAATCGGCACGAGCCAGCCGCGGTGCCACGCCCAGCGGTCGAAGGGCGAGGGTTTCCAAAAATTGGCGATCCGCACCCCGCCGAGATCGCGGCCTTCCGGCACGGACATCAGCTTCCACTGCCGACTCTCGCCGATGCGGAAGCCCTCCGACTTGAGCTTCGCAGTGAGCGTTTTCTCCACGTCCGCGAGGGGCACCGCGACCGACGCGCGCCCCTGGCGCATCGTCGCCCCCATCGCCGCGACGTCGCGGAGGAAGACGACGAAATGCTTGGCACACCAGCCGGCGCAGAGCGCGAAGCTCAGCACGGCGATCGGCCAGATGGTCCGCCGCCAGTGCGGATCGACGCGCAGCCGGAACTGATCGGTGGCCACGAGCGCGTTTACGGAATTCGCGAGGAGGATGAGCGCGAGGAAAAGCTGGGCGAGGATGCTGAAGGTCGAGAAATAGCGGTGATTGGGCGGGGACGTACCGAGGAACGCGATACCGGCGTTCCAACCGAGTTCCTGGCCGGCCAGTTCTGCCTTCGGGATTTCGGTTTTGTAGGCCTTCAGTTCGCGCAGGAGCTTGTATTCCTCGCCCTTGTATTGGGCCGCGAATTTTTCGCCTTTTAGATACGAGTGTGGCCAGCGGGTCCGCTCGGCGAGATTCAGGGTTGCGCTGAGGACGAGCGCGACGACCACGATGGACTGCGTAATGCAGCCCGCGACGCGGAAGGCCCGCCACGGCCAGCTCTCCGCGCGCCACCGTTCCGCGATGATCGGGAAACGCTGCCGCGCCGTGTAGAGCGCGAGGCCTATGAATGCGGCGAGCACGAAGCCACCGGCGATGACGCCTTTCCCTTCCCAGCGCCAGAATTCGCCGAGGAAAAACCAGAGCAGCGCGGAGAGCAGCGTCCACAGCGCGGTGAAGCCGAGCGGAAAACGGCGTTCCTTTTTCATCGGGCGCAGCCGACTCGCGGCGGTGATGGTCTCCACGCCGGACTTTACCTCGCTGACTTTTTGATAACGCCGCCCTGGCTCGCGCTCCAGCGTTCGCAGCACCACGTCGTCGAGGCGAATGTCGATGGTGACCTTGTGCGACGGCGGCTCGAAGCGTCCCATCGGCACTTCGCCCGTCAGCATTTCGTAGAAGACCACGCCGAGCGAATAGATATCCGCGCGATGATCGACCGTCTGTGACGCGCGGCGCTGCTCGGGCGCCATGTATTCCGGCGTGCCCATCACGTCGCCCATTGCCGTGAGCGTGAGATCGGTTGGACTTTTCCCGACGATTTTCGCGAGGCCGAAATCCGCGATTTTCACGCGACCTGTTTTATCGAGGAGAATGTTCGCGGGCTTGATGTCGCGATGCACGATGCCCTGATCGTGCGCGAATTGGAGCGCGTCGCAGACCTGCGGGACGATGCGCAGCGCCTCTTCCGCGGTGAGCGTTTTCGCCTCGATCGTCTGCCGCAAATCCACGCCATCGACGAATTCCATCACGAGATAACACAGCCCGTTCGCCTCGCCGTAATCGTAGATCGTCACGATGTTCGGATGGTTCAGGCGCGCCAGCGACTGCGCCTCGCGGCGGAAACGCTCGGTGAATTCATCCAGTTTCCCAAACGGCTCCGGCAAAATCTTGATCGCCACGAGCCGGTTCAGCTTTTTCTGACGCGCCTTGTACACCTCGCCCATCCCGCCGCGCCCGAGAAGTGCGATCAATTCAAACCCGGGAAACGCCGCCCCGAGCGTCGCCAATTCCGCCCGCCGAAACTCCGCCTCCTCCGCCTGCATCTGCGTGACTCCCAGCCCGCGCCCCAGCGCGCAAGCGGGACAAACGCCCTCCGGCGCATCGGCGGGAATGGTGGCTCCGCATTGTGGACAAGTTTTGGATTCGTTCATGGCGTATTTGGTTTCACCCCTTCCAGAACGGTTCCGCGCGAAAGGTAACGAGAATTTTTCATGCGCTGAAAACGCGGAACAAATCGCGAATCTCCGCGTCGATCTCGCCGCTCGTGCCGACCGTCGCCGCGATGTGCGCGCGCAGCAGATCGCGGTAGCGTTTGCGCAGCCGGTAAATTGTCATCTTCACCGCATCCTCGCTCAGCCCGAGCCGCGCGCCGGCTTCCGCGTAGGAAATGTGTCGCGCATCGGGCGACAGCAGATCTTTCAGTGTCTCGAAAACTTCGCGCTTTCCCGCCTGCTCCATCTCGGCCCGCAGCGCGGCGAAAACGTTTTCGATCACCGTCAGCGCCCAGCGCCGTTCGTACAGCGTCTCGGGTGTGAAAGCGTCCACGGGTTCGCAGGCGTAGCGTTCTTCCGCATCGAGCGGCACCGCGATCGTGCCGCCGCCGCGCTTTTGCGTCTGCGCGCGACGCCATTCGTTCGCGAGGAAATGTTTCATCGCCGCGAGCAGGAACGCGCGGAAGCGTCCCTTCGCGCCATCGACTCCCGCGAGCCAGTCCTTCGCCAGCAGCCGCGCGAAAAATTCCTGCGTCAAATCCTCCGCCTCCTCCGGCGCGTGTCCGCTCCGCCGCACGAATGCGTAGAGCGGATACCAATACGCGCCGCACAATTCCGCGAGCGCCGCGCGCACATCCGCCTCGTCGCCCGACTGCGCCGCGAGCACGACGCTCCAGCGCGTATCGCCAAATTGGGAGCGGGCGGGAGACATGCGCGAGTGCTACCGCACCGTGTCACGAAAGTCGAACCACCCGAGTATGCCCGGCTCCGGCGGAACCCACGCGTCGTAGCCGAGCTCCACCTTTGGCGGATCGCTCCGCAGAGCCTCGCGCGCGCCAAGGCCGAGCACGAGTTTCCGCCCGCCGAGCTTCGCGATCACCTGCGGCCCGAGGCCCCAATGCTCCGCCGGCCCACCGCGCGTCCACGCGAAATCTTCCGACGGAATCACGCGCCGCGGATCGGCCTCGGCTTGGGCAATCACACGCGCCATCAGGCCGCGCCAGCCATTCGTTTGCAGCGAAAGTGTGCAGGCAAAAATGAGCGCCACGGCCAGCGCGCGACGATGCATTTCCGGCGCAGCCGGGAGCCGGAGGGAGCGCCACGCGCCAAAGAAAAACGGGGCCGCGAACACGATCACAAATCGCCGCGCATCCATCGCCTTCGCCCAGCGCGCCGGCTCGATCGCCCACCAAATCCACAGCGCCGCCGCGAGCCAGAGCAGCCGTTTCGCGACACGATCGGAGCGGGTCCACGCCGCACCTACCACACACAGCCAGCCCGCCAGCGGCCAGCCGAGCACACCCTGCCGGAACAGCGCCCACGCCTTTCCCAAGCTCGCCTGCTCGGCCGCTTCCGCATCGGGAAAAAGCAGGACGCGGAACAGACAGAGCAGAGTCAGAGCCGCCATGAAAATCGCGCGCTTCCGATCGCGCAATGCGACGAGCGCAACCGTTGCGCCGGCGAGCAGCAGCAGCCCTTGCGGATGCGAAAACTGAAACACGAGCAACAGCCCGATCACCAGCCAGCGCGCGGGATTCAGCGGCACGAGCAGCCCGAGAAAGACGGGCCAGAACAGGTTGAGCTGAAAGATGCTCTCATTGATTGCGAACACCTGCACCGGCGCCGAAGCCGCGCAGATGCCGAGCAACGCCCACGGAAAAAGCCCGGGCCGCGAGCGCGCCACCATCCACCACGAAAGCGCCGCGCTGATCGCTGGCGCGAGACACAGCGGCAGTCCGTAGAGCGCGCGGAGGATCGCCAGATCATCCGTGACGTGTGCCGCCCAAATCACCGGCTGCCACAGGATCGCCGTGAAAAAACGCGCGGCGTATCCGTATCCGCACCCATGGAAAAGTGTGTAACAAAACTGCGCCCCGCCATCCCAAATCAGCGCCAAATCCCACGCACACGCGAGCCCGCCAGCCAACGCCAGCGCAGCGATGGCCACGAGAGCGGATTTTTTTTCCGTCAGCGGCATGGGCTGCGGATTCAAGACAGCCGCCCGCCCCCGCGCAATCGCGGATCCAATTGACTCACCGCGCGGAACGAAGCCGCTGATGACCCGCTGCGGGCGGCGTTCGATGGCCAATTTTCATCGCGCCGAAAAGGCGAACCCGCGCGTCCAGCTAAGACGAGGCTCTGATCGCGATTGCCGAGACAACACATGCGCCTTCACGCCACCTTCGTCATCGCCTTGCTCCTACTTTACACCCGCTCACACGCTGGTTCGATTTGGGTCGAGGGCGAAGCGCCCGCAACATCGACGATGCAGAAACACGGCTGGTACGATGCTGTGAAGCGCGATGTGCTTTCGGGTGGCGGGTGGCTTTCCCACTACGGCGAAAAGCCGGGTGAGTGCAGCTACAGCATTGAGATCGCGGAAGCGGGCGACTACTCGTTTTTCGCGCGGCTGAATCCCGTGGCATCGGAGCCGAAGTGGCGGCTCGATGGCGGCGCGTGGACGGCGGTGACGAAGGGCACGGTGCAGCAGCAGCAGAACATCGCGGGCGACGGAAAGCTCGACCACCGCTTCATCGCATGGGTGAAAATCGGGAAACTCACGCTGGCGAAAGGCAAGCACGAGATCGCGTTCCACTTCGAGGGCGGACAGTCCAACAGCGGCGGGCTTGATTGCTTCGTGCTGACGACCGATCCGTTCGTGCCGCAGGGGACGATGAAGCCGGGCGCGAGCGCGCGCGCGGGAGCGGCAGGGCCGGGCGATTGGTTTCCGCTCATGGCGGATGAGGACACGTTCGATCCGCGCAGTATCATCGATATGTCGCGGCTCGTGCTGGCACCGGCGGGAAAATTCGGTTTCTTGAAGGCAGTTGGCGACAAGCTGGTTTTCGAGAACCATCTCCTAACTGGTGATTGGAATCCCGTGAAGCTGTGGGGCGTCGGCGCGAATGTCGATCCGGGGAAGTACACGCGCGAGCAGCTCACGCAGCGCGCGAAGTATCTGCGAAAATTCGGCTGCAACATCGTGCGCCAGCATCCGCTCTGGGACGATGTGACGACCGATGGGCGCATCGACGCGAAGAAGCTCGATGCCTACGACTGGTGGTTCGCCGAGTTGAAAAGGCACGGCATTTACTCCGCGTGGAGCGTCTTCTACCACTGGCGCATCGGGCCGGACGCGGGCTATGAATTCTTCGAGGATCTGCCACAGGGGAGAGGCACGACTTTGCGCGACACCTACGGCGTGATGGCCGCCGCGCCGAAGCTCTGGGAGCGGCGCACGCGCGTGCTCGTGGAGCTGCTCACGCACAAAAATCCGCACACCGGCCTGCGCTACGTGGACGATCCTGCGCTCGCGACGGTCGAGATGAATAACGAGGAGAGCATCTTTTTCTGGAACCCGCTCGGCGATCTCGCGGCGGGCGACAAGAAATGGCCGCGCCACGCGCAGCAACTCCGCGCGGATTTCGCCGCGTGGGTGAAGGCGCGCTACAAAACGGACGATGCGCTGAAGGCCGCGTGGGGTGCGCTGAAAAATGGCGACAGCGTCGATGCGCGCGAGCTGCGGCTGATGAGTCCGTGGGATCTCGATGGCGAGGGTATCCGCGGCGCTTTCGCGGGTCAGACGCGGCGCGCGGGTGATGTGCTGCGTTTCCTGGCGGAGATGCAGCGCGCGAATCATGCCGTGTGCGAGCAGGCGATGCGCGGCGCGGGTTTTCGCGGCGTGACGATCACGACCGCGTGGCAGGCCGGGAGCGGGCTCGGCGAGCTGCCGAATCTGTGGACGGATACCGCCGCGGACATGATCGACCGGCACGATTATTTCGGCGGCGGCGAAGGCCGCCACGGTATCGAGGAAGGCCGGGTCGATTGGCAGTCGCATCTCACGCGGCCCGGCCTCGGCATTTTTTCGCGCAATCTCCGCGTGGTGGAAAACCGCCCTTTCGCGATGACGGAGTGGAGCCAATCGCCGCCGAATCGCTGGAAGCTCGAATGCGCGCCGCTGATGGCTTTCTACGCGCTCGGCCTCCAGGGCTGGGATGGCTCGTGGCATTTCGCGCAAAGCGGCACGCGCCTCGGCGACGGCTGGCCGCACATGAGCGCGTACGCGAGCGACACGCCGCACTACCTCGGCCAATTCCCCGCGCTCGCCTTTGCGCTGTATCGCGGGCATGTGAAAGAAGCGCCGGTCGCCGCCGCGCGCCGTTTCACGACGGATGAAATTTTCAGCGGAAACGACGACGCAAAATCCCTCGCGACGCCCGCCGAAACGTTCGCGATCGGGCGTGTGACGACTGCGTTCGACGGCGGGAAAAGCGATGTGACGGACCTCGCGAAATTTTGGGACGAGAAAAACAAAACGCTCACTGCCGCGACCGGGGAACTCGTGTGGGACTACGCCCGCGAGCGCGTGCTGCTGCGCGGGCCGAAGACGCAGGCGGTCATCGGTCGGCCCGGTCCCGACGCGATCGTGCTCCCCGGCGTCACCGCCACCGTCCGCACGGAATTCGTCTCGCTCATTTTCACCCCGCTCGACGACGCACCGCTCGCGGAGAGCAAACACATCCTCATCACCGCGCTCGCGCAGGACAAACAAACCGGCGCGCGCTACAACGCCGACGGCACTCGCCTCGAAGCGACGGGCACTCCGCCGCTGCTGCTGGAACCCGTGCAGGCTTCGCTGCGATTCATGGGCGCAATGGCAAAGAGTATCACGCCATGCGATCCGCACGGCGTGCCGATGGCTGGCAGGAGCGTGACTGTGGCTGCGGACGGAACCTTTGAAATCGATGGGACCCATCGCGCTTACTACTATGAGGCGCGGCGGTAGGTTATCATCGTTTGCGCCGGAATTGCCGGGTTGTCTTTCAAGAAGTCTGCTGGATGATTCATGCCCATGAGCGCCGGTTTTGCCTGCCCGAATTTTCACAGCGCGATGTCGCGCCGCGCCGCACTGAAAGTCGGCGGGCTCGGTTTGCTCGGGCTTTCGATGCCGAATCTGCTGCGGGCGGAGGCGCTCGCGAAGGTTGATCAAATCAAGGCTCGCGCGAAGTCGGTGATTTTTCTTTTTCAATGGGGCGGGCCTTCGCACATCGACATGTTCGATATGAAACCGGATGCGCCGGAGGGGATTCGCGGGCCGCACAAGCCGATTTCATCGAAGGCAGATGGCATCCAGGTGAGCGAGCATCTTCCCAAGACAGCGCAGGTGATGGACAAGGTGACGCTGATTCGGTCGATGCATCACGACATGAAGAATCACAACTCGGCGGGCTATTACGCGCTCACCGGGCACGCGCCGCCGACCGACGATCAGCGGCTGCGGGATTCGCTTGATCTGTTTCCCGGATATTCGTCGGTGGTGGATGCGTTCGCGCCGGGGAGCGGGGAAATGCCGACGGCGGTTTCGTATCCGCACGTCATCAGTGATGGGTCGATCACGCCGGGGCAGCACGCGAGTTTTCTGGGAAAAAAGCACGACCCGCTGCTTGTGTTGCAGGATCCGAATTCATCGGGGTTTGCGCTGCCGGAGTTGAGTTTGCCGGAGGGGATTTCGATCGAGCGAATGCAGGCGCGGCGGGAGTTGCAGAAGCTCGTGGATGCGCAGGCGCGGCTAATGGATTTCTCGGCGCAGGCGCGTGGGATGGATGGGTACTACGAGCGCGCGATGGCGATGCTGCAATCGCCGCGGTTGCGCGATGCGTTCAATCTGAGCGCGGAGCCGGAGAAGGTGCGCGAGGCTTATGGGCGCTCGACTTACGGGCAGAGCTGTCTGCTGGCGCGGCGACTCGTCGAGGCGGGGACGAAGTTTGTGACGGTGTATTTTTCAGACAACATCGGCGGCCAGAAGACGGATCGCGGCGGGTGGGACACTCATGGTTTTAACAACACGCGGATGTATCCGATCATCGAGAAATATCACCTGCCGATGACGGAACAGACGCTGCCGACTTTGCTCATCGATTTGGAAGAGCGCGGGATGCTGAAAGACACGCTCGTGGTGTGGATGGGTGAGTTTGGGCGCACGCCGAACATCAACAAGAGCGCGAGCCGCGATCACTGGCCGCAGTGTTACACGACGCTGCTCGCGGGCGGCGGGGTGAAGCGCGGTTTTGTGCATGGGGCTTCGGATAAGAGCGGGGCGTATCCCTCGGAAAATCCGGTGCGGCCCGATGATCTCGCGGCGACGATTTATCACGCGCTCGGGATCGATCCGCACACGGAAATGAAGACGGCGGCGAATCGTCCGGTGCTACTGGCGGATGGGAAGCCAGTGATGGAAGTGTTTGCTTAAAGCCGAAGGCTCTTGGACTGCGGTGATTCCTTCACCGCTCTCGGGATGCCGCGCGTCATCGGAAAAGCTGCGAAGGAATCGCCGCAGTCCCAAAGCCTTCGGCGCAAGAACGCCTGCTTTTCAGCAGATGCTCAACACTTTCTCCACCACATCCGTCGGCCTTGGAAGCTGGCGGGGCTCGACTTTCGGGCTGTAGATCGCGGGGGCGTCGAGCGAGGTGACTCGAAGGACTGGCGCGTCGAGATCGTCGAAACATTTCTCCATCAGCATGGAGGAAATCTGTGCGCCGATGCCGCAGAAGGGTTTGTTTTCCTCGATGCAGATGGCGCGGTGCGTTTTGCGGACGCTGGCGAGGATGGCTTCCTCGTCGAGCGGACGGATGCTGCGGAGGTCGAGGACTTCGGCGTTCACATCGTGCTCGGCGGCGAGCAACTCGGCGGCTTTGAGCGCGGTGAGGACGGCGCGACCGTGCGCGATGAGCGTGATGTCGGTGCCTTCGCGTTTGATGTCCGCTTTGCCGAGCGGGATGAGGTATTCCTCCTCGGGCACTTCGCCTTTTTCACCGTAAAGCAGCGTGCTTTCCATGAAGAGCACGGGGTCGTTGTCGCGGATGGCGGTTTTCATCAAACCCTTCGCATCGTAAGGCGTAGCGGCGTTGACGACTTTGAGGCCGGGGATGGCGGCGAACCAGTTTTCCGGGCAATGGCTGTGCGTCGCGCCGACATTCGTGCCGCCATTCGCTGGGCCGCGGATGACGATGGGGCAATTGATGAGGCCGCCGGACATGTAGCGGACTTGGGCGGCGTTGTTGACAATTTGATCATAGGCGACGGTGGCGAAGCTCCAGAACATCAGCTCCATGACGGGGCGCAGGCCGAGCATGGAAGCGCCGATGCCCATGCCGATGAAGGCGGCTTCCGAGATCGGCGTATCGACGACGCGCTTGTCGCCGTGTTTTTTCCAGAGGCCTTCCGTGACTTTGTAAGCGCCGTCGTACTGCGCGACTTCCTCGCCGATCAGGACAACATTCGGATCGCGTTGGATTTCTTCGTCGAAAGCGTGGCGCAGTGCCTCGCGGTAGCTGATCAGTGGCATGGTCGGTTAGTCGTGAAAAAAGTGTTTGCCCGTGCGGCCCGATTCGGTCTGCCGATCCACTTCGAAATAGACGTCCTCGAAAATATTCGCGTCGGTCGGCAGCGGGCTTTCTTCGGCAAATTGGGCGGACGCTTCAGCCTCCGCTTTCGCCGCGTCACTGATTTCCTCGAACTGCGCTTCCGTAAGCACCGCTTCTTCGATCAGCCGCTTTTTGAAAAGCTGGATGGGATCGTGTTCGCGTTTGTATTTCTCGATTTCCTCCTCGGGCCGGTAGCCGCCTTTGTGTTTCGAGTCGGCGACGGAGTGACCGTAGTAACGATAAGTGTCGAGTTCGAGGATGGTCGGCTTGGACTCGTTGTGAGCGCGGTCGATGGCTTTCTGCGTCGCAGCCCGAACTTCGTAAATGTCCTCGCCGTTTGCCTGAGCCCAATCGACACAAAAAGCCTCGCCGCGTTGGGCGAGGCAATTCTTGATGACGGACGATCTCTCAAGGCTGGTGCCCATCGAGTAGCCGTTGTTTTCTATAATATAAATGACGGGTAAGTCGAACAGCGCCGCCATGTTCAGCGACTCGTAAAAGCAGCCCTGATTGACCGCGCCATCACCCAGAAAACAAAGTGCCGCGCCTTTCAGGCCCTTGTATTTCAGCCCATACGCGAGACCGAGACCGAGCGGAGTCTGACCGCCAACGATGCCGTGGCCTCCCCAATAATTCTTGTCCGGCGCGAAGAAGTGCATCGAGCCGCCCTTGCCCTTCGAGCAGCCCGTTACTTTCCCGTAAAGCTCGGCCATACATTCATTCATGCTCATTCCCACGGCGAGCGCGTGGCCGTGGCAGCGATACGCGGTGATGACGTGATCATCATCGCCCATCAGTGAGCACGCACCGACTGCGACACTTTCCTGGCCAATATAAAGGTGCATGAATCCACCCATTTTTCCCTTCGTGTATTCATTCAACGCCCGCTGCTCAAATCGCCGGATGCGCAGCATGTCGCGCAGCAAGTTGATCTTGTCTTCAGGCTTCAGCGCCTGATTGATGGGGGCCAGGGCGTGATCGATCGATTTGACGGCTGTTTCCATAAGTTTGGCGTTAAAAATTCGCGGTAGCTTTAACGGCGCGGTGACGTTCGCGCAACAAATCAAGACGACTCGCGGGAAATTTCCGCTCAGGACGCCGCGTCCGGCGTTTCCAGCGGAGCCAGATCCGCCGCCCCGATGCCGAGCATCGCCCCGATTTTCGTGCGGAGCTGGCGTTGGAGATTTTCGATGCGCAGGTTCCCGTTCAGCACTTGGAAATCATACTCCTGGTGCATCCGCTGGAACTCATTTTGCAACATGCGCTGGTAGCGCACGAACGAATCGAACATGTCGCGCGACAGCCCGAGGTCCATCCCGCTTTCCCAGTAGTCGAGCGTCGAGTTCTTTTGAAAATTGCGCTCGATGAGCGGGCGCGCGCCGACTTTGAAATAGAACACGGCATCGGGCACGATCGCCGGGCTGTAAAGATTGCGCGTCCACTCGCGATCCGCACCGCGCACGAGATCGCGCGCCATCAGCGTGTAAACGTAGCGATCCGCCAGGACGATGAATCCGGCGCGCAGCGCGGGGATGAGATCGTGGACGAGTTGATCGAAAAAATCCGTCGCGTAAAAAAGCGAGAGCGTCGTATGCGTCAGGACGTTTCCCTGTTTCGCATCCTCCAGCTCCTCGCTGACCAAATGCGAGCGGCGCAAGCCCATGTGGCGTACGGCGAAACCATTTGCCTCCAGCCAGTGCGTGAGTTGCGTGATCTGCGTGGATCGCCCGGAACCGTCCGCGCCTTCGATGACGATCAGTTTGCCGGGGAATTTCGCGTCTCGCACTTCCGGCGGACGGCGTCCAAAAAACTTCTTCTCCGCGATCATTCCGGCCTCCTCCGAAATGCGGGCAAATCGAGCCGCTGCGAGATCAGGCTGCGCACTTCCGCCTGCTGCACGTGGATTTCCTTGGACGCATCGATCACGGTGAAATCGAACGGCTCGATCATCGCTTCATATTGCGCGAGGATTTTTCCCTGAAAAATGCGGAAGCTCTCGTAGGGATCGGAACTCCAGCCCATGTCAAGCCCGGCTTCGTGATACTTCAGTTGCGGGCGACCTTCGAGAATGCGCTGGAGTGAAGTCTCGAGCGGCACCCGGAAAAACATCGTGAGGTCGGGATGCACCGCGAAGCTGTAAAGGCGCTCGACCCACTCGCGATCGACCCCGCGCACGGCATCCCGGGCGAGCGCCGTGAAGATGTAACGATCGCAAAGCACGATGTAGCCGGCGCGCAGCAGCGGCAGGATTTGACGGTCGTAACGATCCGCGAAATCGGTGCAGTGGATGAGGCTAAACGTCGTGGGCGTAAGGAGTTGCCGCTTTTTTCCCTTGGTCGTGGATTTCTTCACGAGGACCGATGAATTCCACTCCGTGAAGAAGACGCGGTATCCCTCCAATTCAAGCCAACGCTTGACGAGATAGATTTGGGTGGACTTGCCAGAGCCATCCAAACCCTCGACAGCGATGAGTTTTCCTGAATAATTGCGGGCTGAGGATACCAAGCCGTGAATTTTGAAGAATCTCTGCGACAATGCAATGGTAAATATCCAGTTGCAGATTTTATTTCAAGTATTTCTCCATCAACGTATTACAGAATTTCCTTTCAAATGAATCCCGATGATTTGCTCGCACAGGCAATCCACACCCGCGCTGCGGCTTACGCGAAATACTCCAAGTTCGCGGTCGGCGCAGCTTTGGAGACGCGGAGTGGGAAAGTGTTCACGGGATGCAATGTGGAGAATCTTTCCTACGGCCTGACGATTTGCGCGGAACGGAATGCGGTGTTCGCCGCAGTGGCGGCGGGCGAGCGGGAGTTTGCGCGGATTGTCATTGTCGCGGATTCGCGGGAGCCGGTGACGCCGTGCGGAGCGTGTCGGCAGGTTTTGGCGGAATTTGCCGACGATTTGGAAGTGCGTTCGGTGAATCTGCAAGGCGACGAATATTGCGCGAATCTGCGCGATCTGCTGCCGCGCGCCAAAGCGGGGATTCTCGACCAGCCGCGTTCCACGTAGAACAATTTTGTGTTCACCCATCCGAAACGCTATGACGTGATCGTGGTCGGTGCCGGCCACGCCGGGATCGAGGCTGCGCTCGCCAGTGCAAGGCTTGGTTGCGAGACGCTGATCCTGACGCAGAATCTCGATTCGATCGGCCAGATGTCGTGCAATCCCGCCATCGGCGGCCAGGCGAAAGGTCAGATGGTCCGCGAGATCGACGCGTTAGGCGGGATGATGGCGCTGAACACGGACGCGACGAGTATCCAGTTTCGCATGCTCAACGCGAAGAAAGGTCCAAGCGTCCGCTCGCCGCGGGCGCAGTGCGACAAAAAGGCTTATCAGTTTCGGGCAAAAGCGATCATTGAACGGCAAGCGCACCTCGATCTGAAGCAAGGCAACATCGACCGGATTCTCGTCGATGATGACGGTGCAGCCGGGATCGAAACGAGCCTCGGAATGCGAATCATGGCGCGCGCGGTGGTCGTGACGACGGGGACTTTCATGCGCGGCTTGCTGCATGTCGGACTCCAAAATCAACCTGGTGGACGCATGGCGGATGCCGTGTCCACATTGAGCGATAGTCTGAAAGGACTCGGTTTTGAAGTGGGACGTTTCAAAACCGGGACGCCCTGCCGACTGCATGGCCGCACGATCGACTTCACGCGCTGCCAGCCGCAAGCGGGCGACGATCCGCCGAAACCGTTCACGTTCATGACCGAGTATCTCGCCCACTCGCGTCACGACATCTTCTCGTTGAATCACTGGGACGGCGCGCTGTTCCACGTGGAACAGCTCCCTTGCTGGACGACCTATACGAATCCGCGCACCCACGATTTGATCCGCGCGAATCTCGACAAGTCGCCACTCTACGCCGGGCGCATTGAAGGCGTCGGGCCGCGCTATTGTCCCTCGATCGAAGACAAAGTCGTGAAATTCGCCGAGAAAGATCAGCACCAGATTTTCCTCGAACCCGAGGGCCGCCATACCGAGGAGTATTACGTCAACGGTGTCTCGACCAGCCTTCCAATCGAGGTTCAGCATGCGTTCATCCAATCCATCGCGGGCCTGGAAAACGCCGAAATCATGCGGCCTGGTTACGCCGTGGAATACGACTTCTTCCCGCCGACGCAGCTCTTCCACACGCTCGAAACGAAGCGCATCCCGCACCTCTACTTTGCCGGCCAGATCAATGGAACTTCCGGCTACGAGGAAGCCGGAGCACAAGGTATTGTGGCTGGAGCGAACGCGGCACTCAAGATATTGGGTAAAGCCCCATTCACGCTCTCCCGCTCCGATGCCTACATCGGCGTGCTGATCGACGATCTCGTGACCAAAGGCACGCCCGAACCGTACCGGATGTTCACCAGCCGCGCCGAGCACCGTCTCCTGCTCCGCCACGACAATGCGGACCTCCGCCTCACCCGGCTCGCCCGCGCGACTGGTCTCATCGACGACCATCGCTGGCTGCGTTTTCAGGAAAAAGAGGCCGCGCTCGAGCAACTGCGCACGTTCTGCAAAGCCACCTCATTTGACGGAATGCGGATCAATCAATGGCTGAAACGCCCCGAAAACTCGGCGACCGCGTTACCCGAGTCGATCCGCGCCGGATTCCCCGGCGATCTTTGGGAATCCGTCGAGATCGATCTCAAATACGCCGGCTACATTTCGCGCCAGGAGATCGACATCGAGAAACTCCGCCTGCGCGAAGACAAACGCATCCCGAGCGACATCGACTTCGCCGCCGTGCCCAGCCTGCGCCCCGAATCCCGCCAGAAACTCACCAAAATTCGCCCCGAGACTTTGGGCCAGGCCGCCCGCATCAGCGGCGTCACGCCCGCGGATGTCGCGATCCTTTCCGTCTTTCTCCAGTCCAAGAAGGCGTGACCGCTCCCACCAGCACCGCGGCAAGAGCGGGCGTCGCCTTGTTCCTCGCCGCCGTCCTCGCGTTCCTCTTCGCCAGTTCGATGGCGCGGAATCTCAACCACGACGAGCACCAATTCGTCGCCCCAGCCGTGCTCCTCGCCCGCGACGGCCTCCAGCCCTACCGCGACTTCCCGCTCTTCCACCTCCCAAATCTCGTCTTCCTCTACGCCGCGCTTCTCCGCGTCTTCGATCACCCATTCCTCGTCGCCCGATGCGTTTCGGTGTTCTGCGCATTCGCCACTGCCGCCCTCATTTTTCGGGAATGCTGGCACCGCCCGCCATTCGGCCTCACCCGCTGGCGATTCGCCGCAGCCGCGGCCACGGCGCTATTCCTCGTCCTCGATCCGCTCTTTTTCTTCACGACCGGACGCGCGTGGAATCACGACAGCACCGCCCTCTTCATCGTCCTCGCCATCATCCTTCAGGTGAAAGCGGCGCGCGAAAACTCCGTCCCGCTCGCCATCACCAGCGCCATCTGCGCGAGCCTCGCCGCCGGAATCCGCCTCACAGTCGCACCCATCCTCATCCCGCTCTGGCTTTCCATCTGGTTCTTCCCAGCGCCGATTCGACGCCGCGCCCTCATCGCCCTCATCTACGTCGGCACTGCCACCGCCGCCCTCGCGCCGTCGCTCTTTTACCTGGCTGCATATACCGACTCATTCCTGTTTGGAAATTTCGAATTTCCGCGCCTCCGCCTCCTCGATCCCGAAAACGAGCGCATCCGAAAAACGATGCACCCCCTCCGCAAACTCCGCTTTTTCTTCAAAGAAGTCGCCATCCCCAGCCTCCCGCTTTTCCTCGCCTTCCTCGCCTTCGCCATCGCTCCGGCAGCGAAATTCTTCCGAACTCGCGCGACCAACCTGTTCGCTCCGACGCTAGTCCTCGCCATTCTACCATTCGCGCTGATCGGCTGTTTCACACCTTCGCGATACCAGTATCAGCACTATTTCATCATCATCCCACTGCTCATCCTCGGCGTGGTTTTTGGAATATCGACCATCTCATCCCCGAGAAAATGGGCTCTCATCCTGGCCCCGATATTGTTCTTATTCTCCTTATGCCATTTCACTTACAAATCCCACGATGACATCCTTCCCGGCCCTGTCCGCGATTGGTTCCCAAACCGCGTCGCCACCATCGCACACGACATCGCCGCCCAATCTCCCCAAGGCACGATCCTCACGCTTGCCCCGATCTACCCGATGGAAGCCGGCCTCAAAACCTACCCCGAGTTTTCCTCCGGACCCTTTGCCTGGAAAAGCGCGCCCTTTGTCGCAATCGAACGCCGTGATGCGCTCCATCTCGTTGCACCAGATGATCTTATGAAGCTCTTTTCCGCGCACCCGCCAGGCGGAATCCTGACTGGAGTCGAAGAATCGAGTCTCGAAAAACCACTCGTCGAATACAGCCGCGTCCATCATTTCATCCCCGTAAAATTCGGCAAACATCGCACGCTCTGGCTGCCTCCCGATCCCAAACCCGAATGATCGAAGTCACCGCCCTCACCAAACTCTACGGCGATTTCGCTGCCGTCTCCGATCTCTCTTTCACGGTCCACCCGGGCGAAATCATGGGATTGGTCGGCCCGAACGGCGCGGGAAAAACCAGCACACTGCGCTGTCTCGCTGGCATCATCCCGCCGACCGGAGGCGCGATCCGCATCGCTGGATGCGACATCGCCGCCGACCCGATCGCCGCAAAGCGCGCCCTCGCCTTTTTCTCCGACGAACCGCGCCTCTTCGACTACCTCACCGTCCGCCAGCATCTCGAATTCATCGGCCGCCTTTACCAAGTCGCCGACGTCGGCGAACGCACGCTTCAGTTGCTCGACGAACTGGAAATGACCGAACGCGCCAATCGCCTTCCCGGCGAACTCTCGCGCGGCATGAAACAAAAAGTCGCCCTCGCCTGCGGCTTTCTGCATTCGCCGAAAGTCATGTTTTTCGACGAGCCGCTCACCGGGCTCGACCCACTCGCGATCCGCCGGACGAAGGACATCATCGTGCGCCGCGCGCAAGAGGGCGCGGCGATCATCATCAGCTCGCACCTGCTGCATCTGCTGGAGGAAGTGTGCTCGCACGTTCTCATCGTGAAACGCGGCGTAAAAGTCGCGCTCGGCACCCTCGCCGAAATCCGCGCGCAGCATGGCGATGCGAGCCTCGAGGAAGTCATCATGCGCCTCGTCGGCGAAGACGCGGACCGATGAGCCGCGCGCTGTTCTTCCTCGTCTCGCGCTCGGTTGCAAATGCGGTGCTGCATCGCCTGCGCCGCCTGAAACAGCCGAAATATCTCGCGGGCGCCGTGTTCGGCGCGCTGTATTTTTACTTCTACTTTTTCCAGTTTCTCTTTCGCGGCACGCAGTCGGCGGGCACCGGTCCCGTCCTTCCGATCGGCGATCTGGGCGTGGAAATCGCCGCGCTCATTTTGTTCGTGGTCGTGCTCGTCTTTTCATGGCTGTGGGCTGGTTCGCGCGCCGCCCTGCATTTTACAGAAGCGGAAATCGCCTGGCTTTTTCCAGCGCCGTTGGATCGTCCGACGCTCATCCGATTCAAGCTCCTCAAGTCCCAGCTCGGCCTGCTTTTCCTGTCGTGCGTGATGACGCTCATCAGCGGACGCGCGGCGCTCGGTTCACTCGCGCTGATTCACCTCGTCGGCTGGTGGATCGTTTTCTCGACGCTCCAGATGCATCGCCTCGGCGCGTCGTTTGCGCGGCAACGCCTGCTGGCGCGCGGCCTGTCCGACTGGAAACGGCGGCTGGCCGTTCTCGTCGGCGTCCTCGCGCTGGCTGCCGCGGTTTACTTTTGGAAAATCTCCACACCGGCGCCGCCACACGCGATCGCTGACGCGGCGCGCGCGGAAGATTTCGTGACGTGGCTGCGTTCATTTCTCCACGCCGGTCCCGCGCCGTGGCTGCTGCTTCCGTTCCGCCTGCTCGTGCAGCCGTGGTTCGCGACAGACTTTTCCGCTTTCCTCGCCGCGCTACCTGCCGCTCTCCTGCTCATGACACTGCATTACATCTGGGTCGTGCGCGCCCATGTTTCGTTCGAGGACGCCTCAGTCGCGCTCTCGCAGCGGCGCGCAGCCTACCTCTCCGCCCGGCGCAGCGGCGATTTGCGCGTCACTCAGGCGCCGCGCGCGGCAAACGTCCCCGCGTTTCGCCTGCGCGCGACGGGATTCGAGCCGGTCGCCTTCATCTGGAAACACCTGCTCGCGATCGGTGGCCGCCGCACATTGCTCTACTGTATCGGTGGTAGCGCGATTCTTCTCGCCGCGGCCGTCGCAGCTCCCGCTTTCAGCCAGTGGCCGCTCTTCGCGGTGGCGGTCGCGACCATTGCATCCGCGATTTTCATCTGGGTCACTTTCACCAATGCCGCAGTCGGTGCCCGCGCCGTCCGCCAGGATTTGATGTCGATCGACTCGCTGAAAACGTTCCCGATTGCCGGCTGGAAAATCATTCTCGGCGAACTGCTCGGCCCGGTCTTCACCGGCACCGCCTTGCAAATCGTCTCGCTGGCCGCAGCCGCAGCCAGCGTCTCGTCGATCGCTGATCTCCCGCCCGAGTTCCACCGCTTGCCGCCCATGATCTTCGTCTGCGTCGCAATGCTCACACCGGCGATCAATCTCACGCTCATGATCATCCCGACCGCCGCCACCCTCCTCTTCCCGGCGTGGTTCAAGCCAGGTGAAGCCGTGTCAGGCGGCATGGAAACGATGGGTCTCCGCATCATCATGGCGCTCGGCCAATTTCTCGCCCTGGGCCTCGCGCTGGCACCCGCAGCCATCCTCGGTGGCGTCGCGTGGATGTCCGCTCACCTGCTCGCTGCCACAGCTTGGGGGCCCCTCGCTGGCACTGCGATCGCAGCCCTGACGCTCGCCGTCGAAGCCGGCATGGGCGTGGTCTGGCTCGGCAGGTTATTCGACCGCTTCGATCCGTCGGAATCCTGAGCGTTATTTCGCCGCGATCGCCGCGGCGATCGCCTTGGAAAGCTCCTCCGAATCCGGTTTCACGCCGGAATCAAATCGCGCAATGATTTTCCCATCACGACCGACGAGAAACTTCCCGAAGTTCCATTTCACCGGCCCGGCCACCGGCGAATTCTTGCCAGACAACGCCTCGTAAAGCGGATGCTGCTCCGGCCCTTTGACATGAAGTTTTGAAAAAAGCGGAAAGGTCACGTTGAACTTCGCCGAGCAGAATTCCTTGATCTCCGCTTCCGTGCCGGGCTCCTGCGAGCCAAAATCGTTCGACGGAAAACCCAGCACCACCAGCCCCTTCTCGCGAGTCTTCTGCCAAAGCGCCTCGAGCCCTTCATACTGCGGCGTGTTCCCACACTTCGACGCGACATTCACGATCAGCATCACCTTTCCCTCATACGCTTTCAACGAAGCCGCCTTCCCCTCGATGTCCTTCAGCGGAATCGCATAGAGCGGAGATTCAGCAGCCATCGCGCAGCTAGACGAGACACACATTGCAATGAGGAATTTGGAGACTGTTTTCATGCCGTGCAGCAAAGCGACAAACGGCACACGCTGTCAACGCCGCGCAGTTGTTCACTGCTCTGATTGAAGAAAGAAATTTTGGAAGCATTCTCTCTTCTTCTTAAGCGTGTGAACAAGTGCCCGAAATCCAGTTCTTCATTTGCTGATGCGGAGTTCCACGTGTGCAAAACCGCGCGAACAACTTTCCAGAATCACACCGACAGCATTCAACAACACGCGCGGCACCATGTTTATGCCCCGCTGTTCGCAGTTGCTGGCAGGTTGTCGGCAAGCTGCGCCGCCGGTGCCGTTTCCTTCCACAGTTGTTTGCTCAGCGCGTCCTGCGCCGCGGCGACTTCCGATTCCTTTTTGCTGCGGCCCGCACCGTAACCAAGCTCTTTCCCGCACCACACGATCTTTGCGGAAAAGTGTTTTTGATGCTCCGGCCCGGAGCAATCCACGATCGGATAATGCGGACTCTGCGGCGAAATGGCCTGGAGGATTTCCTGCAAACGTCCCTTTGGATTCTGGTCCGTCATTTCCAAACCCAGCGTCTCCAAATACTCACGCGCCTCCGTGATCACGATGCGCCGTGCCGTCACATAATCCGAATCCAAATAAAGCGCGCCCACCAGCGCCTCGTACGCATCCGAAAGCGCCGAACTCCGCTCACGCCCGCCACTCGATTCCTCGCCCTTCCCCATCATCAAAAACTTTCCCAGCCCGAGCGCTTCCGCATGAATCTTCAACCCATCGCGTGAAACAATGCGCGCGCGCAGTTTCGTAAGCTGGCCTTCGCTAGCGATAGGATATTTTTCAAAAAGATACTCCGTGAAAATCAACTGCAGCACCGCATCGCCAAGAAACTCCAGGCGCTGATTGTCGAAATGATGGCGCTGCGCTTCGTGCCCGACGCTCGGGTGGGTGAGCGCTTCCGCGAGCAGGAGGGCATTCCGAAACTTGTATTTGATCCGCTGTTCCAGTGGGTTCATGGAGGTGCGCAGTAGTAACACCAGTGACGCCCAATCGCTTTGAAAAAAAGCGCGTCACTTTCGCCTTGAGCGAAAATGGGGTGGCCAACGGGACTCGAACCCGCAACAGCCAGAACCACAATCTGGAGCTCTACCATTGAGCTATGGCCACCATTTGATGCGACGCCGAGGATAGCAGCCGTTCTCACTTTGCCAACCGGATTCTCGGATTCCGAAATACGCTCGGGCACAATTTTGGACCCGGCCGTGAGCGGCGTCGATCCGCCGTCAAACTTCCAGCGCGCCCGACATCGCCGCCTCCAAAACGTCCACTGCGCGCGTGAGCTGCGGCTCCGGGTGCCGCTTCAGCCGGACCGAGAAAATTTCATCTCCAACTTGTTCTCCGCAACGAATCAACTGCCCGGCGGCGAATTCTGTCTGATCGTCGTCACCCGAAATCCTTGGAATCAGAAGTGGCAAACCATGATCCAGCATCGCCATGCATGTCCCGCTCTTGCCCACCAGGTGATAGGGGTTCGTGGTGATGCCGAGATCAACACTCTGGAGAAAATGAGACACCTCAAAATCTTCCCGGCGGCCCAAATGATGGAACGTAAAGTCATCACCCCACTTTCCGGCAACCGACCGCCAGTGGGCTTCATACGAACCAAGCGAGCCGATGCCCGCGATGCACACGCGCCTGCCCTGCCGCCCGGCAAGCTCCCGCAACCTGCCAAGGAACACGTCAGGTTTCCAATCGGAATGGAACAGGCCAAAATTTCCCAATACCAGCCACTGCCCGCGATTTGCGGAAGTGATTGGTATCCCGGCCTTCTCAAACTCTTGGTAAAGCCACGCGCCACCATCCGCTGCGACCACCGGGATATTGCCAAACAGCCGCAGCGTCTCGGCGTTCACCCCGCGCCGTCGGAGTGCACTGGTGTTAAATCCATTGTTCGTAAAAATGTGGATCGGCTTCACCCCATCAAGCATTCGCAGAATGCTGTAACGCTGGAGTCTTCCGACCAACCGGTGTCTGAGGGTTGTCGGTCCCTCACCCAGCCAGATTTCATCCATCAGCCAAACCGTGGGGTATCCTCGCAGCGCATCGGGAAGGCTGGTCGCCGCCGCCCAAACGATCCCTTTCGGATTCAGGCTATACGGAATGAATCGGAAAATGACGTGGCTGGGTTGCTGTCGTTCCAGGTATTCTTGGAGCGCAGCGCAGCGTTCCCGCCAGCCGATCGCTTGCGGGATATGCCAAGCGGGAACGCGCTGGCCATAGACATCGATCGCGTCAGCTCGCGGCGAGGAAATCCGAGGGTCATTCAGGCCGCAAACTGAAACCTGCCAGCCTCGCTTTGCGAATTCCGCAGCCAGCAGCCGGTTTGCATCCGCGGGGCCCACACCCTCCTGAAGAGTATGGGAGACGAGGCAGCACGATTGAGCCTTCACGGGATTACTCGACACGAGGAACTGCTAGCAGCCGTTTTGCTTCAATAAGGATGCGTTCAGCCGTGATCGTGGAATTGTCCGCATCCGGGCGGTAACTACAATAATCCGGCGAGGTGGAGGCAATCTTGGCACCCATCCCAAAAGTATTGATTTCAGCCGCGGAGGTAGGCGCGTAGTAACTAACACTCGGCACCCGCTGGGCAATCGCCAAGTGAAGCGCCAGCGAATCCGAAGTAATCAACAAATCCAGTTGGCGCACCAGCCCCGCAAAGCTTTCCAGCGATAGTCGGCAAATGAATGGCAACCCTGTCTTCTTAGCGACCACCTCCAGATATTCCTCGTCAGCGACGCCACCCAGCAGGAGACAATTTGCGTCAACACTCCGCAACTGTTCGACCAGCCGAATCGCTTCGTCCAGCCGGAGCGATTTACTCGGCCACCGTTTTCCCGCACTGAGATTCAGCCCGATCCGTCGCGGTGCAGGTAAATCCGCAAGCGAACGGGCAGACTCTTCGGCCAGCGGATCGTTGAAGAAAATCGGTCGCGCAATTGTGATCCCGAGCATCCTCGCGAAGATTTCATCATGGGATAGTCGATTGACGAGTTTCAATTGGTCCGCCTTCTCCTTTCCAAACCAGGAAACCAAACCCATATCGAACCACGCACCGGTGTCGTCGGTATAACGAATGCAGCCTTCCGCGGAGTATGCTCCTGAAATCTTTTTGGCACGAACCCGATGAGCCAACCCACAAGACTCTGCTTCATCGTCAAATGAGAGAACCCAGTCGAATTCCTCATCGGCAAGCTCGGGAGGCAATGTTCCGCCCGCGCAGCGATCCACCGAAAGCAGGCTGGCAACGTAAGGATTGAATCGCAGCAATGGCAGGGCGGAGGCCGCGGTGACCCATGTTACGAATGTTCCGGCTCCAAATCTTTCATGAAGACCGGGGAGAATGTAGGAAGTCCGAATGACATCACCAAGTGCGCCGAGCTTTAGGACTAAGATGCGCGTAGTTACACTCATAGTAGAAGATTGCTCATTGCCGGGAATAGAAGCGGCCGATGGCGCAACCGATTTGGAGGTCGAGTTGTTTCAAGCATCGCACCGCGGGCGTGAAGAGATTGATAGGAGACGCTGTATGCTGCATGAACGAATGATCCGCCATCGTTGGCGGATAGCCTCGCAAGGCTTCACGGACGAACGACTTTCTCCACGGCTTGCAAGTCCCCAGCGCGTGCGACAGGAGATAGCCTCCCGGAATGAAGTCCATACCCTCTCGGCCAACAATGCTAACCGGCCTGTGGGAAAACATCGCCGCGATATTGAGCGCATCCTGATCCGGCTTGTGAAAGAGGTGACTGCGATCGCTGATCCCCAACTTGGAAAGGCCGCTTGCCTCCGATTCCATCAGGTCCAGCAAACGCTTCCAGGTTTCGACAAACTCCCAGTCGCCTTGCGACACACCGACGAAGCCACCATTCACATAGACATCTAACACCCGCGCGACCGTGAAGCCATGCGAAGCGCAGAAACGGCTCCACCGCATCCGGATCGGGTGGGTGGAATGCATGGGTGAATTAACATCCTCGCACAAGGCCACTCCGCAGCCCGCCCACTGCTCGATGAATTTCCATTTCGTCTTTAGAACTATATCCGGGTCAAAATAGAACATCATGCCCAAATCCTTCGCGTGGTTCAGCCGCAGGTGGTTCATGAATTCAGGCTTGTAGTTGGTGAAGTGCCGCTGAGTTTCGACTTTGAGAAATCGAATCGTCAGGCCCTCCGCAGCCTCGAACGCCTGATCCCCATCCTTTCCCTTCATATCGCAGACCCATGGCGGCAACGCACCGCGATAACCAGCCCAAAGATTGCCCCGGTAGCCGTGCCGATGCAAAGAGTTCACCAACCCAGCGAGACCATGGTGGTAGTCGCCTTCAAACAGCGTGCAAACGGCAGAACTCATGGTGATAGCTCGTTGAAGAATCGAGAGCGGTGCATGGCGAAATTGAAATGCTCAACGTGTGACTCGCACGAAAAGCCGTCAAGTCTTGTCCACTCAGAAGCACTGTGAAGTCATGGTATTTCATTCACGATCTCAGCGCCTTTCGCATCGGGAGCTCGAACCGATGGAACGAGATATGCGAAATCCAGAGTACAAATGTAAACTCAAACATGATCCATGCTACGTGAACGGGCGTGGACATCGTCATCAACTTTGGTCGGATGACATTGTGGGTGGCTAGGAAAACCGCGCCGTGCCAAAGATACACCGAGTAGGAGATATCGCCGAGCCAGAGCATGACCGGGCTCTTGAAGAAAACATGCGACACGCTGCGGGCATTGCTCGCCAAGCCAAGGATCAGGAATGGGAAGGAAAACAGCGGCAAGATCTTTGGGAACCCTCCCCAGGCGACAAGCGATTGCGAAACCAAGAAAAGAACGATCGCGATACTCGTCGTCAAGTTCGTGGTCCCAGGATTTTTCAGTGGATAGAGCTTGTGGATCAAGGAGCCAGCGAGAAACCCACTAATGCCACGGAACAACCCGATCCATCCGGAATCGCTGCCAGACATGCTTGCGCGCCAGATGACAAGCGAAACAACCACTAGCGTGACGATCCATTTTCGATTCACACGGTGATCAGCCAGCAAGGCGAGTGGCATCATAAAGATGTAGCAAAACGCCTCTACACTCAGTGACCAAGACGGAGTGTTGAGGCTCATGTGATAAAGCCCTGGCCAGCCCTGGAGTAAGAACAAGTTGGTGACTACAACGTCCCAGGTAACGTGAGCAGGCCATCTGCCAAGGATAAGGCTTCCCGCGGCAAAGATGCCCAAACACGCCATGAGGGTTGCCAGATATAGCGGGACGATTCGCGCAAACCGGGCGGCGAAGTAGGACTTCCAGCTTTTTCCGAGCTTCGGTCCAAGCTTGGTCGAATAGACATGAACCAGCATGAAGCCGCTGAGCATGAAGAACAAATCGACGGCAAGAGCATGCCATTCAAAAAAAATCAGCGCCGGTCGCAAAACGGGTGCCATCTCATAGAATCGAGCGTGGGCGATGAATACGGTCAGCGCTGCGATGCCCCGCAGACCAGTGAGTGCTTGCAGTTCTCCGGCAGGTCTGGTGGGCATTGATGAGGCAGGAGAGTTGTTTCGGGGCGAGCTTTCGGATTGAGCCGTTCGGAATCAAGCCATTATCCAATGCGGCCTGCGCGGTTGGTTCGCCTTCAGGCACCCACTTTGCGGAGTCTTTGCACGTCCTGATGATGTCCTTGCTTGCGGTGTGAGATGCCTCCGATTATCAAATTCACACGATTCCATCCAAATGTTCAGAATGTTCTTTAGCGTGACGGAACTTGGCGGCCGAGATCGTTTTACCGCGGCGATCGACCCATTTGCGCGATATCATGGACGATAGACGACCGCCGAAATCCAGCATCCATTTCGCAGATTGGTGGGTGGTTGCTGTGCTTGTCGGCTATTTCGTTTTCACCGTTTTGGGTTCGGCGACTTTGCGGAGCCTGATGGGGAAATGATTCACCACTACACGCAGATTGTCTTGGCTGCGGTGGCAGTGATTTTTGCGGTGATTGCCGCGTGGGGCATTGGCGGTTTCTTTCACCGACACCTGAGTGAGACGGGAAACTTGCTGGACTCGGAGTTCGCCGCACTGCGTTTGCTGGGTGGGGCGGGTTTGCTGGGACTTTTTGTTTTTCTTGCGGGCATGCTCTATTTCTCCGTGTCCACCTGCGTGGTGATCTTGGTGGCTGCCAGCCTGCTGAACTTTCGATTTCGGTGGCGCCCACCCTGGCGACTTTCCGTATCACCCTGGCTCGCGTTTTCGGGGTTGATTGTCCTTCTCTGCGTCATCAGTGGCTTTGCAAGACCGGTCGGAGACTCGGATGCGGACGAGATTTCCTATCATTTGCTGGGGCCACCGATCTGGCTGCGGGAGCAGCGGATCGCGCCTGTTCTGGAGGAATCGCTCACGTCCTTTCCCGCCACTATCGAGGTATTGTGCGGGCTCGTGAGTGTGATCTCAAACGACAACGCACCAGGGGCACTCGGCGCGCTATTTTTTGGAGTTTTTGTCCTGCAAGTGCGGGGGCTGGCTCGCCGACTCGGCAGTGGTGTGCTCGGCGGGGATCTGGCGGCTGCGTTCATTGCCGGGATGCCGGCGGTGACTTCCACGGTGGATAAATGCTTCGTCGATATCCCTTATGCGGCGTTCGTTCTCGCGGCTGCGCGACTGGCTTTCGAGGGTTTGCAGCCGCGGCAGGCGATGCTGGCTGGGATGTTCGCGGGGTTTGCCGCGGGGACGAAGTATTTCGGCCTGCCGGCGACGATGCTGATCGCGTTGCTGATCGTGGTTTTTCAAACTGGCAACGCAGCTTCTCGCTTGCGGCTTGCATTCGCGTTTGCAATGGCCTCCGCCGTCGCGGGCGGTGCGTGGTATGTGCGGAATTGGCTGGTGCTGGGCAATCCCATCTATCCGCCGCCGCCAGTAACGTGGCATTTCTTCTCAACACCGACTTTCCCCCTCGAAGCGTCCAAAGAACTCACCGCCACGCTCGTCAAGCGCGGGGCGGGCTTTGGGAGAAGTCTTGATGATTTATTGCTGCTGCCATTTCGCCTGACCTATTGGACCGCGTGGTTTCACGGCGGTGGTGGCATCGGTTTGGCACCGCTCGCGTTCGGACCGGTCGCTCTCGCGATGCTGTGGAAACAACGCGCGGGTGCGGCGTGGGCCACTTTGGGAGCCATGCTCACGATGTTTTGGTTCTACTCGGATCAGGAGTTCCGCTTCCTCGATCCTGCCGTCGGAATCTTTAGCGCATTCGCCGGAGTGGGTGCGGAGGCGCTCCTGAGAGAGCGGAGAAAACTCAGCCGCTGGCCCGCTTTCACCGCGATCGGCATCTCCCTCGCGCTCGGCAGCGCCCACGCGTTTTCAAGCCGCAAGGGTCGGTTGCACTCGGTGATCTCGCCGACTCATGCGGAAAAACGTTTCCGGGAAGGCGTGCCGCATCATGACGCATTTGAGTATCTCAACTCCCAACCGGAAGTGAAAAAAGTGTTCTTCTGCCATCCTTTCTCGACCGCCTACTACCTGAAAAAGCCTTACACCGTGGCGATCGGGCGCTTCGGTGTACAGCCTCACGCCGACATTCATTCCGTGGCGGACGCGGTGGGGGCGATACCCAGACTTGGCGTCACCCATGTCTTTGACCTGAACTTCCATGGCAGCGGCTTCTCATGGCCAGCCACAGGTGCGGGGCGGTTGGTGTATGAGGAAAAGGATGTCCGCATTTTCCAGTGCGAGCCGCAAGAATTGCGATGAATCCCGCGCAGCAGCGGGAGTCGTGGACTTAGGGAAGGGTTTTTGCTTCGCTTTGCTACCGTGCCATCGACTTCCGCTTGTGTTTCCATCGTCATGCCGGTCTTCAATGAAGCGGCGACCGTCGCGGATGTCGTCTCGGTGGTGCTCAAACAACCCTGCGTCTGCGAACTCATCGTCGTCGATGATTGCTCCACGGATGGCTCGTGGCAGGCGCTTGAAAAGCTGGCTTCCCTCGATCCGCGGATCAAGACCGTGCGCCACTCCGTGAATCAGGGGAAGGGCGCGGCGTTGCGCACGGGCATCGGCCAGGCCAGCGGCGCGCTCGTGCTCATCCAGGACGCGGATTTGGAATACGATCCGAATGAATATGAAACGCTCATCGCGCCGATTCTTTCCGCGCGCGCCGATGTGGTTTTCGGCTCGCGATTCGCCGGGGCGGGCGCGCACCGCGTGCTTTATTTCTGGCACTCCGTCGGCAATCGGGCGCTCACCACGTTTTCCAATATGGCGACCAATCTGAACCTTTCCGACATGGAAACTTGCTACAAAGTTTTCCGGCGCGAGGTGCTGCAAAGCATCACCATCGAGGAGTCGCGTTTCGGCTTTGAGCCGGAGATCACGGCGAAGATCGCGCGGCTCGGCGTGCGCATTTATGAGGTGCCGATTTCCTACTATGGGCGGACTTACGCCGATGGGAAAAAAATCGGCTGGCGCGATGGCGTTAGCGCCATCCGCTGCATCGTCAAATATAACTTCCTGCGGTGAAACCCGAGCCTGTCCCCAACGCCGCGGCGAGCAGCGCGGACTTCGAGTTCGATGCCTTGCGCGAAGCCGCGAACTATCGCAACGCGCTGATTCATGAGTTCCGAAAATACCTCGCCGGAAACGTCATCGAAATCGGCGCGGGCATCGGGCAAATGACCGCGCATCTGCGCGAACTGCGCGGCATCTCGCGACTCATCGCGATCGAGCCGGAGGCGCGACTCAGCCAGCAGCATCGCGCGCAATTTCCCGGGCACGAACTCTACGAAGGCACGATCGAAAACGCGCCGCCCGGGGCCGCGTGGAATGCGATTTTGAGCATCAACGTTCTCGAACACATCGAGGGCGATGCGCGTGAACTCGCGCGTTACTCCGCGCTGCTGCGCGAACGCTCGGGCCATTTCTGCGTGCTCGTCCCGGCGCGACCGGAAATCTACGCACCCATCGACCAGGACTTCGGCCATTTCCGCCGCTACACGCGGCCCGAACTGCGCGGCAAACTGGAGACGGCAGGTTTTGAAGTGGTGCAACTTTATTACTTCAATTTCGTCGGCTACTTCGCGTGGTGGCTGAATTTTCGCGTGCTGAAGAAGCGCATCTTTGAAGTGGGCAAGGTGCGTTTTTACGACCGGATGATTTTTCCCGCCGTGCATTTCCTCGAATCCACCTTCGTCCGCCCGCCGATCGGCCAGAGCCTGATCGCCATCGCCCGCGCGAAGTAGAACGCGCGCCTTGACCTCGCGTGGACCGGCGGTAGCCTCGCGGCCCTTCGTTTCCATGGCTTCCCATCCGCAACCCGCAATCCATAGTCCGCAATCCAAAAAAGCCTACGCGGCTGCCGGCGTCGATGTGGATTTGGGGAATCGCGTGAAGAGCGGCATCCATGCGCTGGTGAAGGGGACGCACGGGCCGGAAGTGCTCGGGAAAATCGGCGGATTTGGCGGGCTGTTTCGTCCGAATTTCAAGGGAATGCGCGATCCCGTTTTGGTTTCGAGCGTCGATGGCGTGGGCACGAAATTGAAGGTCGCGTTCGCGCTCGACCGGCATGACACGATGGGGCAGGACCTCGTGAATCATTGCGTGAATGACATCGCGGTGCTTGGCGCGAGGCCGTTGTTTTTTCTGGATTACATCGGCGCGGAAAACCTGGAGCCGCGCGTGTTCGCGCAGTTGCTCAAGGGTTTCGCCAAAGCCTGCAAAGCGGCGGGCTGCGCGCTGGTCGGCGGCGAGACGGCACAGATGCCGGGGATGTATAAAGCGGGCGAATACGATCTCGCCGGCACGATCGTCGGCGTCGTGGATCGGCCGAAAATGATCGACGGCGCGCGCATCAAACCCGGCGATTTGATCGTCGGTCTCGCGTCAAACGGTCTGCACACCAACGGCTACTCGCTCGCGCGAAAGGTGCTTTTCGAGAAGATGAAACTCGCGCCTGCCGCGAAGCTCGCGGGGGTGGCGAAGACGCTTGGCGATGAATTGCTCCGGGTGCATCGCAACTACCAGCCGCTGCTCGCGAGCCTGCCTGCGGGCTTGGTGAAAGGGCTCGCGCACATCACTGGCGGCGGGCTCGTCGATAATCTTCCGCGCGTCCTGCCAAAGACGTGCGACGCGGTGATCGACACGCTGGCGTGGAAGACGCCCGCGATTTTCCAGCACATCGAGAAAGGCGGGAAGGTGGATCACGCGGAAATGTTCCAAGTGTTTAACATGGGAATCGGCATGACGATCATCGTCGCGGAAAAGGACGCTGCGGAAGTCGTCCGGCGGACGAAAGGGCGCGTGATCGGCGAGATTCAGCCTGGCAGCGGAATCGTCGGGCTGGAGTTTTGAGGCGCAAGGTGGAGAAGCCGGGCAAGGCCAAGAGTTCAAATCCAAAAGCTGTTATTTCTCCACTACGCTCCGCCCACCTTTCCGCCTGCGCTTCGGTCGAAATGGCAACTCGTTTTGATGCGTCAGCGCTGAGATGCCGGGAGATTTCCGTTGTCACGCCCCACTGATTCCACTAATCCACTCGAAGAATTATGAAGCGATACTTTCTTCTCACAGCCACGGCACTCTGCGTCGTCTCGATGACCGCCTGCGCTCCCAAGCAGGAGCCGAAGCCGCAAAAAAAGGGTGGTTTTCACCAGCCTCCGCAGCCTCCGCCGACGCGCGACACGCGGGACGAAGAGCCGGATGAAAAACCTGCGCCGAAGAATGACGAGCCGAACAACCCGACCAACGACAACCCGCCGCCAACGACGCAGCCGCAGGGACCCAAGAATTACGAATACGGCAAGCCGGTCCCCGGGAAACCCGGTTTCGTCACCAGCCCGTATGCGCCGGCTGCCGGATACGTGGATGTGCGCGGCTTCGGCCCCGCGACTGAAGTAAAAGATCCGTACACCGGAAAAATTTTCCTCGTCCCATAAGGCACGCGCCCCCCGATCCCCGAAGCCCGGCCTGAAAGCGTTTGTGTTTTCGGGCCGGGCTTTTCTTTCACGTCATGTTGGATCGCATCGCCATCGTCGGCCCCGGCCTGCTCGGCACGTCCATCGCCCTCTCGGCGATGCGCGCTCCACTCGCGCACGTCTCCATCTGGGCGCGGCGACCCGCGATCGTGGAGGAATTGCGGGCGCGTGAAATCGTGGACGTGGTTTCCAGCGATCTCGCCGAAGTGGTCGCCCACGCGGATACGGTCGTTCTCTGCGTCCCGGTCGGCGCGATGCCTGCGCTGGCGCGCGAAATTGTGACGCGCATTTCGCCGCGAACGCTCGTCACCGATGTCGGCAGCGTGAAGGCTGGCGTCGTCGCGGAACTCAGCGCGATTTTCCGCGAGCGCGGGCGTTTCATCGGCAGTCATCCGATGGCCGGCTCGGACAAGGCGGGCCACGAATTCGCATCCGCGGAATTGTTCGATGGCCGCGTTTGCATCGTCACGCCCGATGCCGAGAGCGCGCCCGATGCGATCGAGGACGCGACCGCGTTTTGGAAAGCGCTCGGCTGCGCGGTGCGCACGCTTTCGCCCGCGGCGCACGATGAAATCGTCGCGCTCATCAGCCACCTGCCGCACCTGCTCGCCGCCACGCTCGTCAATACCGTCGCCGCGCAAAACCCCGCCGCGTTCGACTTTCACGGACCTGGTTTTTTCGACACCACGCGCGTCGCCGCCGGCCAGCCCGAGCTCTGGGCTGAAATCCTGCGCACCAATCGCACTGCCGTCCGCGCCAGTGCGGAGGCGATGATTGAAAAGCTGCGCGAAATCACCACACTGCTCGACCGCGAAGAACCGATGAAAGAATTCCTCAACCAAGCCAAAACTCTGCGCGACGGCCTGCGCCCCGCGAATCCCGATGTCTGACTGGAAAATCCGCCGCGCCCCGGTGCTCAACGCCGAAATCACCGTCCCAGGCGACAAAAGCATTTCACACCGCGCTGTGATGCTCGCGGCGATGAGCAACGGGCCGTGCGTGATCCGCGGCTTCCTCGCGAGCGAGGACTGCCTCGCCACCGTCGGCGCGATCCGCGCGCTCGGCATCGAGATCGAGCGGCCCGACGATGAGACGCTGATCGTGCATGGAAAGCGCCGCGTCTTCACCGCGCCGACCGGCGACATCGACTGCGGAAACTCTGGCACGACGATGCGCCTGCTGGCCGGAATCCTTGCAGGGCAGCCCTTTCGCAGCCGGCTCACCGGCGACGCGTCGCTCTCGCAGCGGCCCATGAAGCGCGTCATCGAACCGCTGCGGCAGATGGGCGCGAACATTTCCGCCGAAGGCGAAAACCACCGTCCGCCGCTCGTGATCGAAGGCGGCAGCCTCTCGCCGATCCACTACATCTCGCCCGTCGCCAGCGCGCAGGTGAAAAGCGCCGTGCTGCTCGCGGGCATGTTTGCGCACGGGAAGACGAGCGTCACCGAGCCGAGCCAGAGCCGCGATCACACGGAGCGGATGCTCGAATACTTTCTCATCCGCCCGCAAAAGCAGGATCTCACCGTCTCGATCCACGGCGGCTTCACGCCGGAGTCGCGCGATTTCCAGGTGCCCGGCGATGTCTCCAGCGCGGCCTTTTGGATGGTCGCCGCCGCCGCGAATCCGTTCTCGCATTTGCTGGTGAAAAACGTGGGCCTCAACAAAACGCGGACTGGCATCGTGAACGTGCTCGTCCGCATGAATGCGCACGTGCGCGAGGCGGTGCAAAACGACGAAGCGGAGCCGCTCGGCACGCTCGAAATCAAGGGCGCGCGCCTGAAAGGCACCGTGATCGAGGGCCGCGAAATCCCGAACGTCATCGACGAAATCCCGATCCTCGCCGTGGCCGCGGCGCTCGCACACGGGCAGACGATCATCCGCGATGCAAAAGAATTGCGGGTGAAGGAAACCGACCGACTGAGCGCGATCGCGACGAATCTCCGCGCGATGGGCGCGCAGGTCGCCGAGCGCGAAGACGGGCTCGAAATCATCGGCGGCGTGCGGCTGCAAGGCGCGCGAGTGCAGAGCTTCGGCGATCACCGCATCGCGATGGCGTTCGCAGTTGCCGGGCTTTTTGCCGAAGGCGAAACGGTGGTTCAGGATGTCGATTGCGTGAACACGTCCTACCCCGGCTTTTACAAACAGCTCGAGCAAGTCATCAAGGATTCCGATGAGCCTGGGACGCCGGTCATCCAGGGTCTGCCAAACAGCGAATAGATGCCCGCGCCCACGCACATCGTCATCGCCATCGACGGTCCCGCCGCGAGCGGAAAAAGCAGCGTCGCCCGCGCGCTCGCGACGCGGCTCGGATTCAATTACGTGAACACCGGCGCGATGTACCGCGCGGTGACTTGGTACATCGTCTCGCACGGCGTCCCCGTCGCCGATGCTGGTCGCGTTCAGCAGCTCCTGCATTTCGCGGAAATCCGCTGCGGACTCACGGATGGCGCATCGACCATCACGATCGACGGCACGGACCCCGCGCCGCACCTCGTCTCCGCGGAGGTGAACGCGAATGTTTCCGCCGTTTCGGGCATCGCCGAAGTCCGCCGAATGCTAGTTGAAAAACAACGTGTTTACGCCGCCGATCACGACGTGGTGATGGAAGGCCGCGACATCGGCTCCGTCGTTTTTCCCAATACCGACTACAAGTTTTACATCGAAGCCTCAGCCGAAGTCCGCGCCCTTCGCCGACTCCGCCAGGGTTTGCAGGATTCCATCACCGAGCGCGACAAGGTCGATTCCACGCGTCGCAATTCCCCACTCATCATCGCCGAAGACGCGCACGTGATCGACAGTTCGAGCCTCACCATCGACGGAGTCGTGGGAGAAATCATCGGTCGCCTGAAAATGAAAGGGCTCGATGTCGAGCACGTCTGGGCGCGGCGGTGAAGGTGTTAGGATTCAAGAATCAGGATTTCTGATTTCCGACTTTCCCGATGGGCTTCACCTACGCCGTTCACAAACAGCTTGCCCGCGTCATCGCGAGGACGCTCTTCCGCTTCAAGACGGTCCACAGCGAGCGCATCATCGAGGAGGGCGGGGCGATCCTCGCGATGAATCACGAGAGTTATCTCGATCCGCCGCTCGCGGGCATTTCGTGCCGTCGCGAAATCTACTATCTCGCCCGCAAGACCCTGCTCGACTGGCCCATCCTAGGCCCGCTTTTTCCTCGGATGAACGTCATTCCCGTCAATCAGGAACGCGCCGACATGACCGCGCTGAAGACGGTAATCCGCCTCATAAAAGCCGGGCACTGCACGGTGGTATTTCCGGAAGGCTCGCGAACGCTCGATGGCAACTTTCTTCCCGCGCTGCCCGGCCTTGGTTTGGTGATCGCAAAGACCCGCTGCCCGGTTGTCCCCATGCGAATTTTCGGTGCGCGCGAGGCATTCCCGCGCGGCGGTCGTCCGCATCTTTTCACACCGATCACGCTCGTCGTCGGCGAGCCGTTTCGCTTCACCGATGAAGATTTCGCTGGTGATGGGCGCGAGCTTTACCAGCGCCTGAGTGAGCGCGTGATGGAGCGGATTTCCGCGATAAAATTTGAGCGCCCATAGTGGCATGAATCCCGTCGCGCTCATCACCGGGTCGTCGCGCGGCATCGGTCGCGGCATCGCGCTCGCGCTCGCCAAAGCGGGGCGGCACGATTTGGTGATCAACTTTGCCGACAACGAAAACGCCGCGCGCGAATGTCGCGAGATGTGCCTCGCGGAGTCGGCGGGAAAAGTGCGCGTCGAAATCGTGCAGGCGGACGTTTCACGCGCGGCGGATCGCGCGCGGATGATCGGATTTGTCGGCGCGAAATTTGGGCGGTTGGATTTGCTCGTGAACAACGCGGGCGTCGCGCCGAATGTGCGCGCGGATATTCTCGAAGCCGATGAGGCGTCGTTCGACCGGCTGATCGCGATCAATTTGAAAGGCCCCTATTTTCTGACGCAGGCGGCGGCAAAGCTGATGCGGGATTCCGCGCCACTCGCGGACCTGCCGCGCGCGATCGTGAATATCACGAGCATCTCGGCGTTCACCGCGTCGGTGAATCGCGGGGACTACTGCATCGCCAAGGCCGGGCTGGCGATGATGACGCAGCTTTACGCGGTGCGGCTCGCGGAGTTTGGGATCGGCGTTTTTGAAATCCAGCCGGGCGTGATCGCGACGGATATGACCGGGCCGGTGCAGGCGAAATACGACGCGCTTTTCGCGAGCGGGCTCGCGCCGATCAGTCGCTGGGGCCAGCCGGACGACGTGGGCAAGGCCGTGGTCGCCGTGGCGCTCGGGCATTTCCCCTATTCGACCGGGCAGGTTTTTCAAGTGGACGGCGGCTTTCACCTTCGGACGATCTGAACCGCATGAAAATTTTGCCCCAAATCAAACCCGTGGACCTGAAGCGAAAGATCGAGCGGCTGTGGGCCGTTTCGGCTGAAAAGATCCTGTCGATCGACCACGACGAAGTGCCTGGCGCGGCGACGCCGGTCTATACCGTGCGGGGAAAATACACGGCGCGCGGCTGGACGGAGTGGACGCAGGGCTTCGTGTATGGCTCGGCGATTTTGCAGTTCGATGCGTTTTGGGATTCGCAATTTTTGCGGCTCGGTCGCGAGCGGACGGTCGGGCGCATGGCGCATCACGTGACGCATACCGGCGTTCACGACCACGGTTTTAACAACGTGAGCACGTACGGAAATCTGTGGCGGCTCATGGGCGAGGGGCGCATTCCCGAAGTGAAACCGGAGCGCGATTTCTACGAGCTGGCGCTGAAATGCTCGGGTGCGGTGCAGGCCGCGCGCTGGACGAATACGGCGAACGGCGAGGGCTTCATCCATTCGTTCAACGGCCCGCATTCGCTCTTCGCGGACACCATCCGCTCGCTGCGTTCGCTCGCGCTTTCCCACCAGCTCGGGCATGTGCTGATGGGCGAGCGCGATGAGAATATTTCGCTGCTGCGCCGGCTCGTCGCGCACGCGCGCTCGACCGCGGAATGCGCGGTCTTTTACGGCGAAGGTCGCGATGCGAACGATGTCCGCGGGCGGGTCGCGCACGAGAGTATTTTTAATGTGAACGACGGCTCGTATCGCTGCCCGAATTCGCAGCAGGGCTGGTCGCCTTTCACCACGTGGACGCGCGGGCTGGCGTGGATCATGTGCGGCTACGCCGAACAGCTCGAATGGATCGCGACGCTCGGAGATCAAGAGCTGGAAAGGATCGGCGGGCGGGACGCGATCGAATCCATGATGCTGCGCGCCGCGTGCGCCGCGTGCGATTTTTACATCGAAAATACTCCGACCGACGGCGTGCCATACTGGGACACGGGAGCGCCTGGGCTCGCGCGGCTCGGCGATTTTCTGCACCGGCCCGCCGATCCTTTCAACGACCACGAGCCCGTGGACAGCTCTGCCGCGGTGATCGCCGCGCAGGGTTTGTTAAGGCTCGGCACCTATCTCAAAGAGCACGGGCACGCGCAGGATGGTGAACGCTATTTCTCCGCCGGGCTCACCGTCCTCAGCACGGTTTTCGACGAGCCGTATCTCGCCACGGATTCCGCGCACCAGGGCCTGATCCTGCACAGCGTTTATCACCGGCCAAACGGCTGGGATCACATCCCGCCGGGCCGCAAAATCCCGTGCGGCGAATCCTCGATGTGGGGCGACTACCACGCGCGGGAAGTGGCGCTTTACGTGCAGCGGATTTACGAGGCAAAGCCGTATCTCGCGTTCTTCGGCAAGGCGTAAACGTTACTGGCAAACGAAAGGGCAGCGACTACTCTCCCGGACATGAGTACAGCCATCGGCGAGAACCCACAGCCGCTCAGTTACGACGAGGAAAGAGGAAAGCCCGCGCCAAGTTTCAACCATTCCATTGTTCAGACGAATCTGGCCGTCGAGTTCTCGAAACAGCGCGAATTCCGCGTGCATAGCGAACTCGAACTCGAACTCGACGGAAACCGGCTCGTTCCCGATCTCAGCATTTACCCACGCAAACCACTCGATGTCCGGCACGACATCATTCGCCGCACGGATCCGCCGCTGATGACGGTCGAGATCCTCTCTCCGACTCAGGGCACCTATCCGGTCATGGAAAAGGTGGAGCTTTACCTGAAAGCAGGCGTGAAAACCTGCTGGGTCGTGAATCCGCCTGCGCGATCCATCACGATCTACACGGCGGATGGCACCGATCATACCTTCATCCCCGGCCAGCAGGCCATCGATCCGGCGGTGGGCATCGCCGCGGATGTGACCGCAGTTTTTTCCTGATCGGCGCGCAGCCGCAATGCGTGGACAAACCCGCCGCACCATGCTGATTTGCCGACATGCACGAGGCCCAGCAACAAGCGATCGACCGCGTTTTTGAAATCCTAAGCGAACACTTCGACCATGTGGTGATCGCGGTCGGCACCTACGACGAAGACAAACAATACACGACCGCCGCGAGCTACACGGGCGGCGTCGCGTGTGCCATCGGGCTCTGCAAGCTCTACGAAAAAAAGTGGACCAAGGAGCATCTCTGGGGACCGGACGAGGAGCTGGACTGAGGGGGAAGTAGAGGGTCGTGAGCCGCGCACTCGCCCGCGCAAAAGCGCGATTCGTTTCACTCCATTCTCCAAATGACGCTGCTGAATGTCACTGCCCGCGGGCTCTACTGCGCGGTGGGGGATTTTTATGTCGATCCGTGGAAGGCGGTCGATTTTGCCGTGACGACGCACGCGCACAGCGATCATGCGCGGGCGGGATCGGCTTGCTATCTCGCGGCGGAAAGCAGCCGCGGCGTTTTGCAGGAGCGGCTCGGGGCGTGCGTGCGGATCGAGACGCTGCCATACGGCGGGTGCGTGACGCGGAATGGCGTCGCGATTTCGTTGCATCCGGCGGGGCACATTCTGGGGTCGGCGCAGGTGCGCGTGGAGTATCGCGGCGAGGTGTGGGTGGTGAGCGGGGATTTCAAGACGCAGGCGGAGGCGACTTGCGCTCCGTTCGAGCCGGTGCGGTGTCACACGTTCATCACCGAATCGACCTTCGGCCTGCCGATCTATCGCTGGCGGCCGCAGGCGGAGATTTTCGCGGACATCAATGCGTGGTGGCGCGGGAATCAAGCGGCAGAGCGGATGAGCGTGCTGTTCGCGTATTCGCTGGGGAAAGCGCAGCGCGTGCTGGCGGGTGTGGACGCATCCATCGGCCCGATTTTTGTGCATGGTGCGGTGGCAAAATTGCTGCCGCACTACGCGGCGGCGGGGGTGGCGCTGCCGGAGATCGAGGCGGTGGAATCTGCGCGCGCCTTGGCAGGGCGCGGGCTGGTGATCGCGCCGGGCTCGGTGGATGGCACGCCGTGGTTGCGGCGGTTTGGCGAGACGTCGAAGGCGTTTGCTTCCGGCTGGATGATGGTGCGCGGGGCGCGCCGACGACAGGCGTTGGATCGCGGGTTCGCGCTTTCAGATCACGCGGACTGGGATGGGCTGATCGCGTCGATCCGCGCGACCGGTGCGGAGCGCGTGCTGGTGACGCATGGCTCGGCTGGCGTGCTGGTGCGCTGGCTGCGCGAGAATGGCTGGAAGGCGGATGTGCTGGCGACGCGATTTGTCGGTGAGGCGAGCGAAGGGCGCGATGAACCGCAGGCGGCGTGAACGATGAGGCGGTTCGCGCAGCTTTACACGGCGCTGGATGAAACGAATCGCACCAGCGAAAAAGTCGCCGCGCTGGAGGCGTATTTTCGCGAAGCGGATGCGACCGATGCGGCGTGGGCGCTCCATTTTCTGAGCGGTCGGAAAGTGCCGCGCGCGATCACTTCCGCGCTGCTGCGCGGGTGGGCGGGCGAGGAGGCGCGGCTGCCGACGTGGCTCTTCGAGGAGTGTTATGAAGCGGTCGGCGATCTCGCGGAGACGGTGGCGCTGCTGCTCCCGGAATCGGCTTCCACGCTTGCTTTGCCGTTGCACGCTTTGATCTCGGAGCGGCTGCTGCCGATGCGCGACGCGGCGGAGCCGGTGAAGAAGGAGTTGCTGCTGCGGACGTGGCGTGAATTGAGCGGCATCGAGCGGCTGGTGTGGAATAAAATGATGACCGGTGGCTTTCGCGTGGGCGTGGCGCAGACGCTGGTGGTGCGCGCGCTGGCGGCGGTGGCGGGCGTGGAGCAGGCGATCATGGCGCATCGGCTGCTCGGCAAATGGCAGCCAACGGCGGAGGATTTTTGGCGGCTGCTGCACGAGAGCGACGTGGGCGCTGGCGAAGTCGCGCGGCCTTATCCGTTCTTCCTCGCGTCGCAGTTGGAAGGCGAGCCGGCGGCGTTGGGCGAAGTCGCGGCGTGGCAGGCGGAGTGGAAGTGGGACGGCATCCGCGCGCAGGTGATCCGGCGGCGTGGGGAAGTGCTGATCTGGTCGCGCGGCGATGAAATCGTGACGGAAAGTTTCCCCGAAATCACCGAGGCGGGCAGCACGCTCGCGGACGGCACGGTGCTCGATGGGGAGATCCTTGCGTGGCAGGGCGACACCCCGCAACCCTTTGCCAGCCTGCAACGGCGGCTCGGTCGCAAGATCGTGAGCGCGCGGATGCGGGCGGCGTTTCCGGTCGTGTTTGTCGCGTACGATCTTCTGGAAAAAGCTGGCGATGATCTCCGCGCGCGACCGCTGCGTGAACGGCGCACCTTTCTCGAAAAGGAATTGCAGGCCGCGGCGCAACGACCACTCGCGGCGGCGCCGGGTGCGGTCTGCGAGACGCTGGATCTGTTCGATTTCGGCGGCGCGCCGCGCGCACTTTCGCCTCTGCGGATTTCGGAAACGCTGCGGGCGGGATCGTGGGAAGCGCTCGCGGCGCTGCGGGCCGGATCGCGCGAACGACAGGTCGAAGGCATCATGCTGAAGCGGCTCGATTCCCCGTATGGCGTCGGGCGGCAGCGCGGCGATTGGTGGAAATGGAAGATCGATCCGCTGATGCTCGATGCCGTGCTCATCCAGGCGCAGCTCGGCCACGGACGCCGCGCGAGCCTTTTCACCGACTACACGTTTGGCCTTTGGGACGATGGCAAACTCGTGCCGGTCGCAAAGGCATACTCGGGCCTGACCGACGCGGAGATTCTCGAAGTCGATGCGTTCGTGCGCGCAAACACGGTCGATAGATTCGGCCCGATCCGCGTGGTGCGCCCGGAACTTGTGTTCGAGCTGGCGTTTGAAGCCGTGCAGCAATCCGCGCGGCACAAGGCCGGCCTCGCGGTGCGTTTTCCACGGATAAATCGCAGGCGCGCGGACAAGAATCCGGCCGAGGCGGACACGTTGGCGAATCTGCGCGCGCTGGTGCGCGCTCCCGGAAATCCGGGGTGACTACCAGTTCTTCGCCCAGCGCTTCCGCTCGGAATTCAACGAGGTCGCGCTGCCGGAGGTTCCGGTCTTCGAGATGACGCCGCCGGTGGACCAGAGGTCGAAGTTTGGGCTAAACCCTTTCAGGTCCGATCCCGATGGACGGCTCGTCGATGGATCGCGCAGCAATGCCTCGCGATACGTTTCCTCCAGCAACCTGCCGGCGGTGGAGTATCCATAGGAGTTGCCGAATGGGTCTTTGATGAACTTGATTTCGCCGGAGGAGTTCTTTTGGAGCTGATTGGGGTTGTATTCGCAATACGGCTTGTCCTTCGATTTGCCGTCGGCGTCCTTGTCGCCGCTGAGTTCCTTGTAAAGCAGCAGCGACGCTTTGCGGTATTTCTCGATGGTTGGATCGCCATCGATGCGCGGATCCAAGTCATCGGTCGAGGAGATGCCGCCACCCACGTCGCGCGGATAGTCGCCGGCGTCCGCTTTGTAATTTTCGCAGGCGGCCTCCATCGTCTTGATTTCGCCAGTGGCGCGCACCATCGCTGATTTTCTCTGCACAAACGCATTCACCCCCACAATGAGCCCCGCGAGGATCCCGATGACTGCCATGACGGTGAGCATCTCGATGAGGGTGAAGCCTGACTCGGACGAGTTTTCGATTTTCATACGCTGAACTTAACCGGCGATTGTTACCGTCCGGTTACTGCGAGTTGTTCATGTTCTTGATGATCTCGATCAGCGGCATGAACAAGGCGATGACGATCGTGCCGACGATGAGCGCGAGAAAGACGATCATGATCGGTTCGAGCAGCGACGTCAGGCCTTCCACGGCGTTGTCCACTTCGTCGTCATAAACCTCGGCGATCTTCAACAACATTTCCGGGAGCTGTCCGGTTTCCTCGCCGACATCCACCATCGAAATCACCATCGGCGGAAATACGCCGCTGGCCTCGAGCGGCGCGACGATGGATTCACCCTCCTTCACGGCATCGTGAACTTTGGTGACCGCTTCCGCCACGACGGCGTTGCCGGCGGTATCGCGCGTGATATTCAACGCCTGAAGGATCGGGACGCCGCTCGTCACGAGCGTGCCGAGCGTGCGGCTGAATCGCGAGATGGAGCTTTTCCTCTGGAGGTCGCCAAAGAGCGGCGCGCGCAGCAGGATCTTGTCGAGCAATACCCGGCCGCGCTCCGTGCGCGCGATGACCCGGTAAACCACGATGATCGCGACGAGCGCGCCGAAGATCCAATACCACTGCGACTGCACCACCCGGCTCGCCGTGATGACCCATTCCGTGAGCGCCGGCAGCGGCTTTCCGCCGAGCATGTCTTTGAAAATCTGCTCAAACTTCGGCACGATGAACGCCAGCAGGAACATCATGATCGCAATCGCGATGATGAGCACGATGACCGGATACGCCATCGCGGAGAGGACCTTGTTTTTGATCTTCTGCGCCTTCTCCTGGAATTCCGCGAGACGGTTCAGCACGAGCTCGAGCACACCGCCGAGTTCGCCCGCCTTCACCATGTTGATGTAGAGTTTGTTGAAGATGCGCGGGTGCTGCGCCATCGACTCCGAGAAGGTCGAGCCGCCCTGCACGGCGTCGGCGAGCGAGTTGATCGTGTTTTTTAAGACGAGATCCTTTTCCTGTTTCGCGAGCACGGTGAGTCCGCGGAGCAGCGGCAGGCCGGCGTCGATCAGTGTCGCGAGCTGGCGGGTGAAAATCATGAGCGTTTTGCTTTTCACCGTCTTCTTAGTGAAAAGCTGGATGCCGCCCTTCGCCTTCGGAGCAGAAGCGGCCTTCATCGCCTTTTGCACTTTCTTCGTCTGTTTCCCTGCCGGAGCGCCCTTGCCCTCCTCGACCACGCTGGTCGGGAAAAAGCCGGACTGGCGCAACTGGCCGACGGCTTCGTTGGGATTGGATGCGTCGATCACGCCACGTGATTCCTGGCCGCGGGCGTCGAGTGCGATGTATTCGTATTTTGCCATGGTGTGCTGAGGGTTTGGCTCGAGAGAGGGTGCGGCACGATGAACGCACAGTTTCCAATTGTCACCTACATTTCCGCGCTTCGCCGCGCGTCGTCACCGGCGCGCTGAAACCCGCCGGGATCATCTCCTGAGAGGTTCTGTCGCGACTAATTGCCCGCCGGTTGTTTCCGGCGAAACCCGCCCGCAAAGCTCGCGAAGATCCCGAGGACCAACGCGGTGCTGGCGAGGATTAGCAGGCGTTTGAACCACCCCGCGGATGAAACCGCTTTCGCCTCGAGGCCGATCTTCAGGTCTGCCCAATTTGGATCCACAACGACGCTGCGGCTGAACGTGAGCAGGCGGCCTTGCTGGGGAATGCTGGTTTGGATTGTGGTGGGGTTGGAAACCGCGGCGTCTTGTTGCTGGATGAGGCGTTCGGCCAGTTTGGTGAAGGCGGCGTTGTCGGCAGGTTCGTTGAGGTCGATGAGTTGCTTCGCTTCTTGTTGAGTGTAGTTCGCATCCTTATTGCCGCTCGCGCGAAGTTTACCAGTTAGTGCGTCGGGCTCGCGGGCGACGATCCCGTTGCGCACGTTCAGGCCAACGACGGCTTGCTGGAGCTTGAGATTGTGGAGTTGCACGCGGGCGTCTTCGTTGAAGGCGTTGTCGTGCTGGCTCAGGCCGTAGGCGGAGTTAAACGCGCGGCGGGCTTGCTGCGGATCGCCCTGTTGCAAGGCGCTGTTGCCGAGGGCGAGCATCTGCTCGGCGGCCTTGGTTTTCTCGCGTTGCTGGGTGGCCTCGCTTTGCAGATAGGTCTGCACGTCGATCGCCGCGGCCCGCGAGACGACTTGATCGCGCTGCTTTTGCAGCGAGCCGGTCCACTTGGTGAGCTTCCACTTTTCGTTCAGGTAAACGCGCCAGGTGATGTTCTCCAGCGGCAGGTCGAACTTCGGCGCGACCAGTTGCAGGTCGAGTTCGTTGCGGTCCGCTTCGCCGGTCTGA
>JANNWY010000277.1:0-1821 GCA_031409335.1 Chthoniobacteraceae bacterium | reverse complement strand
GCTCGCGCCGAGCCTGCCGCCGGGCGTGACGATCAAACCTTTCTACGACCGCAGTGAGCTGATCGGCCACACCATCGACACGCTCAAGCACGCGCTCTTCGAGGAGATCATTCTCGTGACCCTCGCGCACATCATCTTCCTCTGGCACTTCCGCAGCATCCTCATCGTCACGCTGCCGCTGCCGATCTCGATCCTCATCTCGTTCTTCCTGATGAAGCAGTTCGGCATCACGTCGAACATCATGTCGCTCACCGGCATCGCCATCGCCATCGGCGTGCTCGTGGATGCGGCCATCGTCGTCACGGAAAATGTCATCCGCCATTGCGAGCGCGAGTCGGAGGAAAAGGGGCGCGAGCTTACTTCGGACGAAACGTGGCACACCGCGCTCGCCGCGTGCCGCCAGGTCGGGCGGCCCATCTTCTTCGCGATGGCGATCATCATCCTCGCCTTCGTCCCGGTCTTCGCGCTCACCGGGCAGGAGGGGAAACTGTTCCACCCGCTCGCCTTCACCAAGACCTTTGCGATGATCGGCTCCACGCTGCTTGCCGTGACCTTTGTGCCCGTGCTCTGCGCGTGGCTGGTGCGCGGGCCGTTTCATGCCGAAGAAAATAACTGGGTGATGAAGGTGCTGCTGCGCATCTACACGCCGACGCTCGATTGGGCGCTTCGCCATCGCGCTATCGTGCTTACCGCTGCGCTGCTCATCCTCGCGAGCGCGTTGCTCGTCGCCTTCGGCCTGCCGCGCGCGACGGTGAAACAACTGCGCGATGCTGGCTGGGAGCGCACCGCCACGCTCACCGCGGGCTTTGGCAAAGAGTTCATGCCGCCGCTCAATGAAGGCAGCCTGCTCTATATGCCCGTGCTGCTGCCGAAGACCAGCCTCACGGAAATCCAGCGCGTGATGTCGTGGCAGGACAGCGTGATCGCGCAGACGCCGGAAGTCGCCAGCGTCGCGGGCAAACTCGGCCGTTTCGAGACTGCGACCGATCCCGCGCCGACGGAGATGCTGGAGACGACCATCATGCTGAAGCCCGAATACATCCCCTCGGGCCGCTTCACCGTGAAGCGCAACCCCGCGTGGCGCGAAGGCATGACAGTCGAAAAACTGAAAGCCGAGCTGACCGAAAAGATGAAGCTCGTCCCCGGCTACGTGCCCGCGTTTTTGCAGCCCATCGAGAACCGCATCCTGATGCTCTACACCGGCATCCGCGCGCAGGTCGGCGTGAAGATTTATGGCGACAGCCTCGATGCGATTCAGCGCAAAGCCTACGAAGTCGAGGCGCTGATAAAGAGCATCCCCGGCGCAGCGGGCGTCTCGCCCTCGCGCGTGCAGGGCAAGCCGTATCTCAATGTGAAAGTGGATCGCCGCGCGATGGCCCGCTACGGCCTCAGCGCGCGTGACGTGCTCGATGCCGTCGAGGTCGCCATCGGCGGGAAGAACGTGAGCGTCACCATCGAGGGCCGCGAACGTTTTCCCATCCAGGTCCGCATTGAGCGCAGCGAGCGCGATGACATCGAGGAACTTGGCCGCATCCTCATCGCCACCCGCGCCGGCATGACGCCCAGCGCACCTGCCGCCGCGGGTGGAGGCATGGGCGGCGGAATGGGGGCCGGTGCCGCCGCGCCCGCCGCTGGGGCGATGGGCGCGGGCGAGACGCCGCCCACTTACATCCCGCTCGGCCTCGTCGCGAAGATCACGCGCGAAGTCGGCGCGAACGAAATCGCGAGCGAGAACGGCAAGCTGCGCTCCTTCGTGCAGGCCAATGTGCAGGACCGCGACCTCGGCGGCTTCGTCGCGGAAGTGGAGCAAAAGCTGAAGAC
>JANNWY010000276.1:0-6780 GCA_031409335.1 Chthoniobacteraceae bacterium | reverse complement strand
GGCTTAACGAAATCGGTCACCGGTGGGACAGGCCCTACCTATCCGAACGACCACGATGGGGACTTGCTGCGCGGCTACGACAAGACGGTGCAGGAGGTGACGCTGCCAAGCGGTCGCACGGTGTCGGGTGAAATGTGCTGTCGCTATCCGTGGCGACTGGCTCCGTATTTGGGGGAGCAGCCGGAGGGGATATTCCTGTTGAATGACAACAAGCTGGCGACCGATCCGCTGGCGAGGGATTCGTTCGAGTATCAATACCGGGTCAGCCTGCATCCCGCCCTCGGGCTCAATGCTTACTGTGTCGGAGGATACGATGACGGGACGAGGTCGCTCTATTTTGAATCCGGCTCGCCCACCGGCCATTTTCAGTCCGATGTCGTCACCCGCCTGTCTCAGGCGGTGCGGCCCGGCAACCTCATCGTCTTTGCCTCGGCGCGGATGAAACAAGGCGCGGGCGACGAAGAAATTGCCGGTCATTTTCTCGTCAAGCCGCCAAAAGTTTGGCGCACGAAGTGGAGCGACAAATTCGACGAGGACCGGCCTTCCTCCAGTTTTGGAAACGTCGCGCCGCGATGGGATGGCCGCGCGGTCTGCGCCTTCCTCGATGGCAGCGTGCGGATGCTGGATGAAACGGAACTCCAGGATATGCGCCACTGGTCAAACACCGCCGCCGAACGCAACAACGAGGTCTTCATCGTCCCGCGCTGATGCCATGAAACGACTCCTCTTCACGCTCACGGCATTTGCAGTGGGAATCGCGACGCTGCCCGCGCAATCCTTTTTCACCACGCCAGCACCGATCTTCCGCACGCCTGCCTGGCGCGGCACGGCGGGCACGGAGTTCTCGCATTGGGATGTGCTCTATTCGCCATACAACGGGATCAATTTTCCGGACTTCGCTGCGCCAAACGGCCAAGGTGCGCTCGCGAGTGAAGTCGGCGCGATACCGCCTGCGAATGCGAACCCGGGCGATCCCTACGCATTTTGGGACGCGGCAAATCCGACATTGAAACAAGTGCTGGAGCCGGGCGCATTCATCATCGGCCCCGGCATGGCGGGAAACATCTACAGCCCCGGCGGCACGACCGGATACGAACTCGCGGACGCCACGCCTTTCACCGCGGGCACGGTCGTTTTGCAGTGGCAGACGGATGGCACGCTCATCGACTTCGCGACGCTGCGGCTCGTCACGCCCGGTGGCGCGCAGATCGCGCCCGCGAATTTCATCACCGAATACAAATCGAGCGGCAGCAGCTTTGGCGGCACCACGAATCGCACCGCCGCGCAGTGGAATCTCACTGGGCTCGGCGTGACGAATTACACGATCAAATTCACGGCGAGCGGCAGCAGCACATCCATGCAGGAAATGATGCTTGATGCCGCGCCGACCTACACCGAGGCCGTCGCGAGCGCACGGACTTGGGCGGCGGCGAGTGGAAACTGGAGCGCGGGCGCGAACTGGTCCGGAGGCACCGTCGGGCCAGTCGGCGGGAACATCGTGATCGCGAGCGGCAGCGGCCTCACCATCAATGGCGGGACGCGCGAGATTGGCGAGTTGAAGCTGAACGCGCCTGGCGCATTTGCGATCGGCGCGAGTGGCGGCGGCATTTTGAAAGTGAACACGGGCATCACCGCAAACGCTGGCAGCCACACGATCTCCGCGCCGTATCAGATCGGCAGTTTCAATCTCAACGAGATCGCGACGGGTGCGTCCGTCACGCTCGCCGGGCCGGTGAGCGGAACGAGCGGTTTTGTAAAATTGGGAGATGGCCTGCTGCGCCTCACGGCGAATAATTCTTTCGCCGGGACGATGACGCTCGATGGCGGCACGCTCGAAATCAGCGGCACCAATGCCTTCACCGGAACCGCGTCGGTGGTCAGCGGACGGCTCATCCTAAAAGGAAACGCGCCGGGCGGATCGGCAGGTACGCTCGGGAATGGAAGCAGCACTGTGAGGCTCGGAACGGGCGGCACGTTCGACGCGGAGGAAGCGGCAGTGCTTGTCGAAGGTGCGTTCAGTGTCGCGCGCGCGTTCAGCATCTTGAATGGCGATGACCCAAAAAAAATCGGCGGACAAAATACCGGCGCGGGGGCGGTTTTTTCCGGCGCGGTGACGTTGCAATCCACCGCGGGCGCGCTCTCCCTTCATGCGGAAAATGCGAACGATCTTGTGACGTTCACCGGAGCCGTTTCCGGCGGAAACAATGCGCTCACGCTGACGAAAACCGGCGCGGGCCGCGTGGTTTTTTCCGGCGCGAACAAGGCGTATCTCAGCGACACGATAGTGAGCGGAGGCATCCTCGAAATCGCCGCGGGGACGGCGCCGACGGGGACGCGCGAAGTGAGCGTCTCGACAGGAGCCAAGTTGATCCTGCGCAACTCCATCGGCAATCTCACCGCCTTGAATATCGGCGCGGGCGGCATCGTGGAACTTTCTGCAACCACCGGCGCCGCGCTGGTCGAATCAGATTTTGGCTTCACCGACGCATCGGCAACTGAGCCCGCAAACGCGATCGCTGTTCCCGAACCATCCGCGGCTATGCTCGCGGTGCTCGGCTTTTCGCTGCTTTGGCGGCGGTCACCCAATGCAGTGCGCAAAAATTCATGAAACTACTCCGCTCAACCTTCGCGCTCTGCGCGCTCTTCGCAGTCACCTCTTCCGCCGAATTGCCACCGCTCCCGCAACCCGCCACCAGCTTCGGCGCGGCGCTCGCGGATGGCTTTCTCTACGTCTATGGCGGCAATACCGGCAAGGCTCACGAGTTCGATCGCGAATGCGTGAAAGGCGATTTCTTTCGCCTGAAACTGCCCGATGGCACGGCCTGGGAAAAACTCCCCGGCGGCACCGCGCTGCTCAGCGTTTCGCTCGTCGCGCATGAAGAAAAAATCATCCGCGTCGGCGGCTTGAACGCGCGCAATGCGAAGGGTGAAAAAAACGATCTGCACTCGACCGCGGAGGTCATGCGTTTCGATCCCGCCACGCAAACATGGGACGCGCTCCCGCCGCTTCCCGAGGCGCGTTCCAGTCACGATGCGGTGATCGTTGGCGACAAGATTTACGTCGGTGGCGGCTGGCGGCTCGCGGGGGATGATGGCGAAGGCGCGGAGGCGACATGGGAAAAGAATCTTCTCTCGCTCGATCTGAAGTCGCTCGACAAAGGCTGGCAGAAACAGGCGCAGCCGTTCGAGCGTCGCGCCATCGCGACCGTCGCGGATGGAAAACGCCTGTGGTTTCTCGGCGGCATGGATGGCGCGGACGAGCCGTCACGCGCGGTCGATTGGTGCGAGATCGCGACTGGCGAATGGGGCAAAGGGCCGGACCTTCCCGATGGCTCGATGGCCGGGTTTGGCATCGCGGGTTGCTTTGCGGATGGTCGCGTTCTGGCGAGTCCGCTTTCCGGGAAAATCTCGACGCTCAGTGCCGATGGAAAATCGTGGGAGGAAATCGCGAAACTCACGCCCGCGCGCTTTTTCCACCGACTGCTGCCGATGGCGGACGGACGTCTCGTGGCAGTCGGTGGATCGAATCGAAAAGGTCACATCCGCGAACTCGAACTCGTCTCGCTCAACGCCGCGCCCGCGAAAGCAGCCGCGGTGATTTCCGCGAAGCACGAGGCTGCCAGCGTGGCACCGAGCGAGCCGGGCGGGATCGCGTGGCCGCAATGGCGCGGGCTGGAACGCGATGGCATTTCCGCCGAGAAAGGCTGGCGCAAGGATTGGAACACCACGCCGCCGCGCAAGCTCTGGAGCGCGCAAGCGGGCGAGGGGATGAGTTCCGCAGTCGTCGTGAATGGCCGCCTCTTCACCCAGGGAAATGACGGCGCGGGCACCGATCAGGTGATGGCGCTCGACGCGGCGACGGGCGCGCCGCTTTGGAAATTCAGCTTTCCGTGCAAGAGCGACGCGCACGAAATGCCGATCGTGCCAAACGGCCCCGGGGCGACGCCAACAGTCGCCGGCGCGCACGTTTTCGCACTGAGCCGCGAAGGCGATTTCCTCTGCCTCGATGCAACGAACGGGCAGCTCGTCTGGCGAAAAAATCTCGTGACCGATCTCGGCGGCAAGCGCCCGGTGTACGGCTACTCGCAATCGCCGCTCATCGCCGACGGGCAGGTGTTTCTCGACATCGGTTGTCCGCCGGAAAAGTCCGGCTCCACGGTCGCACTCGACGCGGCGACGGGAGACGAAAAGTGGCGCGCGGGATCGGGCGAGGCGGGCTACAGCTCGGCGCGCATTTTCACGCGCGATGGAAAGCGTTTCGTCGCGATGTTCAAAGGCGAAGCGCTCGATGTTTTCGATCCGGCGGATGGCCGCGTGATATTCTCCCACCGCACGACTTCACGCGATTTCACGAACGCGCTCACGCCCGTTTTCGTCGGCCATAAACTGCTCGTGAGCAATACCGGCACCGATCTCGCGAAGCTGCTCGATTGGGACGCGGGCTCCGTGCCGAACGTCCGTGAAGTATGGACGCACAAACAATTCGCGCTGCTTTTCAACAACGCGATCCTGCACGAAGGCGCGCTTTTCGCCTTCAACGAAAAACGCCGCGGCCACGTCGAATTCACCTGCCTTGACGCAGCCACGGGCGAGAGCCGCTGGGTAAGCGATACGGTCCCGATCGGCACCTTTATCCTCGCCGATGGTCACTGGATTTTCCTCACGCGCGACGGCGAAAGCGTCCTCGCTCCCGCGACGCTCGACGCGCTGAAACCGGCAGCACGTTTCAAAGCCGTGGAAGGGAAATGCTACGCCACGCCGACGCTCGCCAACGGCCGGCTCTTCGTGCGCAGCAACGCGGGCGAAATCTACGCGTTCGATTTGCGGGAATAGCCGTGACGGAGCCGCTATCGCTGCAATTTCAGCATCGCGAACTTTTTCAAAACGACCGACCGCGGGAGATTTCGGAGCGCGGGCGGCGGCGGCTTCGAGCACATTGAGCCGCCCGCCCTGGAGCGCCGCGCCTCCGCACCGTGATCCGCAAACGCAGAAAACGCGTCGGCCATGCCGCGGGATTCGGCGCGGCGTCGATGATGACACTTTTCACAACGCCGCCGCTCCCGCTCACCGTCGCCGCCGCGCCGATGCTCGCGGAGACTGCACCGGCGACGCTGCGGACGAGGTCCGTCCAGGGCTTGAGATCGTTCGAGGCTTCGACGAGATAAATCAGAGGTCCGCGCGGGTCGCCTCGCGCGTGAAGGCGGAGGTGTGGCGGAACGTCGATGGCACACTTGGCGTCCGCTGTTTGGCGGCGTCGTGGAGCATGTTGTGAGTGTCGAGTGGCATGACTTTCAAGTGGATCGCGAACTCGATGGGCGACGCTCACGCGTTTCCCGTTTCCTGCCAAATCGAGAGGCAAACGCCTTTTTGCACATATGCACGGACCGACCCTTTCCCCTTACTTTTTGGCTGCATCGCCGAGCATGGCGTGAGTATCGAGTGGCATGATTTTCAGGTCGCGCGCGAGCTGGATTGGTCGCGCAGTTTTCATCCGGGTTGTTTGGAAATTTGCCTGAACTCTGTCGGCATCACAGCCGTGCGGTTGGCGGAGCGGGAAGGGTTTGGGTCCGGGGGCGGCTCCCCGCAGGCAGCGTCACGCGCGAGAAAGCTGGGTTGGACGAACGCAGGCAGTGCGCGCCTGCGCGGCGGGCTGGGCCACGCTCGCGAGTTTCCCGTTTCCTGCCCCAATCGAGAGGCAAACGCATTTTTGCGCATATGCACGGACCGACCCTTTCCCTCGTGGCTAACACTTGCGCGGCGGGACGCCGCCACACTTAACGGCAACGCGGCGGTTAGGTGCGGCGTTTCCAGAAGACGACCAGACTAACTAACAAGGCGACCGCCACGGTTGCGCATGTCCACAGGGTTGCAAGGGAAGGACTGGATGAGTCAACGGCAGCGGGAGTTGCAGCCAAGGTTGTCGGCGCTTCCTTTCGCGCAGTCGGAATGGATGGTGCCGCTGCCAGCACCGCTTCTCGATTTGCCTCGGATGATGGAGGCTCGGCGGCGGCAACTTCGCCAGCCGTTCTAGTAAGTTCCTCCCGCTGCTTCGCCACACCAAGAGCAAGGAGGATGGCGTCGCGCTGCGCGTGCTTTTTGTAAATGGCTTCCCACCGATCCAGCGTCGCCGCCGCTGCGGCCCTGGCCTCGGCGGTTTTCATCGTGGCGAGAACGTCAACATAGATGCGCGCCTTTCCCAGCCGCGTGTCGTGCCCGCCGACTTCCGCCAAATGTCGGTCGATAGTGGGATCCCACGGGCCGGGAGGGAACTTTGCTTCGTCCGCGCGCAACCTTGCCACGATTGCTTCAACGGCTGCGGAAGACTGGAGTTCTTTCAAAGCCCGCGCGGCGTCGATGGCAATGTCGTAGTTAGAATGATCGAGTTTCCGCAAAAGCGCCGGGACCGCTGCCTCATCCATTCCAGTCCGGCGCGCCGTGGCCGCATAAGCCCTCATTGCCGCACTAGCGATACCCCTGAGTTGGTCCTGCTTGTTCTCCGGAGGCAAGCCGTCTTGCAGTTGCAGTATGGTTTTGACATACGGCTCCTGAGACGCCCCTCTTAAGATAACGTCAAGTTGCTCGAAAAACTTTTGGAAAAAGGCAAGATCGTCGGAGTCGTTTGTGTTTTGTCCTATGAAGTCTAGTGTAGTCCGTCAAGCAGATTGCACTTTATCGAGTTTGCGGCGACCCCGCTTAACCTTTTCGAGTATGTCTGCGGCAGCGGCCGTCCAAAGGATGGGTTTGGGATCGGCATTGTGAACCTGCAGATGCTCCTCGATT
>JANNWY010000275.1:0-21236 GCA_031409335.1 Chthoniobacteraceae bacterium | reverse complement strand
GAAGGCATCGGTGGTGAAATTGTGAAATTCGTCGATGAAGAGAAAGAAGTCGCGGCGCTCGGACTCGGGCTGGTTCACGCGGGCCATCGCGCCGAGCTGGAACTGCGTGGTGAGCAGGCTGCCGAGCAGGTTGGCCTTGTCTGCACCGAGCCGGCCTTTGGAGAGATTGGCGATGAAGATGCGGCCCGTGTTCATCATGAAGGGCAGGCTCACTTTCGCGCGCACCTGGCCGAGGATGTTGCGGACCACGGGATTGAGCAGGAACTGGCCGAGCTTGTTCTGAATCGGCGCGATGGCTTCGCGTTGGAAGCGCGCGTCGTAGTTCTCGAATTCGTCAGTCCAGAAAGCGCGCACGAATGGGTCGCGCACTTTCGCCACGATGCGGCGGCGATAGTCGGCGTCGGTGAGCATGCGGTTCACGCCGAGCAGGGAAGTATTCGGGCAATCGAGCAGCGCGGCGACGGCGTTGTAGAGGATGTATTCGAGGCGCGGGCCCCACGAGTCGCGCCAAATGCTTTTGAACGCGCCGACGATCCCGCTGGCAACGAGATGCCGGTCGTCGGGCGCAACATTGGCGAGGAGATTGAGGCCGATGGGGAAGTCGAGATCGCCCGGATGAAAATAGACGAGATCGTCGGCGCGATGCGGCGGGATGCAGTCGAGCAGTTCCTCCGCGAGATCCCCGTGCGGATCAATCAACCCGATGCCGTGCCCGGCGGCGAGATGCTGGACGATCAGGTTGCGAAGCAGCGTCGTTTTTCCCGTGCCCGTTTTCCCGATGAGGTAGAGATGCTGGCGACGGTCGGAATGCGAAAGACCAACGGCCTTCTCGCCGCCCCAGATTTCCTGTGTGCCGATGTAAGAAAAATTGTCGTCCATGATGCCGTAGCCAGCCGCCACTCCTTCGCCGAAACGCGCGCTGGTGATTCGCGCCGGCTGCCCGTGTCAGATTCAGCCGACGCGAAGCGGCGTTTCAACGAGAGAAAACTCCACCCGCAAAACGCACGAGGGCGAGCGGATGAGGTAATGGGGGCTGGCTGCGATGCCCGACGGTCTGAACCACTCAATTATACACGATCGGCGAAGCGAGTGAATCTCAGCCTCCGACTACCATCGGCGTGCAGAGGGATGAAGTTGGCTTTCAGAAAACGTGAAGGGAAAAAGTGGGTCTGGCGGTTTTACTGTGACAATACGCCGTCATCCGGTGTTGCTTTGGTGTGCTTCGCACTTTTCCCTCGCGAGAGACCTCAGTCGCGATTCAGTTCCCCTCACCGAATGTCGAACAAACTCAGCCATCCTGACCGTTTTGCGGAAGCTCTGTCTGCCCTTGAACGTTTGCCTGACTTGGCGGGATCGCCCAAGAGTTTCTGGGAGACGTGTTTGTCCATCTTGACGAACGTGGTGGAGGCCCGCCTCGCTGTGCTGCTGTGTGAAGGGCCGAAGGAGTCGCCCGGATGGAAGCAGGTAATGAGCTGGCCTTCCGATTCCGCCGCCAAGGGAGCGGCTGAGAGTTTTGCCCGTGTGGCTGGCGATTTGGCGGAAGCGGCGGTGCAGCATGGTGGGGTCTGCCGCGGTGTTCAGGCGGGCACGGCGGCGGTGGGTGATTTTTTTCTGGCCGTGCGGTTGGTCATGGATCAGCAGTCTGAAGCTTGGGTCGCGGCGTTTCTCCTGACTGGCGTTACATCGGCTTCTGCGGAGGAATCACTTCGCCATCTGAGGCTGCTCTCGCATCTGCCGGCGATTCATCGGCTGCAAATGCAGGCGACCCGCTCGGAGACGGCGGTCTCGCATTTCGCGTCGGTGCTGGACTTGATGACGCAGGTGAATGCGCACGAGCGTTTCATGGCGGCGGCGATGGCTTTCTGCAATGAACTGGCGGCGCGGCATCGTTGTGATCGGGTGAGTTTGGGATGGCTCGATCATGAATATGTCGGGCTGCGCGCGATGAGTCACAGCGAGCGTTTTGAAAAGAAGATGGAGGCGGTGAAGACGCTGGAGGCGGCGATGGAAGAGGCGCTCGATCAGGATGAGATCATCGTCTGGCCGGAACCGGAGCGGCAGCGTTTGGTGACGCGCGATCATGGCCGGCTGGCCGAGGCGCACCGGGTGGCATTTGTGTGCTCGTTGCCGTTGCGGGTGGACGGGGAGCCGGTCGCGGTGCTGACCTGCGAGCGGGACAAGTATGCTTTTAATGAAGTAGAGCTTCGCCTCCTGGCGCTCTGCGGGGAAATGGCGATGCGGCGTCTGGCGGATCTGAAACGCAGTGATCGCTGGTTTGGCGCACGCTGGGCGACGGTGGCGCGGGAGCGGGTGAAGTGGCTGGCGGGGCCGGAGCATACGGGTGCAAAGTTAGTGGGTGTGCTGACGACTATTGCACTGGGAGTGCTGATTTTCGGGCACTGGAACTACCGTGTGGAAGCGCCCTTTTCCCTGCGGACGCAGGATGCCGGATTCGTGTCCGCTCCCTTCGATGGCTATATCGAAGAGGTGAAGGTGGAAGTGGGTGACCGGGTGGAACAGGGTGCCGTGCTGGCTACTCTCGATACCCGGGAATTACTATTGCGGGAAGCAGAGGCGGTCGCGGATCGAGCGCGGTATTTGCGGGAAATTGAAAAGGCGCGGGCCGTGGAAAAGATCGCGGATATGCGGATCGCGGAGGCGCAAGCGGAACAGGTGCGGGTGAAGCTGGACTTGCTGCGGTTTCATCGAAATCAGGCGACACTCCTTGCGCCGTTCATTGGAGCGGTGGTCGAGGGAGATTTGCGCAAACGCATCGGTGCGCCGGTGAAGCAGGGGGATGTGCTTTTTAAGATTGCGCGCACAGATCGTGTCTATGTGGAGTGCGAGGTCAATGAACGTGACGTGGAGGATGTCCGGGAAGGTGGCCGGGGTGAGATCGCGTTTGCCAGCCTGCCTAAGCTAACCTTTCCGGTTCACATCCGGTCCGTGGAGCCAGCGGCTCAAGCGAAGGATAACGCCAACATCTATATCGCCCGATGTGACTTTGAGGGCCCCCCTCAGCCGTGGATGCGACCGGGCATGAGCGGGGTGGCAAAGTTGGAAGTGGGTAAGCGTAGTCTATTGTGGGTGGTAACTCATAGGACGATGGATTTCCTGCGCATGTATTTCTGGTGGTAGGCTATGAGTGAAGCGACGACCTTTAGCGAATCGTGGTACCGGGTCGCCGACCATTGCGTGGCTTTGCGACCGCATGTGCAGGTGCAGCGGCAATACTTCCGCGGCGAGCGTTGTTATGTGCTGCACGATGCCTTCAATAATCAGTTCTTCCGACTACAGCCGGCAGCCTATGAGTTCGTCGCCCGACTAAGGTCGAATCGCACGGTGGAATCCGTGTGGCATGAGTGTGTGCAGGCTCACCCGGAGGATGCGCCTGGGCAGGAAGACGTGATCCGCCTTCTGGCTCAGTTGAACGCGAGCAACCTATTGCATTCCAATCTACCGCCAGACGGCGAAAAGATCTTCGAGCGATACAGGAAACGGCGCGAGCAGGAAACCCGTTCGCGATGGATGAACGTAATGTATTCGCGGATTCCGCTCCTCGATCCGGATGCGTTCTTAAAGTCGATTCTGCCGCTGTTGCGCCGCGTGATCAGTCCGGTGGGTGCGATCATCTGGCTGGGTGTCGTGGTCTTCGGCCTTAAGATGGTCATCGACCATGCACCCACGTTTAGGGATCAGAGTCAGGCTATGCTTGCGCCCGGGAATATAGCATTGCTTTACCTGAGTTTCGTTGTGGTGAAGGCGCTGCATGAATTTGGGCACGCGTGTGTGTGCCGGCGGCTGGGTGGCGAAGTGCATGTCATGGGTTTGATGCTGATGATTTTCACGCCGGTGCCTTATGTGGACACGACGTCTTCATGGGCTTTTCGAAGTCGGTGGAAACGCGCGTTTGTCGGAGCGGCTGGAATGATCGCGGAACTGTTCGTCGCCGCCATCGCTGCGGTCGTCTGGGCCTATACGGGACCGGGCACGATCAATGGCCTCGCTTATAATGTCATCTTAGTGGCATCGGTCTCGACGGTTGTTTTTAACGTCAATCCGCTCCTGCGCTTCGATGGCTACTATATCTTCTCGGACCTGCTGGATATTCCGAATCTTCAACAGCGTGCGACACGGCAACTCACCTATCTGGCGGAGCGTTACTTGTTTGGTTGCACGCAGGCACGGAGCCAGTCGTGGACCCTTCGCGAAGCAGCGTGGCTGACGTTTTATGGACTGACTAGCAACATTTACCGGATCTTCGTTTTCGCGGCGATCGTCCTGCTTCTCTCGGATAGCTTTCTTATTCTCGGCGTAATCATGGCGATCGTTTGTGCCGCTTCGTGGCTGGTCGTGCCGATCGTGCGGCTGGCGAAGTATCTTGCGACCAGTCCGCGTCTCGGCCGGCAGCGGGGACGCGCGGTTTTGGTGTCCGTGCTTGGTCTGGGGCTAATCTTCATCGGTCTTGGAATTGTGCCGGCACCAAGCCGCTTTCGCGCGCCGGGAATTCTCGAATCGGTCGAACACCGGATCATCAGTGCGGAGACGCCGGGACGACTGGAGGAGATCGTCGCGAAGCCAGGTCAGACGGTTCGATTGGGCGATCCGCTCGTGCGGCTGTCGAATTACGAACTGGAGCTCAATCTGCAATCGGCACAGGCGGAATTCGATGAGGCCATGGCACGGCGCGCTCAGGCAGAGCAGGAGGCGATTTCGGATCTTGAGCCGATCGAAAGCCGGATCGTGGCGATCGAGAAACGCCGGGCGAAATTGCTAAAGGAGCAGGAGAATCTCGTGATCCGCGCGCCTCACGACGGCATTTGGATCGAGCGGGAGGTCGAGGACTATGAAGGCTCCTGGCTGGCTCGCGGGAAAATGCTAGGCGAAGTCGCCAATCCGCGCGCGTTCCAATTTTGCGCGATCATTTCGCAGGAGGAAGCATCGCGGCTGTTTGCGGGCGAGATTCGCTCGGGGGAAGTGCGGTTGTTTGGCCGGGCGGGGGTGGCGCTCCCGGTCAATGCGCGGAAGGTCATTCCCGCGGATCGAAAAACGCTGCCTTCCGCGGCGCTCGGCTGGCGATCCGGCGGTGAAGTGGCGGTGGCTTCCACCGACGCCTCGGGGCTGACAGCGCGCGAACCATTCTTCGAGATGCGCGCTGCGGTCGGTGCGACGTCGGGCGTCACGCTGATGGATGGCCGCTCCGGGAGAATCCGCTTCGAGCTTCCACCGGAACCGCTGCTGCGACAGTGGCTGCGCAAGCTCGATCAACTGCTCCAACAGCGCTACGGCCTGTGAGTGCGCTGACTTGGGAGCAGCGGCTGTGCAATGTCCGGCAGCCGCCGAAGATCACGAGCGGACTGGATGCGATGGTCGATGGTTTCATCGGCGTTTGCCGGCGGCGCGGTGGCCTTCTCGCCTCGCTGCGGGCGGACGCGGAGAAAATTGACGCGTTCGGTTCACAGTTCGCCGATCTGAATGACGCGCGGCTGAGGGAACGGCTCACAGAGTTCCGCGAAACCTTTCGCCGTCAGCCGCGACGGGCGGAAGCGCATGTGCTGGAAGCCCTCGCGGCGATTCGTGAAGCCTCGGTGCGCCAGACCGGATTGAGGCCGTTCCCGGTGCAATTGATGGGCGCGCTCGCGCTGCATCGGGGTTATCTGGCGGAGATGGCGACGGGCGAAGGCAAGACGCTGACCGCTGGGTTGGCGGCGATTCTCGCTGGCTGGACGGGCCGGCCGTGTCACCTCGTTACGGTGAATGACTACCTCGCTCAGCGCGACGCGGAATGGCTCCGCTCACTTTATGAATACTGCGACCTTCGGGTCGGGTTTGTGACAGGCGAGATGCCCCGGGCGGAACGCGCCCGAGGCCATGCGGCGGACGTGACTTACACGACGAGCAAGGAACTCGCCGCGGATTTCCTGCGGGACCGGCTTTGCTTGGGTGAGCTGCAGCATGCCGGGCGTCGGATGATCCGGGCGGTGTGGAAAGCCAACGATCCGACGAGGAACGACGCCGTGATGCGGGGGCTGCACACGGCGATTGTGGATGAAGCGGACAGCGTGCTGATCGATGAAGCGGTGACTCCGCTGATCATTGCGGGCTCCGAGGGAAACGAGCGCGGGGATGGCGTTTATCACACCGCCTGGTCGATTGCCTCGCGGTTTCTGCCGGGCGTCGATTACCGCGTGGACCTGCGCTATCGCGAGATCGAGCTGCTCGTTGCTGGCCACGAGAAGATGGACGCGTTGAGTGGTCAGTTGCCCGGCCTGTGGCGCGCGCCTTCGCGGCGGACGGAACTCATCAAGCAAACCCTTACCGCCCGTGAGCTTTTCCTGAACGGCAAACAGTATGTGATCGACGACGGCAAAGTGGTCATCGTCGATGAGTCAACCGGGCGCTTAATGCCGATGCGGAAATGGCGGCAGGGGCTGCATCAGGCGATTGAGGCCAAGGAGGGGTTGGAAATGTCGCCGCTCGATGAAACGCTCGCGCGGATCAGCTTTCAGCGGTTTTTCCGATTGTTCCACCGGCTCTCCGGGATGACCGGCACGGGCCGCGAAGCGACTGCGGAGTTTTGGCACATCTACCGGATTCCCGTGGTGGCGATCCCCACGAACCGCGCGTGCCAGCGGCGGGAACTGCCGGACCAGATCTTTCCCGATTTCGAGACCAAATGGGCAGCGGTTGTGGCCGAAATCGAGCGGCGGCATCAGACAGGGCAGCCCTTGCTCATCGGCACGCGCACCGTGCAGGCGAGCGAAATGCTCGCAACGGAACTGCGCGCCAAAGGGCTGCCGTTCAATCTGTTGAATGCGACGCGCCATCGCGAGGAGGCGCAGATCGTGGCAAGCGCGGGCCAGCTTGGGAGGATCACCATCGCCACGAATATGGCGGGGCGGGGGACTGACATTAAGCTCGGTGCCCGGGTGGGTGAAGCGGGCGGTCTTCATGTGATCGCCACGGAACGGCACGAGTCGCAGCGGATCGACCGCCAGCTTTATGGTCGGGCCGGCCGGCAGGGTGATCCGGGCAGCGCGCAGGCATTCGTCAGCGTTGAGGATGAAATTCTCGCCCGTTTTGCCGCACCGCTGGTCCGCGAGAAGGCGCGACAAGCTGTGCGGCGCGGTTTGCCGGGGGCGAAACCGCTGGTGGCAACCGCGATCACCTTTGCCCAACGCTCCGCTCAGAGCATGGCTTTTCGGCAGCGAAAAGAGGTCTTGAAGACTGATACGTGGCTTGCGGAAGCGCTCTCATTTGTGGGTGATCGATCAGGATAAGCGGAGGTTGTGCTTACGAGGGCAAATGCCCTTAATTTTTCTTGACGAAAGGAGGCGAAATTGTGTCTCCTGCGGAAGCCCCTGAGGCTCCCCCCGAGCATCTGAGCATTGGGCGGGGCTTTTCGGATAGAAAAACGTCACCTTATGAAAGCCTCTACGTTCGCCAGTTGGTTTAATCGTCTCCTTGAACGGAAGCGGGAACGAAATGCACGGGCGGAACTCTCTAAAAAGCGCGCCGTTCGTCCGGGCCGTTTCGACCTTGAGAGCTTCGAGCCGCGTTTGCTGCTTTCGGCAGATCCGGTGATGACGAACGTCGCTGGTGTTTACACCGTCGCTTTCGCTGGCACGGACGATGTCGTGGGCATCCATCTCGCGTCCACTGCGGCGTCGGCCAACGGTGGCGTGATCGTTGACCTCACTTACATCGACAACGCTTCGGTTTTGAAGAAGCTCACTTTGGGCGACGCGACTTCTGGCGTTTTGGGCTTGGTGGTCGATGGCGCGGGCGGCAACGACAGCTTCACGGCGGACGCCCTGACCAAACCTCTGACGATCCACGGCGGCCTTGGAACGGACACCCTGATCGGACCGGACGCCCCGACCGACTGGACGATCAACAACGCCAACGCCGGTTTCGCCAATAGTATCAGCCTCTTCGACAGCCTCGAAAACCTCACCGGCCGCAGCGGTGACGACAGTTTCAAATTGCTCGGTGGTGGCTCGCTTAGCGGTGAGATCAAAGGTGGCGAAGGCGCGGACTCGCTGGTGGGTGGCGATCTTACCAACATTTGGATTCTCGGCGCGACGAGGAGCCTCAATGGCCGGCCTTTCAGTGAAATCGAGCGGCTGGTGGGCGGTAACCAGGACGACAGCTACCAGATCGACGCTGACAGTAACTTGGGCACCATCACCATCGACGATGCACGCGGCGGTGTGGACACGCTGGACTTTTCTCTGACGACGTCGGCCGGTGTCACGATCGACCTTTCCACGGACGCGGATCAGACCGTCAACGGCAACCTCCACCTCAAGCTCTCCAGCGGCGAGGCGATCGAAAATCTAATCGGCACCGGCCTCGCGGACACGCTCACCGGCAACATCCTGAACAACGTGTTAGTGGGTGGCGCGGGAAATGACGCACTCGACGGCGGAGTTGGTGACGATTTCTATAGCTTTGGTCCCAACTGGGGCTCCGACACCGTATCGGAAGGTTCGGGCGCCAACTCGGGCGCAGGCACCGACACCTTCGATTTTTCAACCGTCAGCGCCAACCTGACGGTGGTGCTGAACGTCGATGCTAACGGCAATTTCCGCGTCGGCGACGGCACCAGCAGCATCGTCACGCAAAACATCGAGAAGCTGATCGGCGGCACGGGCGCGCGCAACAAGCTGGACTACAGCAGTGACGATGGCGACACCGGCGTCACCGTTAGCCTCGTCCAAGGCAGGGCGACGGGATTCGTTTCAGTCACCGGCTTCCACGACGTCACCGGTACGGCGCTCGACGACATCATCATCGGCGACCAGAACAGCAACATCCTGGTCGGCGGCGCGGGCAATGACACGCTCGGCGGCTTGGGCGGTACCGACACCTTGGACGGCGGCGCGGGCATCGACTCGCTGTGGGAACGCCAGGACGCCGACCTGACGCTGACCGACATCAGCCTCACGTCCGGTGCGACCGTGGACACGCTCACCAGCTTCGAACTCGCGACTCTGATCGGCGGTGCCCACGGTAATAGCCTCAACGCCGCAGCCTTTACAGGCCTGCGCTTGACCGGCGCGACGCCCCTGTCCTTCCTGAACAACGGCCGCAGCGTGAACGTCACCGCGAACGACCTCAGCCTTACGCTGCGGGACGGCACGCGGGTCAACGTCAATCTCGCTGACGCCGTAACCGTGGGCGACGTGCTGGCCGCCATCCAGGCGGCCCACCCGAATCTCGGCGCGAGCATCAATGCCGCGCTTACCGGTATCGCGATCACCGATGTCACACCGACCGGCAGCACCGCGCTGACCGCTTCGTCCGGCTCCAATCTTGCCAACGAACTGGGCCTGAACGTCGCCGGCGCAGTCGGCGGCCTCATCGGCCGCGGCATTGCCGGCGGCGTCAAGCTGGACGGCGGCTCGGAAATCCTGTTCGAGGCCCTGAACGGCGGGGCTGGCGTGCGCACCAGCAACTTGCTGGATCTCAATTTGTCGCGCGCAACGGTGTTGGCCCAGCTCAACAACGGCGACGGCGTGCCCTTCGTGGCCGGCGCGGACTTTGAGATCGTGCTGACCGACGGCGTCACAAAACTTACCATCGACCTGGGTGCCGGCGACACCACGCTGGGTGCCGTCTTTGACAAGATCACGGCCGCGGCGACCGCCGCCGGCGTGGGCGACCGCATCAGCGTGGGAGTAAACGCCGAGCACACGGCGCTCATCCTGACCGATACGAAAACCGGCAGCGCTCAAATCAAGGTCAACGCCTTGAACGGCTCGAAGGCCGCGGCCGGTCTCGGCATTCTGGGCAAGGGCAGTGCGCCCACGGCGACCGGAACGGCAGTTGAGGCCAACGGTTCCGGCAAAGGCTCGGTTCTAACTGGCGTCCCGATTTCCGACATCAGCAGCGACCTGCTGGTGACCTTGAGCGACGGCACACGGTCGGACATCGACCTTACCAAGGCGGAAGGCATTCAGGATGTGCTAAACGCTATCTACGGGAGCCAGCGCGGACTGTCTGCGCGCATTAGTGCCGACGGGTTGCGTCTGGTCATCGTCGATGGCACCGGCGGCGCAGGCACATTACAGGTCACAGCGCGCAACGGTTCCTTCGCGGCCGTCGATCTCGGGCTGATCGGTGCGGGCGTGACGCTCAGTGGCGGCGTGCTTACCGGCAATGCGATCGCCTCCGGCGGCATCACGCTCGACGGCCGCGGCGACCACGACACGCTGATCGGCGGAACGGGCGACGATAACCTGACCGGTGCCGGTGGCAACGACGCCATCACCGGCGGCGGCGGTATCGACACGCTGGTCGAGTCTGACTTCAGCAGCTTGGGCAACGCGAGTTTCGTGCTCACCAACAGCGCAGTGACAACGACCATCCCGGGGTTGGCAGTCCAGACCGACACGCTGAGCGGAATCGAAAGAGCGATCCTCAGCGGCGGCGACGGTGCCAATACGCTGGACGCCTCGGCCTTCACCGCAGGCGGTGTGACTCTGATCGGCAACGACGGGGACGACACCATCTTTGGCGGCAGCGGCGATGACGTCATCAGCGGCGGTCTTGGCATCGACGCCACCACCGGCGGCGGCGGCATCGATACCTTGCTGGAACTGGGCGACTCGCGCTTCGTACTGACACCGACCACGCTGGACCTCGGAGAAGGTGCCAGTGAGGTGGTGACCATCGCCCTGGCACCCGGCGTGACCGGCGGCACTTTCACCCTGACTTTCAACGGCCAGACCACGAGCCCGATCGCCCACGATGCCACCGCAGATGACCTGCGGTCGGCGCTCACGGCCTTGCCGGAGATTGGCGACGACCAAGTGCGAGTTGACAAGGATACTGCGGCGGGCACCTGGACGATCACGTTCAGCGGCAACCTGGCTGGTCGCAACGTCGGCAACATCACCGTCACCAGCAGCCTGACCGGCAGTGCGAGCGTGGCCATCGCCGACGGCCTCACGCAGCTCAACACCTTGGGCGGGATCGAGAAGGTCAACCTCTACGGTCTGTCGGGTAACAACCTGATGGACGCGTCGGCCTTCACGGGTTCGGTGGTGCTGAGCGGCGGCTATGGCGAAGACGTCCTTATTGGCGGCTCGGGCAATGACCTGTTGCTGGGCGAGTGGGGCGATGACCAGCTCACGGGCGGCGCGGGTGCCGACCGCCTGCGGGGGGGCGAAGGCCACGACAAACTCGTCGAGTCGCGCGACGTGAACTTCACGCTGACCAACACGACGCTGACCGAAACCGGCACTGGCATTAGCGGCAGCGAGGTGGACGCCCTGACGGGGATCGAGCTGGCCGAGTTGACCGGCGGCGCGTCAAACAACACCCTGAACGCCTCGGCCTTCAGCGGCCTGAGCGCTGAGACCGAGTTGCGGCTGCTCAACGCGGGACTCGGCATCGGCACCACGAACGCGCCGAGCGTGGTCCTCGCCGGGCTCGAGCCTTCGACGCCGGTGGCGGTGTTCTTTAGCGAAGCGCCCGGCGGTGCCAACGCGGTCGGAGCGACCGATTTCACGATCACGCTGACCGACGGCACTCAGGCGCAAATTGACGTCGATCCCGCCGGGACGCTGCAAGACCTGTTCAACGCCATCGCCAACGCTGCCCCCGGCAAGCTGCTCGCCGAGATGAACGAGGACGGGACCGCCATCAAGCTGACCGACAGCACGGTGGGCAACCCCGGCGCAAACCTCACGATCACCAGCGCGGCCAACTCCACCGTGGCGGCGGACCTCGGGATCTTGAAAACCGGGAACGGCAAGACGCTGACCGGCGATTTCTTTACCGACTACAGCAGCGACATCCGCATCATTCTGGCCGACGGCAGCCGGGTCGATATCGACCTCAGCGAAGCCGTGACGATCCAGGACGTGCTCGATGCCATCACCGACTCGCGGCCGACCGGGCTGTCCGCGGTGCTCAACAGCGCGGGCACGGCCATTGTCATCACCAGCACGGTGGGCGGTGCCGGCAGGCTGGAGGTGCAGGCGCGCAATGGCTCCACGGCGGCCCAGATTCTCGGCATCCTGAGCGTCGCGCCCGTGGCGACTCCGACCGTGCTCACTGGCGCGGCCATCGGCATTTCCCAAGTCGTGCTCGTCGGCGGTGCCGGAGCCGACACGCTGGTGGGTGGCGGGGGCGACGACCGCCTGACCGGCGGGCTTGGCGCAGACCTTCTCACCGGCGGCGGCGGCAGCGACACCGTGGTGGAAACACGCGACGCCAACTTCACTCTCACCAACACAACGCTGAGCATCGGCGGCGAAACGGACACGCTAGCCGGCATCGAGCGCGCCGAGTTGACCGGCGGTGCCAGCGTCAACACCCTCGACGCCTCGGCCTTCACGTTGGGCGGAGTGATCCTGAGCACGGGCGGCGGGCTGGACACGCTTTTAGGCGGCAGCGGCAATGACGAGTTCCGCATCCTGGTGGACGGCCTCGTGGCGCCGACCAATGCCAGCGATACCGCGCATCAGGTGAAGGTTGACGTCGGCGGCGGCATCGAGAATGCGGTCAGCATCGAGAAGTCTGGACCATCGGTGGTGCAGTCCGACATGTGGTGGGTCAATTATCTGGGCGGCGCGGAGAGCAGCTACACCGTCAAGAAAGCCAACCCCAACGCCGCCTACACCGGCGACGAGGAATTCGTCGTTGAGTCGGACATCATTCGCCCCGGCAAGAACATTAGCATCGAGGCCGGGCGGATCACCATTCACGGACACAAGCTCGACACCAGCTTCGCCGGCGGTGGTGGCAGCATCAAGCTGTTGGGCAAGCACATCACTATCGATCAAGGCGCGGAGTTGACCGCGCTGGACGCGGCATCGGGCGCGCAGGGTCCCGGGCTGAGCGCGCTGGCTGCGGCGGGGTTCAACCACGGCACGATCCGCATTGAGGCCAAGGATGGCGCCAAGTTTAGCGCCTTCGGCTTTGCCAACGTGGACTTGGTGGACACCGACGTCACCATCCGCAACGCCACCATCAGGGCCGGCAACGTGGAAATTCTAGCCACCTCGGACAGCCAGCACTTTCTGCTGCCCAGCGACTATCCGAGCAGCCTTTCCGGGCACACCGGATTCGGGTCGCTTCTCGGCCTTGACCTCGATTTCGCCCGCACGTTTGAAAGCCAGTCCGTGCAAATCGCCGTGTCGGTCGCCAAGTCGGTTGCCCACGTCACCGTGGACGACAACGCCGTCATCATTGCCGACAACCTCACCGCCTGGTCGAACGCGGCGGCCTATGCCTGGGCCGCCCCAATCGATTTCTTCGGCGGCTTCACCGCGGCAATCGGAGTAGCCATCACCGATGCCAACGTCACCATCGGTGCCGCCCACATCACCACGGTGATGGATGCGACATTCCGAGCGAGCGTCGATCACACCGTCTATGTGTTTGCCGACACGAACGGCAACTTGCCGATCCCCGGATTGGGGAACACCGGCATCGCCATCGCAGTCAGCGTGCTCGACTCGAACGCGACCGTGCATGTGAAGGACGCCGCGCAGCTCACCGTGGGCAGAGACCTGTTCTTGCAGGCCGACACCGTGGATCGCAACTCCACCCGCACGCGCGTCACCAGTGGCGCTGATGGCGACGTGGCGCTGGCCTTCACGGTCGCCGTCGAAAGCGGGAATACCCGCGCCTATCTCGACGGCGATGCCGAGGTGCAGCGCAACGTCAACGTCACCGCGAAGCAAAAGAAGGAAACCGTCGAGGCCTTCAAGGCCTACGTTATCCCCGCCACTTTCAACGGGGTGGGCTCTGACGCGCGCCAGGGCGCCAACTCGACCGGCGACCAACTCGACGATATCGAGGCGATGGCACCCGGCGCGGTGGGCCGATACGGTCATGCCAAGCTGATCGCTCCCATTCTGGACTGGTTCGCTTTCTTCGGCGCGACTCTGCCGGCCGATGCTCCGAAGCCGGTCCAGCGCAGTGCCGTCCAGGGCGGCTTGTCCATCGCCGTCAGCGTGGACACGAACAACACCGACGCGCGTATCGGCGACGGCGATGCCGCGGACCGCACCACCATCAATGCCGGCGGCAAGATCAACGTCACCTCGACGGTGAGCAGCCGCGCCGACCTGACGGCGCAGGCCGGTGCCAAGTTTCCCGGTGGTGCCACCGACCCGACGGGCCTGATCCCGGTGCAGGGTGACGTTGACTACGGCATCGCGATTGCCGTGGCGGTGGGCGTTTACCAGAACTCGACCTGGGCCACGGTCTCAGGCGATGTCGATGTGAACGCTGCAAAGGCGATCACCATTAAAGCTGATTCCATCAACCAGATCGACCCGCTCAAGCTCTGGGGTGCCAACATCGTCACGCCATTTCTCGATAAGAACTTCAAGGCCAAGTTCAATACCGAGGATACCGGCAGCGCGCCCTCGCTCAAGGCGGGTGACACGGTCAAGGTCGGCAACAACCACGCGCAGGAAGACAGACGCGGCAAGACCTACAGGTACAAGGGCGTTGACGGTGCGACGCTGGACCGCGCCGCTGAAGATTTCGGCAACGACCTGAAGTGGGAAGAGATCAATCTGGAGGCCAACGGTTTCAAGTCCTTCGTGCAGCAGGCAATCGCGTTCTTGAACGGCAACTTCGGCATCAACAGCAAGTTGGCGGACTTCTACAACCAAGCCTGGGCGGAGGGGCAGAAAAAGGCCTCCCTGGCGGGCGCTGTCACCTTCGTCCGGCTCGACCACGGAAGTACCGCGCTGATCGAGGACGGCGCAAAGGTCAACCAGAACGCCGACGCCGCCTGGCGCACCGACGCCCAGACGGTGACGGTGAGTGCGAAGAACGTCATCAACGCCGTCGGCGTGGGCGGCAACATACAGACCATCGGCCTGGACAAGTTGGGCTTCAAATCCACGAGCGACCTCCGCACCTGGACCGTGGACAGGACCGCAAACGCGAAAGGTAAGAACACCTTCAGCCCCTACAGGTCGTTCACGCAGAAGTACATTCCGTCGGGTGCCGGCAGTGGGCTAACGAAAAAGACCGAAGGTGCCGCGGGCGCGACGGTGCTGGTGTTCAACTACAACAACGACGCCACCGCCAAGGTAGAAGACAACGTCAAACTGTACGCCGACAGCCTCGAAGTCAGGGCTGCGAACACGCTGCTCGCGGTGAACGTGGGCGCGTCGGGCGGTGATGCAGAATCGGTCGCCTTCAACGGCGTGGTCATCGTCAACATCGCCACCGGCACCGCGCTGGCGCAGGTGGACAACCGCGCCGATGTCGTCGTCGGTGACAACGAGATCGCGGGTCGCGGCGTGAGCGCCGTGGTGGAAGCACTCGACAGCAGCACACTGGTGACCATTGCCGGCTCCTACGCGGCCTCGCAAAAGCTGGGCATCGGCGCCTCGGTCGCCATTGACATGCTAAAGCGCAATACCGAGGCGGTGATCGGTAATCGCGCCGGCGTCATCGACAACCTGGCGGGTGGCAGTTTCGCGGTTGATGGCAATCTGCTTGTCAATGCCGAGAACAGCGGATTTGTCGGCACCTTCGCGGTGGCCGGAGCCAAGGCCGAAGCGCCGGACGAAACCTACGTCACCGCCTCCGGCGCGGTGGCCGTGGGTCTGGCGCTCAACGTCGTGAACGACAAGTCACAGGCCTACATCGACACCGCCTCTGTCAACGCCAGCGGCAACATCAGCCTGCAAGCCAGCGGCAAACCGATCCTGGAGGCCTTTGCCGTCGGCGGCTCCTACGCGAGCGCCGACCAGATCAGCGTGGCGATTTCCGGCGCGGCGTCCATCAACCTGCTCGACAACGACATCGGTGCCTACATCACCGACAGTTCCGGGGCGCGTTCGGTCCAGGCTGGCGGCAACGTAACTTTGAATGCCGGCGATGACGGCACCGGCGTGTTCTCCCAAGCCGGCGCGGTTTCCATCGCTTGGGGCCAGGACGAAGCGGGCTCGCTCGCGTTGTCACTGGGCGCGTCGCTGGCCGTCAACACGATTGGCGGAACCACGGGCTATGCGGTGCAGAGTTACATCGACAATTCCAAGGTCATTGCCAACAACCTTGTCATGGAGGCTGAGTCGACCGCCAACGTGCATGCTCTGGCCGTGGGTGGCGCTTTCGCCAACTCGCCGAGCAGCATTACGGCGAGCAGCTCGTTCGCCGGTGCCGCGGCCGCCGCAGTCGCAGTCAACTCGATGCAAGCCCGCGTCGAGACCTACCTCGACCATGCAACCATCACCACCAGCCTGGTCTCGGGCTTAGGTGGCAATGTCACGCTGGCTGCCACCGACCGCACCAAGCTGCTGCGCGCCGATGCCTTCGGCGTGGCCGCGGCCTATGCCGAGGGCCGGACCGGCAACGCCGCGGTGGGGATCGGCATGGGCATCGCGCTCAACACGGTCAAAAATAAGGACCGCTCGAGCATCCGTTATTCCACGGTCGATGCCGCCGGTGCCCTCAGTGTCGCCGCCAGTTCGGAGCCGAACGTGTTTGCACTAGCCATCGGCGTCGCAGGCGCGGGAGCATCCAGCACCGCTGGCGCTGCGGCCCTGGCGCTGGCGGGTGCCGCTTCCACCAATCTCATCGACAACGAGGTCGAGGCTTACATCCTGGACGACAGCACGGGCACCGGTCGAAGCATCCACGCCGGCTCCGGCGTCAGCCTGACGGCCACGGACGCCGCCAACACGCGCGCCGATGCCGGTGGCTTCGCGCTGTCGTTGAGCCGTGCCAGTGGGACTTCGGTGGCCGGATCCCTCGGTGCCAGCGTGGCGGTGAATGACATCGGCGGCGGCTCGGGCCATCACATCATGGCCTGGATCGACGACGCCAACGTCAGCACGACCAATGGCGACGTCTCGGTCGAAGCCACGTCCCAGGCGGGCGTCAATGCGCTGTCGATTGCCGGGGCCGGGGCCGGTGCGACCGGCTCCGGTCCCGGAATACGAGTGGCGCTCGCCGGCGCCGCGGCAGGTGCGGGTAATTCGGTGACCAGCATCATCTCGGCCTACGTCCTGGATGGCAGCGTCGTGACCGCAACCAACGGGAGCGTGGCGGTCGATGCGAGCGACGCGACCACCATCAACGCCATTTCGATCGCCGGCAGTTTCGCGCTCTCTCAAGGGTCCGGCACCAGCGTGGCCGTGGCGCTCGGTGCCACCGTCGCCGTCAACGAGATCGAAAACGACATCACGGCCTACGTGGCTGATTCCACCGTCACTGCCGGCCAGGACGTCGATGTTGCGGCGACTTCGTCCGCCGTGATCAAAGCGGTCACGGTCGGCGTGGCGATTAGCGCGGCCATTGGCGGGAGTTCAGGTGGCAGCGTGTCCGTCTCGATCGGCTTGTCGCTCTCGCACAACCGCGTCGAGAACGACGTGCTGGCCTACATCGACGACTCGGACGTCAGCACCACCCTCGGCGATGTCCACGTCAGTTCGAGGGGCGAAGCAACGATCAATGCGGCGTCCACTGCCGCATCGCTGGCCATTGCTATCGGCGGCCAATTCTCCTTCTCGGTGGCCGGCGCTGGTGCGGAATCGACCAACGTCATCCTCGGCAAGACGAACGCCTATATTTTAGACAGTGATATCGACAGCTCTGGCGATCTGACGATCACGGCCACGCAACAGGGTTCGATTGACGCGCTTGTCATCGCCTTGGCAGGCGGCGGCGCGGCCATCGGTGCCTCCGTCGGGTTGAACTACATCGGAGTCGATCCGACCGGCGGCCTGACATCCAGCGAGATACTGGCTTACTCGCAGGATTCCATCCTCAACGCGGACGACGCCTTGACGATAACGGGCACGTCCACCCAGCACATCCATGCAGGTGTGGGTGCCGGCTCGATCGGCCTGGCCGTCGGCTTGGGCGGCAACGCCAATGCGCTCGCGATCAGCGGTTCCGGGGTGTACACCAAAAATGAGATCGCCATCGACCTGAAGGCCTACATTGACGGCGATGGCACGGGCGTGAACGCCGGAATCAACGCTGGCAGCATCACGCTGGCGGCCACCGACTCCTCCAGTATCGAAGCCGCAGCCGGAGCGGCGGCCGTGGCGCTTGCCCTGGCCGGGTCCAACGCGATCGCGGTGTCCATCGGCCTGGCGCTGGCGGAAAACCGGATCGATAACGAGGTTTCCGCATACGTCATCGACGCTGACCAAGGTCTTACCACGACCTCGGGGGCCGTCACCATCTCCGCGCTTACGTCGCCTCTGAGCCCGTTCGCGGTAAACTTGGGCACGCTGACCGCGAGTGACCTCGACGATGCCGCGGTGGCCGACCAGGATATCAGCGATACGGCGAACAACGAGGCCACCAACGATGTGCGGAACGACCAAGTCCTGCTGGCGGCGCTGCGCGCCGCCTTCGCCGCGCAAGGCACAACTCTAGCCGTCTTCGACACCGTGGCCACGGCTTCGACCTTCAAAACGACGGACACCGACCCGCAGGATCTGCGCGAGGGCACCACCGTCGAGGCGGGTGCCAATTCCAACGGCATCCCTGGGCGTGTTTACCGTTATGTGGGAACGGTTGACCGGGACAACGTCATCCTCGCAGCCGAAAACTATACCGACACGACAAAGTGGCTGTTGCTCGACAAGCTCAAGCTATCCACGCTGGAGGCCGGCCAGAGTTGGGCGCTGTTGGCACCGGACGGCCAGAGCTTTGTGCTGGTACGGACCAGTGCAGACGGTGCTCCGCTAACACTGAGCGTCTCGAAGAACTCGATCAATGCGGTATCTGCCGCGGCCTCACTGGCCGTGGGCATAGGCGGCGGCACCGTAGGCGTGGCGGTCAGCGGCGCGGGGGCCGTGGCCCAGAATGTCATCCTGGGTAAAACCACGGCCTATGGCCAGAACAGCACCATCGATAGCGCGGGAGACGTGTTGATCAGCGCGGCCAGCAAGTCGGACATCTTTTCCACCGTCGTGGCAGCATCTCTGGCGGTCGGTGGCGGTGGTACCGCCGGTGTGGGCGTGTCGATCGGGATCGCCGTGGCGCGCAACTTCATCGGCTGGGAACCCGGCGACGACAGCGCGACACCGCTGGAAGTTCAGGCCCTGTTGATCGATACACCAGTGCATGCTGATGGCGCGCTTGCATTGACCTCGCTGGCTGGCCAGACAATCAATTCGTTGGTCTTTGCCGGCTCGGTCGCGGTGGCTGCCGGCGGCACCGTGGGCGTGGCTGCTGCTGGCTCGGGTGTGTTCGCGGAGAACCGGGTAGGCGTCGATGTGGCCAGCCGCATCGACGGCGAGGACGCTACCAAGATTGAGGCCGACAGCGTCACGCTGGATGCGGTGGACGGCTCGTTCGTCCACTCCTTTGCTGGTGCGGCGTCGGTCGCCGCGGCCTTCGGTCAGGTTGGGGTTGCCGTCTCCATCGGCGTGGGCCTGGCCCGCAATACCGTCGATAGCCATGTCCGGGCCTCTATCGAAGATGCCGATGTGGACGCAACGGCTGGAATCATCTCGATTACAGCCACCGACGTCGCGGTCATCGATGCAGTAGCCTTCGCGGCCTCGGTCGCGGTCGGTGTGGGCGGTTCCACCGGCATCGCCGTCAGCGGCGCGGGAGCGTGGGCTGAGAATATCATCACAGGTGGTGTCGATGCGCACGCGTCCGACAGCGACCTTGCTGCGACTGGTGCGGTGACCGTCCGCGCTGAAAATCTTTCGTCCATCGATGCGATCATCGTCGCGGCTTCGGTCGGCGTCGGCGTGGGTGCCGATGCCGGCGTTGGTGCGTCCATTGGCGTGGCACTGGCGCGTAATTTGGTGGGTTCGACCCGCGACGGAAGCGCGGCGTTTGATTACAAGTCCGCCGACAACGTGCTCACGCTGCACAAGGGCGACAAGGTGCGAGTCGAGCGCGGAGTGCGCGAGGGCGACGTTTACGAATACCTCGGCGACACCGTCACGGTTGATTACGACTTCACCAGCAGCCAGACCACGGCGGTCAAGAAGGGCGAGCGGGTGCTCGTCGGCGGCAATCGCGTTTACGAACGCACCGGTGCCAACCTCGCCAGCACCAACCTGAGCACGGTGGATTACACCGACGAAACGCTCTGGCGCAAAATCACCGCGATTGATCAGGACTTCGCCAACCCCGATGCGTGGAAGCTGGTCAATGTAGTCAGCGCGCCGCTCGCGGTGCTGGCCTATATCGAAAACACTCCGGTCAATGCCGGCGGTGCTCTTTCGGTAACGGCCAAGGGCGACCAGTCCATCGACGCTCTCGTCTTCTCCGGCTCAGTGGCCGTGGCCGGAGGTCTCTACCTCGGCATCGCGGCGAGCGGCGCGGGCGCTGCGGCTGACAACCGCATCACGACGGACGTGATGGCTTACATCGACGGCAACGACACGGTGGACTCCGTCATCAGGGCCACCAGCGTGACCCTGCGCGCGCAAGACCTTTCCCACATCCACGCCGACGTGGCCGCCGCCTCGGTGGCCGCGGGTTTCGGCATCGCGGGCGCTGGGATATCGATCGGCGTATCGCTGGCCAGTAATACGGTGGACAGCAGTGTGGATGCGTTCATCGCCGATGCCGACGTGACGGCTACGACCGGCGCGATCACCGTGACGGCGATCGAGGACGCGTCGATCGACGCGTTGTCGGTCGCGGTCTCGCTGGCGGTGGGCGGTGGCGGCGTGGGCATCGCCATCAGTGGCGCGGGTGCTCTCGCCGAGAACACGATCTTGGGCGGTGCGAAGGCCTATGCGGTGGACAGCTCGCTGGATGCCGCGACCGCGGTGACGTTCACCGCCAATAACACCTCCGCCATCGATGCCAAGATCGTCTCGGCCTCGGCCAGTGTGGCTGTGGGTGGTGGCGGCCTCGGTGCCTCGATCGGCGTGGCCATCGCGCGCAATCGCATCGGCAGCACGGACGCGCCGGTGGACGTGCATGCTTATTCCGAAGACACCAGCATCAACGCTGGCGGCGATCTGAGCTTCACTGCGACGGGCGAGCAGTCCGTCCATGCGCTGGTGCTGGCGATTTCCGCGGCGGTGGCTGGCGGCGGCATCGGCCTCGCGGCCAGTGGCGCGGGAGTTTACGCCGAGAACCGCATTGCGACGGACGTGAAGGCCTACATCGACGGCGACGGCGCTACTGGCGTCTCGGCGGACACGATCAAAATCTCTGCCGAGGATTCGTCGAGTATTGCCGCGGGGGCCGGTGCCGCTTCGATTGGCGCGGCGTTGGGTGGCGCAGGGCTGTCGGTGTCCGTCGGCGCAGCCGTCGCT
>JANNWY010000274.1:0-21430 GCA_031409335.1 Chthoniobacteraceae bacterium | reverse complement strand
CCGCGTCCTGCGCGCCAACCAACATTGGGACGCCTTCTGGCCCCCTCACCAACCCATCCCAAGCATGCACCACAATTAATGACACCCGCGAGGGCCACGGTGATGTTTTTCGCGTGGACATCGAGTCCGACAAACAGTAGTTCTTTGTTCATGTTGTGCTTGTTGTGTGTTGGCTTTATCATTGGTGACGCCGCTCCGGCGGTGATCCCGCACAGAATGCGGCTCGGCACGGTTTATCCCGCGCAACCCGCGACTTCGCCACTCCTCAAGCACACCGCTTCCCCTTTCAGAAAACGCCGCGCTCACATGGAGGGCAGCCATAAAGTCTCGCCTAACTCCGAGAGCGCAGCCCAATGATTCCAGATACGACAACCATCTCCTTGGTGAGGAGACGCTGGTTTGCCCTTTCGGTCGCTGCCGGACTGATGGTGACCGCCAGTATCCTGTTCGCATTCACGTTCCGCGACATGACGATAGCACGGCGACTAGACATCGTGCTTATTCAGTTGGCAGGGCCGATACCGTCGTATGGGCCACTTGTTCGGCATCCACAGTTTCCATGGTCGTTCACAGTCCCCGTTTGCAGTGTGATCGGCATCATCTCCCACCCAATCATGCCGAGGCGGTGGACGTTATGTCTCACTTTATGTGGAGGATTTTTCTGGTGGGTTTGGGGATGGTTCGGTATTGTCGCAGGGATTTAGCAGCGAGTTTTGGCACTGACCAACCTCCATGAACTGCCACCACAACAAACCGAAGGCGAACAAAACGGATGCAGGCAACGGCTCGTATGGCATCTGTCGTGTCATCGACGCCTCCCGCTCGCCGTCGCCTGATCCGAGTCGTTCGCCTAACTTCAACACCACTCGCCATGGGATTCTCGATTACTTGGTTCGCCGTTCCAGAAGCACACTCGGATTCGTTCCTTCAGCGTCTCGGCTTAGTCCCCACAGGCGAGACAGATGAGTGCCCTGACTCGTTGATTTCTTCCGCTCGTCTGGACACGGGTTGGCGGGTGCTCTCGTATAACAAGTATGAGTGTCCATTCCTTGGTGAGAAAGAGCTTTCCTCACTTTCCCATCATCACGACGTCATCGCTTGCACAGTAGAGGAACACTGCATGGACAGCACCGCCACGCTTTGGCGAGTGGGACTTAGACACTGGTTCATCCACCACGATGGCAGTGGTGGTGCCAAGGGATTAGATGCCACTGGGACACTGCCTGCCTGTTTTGACTCTATCCGAAGTGACCTAGAGCGGAAGCAGACGGAGGCTGGTGGCACGAAGGCTAATGTGGACTACCTCTTTGACATCCCTCTCGCCGTTGCCCAGAGCATCGTCGGATTCAAGCATGACGAGGATTCACCCCATGTTATTGACGGCACTTTTCATGTCCTCACGCAAACTTCCACAGCTACCGAGCAGTCGCAGCCGAAGCGAGGTTTCTTCAGTAGGCTTTTCGGCTCATGACCACCCAGCACAATCAACCAAAGGCGAACAAGAGCACTGCTGGCAACAGATGGGGCGTCGGAGTTTTCTCTGATTCGTGAGCGCTGTGTGCGCCCCATCTGTGCCAGAGTGCAAACGTTAGGCGGCTTCCTCGTGCGTCCCGAGGTAACGATAGCTGAACAAACCAACCCCAATGAACAATCACAACTTCAAGACACTTCTAACTAATTCAATCGGGGTTGCGTGCAGCGTAGCCTTTGTAGCCGTGGCCTTGGCTCAAGAGGCCGCCCCTCTCCCTCCCCCGGTGGTTGCTGAGCCAAAGCCTCAACCGCCCGCAACCCTACAGTGCACAGGGGACATGAAAATCGCCTGGGACATGAGAGCTATCATATCGAACGTGCTTACCCGCGCTGAGCACAAACCCGAGTCAGAAGTGAATGCATTCCTGGAGAAAGCGGCAAGGCGCAGCGCCACGGGCGACGATCTGCTCAAAATCGCCGCAGAGCATTACAAGATCGACCAGAAGCGGTTGGCAACGTTGGTCGAACACTGGCGCCACATCAACTGCAAGCACCCGGCGCTCCCCGGCTATGCCGTGCCCGACGCCATTCGCAACGCGACCACGGGCGAGACCTTGCCTCCCGTGCCCGTCTCGGCCTTCGCAGCGGACGTTACGCTGCACGTTGTGCTCCATGAACTCGGCCACGCGGTGATCCGCGAGTTCGATCTGATGGTTTTGGGTAACGAGGAGACGATGGCCGATGCCTTTGCCACGCACCTGCTCACCGAGCATTTCCCTGAGCAGGCGGTCCGCGCGATCTCGGCGCGGGTCAAGTCCCTCGTGATCGAAGCGAACGAGGTGCCGCGTGAACAGTGGACCGTTCGCGGAGAGCACGACAACGATGCCCGGCGCGCTTACCAGATCGCAGCTCTGGCAATCGCTGCGGACAAGGAGAAATACGCCGGCGTTGCGGAGATCGTGGGTATGTCGGAGCGAGACATCTCCAAGGCGCGCGACTATGGGGCGGACATCCACCGGGCATGGCGGCGAACGCTGTCCCCGCTGATGATGCCCGCGGGCAAGGTCTCGAAGGAGGCCCGCTTCCGTGCCGACGAGTCAACGCGCGCGTTTGTGGACGCGGGAGAGCCAAGCCTCGCCTCGACGATCGAGTCTGCGCTCCAGCGAATCGACTGGCACTCGCAGGTGACCGTCGATTTTGTCGGGGGCTCGGGCGGGGCCGCGTGGAACCGCTCGAAACGAACCGTCACCGTGAACAGCGAGTATCTTCAGAGGTTCATCGCCCAGGGCGTGAAGGCCGAAGCCCAAGTAGCGCCCAAGCCCGAATCCAAATGACTGATGCGCAGTCGAAGCCTAACAAAGCACTGAAGGCAATCGCTGGGGCTCTGTGCCGGACTTGTCTTATTTGAACTTCAACCATCGCCGCCGATTCGACGCCCACCACCGCCGCAGTGGTCGCCTCAGTTTGATCGTTAGGCGTTGCTACGCATCCCGCTAGATTCCCTATTCGACTTTGCACGTCTGTCCTGCCGTGGGTCTTATATCTGGCTGCCAGCGTTTTAGGCTCGTTCGATGGTGCGCAATCAGAAAGCCTTGGTCAAATGCCCGATGAAATTGCCCTGCTTCGCGAAGAGGTGTGCTGCTTGCGCCGCGACCTCGATCTTGTGTTGAGATTGCTCAATCAGGTGGATGATCCGCCTGACAATCCGCGGTCGAAGGCGCTGAAGCTGTTCGCGGATCGCGTGCTGATTCAAGAGCCGTCGGGCCATATCCCGGTGTGGGTTTGTGCGGAGGAGGCGGCGGCGGGCATTTATCTGCACGATCGGGAACACCGGCCACGGGCGGTTTTCACGACGGATGGGGAGCGGGCGAGTTTCGAGCTGCGCAATGCGGCGGGAAAGGTGGTGATTTCGCTCACCGAGGCGGCGGATGGGAGCGGGCAAATCTATGTGGCGGAGGCCGGCGGGCAGCCGCGCGCGGGCTTGCGCGTGCATGAGGGCGTGGGGCTGGTGAATGTGGTGGGGGAAATGGGGCCGGCGCTGGCGATGCTGCGCGGCGACCCGCAGGGCGGGGAGATTTTTGTGGCGCGACCGGGGGCAAAGCCGGGTGTGACGATCAAGGCGCTGCCGACGGGGGGGGTGATCACGATTTTCGAGCCGAGCGGGCAGGTGATGGGATTCTTTTCGGCGAATACCGATCACGGGGTGCTTTCGGTGTATGGCCCGCACGGTTCCATGGCCGCGAGCCTCACCGCCGACGACGACGGTGGGAGCGTGGTTCTGTTTGATGTGGATGGAAAGGCGAAGGATCCGCTGCCGTAGCCACCGCCATCCGGCAAAGGCACCCCGGCAGACCTGCATCGATCATTTTGATGCGATCACTCTGCGAATCCAAAAGCCGCCCCGGCGCGTAATCGGACACAGAATTGACACTCAACTTTCCAACTCTTAACGTGCCCTTGTGAAAAATTTCACAAAGATCCAAATCCCAGCGGACAAAACCCAGGCGTTGAAGCAAACCTTCGAGCTGATCAATTCGCAGCTTTACTCTGTGGAAGAGCGGATTCGGCAGCAGGCGCGGGCTTTCGATCCGGGCGTCGAGGGCTACGTGGCTTACGCGATCGAGAGCAATGGCAAGCGGCTGCGGCCCGCGCTGGCGCTGCTCGCCGGTGGCGCGACGGGCGCGATCGGGCCGAGCCATTTCGAACTCGCTGTGGTCGTCGAGCTGATCCATGCCGCGACGCTCGTTCACGACGACATCCTCGACGGCGCGGACAAACGCCGCGGCCAACCCACCGTGAATGCGAAGTGGGGCAATGCCATTTCCGTCCTGCTCGGCGACTGCCTTTTCGCGCACGCGCTGAAGCTCTCGACCAATTTTCCAAACGGCGAAATCAGCCGCCGCATTGCGCACGCCGCGTCGGATGTGTGCAGCGGCGAAATCATCCAGACGCAACGGCGCTTCGATCTGAAACTGAGCGTCCCGGATTATTACAAAATCATCGAGATGAAGACCGGCGCGCTGTTCGCCGCGGCGACGGAACTCGGTGCGTTTATCAACGAGGCATCGCCAGAGGTCATCAGCGCGCTGAAGGCGTTCGGAATGCGCCTCGGGACTGCGTATCAGATCTACGATGACTGCGTGGACCTCGCGGGCGACGAAACGAAGGTCGGCAAGACGCTCGGCAGCGACCTTCGCAAAGGCAAGCTGACGCTGCCGATCCTGCATCTGCTCCAGCAGAGCGACGAAGCCGAGCGGCATCGCCTCAGCGAAATCATTCTCAATGGCGACGACGCCGACATCGGCCTGCTCGTCGATCGCGCGGTCGAGGCGGGTGCGATCAACTCGGCGGTTTCCACTGGTCGCAAAATGCTCCGCGAAGCGGCGACGCAATTGAAGATCGTGCCCGCGAACAAATATCGCGACGCGCTCTCGAATCTCATTACCACGCTCGACGAAATGATCGCGCCGTTCGGAGCCGCGCACGCGCTCTGAGCGATGGCCTGGCGGTCCCCCGGCGCATGAGTTCCTTTACCATCCAGGAGCTGCCGGAAGGGGATCGTCCCCGGGAAAAACTCGCGCGGCTCGGCGCTGCCGCCCTCAGCGAGGCCGAACTCATCGCGATCCTGCTGCGCGTCGGGATGAAAGGCGTGAACGCCGTCGAACTCGCGCGCCTGATTCTCGTGAAATACGGATCGCTCGCCGCACTCGCGCGATGCAGCGTCGCCGAGATCGCGAAGATCAAAGGCGTTGGCCTCGCCAAAGCCGTGCAGCTCGCTGCCGCGTTCGGCCTCGGCCAGCGCCTCGCTTTTGAAACCATCGCCGCGCAGCCGATGGATCGCCCGGAATTGATCCACGCCATGCTCGGTGCCGAGATGCGCACGCTCGAACGCGAGTCGCTTCGCGCCGTCCTCCTCGACACCAAACATCACCTCATCCGCGTCGAGGAAATCTCCCTCGGCTCGCTGAATGAAACGACCGCGCACCCGCGCGAGATTCTGCGCCCCGCGCTGATCCACGCTGCTTACGCATTCGTGCTCGTCCACAATCACCCGTCCGGCGATCCCACGCCGAGCGAGGCCGACCGCCGCCTCACGCGCAAGCTGATCGACGCCGCCAAGCTGATGCAGATCAACATGGTCGATCACGTCATCATCGGCGCGCCGATGCCGGGACGGCTCCCGTATTTCAGCTTCCTCGAAGCGGGTATGATGCAGTGAAATCTCGCGCATCGTGAAGCATCCCACCGCCGTCATCCATCCCGACGCGATCCTCGCCGAAGACATCGAGATCGGTCCGCACGCCGTCATCGAAGGAGCCGCGCGCATCGGCGCCGGCTGTGTCATCCACGCCCACGCCGTCATCGGCGCGCACGTCATCATGGGAGAGCGCAACGAGATCGGCCACGGCGCGATCATCGGCGGTGATCCGCAGGATTTCGCATTCAAAAAAAGCACGCACAGCCGCGTCGAAATCGGCAGCGACAATCGCATCCGCGAATACGCCACCATTCACCGCGGCACCGCGGAAGGCAGTGCCACCGTCGTCGGCGATCAGTGTTTCCTCATGGTCGGCGTGCATCTCGGCCACAATGCACGCCTCGGCAGCCACGTCGTCATCGCGAACAACGCGCTGCTCGGCGGCCACGTCGTCGTCGAAGATCGCGTCTTCATCGGCGGCGGCTGCGTCTTTCACCAGCACGTCCGCATCGGTCGGCTCGCCATCTGCCAGGGCGCATCCGGCTTTGGCAAAGACATCCCGCCCTTCACCATGGCCGCCGAGCGCAATGGCATCGCTGGCCTGAACACCGTCGGCCTCCGCCGCGCCGGCCTCGACGCCAGCCAGCGCGCCGAAATCAAAGCTGCGTTCGCATTGCTCTACCGCAGCCGGATGAACGTTGCGCAAGCCATCGCCGCTGCGCGGGAACGCTCATGGTCAGAGGAAGGCCGCGCCTTTTGGGATTTCGTGGGCGCAGCCGGAAAGCGCGGACTCTGCGACTTGCTCGCCACGCGCGAGCTGCCGCATCACGGCGCGAGTGCGCCGACCGCGCGGTAGAATTTCTGCGCGCCTGCGATCCCGTCGTTCACCGTCGCGTAGCCATCGAGCGCCTGGCTAAAGCCGCCGGGCTCATCCATGAAGCTCTGGCTCAAGTCGGGAGTGGATTGCACCTTGTAGAATAGTCCCCGGATCGTCGTGAACCGCAGTTCGCACTGGCCGGCACTCGCCTGGCGGATGGTCAGGGTTGGCGGCGTTTGCAGCACCGAGCCGTCAAAATACTTGCGCGCCAGCGCCCATGCGCCCAGGCCGCATTGCGAGCCCACGCGGCGTCCGGTCACGTCATCCACCGAGACATGGATGCCGCCCCAGAGTCGCGAGAGCCCGGCCTGATCGGCGGCGTCGTAGTAGGTGCCCCACTGCAACTCGACGTTCTGGCTCGGGCCATTCTCAAAGGTAAGTGTCGTGCCAGCGGGAGCGGTGTGGGTGCCGATTCCGCCGGGAAAAAATGGCGAGCCAGTGATAGCGGTTAGCACTTCCGCGGCCGCGCGGCTGAAGGTGCTGTGGCCCGAGATGTAGCCGGGGAAGGCTGGCGTGACGAACGACGCTTTTTGAAAGGGCAACCAGTTCCAGGCAAGTATCCAGCGCACGCCGCTGTGCTGGGTGACCGGGTTTGCCGGCTGGCCGGGCCACGCCAGGATCGCGATCCCGCCGACGGGGAGATTGGCATGGCGCTCGCCGGGCTGCGCGGTGGCAGTGGTCACGACTTCGATGAGGCCGGGCACGAGCGGCAGGCCATCGGGGTGGTACGACGGGCCGGCGGTCTGGGTGGATTGACCGATCTGACCCATGTAGCGGATGAAAGCGATCGGGCGTCCGCCGTCGTAGAAACGTTTGATCGACCACGCGGCGCAGGCGGCTTCATGCACCGCGGCGTTGAGGCTGAAATACAACTTCACATCCCACTCGAGGTCGTCGAGCACCGGGCCCGTCCCGCCAAGGCGTTTTATGAAGGAGGGATGGTCGCTCACCTCGTTCGCGATCGTGTTCCAATGTCCAGGCGGCGTCTCGGAGCTGGGTCCGTCGGCCCAGAATTCGGCGAGCACCCGCGTGAAATCGCCGCGCTTCACGACATTTGTCGCGTAAGGCTGACCGGTCGCGGGATTCAGCGGATGCCCGGTGCCATCGTTCGTGCCGAGTGTGCTATTGCCAAAGGCGCCCGGCGAAATATCGAGCATCACGCCATCGTCCGGCGTCAATTCGCTGCTGCGCCGGATCACGTCCACCACTTCACTGCGAAACTGCGCATCGCCCACCCCGCCGAGACGCGGCTGCGGACCTGGATCGATCCACGGCTGCGACGCATCGGTGCGCGCCAGCGCGAAAGGCCGCACGCCCAGCCATTGCGCGCCGACATAGGATTGCAGCGGCCCGTTCGGGATGCCGTTTTGACTGACCGAGTTCGCGATCGCCAGTGGCTGCCAGCGGTTCACGTCCACGGCGTTCGTCCCGGAGATGCCGGTGACAAGGTAGGGATTCACCGAGACGTAGCCACCCGAGCCGACGGGGTAATCGGCATAAGCCTGCGCCTGCCGCGCGCCATCGTTGAGGAACCAGGCGGACACCATGGCGAAGACGCTATTGCCCAAGCCTGCGGGAGTGGCGGTGTCCATCGAGAGGTTGTTCTTGTCATAGCCCAGCGCCGCCATCTGCGCATCCAGCGTGGCTAGTGTGGCGTTCGCGTTGAAAGAAAGCGCGTAACGTTCTCTCAGGATCCGGTAAGCCGCGTAGCTGATCGCTTCCCGCCGCGCTACTGCGATATCGGCGGCAGTGTGTTTTTCCCGGAAAAGATAACCCACCGCCATCGTATCGTAAGCCGCCCAGGCATCATACATCGCGACCGACAAGTTGAAGAGATTGCGCGCATGGACGGGCGGATTGGGCCGGTCAATGCGGATGGCCGCGAGAATCTGCTCATCCCAGATGCGGGCGATACTTTGCGTGGCGGATAAGTGGGTGAAGTCACCAAAAGTCCAAACAATCAGCGCAATAAGTCGGATAGTTTTCATGTTTCAATTACGTCGCCAGCCTTTCGGGCACCCACGCCGGTAGAGTGTGCCCTGAAAAAAGAAAACTTCCGGCCCGCGGTGACGGGCCGGAAGTCTCTTTTGCATTATTTGGACTGAACCGCGCCTATGTCGTCCGGTTGCGCCTTCTGAGCGACAGCGCGCCTGCTCCCGCGAGGAGAAGTGCGACGCTGCCGGGCTCCGGCACTACGCGACCGGCAACGTAAATCGCCGTGGGAGCGAGATCGCCACCGACACTGTCGGAGATGCCATCAACGCCCCCGTTGAACAGGCCGATGCTGACATCGGGACTCCCGTCATCAACCACCGACAGCACCTTGAACTTGATCGTGCCAATCGGGAAGAGGCTGCTGACCGGACCAGGTCCAAACGTGGCGGCCTCGAAACTATTGACACTTCCGGCCGGTGAGTTGGGTGTGATCCCGTTGGATTCACTGGCAACTCCAATCGAGAAGTTGAACGCGAAGCCTGCTGGCAGGAACTCGGTCGCCGCAGAGCCCCCGTCGAGCATGAGTTCCGTGTTATCAAACAGCACGGAGACGGCGTAAGACGAGACTCCGGAAGCATCCGCAGTCATCCACAGGGTGGCCGTGAACGGAGAGGACGACGAGCGGGTGCTCTGGATTCCCGGCGTGATATCGTCCATGTCCACCTCGACCATGACAGCGGCTGGCAGGGTGGCCAGACCACCGAACATGGCGGTGAGTCCAAGGATGATCTTCGGTAGTCTTCGATGTTTCATACGTTTCTTCATTTGTTTTGGGGTTGATGGGTTCGACCGTGCCTATTGAGGCCCCGGATTTATGTCCTGACTTTGTGTCCCGAAGCGGCTGCGCAGCATGTTGAAGTCGGGCTGGCCGACGACTCCATCGCCTGTGATATCCTCGCGGAATTCCTGGGTCGCACGTGTGGTCGTGATAAACATGGTTCCCATGTCACCAGTCGGAGTCGGCTCGAAATCATTTGGATTCGGACCGCCATCTGGGGCCGGCTGCAATGGGAACTGCTCATCCGACACATTGCGCGCGGCGATCTGGAAGATAATCGGACGCCATGTGGTGGTGAACACGCGGACATAGATGCGACACCACGGCGGAATGCACGTCACCCGACCGCCGGGAAGCTGGATGGGCGTCCATGCAGGCGCTCCAAATTGCGCCGGGTTCATGCCGAGGTTCAGTTGGTTCAAATTCGGGAGCAACACCGTGGGAGCAGGGGTGAAGTGGCGGCACCCATAGACGTAGATCGGCAACGGAGTCGGGTTGCCGATGCAGATGGTCCAGCCCCTCGTCGTGCAAAACCAAGTAATGTGCGGATCGCACGGGCGGTGGACTCGCTGGCCATTGATCGTCCACCACACTTCCTGGTGTTGAACGACGCAACCGGGCCGCAAGTGGACGCCGAAATGGATCATCCTGCCCACCAAATTGGGTCGCGCCGGGCCGGCCCACCGGATCGTGATGCAATCCAGACCAAAGCCCGGTGAATTCGGATCGTTCCCGACACTTTGGGTGATGGTTGCCGCCGGACCCCATTGGGCACCGGCTGGCGGGCTGCCTTGGTATGACAGGAGGATGTTCGTGTTCCATGTGCCGATGACACAGGACGGTGCTCCAGTCGCGGAGGTGGGGAAGTCACCATAGATGACCACTTCGAGATCGTTCGGGAGACTGGCCGGGTAACGCACATCGAAGTTTCCGAGGCTTCCCGTGATCTGCACTTGTGCGAGCGCCGTCGCTCCCTGCAGCACTGCGAATAACGCGATTGCGCAGACCGCCGAACGTCGGAGAGCTGCGGAAAACTTCGTCCAAATGACCGAGTTTTTTGCTTTCATGGTTCTATCTTTTTTGTTGCGCCAACTGGCGAACTCCAGTTTCGAGCGGACAAATCATGAAGGTCGGCTCGCGGCTGGGAGGCTCGGAAAGAATGGCTTGGTTTTGTTACATTGAATAACTCCCGACGCGGCGCGATGCGAAGCTCCTTCGCTTGCTCAAAAGGAACAAAAAGTTGCCGATTCTTCACATCCGTCCGCGGCCGCTTACCCCGTCTGGCTATCCTGTCGTACGTGGGTCTGCCGGAAACTCCGCGGGCAGGACCCTTGGTGTTGCTTGAACCAATGGGAAAAGTGCGCCTCGGAATGAAAGCCCAGCGCGGATGCGATCGCCTTGATCGTGATTTCCGTCTCGCAAAGACTCCGGCGCGCGTGCGCGATGCGACGGCTGTCGAAATAGCGGCTCGGGGTACGTTGAAGCTGAGTGTTAAAAAGCCTGGCGAGATGCGGGACCGTGATGCCAGCCTCATTCGCGACGCGCTGCCGATCGAGCGGCACCTCCAGCGGCCATGAATCCAGCAGCCGCAGGGCGCGTTGAATTCGCTGGTCGGAAATACCCAGCCGGGTGGGTTCCGCGCCTTCATCCATCATGCTGGTGAGGAATGCCGCAAGCCAGGCGTCGAACCGCTGTTTGAGTCCCGTATAGATATGAATATCCGCCAATGAGTTTGGCACGGTCTTCCCGGAGTCGGGCAGGTATTTCCGCACGAAGCAGAGCAGAGCGAGGGCCGCCGCTTCCATTTGCGGATGCGGTTCGGCGGAAAACGACCGGATCACGGCTTCGTCGAATAGACTTTCCCCATTCGGCCAAGTGGCGTCGAAAGTGAGCAGCAGGCTTCCCGCTCCCGGCGCAAGCGCGCCGTCCGCACGGCCCGGCGTCGCGATCACCCAATCCGCCGCAACCAGCCGGTCCAGATCGTGGTCGAGGGCCTCATCTTCCCTGCAAACCAGCCATGCCCGAAAATGTTGAACGTCGCACAAACCAGAAACCTGATCGCGCCCAGTGCTGGCTTCGCCGATTCGGATCAGCCGCGTTTCCAGAGCCGACCAGTCCATGATGCGGGCTTGTCGCGAGTCTTCGGCACGGTCGATCGCGCCGGGAGGCGTGTCCCGCTTTTGGCCGAGGCGTCGGCTTGGGGGTGACGGCAGCAGGTTTGTCCGCATCGCGAGAGCCTTTTAGCGGAGTTCCCGCTGCGGCAGCAAGCCTGCGTTCGTAGTTCGGGAGGCATCGGTGGAATTGTTTTTCCAAGCGATGCGAGAAAGGCGAGTGTCTGCGGGAAAGCGCTCGCTCCTGCCGCCGGGTGGCGTTTCAGACTCATCTTCACTCTTCAACGCATGCGTTCAAAATCCATCCTCGTCCTCCTCGCCGCGTCCACCGTCGCCTTCGCAGCGGAGACTAAGTTGGGCATCCATACTTTCACCGTGCCGGACGGGTTCGTCATCGAGCAGGTGGCTGGCGCACCGATGGTGGATCGGCCGATCAATATGGCTTTCGACGAGTCCGGCGCGCTTTACGTCACCGATAGCTCGGGCTCGAATGCGAAGCCGGATGAGCAGGTCAAGAATCCCACGCACCGCGTCGTGCGCCTCGTGGACAAGGACGGCGACGGACGCTTCGATGAGCGCACGGTGTTTGCCGACAAGCTGCCTTTTCCCGAAGGCACGATGTGGCTGGAAGGCTCGCTCTATGTCGCCGCGCCGCCGGTCATCTGGAAATTCACCGATGCGGATGCGAACGGCGTCGCGGAGAAGCGCGAGGTCTGGTTTGACGGGGTGACGCTGACTGGCTGCGCGAACGATCTGCACGGGCCGTATGCGGGGCCGGATGGGTTCATCTATTGGTGCAAAGGCGCGTTCGCCGAGCAGCGTCACCGGCTCGCGGACGGTCGCGATTTCATCACCCGCGCGTCGCATCTTTTCCGCGCCCGACCCGATGGCAGCGGGCGTGAAGTCGTGATCACGGGTGGGATGGACAACCCGGTCGATGTGGTCTTCTCGCCAACTGGCGAACGGTTTCTCTGCGGCACATTTTTTGTGAATCCCGGCGGCGGCCAGCGCGATGGGATTTTGCACGCAGTCCACGGCGGCGTGTGGGGGAAAGATCACGACGTGCTCCAGGGCCACGCGCGCACGGGCGACTTGCTGCCGGTGATGACGCACCTCGGCCCGGCGGCAGCGAGCGGGCTGGAAATGCTGCGCAGCGATGCGCTCGGGCTGCGTGGCGAATTGCTCTGCACGCAGTTCAACATGCGCAAGATTTCACGCCACGCGCTCGCCGGGGATGGCGCGACATTTCGCACCGGCGATCGCGATTTTGTGGTCAGCGACCAGGCGGATTTTCACCCGACCGATGTGGTGGAAGATGCGGACGGCAGCGTGCTCATCGCGGACACCGGCGGCTGGTACAAACTGTGTTGCCCGACTTCAAAATCGGAAAAGCCCGAAGTGCTCGGCGCGATCTATCGCGTGCGGAAAAAGGACGCGCCGCCGGTCGCCGACGCGCGCGGCGCAGGGCTCGCGTGGAAGGATGTTCCGGCAGCGGATTTGATCGCGCGCCTCGCCGATCCACGCCACGAAGTCGCGGCCCGCGCGCTCGCGCAACTCGTGAAAAACAGCGAGTCAACCGCGCTTGTGGAAAGGGTGAAAGCCGCGGGTGATCCCGCGCCGCGGCTCGGCGCATTGTGGGGCCTGATCCGCATCGACAGCGCGGACGCGCGCGGAGCGATTCGCACCGCTCTGAGTGAAAAAGACAGCGGTATTCAAACGCTCGCCGCGCACGGGGCCGGACTGTGGCGCGACCGCGCGGCGAAGCCGGAACTCGTACGTCTGCTCGCAAGCGGGGACGCGCATCTGCGCCGCGCCGCGACCGAGGCGCTCGGCCGCATTGGCGATAAAAGTGCGGTCGCTCCGATCCTCGCGGCGAAGGCACCGGACCGGTTCGCGTTTCACTCCGCCGCATACGCGCTCTACGAAATCGCCGACAGCGCGGCGCTCACGCCGGATGCAGCCGGCTTCGCGGGCGATGTCTCCCGCACCGCGCTCGCGATGCGTGCCCTGCCAAAACCCGCGATGTCGCTCGCGCTGCCGCTAATCGCTCCCGCGGCACCGCCGGACCCGGAGGCGCGCCGGCTGCAACTCGCGCGCGTCGATGAACTCATCGCCCGCACCAAGGACGGCGATGCCAAACGCGGCGCGGAAATCTTCCGCGGCGGAAAAGCGCTTTGCGTCACCTGCCATGCTGTCGCGCGCGAAGGCGGCGCATTCGGCCCCGATCTTACGAAGATCGGCGGCATCCGCACCGCGCGCGATTTGATCGAAGCGATCGCATTTCCCGGCAGCAGCTACGTGCGCAGCTACGAACCGCTGCTCGTCCGCACGCGCGCGGGAGCCGAGCACCTTGGCATTTTACGAAATGAATCGCAGGACACGATCACGCTCGCGACCAGCGCGACGACCGAGGTGCGCATCCCGCGCGTGGAAGTGACCGCGATGACCGAAGGCGCGGCTTCGCTCATGCCAGGCGGCCTCGACACGCTGCTCACTCCCGCGGAATTTTCCGACCTCATCGCGTTCCTCGAAACTCTGCGCTAGCCATGTTCACCCGACGGCAAACCATTCAAACGCTGGCTGGACTCAGCCTCGGCTCGCTCGTTCGTGGTGCGGATGAAAAGCGAAACCTCATCGCGGAAGAAAACGCCAGGCCCGGCACGCGCGACTGGATGCTCGCGCGCCCGCGCATCGATCCCGCGTCGAAACATCGCTGCCCGTGGATCGAAGGGTTCGCCTCCGCGGCAAGCGTGAGAGCAGGGGAGACCGTTCGTTTTCACGTCAGCACACGACCCGCTGCGCAATGGACGCTGCGCTTGTATCGCATGGGCTGGTACGGCGGCGATGGCGCGCGGCTCGTCGCGGAGCTGGGGCCGTTCGATGGCGTGGAGCAGCCCGAGCCGGCGGTCGGCGCGAAACGCGTGCGCGCGTGCGAATGGCCGACGGGTGCGGAGTGGAAAGTGCCCGCCGATGCAGTCAGCGGCGTGTATCTCGGAAAACTCAGCGCGGGCGCGGATGGTCCGCAGAGTTACATCATCTTCATCGTGCGCGACGACCGGCGCGCGGATTTCATTTTCCAATGCAGCGACAACACGTGGCAGGCCTACAATCGTTGGCCATCGCAGTTCGCGCTCTACGACGACGGGAAGAACGAATGGTTTTGGGGCGGCGACGTGCAGGTGAGTTACCGGCGGCCTTACGGGAAATACTGCCAGATTCTCGATGCGCCGCTTTCCACCGGGTCGGGCGAGTGGCTGCTTTGGGAATTTCCGTTCGCGTTCTGGCTCGAGCAGCACGGCTACGACGTGAGCTACATTTCAAATTTGGACACGCATCGCGACGCGGCGGGCCTGCTGCGCGCGCGGGGATTTTTGAGCGTCGGCCACGATGAATACTGGACGATCGAGATGTTTCGCAACGTGCAGGCGGCGGTCGCGGACGGCGTCAGCGCGGGATTTTTTTCGGGGAACGCAGTCTGCGGCCGCGTCGTCTTCGATCCGACGCTCACCGCGTTCGAGCGCGTCGGCGTTTTCGGACCGCCGGGCGGCATGGCGGATTTCGTCGCGATGAAATCGCTGGAGCACGTCCGCCCGTACGCGAACGAACTGATCGGCGCGCACAGCACCGGCCCGGTGACGGGCGGCGCGGATTGGGTATGCGCGCTGCCCAAGCATTGGGTGCATGAGGGCACTGGGATGAAGGCGGGTGATCGCATCCCCGGCATCATCGGCTGGGAATGGCACGGCGATCCCGCGGCGATTCCGGGTCTGGAAATCGTCGCGACTTCGCCCACGCAAGCCGCGCCCGACAAGCCAAACGGCGGCGTTCACACCGCGACGGTGTATCCCGGACCGAAGGGAAATTTCGTCTTCAACGCCGGGACGTGCTGGTGGGCCGACGGCCTCAGCGCGCCGCCGGGTTACGTCCGCCCGAAAGCGTACACGGAGCCCAAAGGCCCGGATGCGCGCGCGCAGCGGATCACCGAAAACGTCCTCCGCAGAATGCTCGTGCGCTGACACAATGACGGTGGATCGCCCGTCACTCGCCGGTCATTTCCCGTTTGCATTCCGCGCCACCCGTGGCATCGAATGCGCCCGATTTCACCCCGGCACCACTTTGCCATGAACCAATCCAAGCACCGCATCTCCTGGCGCACGCTGCTCGCGATCTGCGCGCTTTCGAGCCTCGTGGGCTGCGCGACGAGCACCCCGAAGATTTCCAAATCCTCCGGGAAAAAGATGCACGTCCGCACCACCGCCTACACCCACACCGAGCCAGGCGGCGCGAACAATGCCGTCGGCTCGCGGTTGCGCTTTGGCGGCGGCGGCGTCTATAGCGCCGCGAGCGACTGGTCGTGGATGCCGCTGGGGACGCGGTTTCGGATGGTGCAAAACGGGCGGACGTATGTCATCGAGGATTACGGCTCCGCGCTGGTAGGCCGCAAGACCATCGACCTTTACATGCCGAGCCGCGGCATGATGCGGAACTGGGGCGTCCGAAACGTGGAGATCGAAATCCTCGAATGGGGCTCGGAGGCGATGAGCCTGAAACTGCTCGCGCCGCGCGCCCGCCACCGTCACGTCGGCGTGATGGTCGCGGAACTTCGCAAGCAGGGCGTGACGCCGGCTGGCTAGCATTCCGAAAATCTTGCTCCTGATCCCGTCCGTCCAAACCAGATCAAGATCAAGATCAGGAGCAAGATCAGGAGCACGATTTCCATGAACATCCTCGTCACCGGCGGAGCCGGATACATCGGCAGCATCTGCGTCGAGCAACTCATCGACGCCGGCCACACCGTCACCATTTTCGACAACCTCACCGAGGGTCATCGCCGCGCGATCGACCCGCGCGCGACGCTGATCGAGGGCGATCTTCAGCAACGCTGCGACATCGAGGATGCGCTCGAAAAAGTGCGCCCGGAAGCGGTGATGCATTTCGCCGCAAACGCGCTCGTCGGCGAGTCGATGGAGAACCCCTCGAAGTATTTTCGGAACAATGTGTATGGCGGCTTGAACCTGCTCGATGCGATGATCGCCGTCGGCTGCAAGCGCTTCGTCTTCAGCTCCACGTGCGCCACCTTTGGCCCACCAGACCGCGTGCCGATCGACGAGACGCTGCCGCAACGCCCGATCAATCCGTACGGCGAATCGAAGCTGATGTTCGAGAAAGTCCTGCGCTGGTACGACGAGATTCACGGCCTCAAATTCGTCGCGCTGCGCTACTTCAACGCTGCCGGGGCGAGCGAGCGATTTGGCGAGGATCACCGCATCGAGACGCACCTGATTCCAAACGTGCTCAAAGTCGCGCTCGGCCAAAAGGACCACGTCGAAATCTACGGCACCGACTACGAAACGCCCGACGGCACGTGCATCCGCGATTACATCCACATCCTCGACCTCGCCACCGCGCATATGCTCGCGCTCGGCGTGAATGAAAGCGCCTTTTACAATCTCGGCACCGGCGGCGGCACCAGCGTCCGCGAGGTCATCGCCGCTTGTGAGCGGATCACCGAAAAAACCATCAAGGTCATCGAAAAACCGCGTCGCCCCGGCGACCCTGCGCGGCTGATCGCGGGTTCGGACAAGATCAAAAGCGCGCTCGGCTGGACGCCAAAATTTCAATCCATCGACCGCATCGTCGAAAGCGCGTGGTCGTGGCACGTCCGCAATCCCGGCGGCTACGGCGACTGACATTCCGCTTGAGCGCCCGCGGGAATGCGCGTTCTCTTGCCGCCCTTCATGATTTATTCTCTCGATCTCAAGACCGCGCTGCTCACCGTCGGCCTGCTGCTCATTGCCGGCCACGCGTTTGCATTGTTACAGCCAAACGCGACGCGCAACTTCCTCCGCGAGCTGCCGCGCTCGCGTGCGATGGGTTTCGTGCTGCTGCTGGTCGTGACGATCTGGGCGTGGCTGCTCGCGGCAAATATCGACCTCGGCGAATTCTCGAACTGGCGTCCGACGCTCAAGGTTTTCATCCCCGTCGCCGCCGTGCTGACGTGGCTTTTCGTCGAGGAATTTCTCGCCGCGCGCTGTCTCGGAATGCTTGTGCTGCTGGCCGCGGAGCCGCTGCTCGAGTCGGCATTTCTCCGCCCGGAAATGTCGCGCCTTTTCCTCGTGACGCTCGTGTATGTGTGGGTGTCGTTTGCGCTTTTCTGGATCGGGATGCCCTACACGTTGCGCGATCAAATCGCGTGGGTTTCAAAAAGCGACGGTCGGTGGAAAGCGACCGCGCTCGCCGGGCTCGGCTACGGCACGATCCTGCTCGCGACCATCGGGACGCTCCAGCGGCTGGCGTAAGCTGGCTGCAGTCGCTCAGTATGGCGTCGCGATGATCCGCCGGGCAGGATCAGTGGCACCCGGTTCCTTGAAGATGCTCGCCGGTGCGACGTTGCGCAGTTCATACGCTTTGAGCATGAACTCGGGATAAAACCCGTTGCTCGCCGGCTCGTAAACCGTCTGTCCCGAAAACTCGCCGTAGAGTTTGTATTCGGAGTTGTTGTCGCTCCCCAGTTTGCCGAGTTCCCGATCGGGAGCGAATTTGCCCTGTTCATTGAGCATCACCAGCTTGGCCGTGTTCCATTGCTCGCCGGGTTTGCGGACGAAACCCCAAAACTTGTAATCCCTTTTGTAATAGCGCCGCCCGACGAAGTAGTTGCCGCGCTCCTCCTGTCGGATCGTATCCTCCATCACCACGCGCGCTGCCTTCTTTTGTTTCATCTCCTGCGTGACGCATCCGGTCAGCGGTAGAAACAAGGCAAGAGCGAGAGCGAGAATTGACCGGATTTGCATGGCGATTCGTGTAGCGGAATGAGCGGCAGCGCCGCAACACACAAAGTGCGGCCAGATCAAACCTTCGCCGCTAAACGGACCCGCTGGACGAGCGCGGGCCGCCTTTCGAGTTGTGCGGTCAGCGCCTCGATGGCGCGCAGCGTCGGCGGGCTGATGTGGTGCTCCATCCCTTCCACGTCGTGGAAAATCACCTGCTCATCGAGTCCGAAAAGATTTAGGAAATCGGTGAGCAGCCGATGGCGGCGCGTGATGTTTTTCGCCAGCGTCTCGCCGGCGGTCGTGAGCACGAGGCCGCGATATTTTTCGTATTTCAGCAGCCCCTCGGCATCCAGCCGCTGGATCATGTTCGTCACGCTCGCCTGTGAGATGTCGAGGCTGCGCGCGATGTCCGCCACGCGGGCGTAGCCTTTGGTGTTGATGAGTTCCAGGATGCGTTCGAGGTAATCCTCGACTGCGGAGGAAGCCGGGCGTTTCGCGGTTTTGGCGGGCATGGCGCACGGTAGAAAGCGGCCCACGCGGAGTCAAGCGCACAAAACAAAATTAGTCATGCCTAACTTTGTTGTTGCATCCTGTCTTGGTCCGCGCTTTTCTCGCATTGATGAAGTCCGCCGCCTTCGCCTGCCTCCTTGGTTCCACCGCACTCGCCGGCCCCGAGCCCGCGCCGGACAAATCCCGCCATCACCTTTTCCACCCGACGCCGCGCGCGGAGATGCGCGAGATGAGCACGGATCGGCCCGATCAGACGGAGAGCGCCTACACGGTCGATGCCGGACATTTTCAGATCGAGATGGATTTCGTGAAATTCACCTACGACCGCCACCGCCCGTCGTGGAATGTCGCGCCGATCAATCTGAAGGCCGGGCTGCTGAACAACGTGGATTTACAGATCGTGCTCGATAGTTACGTCCGCGAAAGTGGCGCGTCCGGTTTCGGCGACATCACCGCGCGGCTCAAAATCAATCTCTGGGGCAACGATGGCGGCACTACCGCGCTGGCGATCATGCCTTACATCAAGCTCCCGCTCGACGCCTCGAACCTGCGCAACGGCGAGACGGAAGGCGGCATCATCATCCCGCTCGCCATTGCGCTGCCGGGCGGTTGGGGCATGGGGCTGATGACTGAAGTCGATTTCGTGAGCGATGGCGCGGGCGGGCACGATGCGGAGTGGGTGAACTCAATCACGCTCAGTCATGACATTGTCGGCAAACTGGGCGGTTACGTCGAACTCTTCACCGTCGTCGGCAACGCGCCGGGCTTTGACTGGCAGGCGCAGGCCGATCTCGGTTTCACCTATGCGGTCACCGATGACGTGCAACTCGACTTCGGCTGCAATTTCGGCCTCACCAAATCCGCGCCCGACTTTCAACCCTTTGCCGGTTTTTCCATCCGCTTTTAATTTATGAAACACATCGCCTGCATCACCCTCTCATTGCTGCTTTCCATCGTGCCTACCTGGGCCGCGAAAAAGCGTGTCGTCACCACTTTCACGATCATCGCCGAGATGTCGCAGAACGTCGCGGGCGACAAAGCCACCGTCGAATCCATCACCAAGCCCGGCTCGGAAATCCACGGCTACGAACCCACGCCCGGCGACATCGTGAAGGCGCAGAAAGCTGACTTGATTTTGTGGAATGGGATGAACCTTGAACGCTGGTTCGAGAAGTTTTTCCGCAACCTGCGCAACGTCCCGAGTGTCGTGCTCACGGAAGGCATCGAGCCCATCGGCATTGAGGAAGGGCCGTATCTGGGAAAGCCGAATCCGCACGCCTGGATGTCGCTGCAAAACGCGACGATCTACGTGGAGAACATCCGCAAGGCGCTCGTGAAACTCGATCCCGAAAACGCCGCCGCCTACACGGCGAACGCCGCCGCCTACACCGCGAAATTTCAAGCCATCGAAACCGCGGTGACGGAGAAGCTCGCGCGCGTGCCGGAGGCGCAGCGGTGGCTGGTCACCAGCGAAGGCGCGTTTCCGTATCTGGCCCGCAGTCTTGGGTTGAAAGAGCTGTTTCTCTGGGCGGTGAATGCCGATCAGCAGGGCACGCCGCAGCAGGTGCAGAAGGTGATCGACGGCGTGCGCGCCAATAAAATTCCCGTCGTCTTCAGCGAGAGCACGGTGAGCGACAAGCCTGCCCGCCAGATCGCGAAGGAAACCGGCGTGCGCTACGGCGGCGTGCTTTATGTCGATTCGCTCAGCGATGCGAAAGGCCCGGTGCCGACCTATTTGAAGATGCTCGAATACGATGTCGAAACCGTCGTAAAAGGTCTCCTCGGCGAATGACCAACGCGCCCATCCAACTCGACGTTCACGACGTCACCGTCACGTATCCGAACGGCAACGTCGCCCTGCGCGACGCCACCTTCCGCCTTGACGGCGGCACCATCTGCGCGCTCGTCGGCATCAATGGCAGCGGCAAATCCACGCTCTTCAAAGCGATCATGGGTTTCGTGAAGCCGAGCAAAGGCAGCGTGCGCCTCGCGGGCGCCAACGTCGCTGCCGCGCAAAAGCGCAACCTCGTCGCCTACGTGCCGCAGAGCGAAGAAGTCGATTGGACCTTCCCGGTCAGCGTCTGGGACGTGGTGATGATGGGCCGCTACGGCTACATGAATTTCCTCCGCATCCCGCGCACTGAAGACCGGCGCATCGTCGAGGAAAGCCTCGCGCGCGTCGGCATGATCGACTTCCGCGAGCGGCAGATCGGCGAGCTGAGCGGCGGGCAAAAGAAGCGTGTCTTCCTCGCCCGCGCGCTCGCGCAGCAAGGCCGCATCATCCTCCTAGACGAGCCCTTCACCGGCGTCGATGTGCAGACCGAGACCACGATCATCGAGCTACTCCGCCAGCTCCGCGCCGACGGCCATCTCATGCTCGTCTCCACGCACAATCTCGGCTCCGTGCCCGAGTTTTGCGACCAAGTCGTGCTCGTCAATCGCACCGTCCTCGCCTGCGGCCCAACGCTGGAAGTCTTCACCGAACAAAATCTCACGAAGGCCTTCGGCGGCGTGCTCCGCCATTTTCGCTTCGACGAATCGACCGTGCAGAAACACGACGGGCGCACCGTCACCGTGCTTTCTGATGACGAACGGCCGCTGGTTTTCGGGAAAGGCGGGCACCTCGAATTCAGTCATCGCGCGGGGCGGGAGGACATCGTCAAACAGCGGGCCGAACAGCCGGACGACGAATGATGAAGGAACATCGAACATCGAACATCG
>JANNWY010000273.1:0-2878 GCA_031409335.1 Chthoniobacteraceae bacterium | reverse complement strand
ACGCTCGCGCAGCAATTGCGCGCCTGGCAGTGCGACCGTAATCAAGCCGCCACGGGCATCCGCTGGCACTTCACCACCGCAGACGCCCGCGTGAAACTCATCAAGCTCTACCCATCATCTCACTGCTGACAAAGCACTAGGGGAAAAGCGCGGGCGTGTATGTTTCTCGGAAACTACTCGCGCAGAGTGACGCCGAGGTCGGCGGTGAGGCGCTGCTTCAGGCGCGCGTGCGCGGCGTTCACTTCGTCGGCGGTGAGCGTGCGGTCGGCGGCGCGGTAGGTCAGCGAATACGCGAGCGATTTTTTATCGGCAGGTACTTTTGCGCCGGTCGAATCGGTGAACAGGTCGAACAATTCGACGCCCGCGAGCAGCGGCTCGTTTGCCTTCGCTAGCGTCGCGGCGATCCGCTCGTGTGCGAGCGCAACGGGTGCGAGCAGCGCGATGTCGCGCGCGGTCGCAGGGAAGCGCGGGATTTCGCGATACTTTTTCGCGGCGTCGGCACCTTCCGCAATTGCGAGCGCGGCGAGGTCGAGTTCCGCGAAAAGCACGGGCGCGGTCGCATCGAGCGCGCGCGCTTCGGCGGGCCACAGTTGTCCGGCGTAGCCAACGGGTTTGCCGTTCACTTTGATACTGGTCGAAAGCGCGAGCGCGGGATTTTCCTCGGGCTCGAAAGTCGCGCCGCCCAGCGATGAGACCAATACGCCATATAGGTCGAATAGGTCGTATGCGTGGCCTTCGCCGGCCCGCCACGAGCGTTCACTGAGCGGCCCGCAGAGGACGATTGCAGCGTGGAAAAACTCCTCGGGCTGGGTGGTCGAGAAAACGCGGCCAATCTCAAAAAGACGAATGCTTTTCGCGCCCGCGCGGATGTTGCGCGCGACGGCTTCGAGCAAGCCGTGCATGAGATTCGGACGCAGCACAACTTGATCGTCGATCATCGGATTTTTCACGCGCTGCATCGTGCCCGGCGCCGTCTGCGTGAAAGCCGCCCCGCGCGGCTCCGCAGGGACGAGCGTGAGACTGCGCGCCTCGTGCAGCCCTTGCGCGGCGAACGCGCGCCGCAATGCCATCGCGCGATCGTACGCGCGGTCCGTCTCGCTCGCGGGAGCAAAGCGCGCCTGCGTCCGCGCGGGGATCGCATCCATGCCGATAACGCGCGCGATTTCCTCGATAAGATCGACCTCGCGGAAAAGGTCGGTGCGGAAAGTTGGGATGCGCCACTTGCCTTCGTCGAATTGCAGACCCAGCCGCGTTAGGATTTCGTGAATCTCCGACTCCGGCACTTCCGCCCCGAGCAAACTCGCGATACGCGCAGCGCGAAGCTGCACGCTCGCGTGATACTCTCGACCGAGTGGCTCAACCGAGATGAACTGATGAACCGTGCCCACGGGTGCCTCTTCGGACTTTGCGTTTTCTACGGCCCATGCGGTCGGGAATATCACGTTCAATTCCTCGGGCTGCGCGGGATCGTTGTGAAAAGTCGGTGAGTAACCAAAACGCCACGGCCCGACCGGTTGGCCGCCTGCAATTTCGACGATCAATTCCGCGGCTCGCTGCGAGGCGTAGTGCATCGTTCCGCAATCGATTCCGCGCTCGAAGCGATAACTCGAATCCGAGGCCAGACCGAGTCGGCGCGAAGTGCGACGAATGCTCTGCGACTGGAAATCGGCGGATTCGAGCCAGACCGCCGTCGTCATTTCGGTCACGCCGGAATCTTCGCCACCCATCACCCCTCCGATCGCCACGCCGCGCTCGTCGTCCGCGATCACAATGTCGTCGGGAACGAGCGAGTAAGTCTTCCCATCGAGTGCGAGGAATTGTTCGCCGTCATTGGCAGGCCGGACGCGCAGATTTCCGCAGAGCTTTGCGGCATCGAAAGCGTGCAAGGGCTGGCCGAGTTCCATCATCACGTAGTTCGTGATGTCCACGATGTTGTTGATCGAACGCAAGCCGATAGCTTCGAGTTTCGTCCGCAGCCATTCGGGAGACGGCCCGACTTTCACCCCTTCGATTTTCCGCGCGGTGTAACAACAGCCAGTCTGGACCGTGATCGCGACATCCTCGCAGCCAGCGACGGCTTCGCTGACGCGCAACTCCGGCACGAGCGGAGTCTTTTTGGTCAGCGCGCCGATTTCCCGCGCGATGCCAACATGACTTAGTAAGTCCGCGCGATTCGGCGTGATCTCCAAATCCAGAATCGTATCGCCCGCGAAAAGCTCCGCGATCGGCGTGCCGACTTTCGCCTCCGGCGAAAGGATGAGCAGCCCTTCCGCGTCTTCGGCGAGGCCGAGTTCCTTCGCGCTGCACATCATTCCCTGCGATTCAACGCCGCGCAGTTTGCCGACTTTGATCGTGAAATCCGGCCCGAGCTTCGCGCCCGGAAGCGCGAGCGGGACTTTGTCGCCGACTTGGTAATTCTTCGCGCCGCACACGATCTGCCGGTCGCTGCCCGTGCCGTCATCGACCTGGCAAACGCTGAGCCGGTCGGCATTCGGGTGCTGCACGGATTCCTTGATTTGCGCGACGACGACATTGGGGATCGCGCAGCCGCGCGTCTCCACACCTTCGACTTCCACACCCGCGAGTGTAAGGAGATCGACGAGGGCGGAGACTGTCGGCGGGAGTTCGACGAGTTCGCGGAGCCAGTTGAGGGAGACTTTCATACAGGAAAAAATGGGCCGCTACTAAGGACGCGCCCGCCCCGCCGCGCAAGCCCCACGTGGCTTTTCATTCCGGCGTGGGTGTGATTAAAAGAGGTGCATGAAAACAGCGGCGCCGGTTTATAATTACTAGAAATGTACTTTTTGGGAGATGTGTTTAGCTTCTCAAATCCATGAAGCAAAAAAATGGAACCAACCCGCGAACCGAACGTGAAAGA
>JANNWY010000272.1:0-5112 GCA_031409335.1 Chthoniobacteraceae bacterium | reverse complement strand
TCTTTCACGTTCGGTTCGCGGGTTGGTTCCATTTTTTTGCTTCATGGATTTGAGAAGCTAAACACATCTCCCAAAAAGTACATTTCTAGTAATTATAAACCGGCGCCGCTGTTTTCATGCACCTCTTTTAATCACACCCACTTCGCAAGTTCATCGAAAATGGCCGCTGGGAAACCGGCGGCCATTTTTGTTTCGCAGAGGACCCCGTCTCCAACTGCAGCGGGTTACTCGAAAAAGCGGTGAAGGAATCACCGCAGTCCCAGAGCCTTCGGCTTTACTACGCAGCCCGGCGCAGCGCGCGGACGCTGCCGAGCCATGTGGACAGGACGACGCCGAATGCTCCTGCTCCCAACAAAGTAAGACCTGCGCCTTCGATGGCTTTGGAACCCATCGCATTGCCAGTGAGCACGGTGGCCGCACCCAGCCAGACGGTGAGCCCCACGGCACCGAACAGGATGACTCCGACTCGGCTGGCGTTTGTGAAGACCATCGACCACGGAATCGCGCCCAGCGCGAGCGCGCCGCCGAGCAGCAGCGCCCACTGCATTTGCAGCGCAAAACCCGCGCACAAAAACAGCAGACCCACGACCACACCGCCGCCAGACACCACGGCTTCGATCGTCTCATTTCGCCGCAAGGCAAATCGCGCAAAGCGGTCGAAAAGCAGGATGAAATTTCCCACGGCATTCGCGACGAACGCCCAAAGAACCAGCAGCAGATAGAGCGCAACGATGGCGATCGCGAGGTTCGTCGAATACATATCCGCGATCATGCGGATGAGCCGGAAGCCGAGGTAAACGCCGAGGATGATCGCCCATTGCGCCTTCTCCTTGAGGCGTCCCATCCAGAGGCAGTAGCGGAGGTAGCCGCTGTAAAACGGAGAGCGTGAACGAAAGCTCGCGAGCAAGCCCTGGCGCGCGCCTTCCATGTCGGGAGAAAGCCGCAGCGCCTCGCGAAAGTGCGTCTCCGCCGCGCGATGATCGCCGCGCTGCAACGCAGCCCAGCCAGCACTGTGATGCGTGTAGGCATTCTCAGGATCGCGCTCGAGCATCCCCGCGATTTGCGCGCGGTTTTCCACATCGCGGCCCTGATTTCGCAGCGCTTCCGCGAGAAGATTCGCGGCCATCGAATACTCCGGCTCGATCGCCAGCGCCTCGCGCGCGGCGCGTTCGGCGTCGGGCCAGTCCTTCATCAAAATGTACGACTGCGACTGCGCGGCGAGCGCCTGCTCGGAGTAGGGCTCCAGCGATTGCGCGACCTTCGCGGCGGTCAGCGCATCCTTCGGTCGCGTGAGCGAGTTCAGGATGAACGCGCGCATCGTGTGATGATCCGCCTCGTTCGGCTCGACGCCGATGGCGCGGTCGATGATTTCGAGCGCGTCCTTTTCCCGGCCATCCTGCGATTGGACGGCGTGCGCGAGCAGGCCGAGCAGCGCGTCGCTGTCGGGCTCGGAGGCGAGCGCATCCTTGAAGCGCTGCTCCGCGTCCGGGTAGCGACCGAGCTGGAGAAAACGCAGGCCGATCTGCATCTGCGCGTGGGCCGCGTTCCCGCTCATTTTTTCATGCCGAGGTAGTCCAGCACGTCGTCGTAAAAGCCGCCCTGGTTCGCATACAGCGCGTAGTTTTTCGCGCTCTCAAACCACGCGCGCGTGCTCGGCTTCACCTGCTTCGCGCTGTCTAAAAGCTCGCCCGTGCTGATCGGCACGATGCCGCCTTCCTTCATCGCGCGCTCCATCAGCCGCTCGATCGTGATGTCGAAAACCGCCTTCAAATCCGCGCCGGAAAAATCCTTCGTTTTCGCCGCGAGTTTCGCTGCGTCGAGCTGGCCGACGGGTTTGTCTTTCGCCATCACTTCCACCACGGCCTTGCGCGCAGGCTCATCGGGCGGCGGGACAAAGAGGATGCGATCGAAACGACCGGGACGGCGGAACGCGGGGTCGAGATGCCACGGCGCATTCGTCGCGCCGAGGATGAGCAGGCCGTCGTTGTCGCCGACGTTGCCGTCGAGTTCGGCGAGGAATTGATTGATCAGCGTGCGACCCGCGCTACCGCGGAGATCATTGCGATCGGCGGCGAGCGCATCCACTTCGTCAAAGAAAAGCACGGCGGGCGCGTGACGCCGCGCGCTTTCAAACAGCTCGTGCATCCGCTTCTCGGAATTGCCGATCCACATGTCCAAAATTTGGTGAATGCCGACGGAGAGAAACGCGGCCTTGATCTCACCCGCCGTCGCGCGCGCGAGCATCGTTTTTCCACAACCGGGCGGGCCGTAGAGCAGCACGCCGCCGCCGAGCTTCTTGCCATACGCTTTGAAAATCTCGGGGTTTTGCAGCGGGAAAATAATCTTCCGGCGAATCTCGTCCTTCACCGCGTCCATACCGCCGACATCGGCAAAGGCGAGCTTTGGCTTTTCGATTTCCGCGCCTTCGGGCGCGTCGTCGAAAAGGTCGTCATCGTTGTCGTCATCTTCAGAAGCTTCGCCTAGCACACCACCGGTTCCGACGGCCATTCGGCGCGGTTCGTCGGCTTTGGTTTCGGGCTTCGTGCCGCCCGCGTACAAATCATTTTCCAGCGCCGCGTCCTTCACCGTCGCATCAATTTTCAGCGCGGCCTCGTAGTGCGTCCGCGCGGATTCGCGGTTGCCGTCGATCAATTCCAGCCGCGCGAGCAACACGAGCGCCGAAGTCTGCCGCGGCTCCCGCCCGAGCAGCGATTCGAGCCGCACGGCGGCCTCGCTCGTTTTCCCAGCGAGATGCAGCACGCGCGCGATGCCGACCTGCGCCTCACCGTGCGCGGGATCGAGCGCGAGGATTTTTTCAAAGCCCTTGCGCGCGTCGTCGAGCAGCCATTCATCCAGGCAACCCTGCGCGTAGAGCAGGAGCAGCGGCGAATTTTCAGGCGAGACAGCGAGGGCCGCGCGGAGAGCGTCGAGTGTGGAAGACATGTCCGCAAACCGTGCGCGCGCTCGCCCCAGCGCGCAAGTCTCCGGGAATCGGAAAAAACGTTGAGACACGCAAATTCGTTGCTTCTGGCATCGGTCATCGCTGGCCATGATCTCAACCTTCTTGCAAATATGCACAGACTTACCCTAATGGCGCTCAGTCCGCAGTGCGTCTATGGCGCTGCCCCAGGGTGCGCGGGAGCGGGGTCAGCTTTAGGGTCAGCTTTAGGGTCCGCGGGAGCGGGGTCCGGAGCGGGGTCAGCTTTAGAATCGAGAATTTTTACCCTTGCGCACCTTGGTGATTCCCGCATCGAGCGTTGGTTCATGGCTCGAAAAGCGCGCGTGGAATATGCCGGGGCGGTGTATCATGTCCGCGATCTAAGGACCGGAGATAGCCTGCCCACTGTGAGGGGAATTCTCAATTCTAAAGCTGACCCCGGAGAAGGATCCCGACCCCGGAGAAGGACCCCGGAGACTACCCGGAGACACTACCGGAGACTATACCGTAGCGATCCACCTTAAACCTAAATCCGGGAATGAAGATGACCGCGGATTGCGCGGTTTTGCGCGGATTCAGAGATTTGCATCGCGAAGACCGCGAGCAAGCCGTTCACCCAAGGGGTGAGCGTCGCCTTTGTCGCAAGTGCCTCTGAATCCGCGTCAATCCGCGCTATCCGCGGCTTCCAATCCCGGATTTAGGTTTACCCCATCGGAGCGGCACACCTGCCGTGCGTCGCGACGTCTCAGCATCGATGGCTACCCCCGCGTCCTTACCGCGTGGCCGTGCCCGTTCTCGCTGAGATTCGTAAAACCTTTCACCGCCGGAGCCTCCTCCGCACCCGGAGCAGGCGCGGCGCTTTCGCTCCTCGCCCGCAGCGGCGGCACGGTCAAAAGGATCGGCTCACTCGCCACACCTTGCAGACTGCGATTCACCGCCTGCATCACCAGCTCCGCCGTCTGCCCTGGCAGCACCCCCGGCACCGTCAGCAGCGGCACCGGCCCGCTCGCCACCAGTCGATAATCCATTTCCACCCCCACCAGCCGCATCCGGCAGCGATACCGCGTCGCCAGCGACACCGGCGCGCACTGCACTAGGATCGCCCCCGCCGCGTCCACTTGCGCCGAGACCTCCGTCGGCGCCGCCGGCGTGCGTGGCATCCCCGGCATCGGCAGGCCAAAGGCCAGCCACCGCGGATCGTCATCGTCCAGCGTCGCCTCGAGGATTTTGATGAGCGACCACAGCTTGTCCGTCAGCGCTTTGAAAGCGTCCGTCCAGCCCTGGCTCAGCGTCTCCAGCGTGCGGATCGTATTCATCAGCGCCGCCTGATTCGTCAGCACCGTCGTCTGCAAAGTCTGGCCACGCGCCGCCGTCACCTGCATCCCCGGCACCTCCGCGCCTGGATTCACCGTGAAAAAAGCCACCAATCTCCCCACCAGCGCGATCCGATCCTCGATCCGCTTCGGCATCGCCGTGGAATGATCCACAAACCCCGCCTGCGCCCAAGCCGTGGACCAGCGCGGCCCAAACCGCCCCGCCAGCACATTCTTCGTCGTCAGCAGCCACGCATCCAGCACCTCCATCGACGCCTGATAAGTATCCGAAGCCGACTGCCGCGCACTGCGCGCCGCATTGAAAGAGTTATCCGCCGTCGCAAAAGCATTGAGGATAGTTTGCAGCGCCGCCGGAGTGATCTGGGTAATCCCGAGGCTCTGCCCCAGCTCCACCAGCCCCACCTGCATCTTCGTCCCCAGCCCGAGAAGCTGGCCCGCATTCGTTGGTAATTTTTCGCTCATAGTATGGTTCGATTTGAAATGGTTTGTCGGTTCGGCTGGCAGGCCACATCGGCCCTTTCGCAGTGTGCCAAACTGATTTTACATCACGCAAAGGGCGCAAGGTCCGCAAAGGTTCTTCTGGTAAAGAAATCCTTTGCGACCTTGGCGGACTTGGCGTGAGGCATTTTCAGCAGGCTATTAGTTTGGTTTGTTTCGTGAAACGGCCGCCAAGGATGGCCGCCATCGTGCAAAACTGAATTTAGCCCGACTTGGCGGATTCGCGCATCTTTGAGGCGTAAGTCGTTGATTTTCAAGGAAGGTGTCTGAAAAGTCTGCACTACAGGGCTTTCATTGGTCGAGTTGGCCGGCGGCGGTGATCCGGGGCGGGGCCTGCTCGGG
>JANNWY010000271.1:0-2576 GCA_031409335.1 Chthoniobacteraceae bacterium | reverse complement strand
CAGTTGGCGGAGGCGACGACCTCCGCGTCAAAGCGCAGATGCCCGCAGAGCTCCTGCAAAATTTCCGCGCCATTGCAGGCGGACATAGGCTTGGCGACGAAGTTGCCGATCCGATCCGGGAACAGCGAGTATCCCCAGAACACCTGCACATCCGCCGGCTGGTTGATGAAGTGCGGCTGGTGAGCGAGCACAATGGACATCATCCAGTTCGAATCCTTGAAGGTGACCAGCCCGCCGGTGCCGGCCTCATTGCCGCTGAGTTGATTCATCATGTCGAAGAACGCGGGATTCTTCAGTGTCACCGTGAAGGATTCCCAATTTGATTGCGCGATGCAGTTGTTGAAAGCCGCCGGATTGCCGAAGTGTGGCCGGCCCTCCGCCAATTTCTCCCAGAGCGTCCAACCACCGCTGTCGGATTTGGTCAGCCGCTTTGGCGCGCTGGTCATGGAGCCAAGGCTGGAGGCATCGGTCATGGAGCCGTTCTGAAAGAACACCAGGTCGCCGTCATTTACGGTGATGACCTCGTTTTTTCCTGCCCGCAGGCACTGGATGCCGGTGACAATGAATTCTCCCTCCTCCGACCGGTGCGTGAGGTCCACGACTTTGCAATCCGTGATCAACTGGACGCCTTGGGCCTTGAGCCAGTGCTGCAAGGGCAACACCAGCGAATCATACTGGTTGTAGATGGTGCGCTTCACGCCCGCGAGCGTTTCGATGCGCGTAAACTCCATCATGAACCGGAGCAGGTAGCGCTTGAATTCAACCGCGCTGTGCCAGGGCTGAAACGCGAAGGTGGTGGACCACATGAACCAAAACTCCGTCTCGAAGAACTCGGGAGAGAGATGGTCGGTGATGGAACTGGCCCCAAGCGCCTCTTCATCGGCATGGCTGAGCTTGAGCAATTCCATTCGATCCTGCATGGAGAACCCCATCGAAGTAACGGGCACTTTCGCGCGGCGGCAGTCCACCAGTCGGGCCATCGAATGCGCTTTGTGCTTCTCGTTAAACGCCACGGTCTCCTCGTATACCGACACACCAGCGGCCGTGAGCGAGGGAATCGTTTTGAACAGATCCCAGGTGCACTCGTAGTTATCGGTGGTCAACATGCGTCCACCGCGCAGCGAGTAACCGCGCTGAGCGTCGCCTGCTCCATCGAGGCTTCCTCCCATAAGCGGGTTGGCTTCGAGGATGAAAATGTTGCCGCCAGGCACGCCGCCATCGCGAATCATGAAGGCAGCGGCGGCCATGGATCCGATGCCACCGCCGATAAGGTAGTGTTTTGAGTTTGGATTCATTTTGATTGGGTATCTATTTGATGGGTATTGCTGTTGGGAGTTAGCTTTCGCGCCCGCCGCACCGTGGGTCTGATTTTGCTCCACGAGCTGTTGCCTTTGAATGTGTTACTGCCTGCTTATCGCGGCACGCAGCGCGTCTGGTCGTGCCCAATGTGGAAGTCGAGTAGGCGGAAAAAGCGTCGTAGGGCAGTCGCAGTTTTCCGGAAGATACGCCGAGGCTCGACAGCGTGCCCATGCGCTACGCCTTCACGAGCCGGAGCTTTTGCTCGGGCGCGACGCAGGCGAAGACGGCGGTGCGCTCGGCGGGTCACTCATCCCCTGCACGCCGAGGAAGGTCAGACCTTCGGCGAAGTGAGCGTGTTCGCGCGTGGCGTGATCCGCATCCAGCTGATTGCACTGCCGGAGAAAGTTTAGCCACGCCGGCGTGCTGCGCCGTGCGGTGACGCGGTTCGCGCCGGATTCTTTTTGGCGGCACCCCACTTCCGCTGCCAAGAGGCCCGTGGACGAATCTACGCCAAGCAAATGCACGACCTCTTCGAACGGCAATTGATGCCACGATTTGTCGTTCGAGTTTTCCTTTGCCTACGGCTTGATCGCCACTTTGAGGACACCATCCGAGCGGTCGCCGAAAAGTTGGTAGCCTTGGGTAATCTGATCCAACGAAAAGCGGTGGGTGATGAGCGGAGTGGGATCGAAGCGCCCGGATTGCACCAGCGTTAGCAGTCGCCGCATCCGCTCTTTCCCGCCGGGACAAAGCGTGGTGACGATGCGCTGATCGCCGAGGCCGGCGGAAAACGCGTCGTAGGGCATTTGCAGTTTGCCGGAATACACGCCGAGGCTCGAAAGCGTGCCAGCCGGTCGCAAGCTGCGCAGCGCACTTTCAAAGGTCTGCTGAGTGCCGAGCGCTTCGATGGCCACATCCGCTCCGCCGCCAGTCAGACGCTTCACTTCGGCCACCACATCCACGGCGCGATAGTCGAGCACCACATCCGCACCCATGCGACTCGCCATCGCCAATCGCGTTTCGTCGCCATCCACGGCGATGATCAGCGACGCACCCATCAGCTTTGCCCCGGCAGTGGCGCACAAGCCAATCGGCCCCTGCGCAAACACCACGACGGCATCACCGATGCGCACTGGTGCCGCCTCCGCACCGGAGATCCCCGTCGAAGCGATGTCCGACAGCAAGACCGCTTGCTCGTCCGTCACCCCGTCGGGAATCTTCGCCAGGTTCGCCTGAGCGGACGGCACGAGAAGATATTCCGCCTGTGCGCCGTTGAT
>JANNWY010000270.1:0-7765 GCA_031409335.1 Chthoniobacteraceae bacterium | reverse complement strand
CGATGGAGGACTACAAACTCGACATCCTCATCGACCAGGGACCGAACGCGCGCAGCGTCCGGCTGAATCTTCCAAAATTCACGCTCATCGGAGCGACCACGCGCGCGGGGATGATCAGCGCGCCGCTGCGTTCGCGATTCGGGATGAATTGCCGACTCGATTATTACACCGCGGAGGAGTTGCAGAAAATCATCTGCCGCAGCGCCGGGCTGATCGGCATCCCGACCGACGACGCCGGAGCGCTCGAAATCGCCGCCCGCTCGCGCGGCACGCCGCGCATCGCGAACAATCTGCTCCGCTGGGTGCGCGATTACGCGCAAGTGCGCGCCGATAACAAGGTGACACGCGATGTCGCCGATGCCGCGCTGTCGATGCTCGATATCGACGCGGATGGCTTTGATGAAATGGACAAGCGCATCCTCGAAGCGCTGATCCACAAATTCGGCGGCGGCCCGGTCGGATTGAATTCGCTGGCCGTCGCCATCGGCGAGGACGCAGGCACGCTCGAAGACGTGAATGAACCTTACTTGATCATGCAGGGTTACCTCAAACGCACCCCGCAAGGCCGCGTCGCGATGCCGGTCGCCTACCGGAAACTCGGTATCACCGCGCCGCGCCGCGATGGCGAATTGCTGTAGCAGCCGCAAAAAAGTTCCTTCCGTTTCGCCGGCTTCCTACTTCTCCTCACCATCCATGAAAACGCTCCTCACGCTGCTCTCCATCGCCATGCTCACTGCCTCCGCCCTCACCGCCGACGGTCCCGTCCGCCACGTCGTTCACTTCAAATTCAAAAAGGAAGCCACCGCCGAACAGGTGAAGAAGGTCACCGATGAATTTGCCGCGTTAAAAAAGAAAATCGAAGCGGTTGATTCGCTGGAATGGGGCACGAACTCCAGCCCCGAGAAACTGGACAATGGCTATACCCATTGCTGGATCGTAACGTTTAAGACCGGCAAGGACCGCGATACCTATCTGACCCATCCCGCGCACACGGCATTTGTCGAAATCCTCAAGCCTATTCTTGACGAAGCCTTGGTGGTGGATTTCGTCCCGCAAAAGTAACTCCATGCCACGCTCCCTCTTTTTCATCATCAGCCTTGCCGTCCCACTCCTGGCGCATGGGTCGGAGCCATGGACCCAGTTCCGCGGTCCGGCGGAAGGTCATTCGCGCGCTAAGAATCTGCCGCTCAAATGGAGTGAGACAGAGCATGTGCGCTGGAAGACACCGCTGCCCGGCGAAGGCTGGTCTTCGCCAGTCATCGCTGGCACCCACGTCTGGATGACTGCCGCGATGGACGACGGAAAATCGCTGCACGCACTTTGCTGCGATCTCGAAACGGGGAAGCTGCTGCACGACATTGTGGTATTCCAAAACGAGACGGTGCCGCCCAAACACAAGCGAAACTCCTACGCATCGCCGACCCCCATCGTCGATGGCGACAGGCTGTACGTTCATTTCGGCGCGATGGGAACGGCATGCCTTTCCACCAAGGACGGCAGGAAGCTCTGGGAAAACCGCGACCTGAAGGTGGATCACCAAAACGGGCCGGGTGGCTCCCCCGTTCTCGCGAAAGACAAACTCCTCATCGCCTGCGATGGCACCGACCTCCAATACGAAGTCGCCCTGGATAAGCTAACCGGCAAAGTCGTTTGGAAAACGGAACGATCCGCCATTTCAAAGCTCGCCCAGCGTCCGACTGACATGCGGAAATCCTATTCCACCGGAGTCCTGGTGTCCGTCGATGGTCGCACGCAATCGCTGAGCACCGCGGCTGAACGCCTCTACGCACTCGATCCCGATACGGGAAAGGAAGTCTGGTATATCGACTACCCAGGGTTCTCGAATGTCCCGTTGCCAGTCACGAACGGGAAGATGGCATTCATTTGCACAGGCTTCATGAAGCCGGAAATCTGGGGCATCCGGCTCGGCGGCGCGAAGGGTAACGCCACGGCAACCCATGTCGCATGGAAGCAGCCAGCCGGCGCGCCCGATCAATCCACGCCCGTGGTGGTTGGATCGCGTCTCTACATGATCAGCAGCGCCGCCGTCGTATCCTGCCTGGATGTCGCGGATGGTCGCATCGTGTGGAAGGAACGCATCGGCGGAGACATCGCCGCCTCGCCGCTCGCCGCGGAGGGACGCATCTATTTTTTCGATGCCGCGGGGAAAACCACCGTCCTAGCGCCGGGCGATGCCTTCAAGAAGCTCGCCGAAAATACCCTCGCCGATGGCTGCATGGCATCCCCGGCCGTGGTCGGCGACGCCCTGATCATTCGGACAAAAACGAGTCTCTACCGGATCGAGAACTAGCCAGTGAAAGCCGCCCTCATCGCCGACCCAGTCTGCCGCGAACACGACACCGGCCATGGTCATCCCGAGTCCGCGCGCCGGTTCGATGCCGTGGTCGAGGCGCTGGATGCGGCAGGACTGCGCGGGAAAATGCTGGCGCTCGATCCGCGCGAAGTTGCCGCGGATGATTTGCTGCTCGCGCATGACGCAAAGTATGTCGCGCTCGCGGAGCGCGAAATTCGCGGTGGAGCGGATCAATTGAGCACCGGCGATACGGTGGTTTCGCGGCACTCGTGGGATGCGGCGCTGAAAGCGGCGGGAAGCGCGCTGGCCGCCGTGGATGCGGTCGCGGCGGGAAAGGTCGAGCGCGCGTTTTGTGTCGTGCGTCCGCCGGGGCATCACGCTTCCGCGGCACGCGGGATGGGATTCTGCGTCTTCAACAATGTCGCCCTCGCGGCCAGACACGCGCAGCGTCGGCACGGGATCGGGCGGGTGTTGATCGTCGATTGGGACGTGCATCACGGCAACGGCACGCAGGACATTTTTTATGAAGACGGCAGCGTGTTCTTTTTTAGCACGCACCAGTCGCCGTGGTATCCCGGCACCGGCAGCGTGGCGGAAACCGGCGCGGGTGCCGGAAAAGGCACGACGCTGAATTGTCCGCTCCCGGCGTTCTCCGGGCGGAAGGAAATCTTCGCGTGTTTTGAGGAAAAGCTGCTTCCGGCGATGAAGAGCTTTCGCCCCGAAATGGTGCTGATTTCGGCGGGATTCGATTCGCGAATGGAAGATCCGCTCGGGCATTTCCTGCTGACGGATGAAGACTTCGCGGACCTCACGCGGATCGTTTTGAAAATCGCGAAGGATCATGCCGGCGGTCGGGTCGTGTCGCTGCTCGAAGGCGGCTACAATCTGCGCGGCCTCGCCTCGGCGGCGACCGCCCACGTCGCGGCACTGGTGGCATAGCTGAGGCTTTCCTATTGCGGCTCTCGCCCCGGCGCGTGACATTCGCGCCCGCCGTTCCGAGGCTTGTCCATGCCAACTGCTGTCACCTTCGAGCACTATGAAGTGATGACCCGCGATGACGGTTCGCTCTGCGAACTGGGTCGCGGGGCGATGGGCATCACCTATAAAGGCTTCGACACACGGTTGCGCGTGCCGGTCGCGCTGAAAGTCATCAACGCCGCGCATCTGCACAGCGATACGGCGCGGCAGCGCTTCATCCGCGAGGCGCGCTCGGCGGCGCGGCTGCGGCACCGAAATGTCGCGTCCGTGTTTCATCTCGGCGAGGGCGGCGACAATTATTTTTACGCGATGGAATTCATCGACGGCGAGACCGTCGATGCCCGCGTCAAAAAGCACGGCCCGCTCACGCCCTCGCTCGTTTTGAAAATCGGCGCGCAAGTCGCCCGTGCGCTGAATGCCGCGCAGACGCATGACCTCGTCCACCGCGACATCAAGCCGGCGAACCTCATGCTCGTCCACGAGGACGATGAACTCATCGTCAAGGTAATCGATTTTGGCCTCGCAAAAGTCGCCCTCGGCGGCGCGGGTGAAGACGCGGCTACACTCACGATGAGCGGCTTCCTCGGCACGCCGCACTTCGCCAGGCCCGAGCAGCTCGAAGAGCGGGAGATCGACGTGCGTTCGGACATCTATTCGCTCGGCGTCACGCTCTGGTTCGCGCTCACGGGCAAGACGCCGTTTAGCGGCTCGGTGCTCCAGGTGATGAGCCAGCACATCACGCGGCAGCCGCCTTTCGAGCAGCTCGAAAACATCCCCGCGCCGGTCGTCGAGCTGCTGCGCGGCATGCTCGACAAAAACCCCGCGCAGCGTCCGCAGACCGCGCTGGAACTCCGCCGGGAAATCGAGCGCTGCCTGACGCGTATCGGCGATACCGCCGACCCATCGCCAGACCCGGTGCCGGTCGGAAACGTCACCACCTCCACGGTCTCGGAATCCGACGAGACGCAGTTTGAAACCGGCGCGGCGATCGGCACGCGGTTCATCGTCACCGAGCAAGTCGGCGAGACGGAAGCGGGCCGCGTTTTCCGCGCTCACGATGGGATGGAAAATCGCGATGTCCGGCTGCTCGCGCTGGAGCGCGATCTCATGGCGGACACGGAGGCGATCGCGCAGATCGAATCGGACGCGGCCAGTCTCGTCGCGCTCGCGCATCCGAACGTGCTCGGCATTTACGGCGTCACCAACGATGGGAGTTCCGCCTATCTCACGATGGAGTGGATCGACGGCTTTTCGCTGCGCGATCTTTTGCGCGCGCGCCGCGAATTGACTCTGGCAGAGGTTCTCCTGCTCATGCCGCAAGCGGCCAGTGGCATCGATGCCGCGCTCTCCGTGCAGTCGGACCGGCTCGTTGTCACGCTGCCGCAATTGGCGGTCCATTTTCCCGATTGCCAGATCACGACCGAAAATCTGCTGCGCCGTCCGATCGCCGAGTGGCCGGATTTTCAGGTGAAATTTAACGCGCTACCGATCTCGCGCGACCGCTTCTCGCTCACGTGGGATGGCGCGCAGACCATCGTTGGGAAAAAGCGCGGGCCATCCGGCGATGATGCGCCGACTCACGCGCGGATCGTCCACGAGTTCGGCGTGGTCGTTTACGAAATGCTCGGCGGCACACCCGCGGCGATCGGCCCGCAGCGTTACACGCCACTCGCATCCGTGGATGAAAACGGGAACGAACTCCTGCGCCGCGCGATCCTCACTCCCGCGTCGTTTGCATCCGCCGCGGATTTCGTGAAGGCTTTCGTGGCTCCACCGGAAGCCGCCCCGCTCCCGCCGATTCGCGCGGCCGCTGCCACGACGACTCCCGAATCGCCGCGGACGGAAATCCGCGTAGTGGCGAAGTCTTCCGTGCCACCAGCCGCCTCGGAACCGCCGCCCGCACTGGCGGAAGAGCCCGTCGTTGAGCCGCAATCCCCGCCTGAAATCGCAGCGGTCGTCATTCCACGAGAGCTGGCAGTGGAACCTCCAAGCCCACCTGCCGCGCCGGAAGCCCCATTGGGACAAGTTCACGAGCCTGATCCGCCATTCACAGAACCACCGCCAGCGCCGCCGAGTCTCCCGCCGGAAGAACCACCTGCCGCCGCCAAACCAGCCGACCCGGAACCGGAAGTCGTCATCGTTTCAACTCCCGCGCCGCCCGAACTGCCGCCGAGCGTCGCACTGGAAAAGCCCCGCGCACGCCGGCCCGTGCTCCCATACGCGACGGTTGCGATCCTGCTAATGATCGCGGCCATCTCGATTTATTCACGCAAGCATTGGCCGCGACCGATCGTCAACGTGCCACCGGCAGCCAGCACGACACCGATCAGGACAGAGCCCGGGCTCACCCCAGATCCAACGCCTCCAGCCGAGCCCGCACCGCCGACGCGGATGGAGCTGGCCAATACCGCGCGCAAAGCTGCCGAGGCGCTCGAAGCAAAACAGGAGACCCGCGCGGCGTTCATCGCGTGGCTCGATCTCGTGCGCGACTTCCCGGAATTCCCGGTGGGAAAAGTCGGTCTGGAATCCTTCATCGGGCTCCTGCGCAATCGTCCCGGTGGTTTGCCTCGCGCAGAGTTCGAGGCGGTGCGCGAGGAGATCACGCAAGCGGCGAAACTCGATTCCCTTGCGGCGATGCTGCTGCTCGGCGAACAACTGCAAAGAAACGAACCAGCCATCGCCCTGGAATGGTATTTCGCCGCTGCCAAAAAGGGCGACGCTTTGGCCATGACGCAGGCGGCCCGGCTGCTTTCCATCGGAGTCGGTGCGGCATCCGATCCCGGCAAGGTCGTGGATCTTCTCAACAAAGCGGTCAAGATGGAGGAACCCAATGCGATGCTCGCCTTGGGGCAACTGCACCTGTCCGGCGCTTTCGGTGTGAAGCGCGACGAGCCGCGTGCGATCGAACTTTTGCAGGGTGCCGCCGGCAAGGGGAGCACCGCGGCGCTGATTTCACTCGGCGACTTTTACATGAAACGGGCCAGTGGCGGAAAATCCCCATCGGAGAAAAAAGATGAGGAAGAAGCGTTTCGCCTTTTCACCGAAGCCGCCGGGCGCGGCAACGCCGAAGCCTTGGGCAATCTCGGCGTGCTTTACAAAAAAGGCGCTGGCGTAGAGGCGGATCCCGCCCTCGCGCAGGAAAAGTTCAAGGAGGCGAGCCTCAAAGGCGATGCGGTCGGCATGTACTATTATGCGGCTTGTCTCCTCGAGAAACGCCGCGGCGCAACGCCCGATCCCAAAGGAGCAATTTCGTGGTTCAGCAAAGCGGCGGAGAAATTCAAGGTGGCGACCGAGAGCGATGATCCGGACAGCATGTATTACTACGCCTCGAGCCTCGAACAGATGGATCAGATCGACGGCACCAAGGGCCGGCTCGATGAGATCAAAAAGTGGTTCCGGGAAGGTGCGGAGCGTGGAAATCAAAAAGCCATCGACGCCTGCAAACGTCTGCAGATTCCGTTCAAATTGCCCCCGCAGAATTAGGAGCATCCCGTGCCGCAGCTTTCCGTTTCTGCCGTCCAACTCGACATCGCCTGGGAGGACAAAGCCGCGAATTTCGCGCGCGTGCGGAAGCTGCTCGCCGACGCGCCGCCAGCGCGCGGCTCGCTGATTGTCCTGCCGGAAATGTTTGCGTCCGGGTTCTCGATGAATCTCGCGATGACGCGCCAGAACAATGCGCGCGACGATGAGACTTATCTCGCTGCGCTCGCACGCAAGCATCGTTCATTCGTCATCGGCGGTGTCGTGAGTCCGGCGGAAAACGGGCGCGGGCGAAATGAATCGGTGACGTTTACGCCGACTGGCGATTTGCTCGCGCGTTACGCGAAGATTCATCCGTTCAGCCTCGGTGGTGAATCGCAGGGACATGAAGCGGGCCGCGACATCGTGACTTTCAACTGCGCGGGTTTCATTGCCGCGCCGTTCGTCTGCTACGATCTGCGTTTCCCGGAAGTCTTCCGCGCGGCGGCGAAGCGGGGCGCGAATCTTTTCATCGTGATCGCGCTGTGGCCGGCGAAGCGGCAACAGCACTGGCTGACGCTGCTGCAAGCGCGCGCGATCGAAAATCAGGCATACGTGATCGGCGTGAATCGCGTGGGCAGCGAGCCGCAGTTCAGCTACGCGGGCCGCAGCATCGTGGTCGATCCGCACGGCGTCATCATCGCGGATGCGGGCGAGCAGGAGCGTGTGTTGCACGCGACGCTGGAACTGGCAACCGTCGAAGCGTGGCGGCATGATTTTCCCGCGCTGCGCGACGCGCATTGGCCGGGCTGAGAGTAGGCGAGGTTTGCAACCTCGCACGGACGAGCAAAGCGAGACGGACCCGCCCGCCGCGCGAGGTTGCAAACCTCGCCTACTTTTCGCCGCGCTACCGACCCGACGCTTGAAAATCAGTCTGCTATAGGCGGGCTGCACTAGTGTATTGTCAATTGTAGCGCGATGGTTAAAAGTGAAAGAATTAGCTGGTACTAATAT
>JANNWY010000269.1:0-9795 GCA_031409335.1 Chthoniobacteraceae bacterium | reverse complement strand
TTACTGGCGCGGTTGGTCCTGCGGGGGCGATCGGTCCGAAGGGTGACATTGGTTTTACTGGCGCGGTTGGTCTTGCGGGGGCGATCGGTCCGAAGGGTGACATTGGTTTAACTGGCACGGCTGGTCCTGCGGGCGCGATCGGTCCACAGGGTAACATTGGTTTAACTGGCGCGGCTGGCCCTGCGGGGGCGATCGGTCCGAAGGGTGACATTGGTCTAACTGGCGCGGCTGGTCCTGCGGGGGCGATCGGTCCGAAGGGTGACATTGGTCTAACTGGCGCAACTGGCCCTGCGGGGGCGATTGGCCCTCAAGGTCCTGCTGGTCCTGCGGGCACCTTGCCGCCCGGCGCGATGGTTGCCTCGCTTTCCCCGGAAGACACCACGCTCACGACCGCTGGCTACTCGCGCACTTTCTCGATCTCGGCGAAAGACTGGACCTCGCCCGCCGCGACCGGCGCGCCGAGTGCGCGCGTGAGGCATAGCGCCGTGTGGACGGGCACGAAGTTGATCGTCTGGGGCGGCGAAGTCTCGGGCACTCTCAGTAATTTGAGCGGCGAATTTTCACCGAGCGCCAACATATGGACGCTGCTCCCGACGACGAACGCGCCGCTGGCCCGTGCGGATCACACGGCAGTGTGGTCTGGTGCGCAAATGATCGTGTGGGGCGGGGTCACTGCGAGCGGTGAGACCGCGACGGGTGGAATGTTCGACCCGGTGACGCGACTCTGGCGCGCGACTTCGGCGACCGCAGCGCCTGCGGAACGCACTGCGCATACCGCCGTGTGGGCAGGCGATCGCATGATTATTTTCGGCGGTGGAAATCCGGGAGGTACCTTCGGGAACGGCGCAGCTTTCGTCCCCGGCGTGAGTCCGTCGAACGGCACATGGACCGCGCTCAATGCCGCCAGCGCACCCGCCGCGCGGCGTGGCCACAGCGCCGTCTGGACGGGCTCGGCGATGATCGTGTGGGGTGGGCTCGATGCAAATTTTTCGCCTCTCCGGGAAGGCGCTTCCTATAACCCCGCAGGCGCGGGAACGTGGACTGCGGTGCCAGCCATCGCGAGCGCACCCGCCGCCCGTTTCGCCCACAGCGCAGTGTGGACGGGGAGCAAGATGATCGTCTTTGGCGGAGCCAAAACGGATGTCGTCGGTAGTGCCACGGATTTGTTTTCCGATGCCGCGATCTTCGATCCCGTCACTGGCGTGTGGACGCCGCTCCCGACCGCGGGCGCACCCGATGCGCGCTTCCACCATCGCGCCGTGTGGACTGGCACCGAGATGATCGTCTTCGGTGGCGAAGGCGTGTCCGGCGCAGCCATCACGAGCACCGCGGCCTACGACCCGGCGAAGAACACCTGGCGCTCGCTGCCCACGCTCCCTGCTGGAGCCACGCGTCCGAGCGGCATTTGGTCCGGCCAGCTCCTGCTCACCTTCGGCGCGGCGGGCCTCGTCACTCTCGATCCGGCACCCGCCGTCTTTCTCTACAGCAAATTTTAAGATGAAAACACCCGCTCTGCTTGCACTCATCCTCGCCTCGACTGTATCGCTTTCCGGCGCAGCCGAAAATGGTCCGGTCGCCTCGCCGATTGCCGGCTTCATCGCCTTCGACGCACCCGGCGCGACCGATCCCGCGAAGCCGCAGCTTTCGCTGAAATCCATCGGCTTCGTACGGCCCGTCGAGTTTGAAGGCACGACCGAAGCCGTCCGCGGACGCGTCCTCATCGACACCGATGCAACGTGGCGCGATGGCGAGTTTGGCGCGGCGACCGGCACGGCCGCCACGGCCACGCATTACATCGAGATCACCACCGGCCCGCAGACTGGCGTGATGGTCGATATCGTGAACACGAGCGCCGTTGCCAAGAGGCTGGTTCTCGGCCAGGCGCTGCCTGCGAATACCGGCGCAAAAGCCGGCTACCGCATCCGAAAACACTGGACGCTCGGTTCACTTTTCGGCGCCGCGAACGACATCGGACTCCTGCCCGGCACCGAAGCGACCGCCGACAAAATCGCGATCTACTACGGCACTGGCCACGACACTTTCTACTACAGCAATGGCTGGCGTCGCACCGGGAACGACCCCGCGGATCAATCGGGCTACCGCATCTATCCCGACGACGGCATTGCCATCACCCGCACGGGCACCGACTCCGCGATCACCTTCATCAAAGGAATGCTCAAAACCGGACGCGCCAGCGTCCCCGTGATGCGCGGCACGAACCTCCTCGGCAACGTCTATCCCGTCTCCATGACCCTCGGCAGCAGCGGCCTCTACACCGGCAATCCCGGCACCGGCCTGCGCCCCGGCACCGCGAAAACTGCGGACCAAGTGCTCATCTTCAACGGCACGGCTTATGACGCCTATTTCTACCAGCGCGATGCCCGCCTCGGCACCGGCTGGCGCAAAACGACCGATCCCCGGACCGACGCCGCCACGACGGAAATTGCCGCCGGCACCGCCATCGGAATCACCCGGCGCGCCGCTCCATTCAACTGGAGAATCCCCGCGCATCCGCGGTGATGCGTTTCGCGGTTCACAGCGCGTTGAACCAAACCGTATTTCTCACAGGTTTCCGCTCTTCTTGTTAATCTTCCTGTGTCACGCAAGGAGGAAAATTAAGAGGAAGAGGAAAAAACAAGCTGTGGGCTGTGCTTGTCTGCGTGTGAGCAATGCTCGTCCATGTCGCGGAAACTCGTCCCTTGCCGGAGCGCGGAATCGAAGCTATTCTCGCGGCCCATTTTCCTATGAGCACGACTACCGCATCCACTCCTGCAACGACCACCGCGACGCCGCACGGCGAGCTGGGCCCTAAAATGATGGGGGCGGAAATTTTGGTCGCGGCGCTGGAGCGCGAAGGGGTGGATACGATTTTCGCTTATCCCGGCGGGGCGAGCATGGCGATGCATCTGGCGCTGACGCGCTCGACGAAGATCCGCACGATCCTGCCGCGCCATGAGCAGGGCGGGGTTTTTGCGGCGGAAGGTTATGCGCGGGCGACGGGCAAGGCGGGGGTGTGCATGGCGACGAGCGGGCCGGGGGCGACGAATCTGGTGACGGGAATCGCGGATGCGTATCTCGACTCGACGCCGCTGGTGGCGATCACGGGACAGGTGCCGCAGCACATGATCGGGAAGGGTGCGTTTCAGGAGACGGATGTGTTTTCGGTGACGGCGCAGATCGTGAAGCACAACTATCTCGTGACGGACATCAATGATCTCGCGCGGATCGTGAAGGAGGCTTTCCACATCGCGCAGACGGGCCGCCCGGGGCCGGTGCTGATCGACATTCCGAAGAACATCCAGATGGGCTACACGCAGCCGGTTTTCCCGAGTGAGGTGAATCTGCGCGGATACAAGGCGGGCGTGCGGTGCGGGGATGCGGAGCTGAACGAACTGATCGGACTGATCCGGCAGGCGAAGAAGCCGATGATTTATTTTGGCGGCGGGATCGTGAGCGGCCATGCGCATGAGGAATTGATCGAGTTTGCCGAGCGCACGCAGATTCACACGGCGGGCACGCTGATGGGGCTCGGCGCTTTCCCGCAAAGCCATCCGCTGTCGCTGCGCTGGCTGGGAATGCACGGGACGGTGTATGCGAATAATGCGGTGAACGAGGCGGACTTGCTGATCGCGGTGGGCGTGCGTTTCGATGATCGCGTGACGGGGAATTTCGCGAAGTTTTGCGAGCACGGGACGATCGTTCACATCGACATCGACAACGCGGAGATCAACAAGAACAAGATCGTGCGGCTGCCGATCCAGAGCGACGTGAAGTATGCGCTCGGGCGGCTGAATGAAATGCTCGCAAAAGCAGGCTATGAACGGAAGTCGTCGGGCTACACACTTTACCCGGAATGGCACGCGCAGATCTCGGAATGGAAGGGGCAGTTTCCATTTACGTATCAGGATACGGAGGACGCGATCCAGCCGCAGTTTGCGATCGAGTTGCTACACCAGTTGACGCGCGGCGAGGCGATCATCACGACGGGCGTGGGGCAGCATCAGATGTGGGCGGCGCAGTATTATCCGGTGGATCGTCCGCGGCAGTTCATCTCGTCGCTCGGGCTCGGGTCAATGGGCTTTGGCTATCCGTCGGCGCTCGGGGCGAAGGTCGCTTTTCCCGACAAAGAGGTGATCGACATCGATGGCGACGGATCGTTCGTGATGAACATTCAGGAACTCGCGATGGCCCGCGTGGAGAGCATCGGTGCGAAGGCGATGGTGCTGAACAATCTGCACCTCGGCATGGTCGTGCAGTGGGAGGATCGTTTTTTCAAATCGAACCGCGGCCACACGTTCCTTGGTCTTTTCACCGACGAGAAACGTGAGTGCGCGGACACGACGACGATCTATCCCGACTTCATGAAAATCTGCGAAGGCTTTGGCGTGCCGTCGCGCCGCGTGGAGCACAAGAAGGATTTGCGCGCGGCGATGGAGTGGTTCCTCGCGGAAAAGGGCGCGTGCATTCTCGAAGTGATGGTGCCTTACACGGAGCACGTGCTGCCGATGATCCCGGCGGGTGCGACGTACAAGGATGTCATCACCGAAGGAATGCAGACGCTGAAGGCGGGCGACGGGCTGTAGGATCGTTGCCGCCGGGTCGGTTACCTGGTCCGCTCTGCCTGCATTTCGAGTTGATCGAAGAGGAACGCGAAGACGTCGGATTGCTGGGCGATTTTTTCGGTCAGGGCGGTGCCCATGCCGTGGCCGGAGTCGGACTTGAGGCGCACGAGGATGGGATGCCCGGACGCGGTCGCGGCTTGCAGGCGCGCGGTCATTTTGCGCGAGTTGGCGGGATTGACGCGCCCGTCCTTTTCACCGGCGAGGAAGAAGACGGCGGGATATTTTGCGCCGTCGGTGACGCGGTGAAACGGTGAGTAGGCGTGGAGCGCCTTGAATTGCGCCGGGTCTTTGACGGTGCCGAATTCGGTGACGTTGAACGCGCCGTTCGGATCGAGCTCGACGCGCAGCATGTCGTAGATGCCGACGTGGGCGACGACGGCGCGCGCGAGGCCGGGATTTTGCGTGAGGAATGCGCCCATGAGCAGGCCGCCATTGCTGCCGCCTTCGACGGCGAGTTTTTCCGGGCGCGTGTAGCCGCGCGCGATGAGATGTTGCGCGCACGCGGCGAAGTCGTCGAAGACGGTTTGCTTGCGCGTGAGATTGCCGGCAAGATGCCACTCCTCGCCGTACTCGCCGCCGCCGCGGAGATTGGCGACGACCATCACGCCGCCGCGGTCGAACCACAGCCGGTCCTCGAAACTGAAGCCGGGCCGCAGGCTGATGCCGTAGCCGCCGTAGCCAGTGAGGAGCGCCGGATTGGAGCCGTCGAGCTTCGTTCCTTTTCGGTGGAGGATGTTCACGGGAATCTTCGTGCCGTCCTTGCTCACGGCGAATTCGCGCACGGCCTCAATGTCGCTGAGATCGACGGGCGAGGTGTTGAAGAGCGCGGTCGTTTTCACCGCGCCGGTCCCGCCGTTCGCTGCGGGATCGTAGAGTTTCCAAGCCGCGGGCGCGACGTAGCTGGTCTCGCGAAACAGGATTCGATCGTCGTCGTGCCGATCTTCCATCGCGAGAAACTGGCCGACACCGGATGCCGCGGGCAGCGGAATCTCGCGCCTGTTTTTTCCCGCGAGATCGAACCGCCGGATGCGCGATGGCCCGCCGACGAGATCGCTGACGAATAGAAACGAAGCCGTGGGTGTGATCCCTTCGATGACGGCGTCGCTCTCCGGCACGACGACCTCGGCGGCGCTCAGCGCGACGGAGCCGTCGAGCGGGAGGCGCAGGATTTTTCCGCGCGGCGCGTCCTTCACCGAGCGCAGGAACAGCGTCGCGCCATCGCAACCGAAGGCGACTTCCTTGATGCCGTCTTCAAACCGCGTGACCTGCCGCCACGCGGCTCCGTCCCTCGCTTCGCGGATGGTGTGCGCGAACTCGCCGCCGTCGCCATTGGCCACGCTCGCGAGCAGCCAGCGTCCATCGCGGGATGAGTCGAGTTCGATCTCGGCGATGCGCGGAAAGTCGCGGCCGGCGGAGTATTCGTCGGTGCTTTCGGGCGCACCGAGTTTGTGAAAATAGATCTGCTGGAAAAAATTCAGATCCGCCTCGGGCTTTTCGCCCGCCGGCGGATAGCGCGTGTAGAAGACCGCTTTTGCATCTGGCGTCCATGCGACGCTTCCGCCGCCCGTGGGATACTGCACGCGGGCGATCCGGTCGGCCAAATGCTCGCCGGTTTCTGTCCGGTAAAAGTGCAGCGTGCCCTCCTCGGTGCCATTCTCCGAAAGGCAGACGGCGATCATTTTCCCATCGGGCGAAGGCACAAACCAATCCATCGCCACCTGCCCCTTTGGCTCGAGTTCATTGGGATCGAGGACGATTTTTTCCGACGCCAGATCTTCCGCCGACGCAAGTGTCACGAGCAGGCGCTGTTGTTTCGGCGGCTGAAATTTCAGCGCAAAAATCCGCCCCGGCCGCGAGACGAGGCCGCCATGGGACGGCGTATCTTTCGCGTAAAGCTCCGTGAGCCGCGTCTCGATGCCCGCGCGATCCGGGAGCGCGTCGAGCCAGGCGCGCGAGTGCCGGTTTTGCGCATCGGTCCACGCCTTCACCGCAGGCGAACCGGCCTCCTCCAGCCAGCGATAGTCGTCCACGACTTTCACGTCGTGATACTCGTCGGTGACTGGTTTCTGCTCGGTTGGCGGATGTGTGGCGGAGGCGAGTGTAGCAAATATGAAGGACATCGTGGGCGAAGTTAAGAATGAAAGTTTCACGGGAAAGCGACCGCGGAAGATGGAGTGAACTTTGCGAGAGAGCACGACATTCCCCTCCGCTTCACCACTTTTTCCACTCCGTCGCCTGCGCCGCAGTAGTGCTGTTCCAATCGGGTGAAAGCAGCCACGATCCTGCCTGGATTTTCTCCAAATGCCCATCCTCACCGTCCGCGATCTCACCATCCAGCGCGGCGACACCACGATCCTGGATCGCCTTTCGTGGGAAGTCGCGCGCGGCCAGCACTGGGTCATCCTCGGCGCGAATGGCTCGGGAAAAACGTCGCTGCTCAGCGCGCTCACCGGTTACCTCACGCCGACCGGGGGCGACATCACGGTGCTCGGTGAAACCTTTGGTGCGAGCGACTGGCGCGAGCTGCGGAAACACATCGGGCTCGTCAGCAGCGCGATCCGCCAGATGGTGCCGGAAGACGAGGACGCACTCACCACCGTCGTGTCGGGAAAAGACGCGGTGATTGGATTTTGGGGACACCCAAAGATCCACGAACGCAAAGCCGCGCGCGGCCTGCTCCGCAAAGTCGAAGCCGAATATCTCGCCAGCCGTCCGTGGCTCGTGCTCAGCCAGGGCGAACGCCAGCGCGTCCTCATCGCGCGGTCGCTCATGGCGCGCCCGCGGCTGCTGATCCTCGATGAACCGTGCGCCGGCCTCGACCCCGTCGCGCGCGAACAATTTCTCAACTTCCTCCAGCGCCTCGGCTCACAGCGCGGCGCACCGGCGCTCGTGCTCGTCACGCATCACGTCGAGGAAATCATGCCCGCCTTCACCCACGCGCTGCTGCTCCGCGAAGGCCGCGTCGTTGCCGCTGGCGAAAGATCGCGCGTGCTCACGAGCGCGTTGCTTTCCCGCACGTTCGACGCTTCGCTCCGCCTGAAGCAAAACGCCGGGCGGCACACCATCGCTTTTCGATCCAAACCGTGAACGGCGGCTGAACGAATACGGTGCAAGTCTTGAGAAATTCGGCCAAAAGTGCATTGCAGCCTATGAAATCAGCCCATCCATCCGTCTCTCGTGCAGTGCCCCTCCTGATTTGCCGTGTCCTCAGCTTGATGTGCGTCGCCGCATCTTCCCTGCATGCGCAGGAGGAAAAGACTGCCGCGCCCACGCCGGCGATGCGTGAGGTTTCGCCGGGCGTTTATAAGATCGGCAGCATTCACCTCGATAAAAACACGCGCACACTGTCGTTCCCCGCGAAGCTGAACATGGCCGATGGGAACATCGAATACCTCATCTGCACGCCGCGCGGCTCGACCCACGAAAGTCTCATCGTGACGGAAGTGCAGCCGAGCGATCTTCATTTCGCGATGCTGCTGCTCGATGCGAAAGGCGCGGGCATTCTCGCTCCCGCGCCGGGCGACGCGCCGCCATCGCAAATCAACGCGGAATACCTGCGGGGTGCGCCGCAGCTCAAAGGCGACTCGCTCACCATCACCGCGAAATGGAAGGACGCCGCCGGCAAAGAGCAAACGGCACCGGTGGAAGACTGGGTGCTGAACTCGCAAACGAACAAACCCGCGCCGCGCGGACCGTGGATCTATACGGGCTCGATGTTTGCGGACAATCAGTTCCTCGCGCAGTTGCAGGGGAGCATTGCCTCTCTCGTGAGCAATCCCGCGGCCTTGATCAACAATCCGCGCAAAGGCAGCAACGACGATCAGATTTGGATGGTGAACACGAAGGCCGTTCCGGCAGTCGAAACACCGTTGGAAGTCACCATCAAGTTCGACTCCATTCCCAACCAGAAACCCAAAAAATGAACACACCGCTCCACATCGCCGCCGCCTTCGCAATCCTGACTGCGAGCGGATTCGCCGCTGGCGAACCGCTTCCCAAAAAGGACGAAAACCTTTCGTTTCGCAACGAGGTAAAGATCGCAATCGACAAAGGTCTGGCGTGGCTCAAGGCGCAGCAAAAGGAGGACGGTTCGTGGTCGTCCGCCGAGCATCCGGCGCTCACCGCGCTGCCACTCCTGGCGTTTCAACGCGAACCCACCGGGCGATATTCCGGGGGTCAGCCGGAGTTCTTGAAAAAGGGCTACGACTTTCTGCGCAGCAGCGCGAAACCCGATGGCGGCATCTACGGTACCGGACTTTCAAATTACAACACGAGTGTCGCGATGATGGCGCTGCTCGCGCGCAATGAACCGAAGGACGAGCCGCTGATCGAAGCCGCGCGCAGATTCGTCGCTGGCCAGCAGGCGACTGGCATGGCGAAGCCGGAACTCGACGGCGGCTTCGGCTACGGTCCGACGGGCTCCAGCCCGAAACGCCAGCACCCCGATCTCGACAACACGCTGATCTCGCTCGAAGCGCTCCGCGAATACGCAAACGCGCGGCCAACGACCGAGTTGGCAGGCGGGAAGGATTTGAACTGGAAGGCCGCGCTCGACTTCATCAGCCGTTGCCAGAATTTGCCCGCGACGAACAAGGAATCGTGGGCCAGCGGCGACCCGGCCAACAAAGGTGGATTTGTCTATTACCCGGGCTTTAGCAACGCCGGTGAACAGGAACTCGGCGACGGTCGCAAGGCGCTGCGCAGCTACGGCTCGATGACCTACGCCGGCCTGCTGAGTTTCATCTACGCGGACCTTCCCAAGAATGATCAGCGGATCACCGCAACGCTCGACTGGCTGAAGAAAAACTACACCCTCGAAGAAAACCCCGGCATGGGTCGCGCGGGACTTTACTACTATCTGCACCTCGCCACGAAAGGACTCGCGAGCGCCGGGATCGATCAATTTGAAACTGCGGACGGGAAAAAAGTGGACTGGGCAAAAGAGATCGCGACCAAGCTGATGAACCTGCAAAACGCCGACGGTTCGTGGGTAAACGACACCGCGCGCTGGATGGAAAAAGACCCCGCGCTCGTGACGAGCTACGGCGTGATGTCGCTCGAGATCATCTACCACCGGCTCTGAGCCCTTGGAGTGCGGTGGCAAGCGTCAGCGCCGCGCAAGTAGCGCAGGCGCCCCCCCCCCGGAACCACCCGGGGGGGGCGCCGCCGCGGC
>JANNWY010000268.1:0-2174 GCA_031409335.1 Chthoniobacteraceae bacterium | reverse complement strand
GAAATCCTATTTTCCTGTTGCAAACAAGACAGCCATATCAACGACTCAAGCTCAGAGACTGCGGAGGGCGGCGCAGCCTGTGCGGAAAGGCGGCGGGGGTCGGTCTGCGGGTGGGAGCACAGGCTGTGACGCCCGGAGCAGTTCGCTGCAGCGCATGGTTCGGCGTTGCGGTCAATCGGTTGGAGGCTCTGTGAGCCAAGTAAGTCCGTCGCGGATGTATCCGGCCATGCTGCCGAGATAATCCGTCCGGGCGAGTTGCTTGCGAGCGTAGAGGCGACCAAGGGCGCGGTCGATCATGTAAATCGATTGGAGTGCGTCGCCGCGGTAGAGTGAGTCCTCGTCTCTGTCGGCGTAGATGCGCTCAAGCGTAGGGATGGCTCGCCGGTCGCCGATGTAGCCGAGGCTCAGGATGGCGTAACGCCTGCGCCGCATGTTCGGGTCGGAGACAGCGCGGCAAAGCGACGGAACGATTGGTCTGCCGACACGCACCAAGGATGTGCCGATGTCGCCCTCGCTGGAACCGCCGAAGTAGAACTCGCGCCAAGCTGTGCGGTAATGCGCATCCGTCGGTGTGGAACGGGATGGATCGTCGGTCGAGCGCGTGTCGGCTGCGACACCCGGCAAGGTGCAGAGCGCGGAAAGCGCGGAGACCAGTAGCTTCGATTTCACGAGGCGCGTAGCATCGCCGAACGACCCCAAGCTCAGCGACGGCGGAGGGCTGGCGCAGCCTGTGCGGGCGAAGGCGGCGAGGGTGGGCTGAGGGGCGGAAGGTGCGGTCAAAGGGTCAGTGGTGGGCGGGTCGGCGTGGCCGGCAGCACAGGCTGTGACAGCCCGGAGCCGTTCGCTGCAGCGCCTGGTTCGGCGACGGTTGATAGAGCATAAAAGGGAGTCGCTAATGGAAAGCATACTGACGTTGGAACTTCGGGATAGGTTCGCTGAATAAGCTCCGTCGTGATTCTGGAGATGACTGGCTCCTGCGCCCGCAAGCGCACTATCGCATCCGGGCGAGGCGTAAGAAATCTCTCGGCCAGCATCAAAGCTCCTGCGTAGCGGTGATCGGAGGGAGGCGGAATCTCATCATCGTAGTCGAAAGTCTCACGGAGATAATCTCGCGCGAATAGCACCGCGATCCCTTCCTCCAAGGTTGTGATCTCGCGGCGTTCGACGGGCGAGAGTAGATGCACCGCCTCGTGCCGGAGGTGGTAGCGGGCCGCAAAGTCATCAGATTCACATTGGAGCGGGAGCCGGATTTCGATCCGCGACCCCGTGGGGAAATAGACCTGTGGGGGGCCGTCGTGAAAGACAATCGAAGGGATCGCATCGTTGCTGAGCCTCGCCCCGAAGCGTTCTTCAGCGCAGCGCAGCGCGTCGCAGAGTTCTTCGTCGTAGGTCATCGCGTGCTAGTCGCCGAACGACCCCAAGCTCAGCGACGGCGGAGCGTGGCGCGGTAGCTGCGTGGTGGAGCGAAGAAAGAGGCAACGGACGTAGGACAACGCCACGCTCGGACGAGACGGGTCCAAGCCAGAAATAGCAGCTACCGTGACACGCGGAGCCGTTCGCTGCAGCGCATGGTTAGCACCGGAAAAAGTGAAACATTCGACGGCATGGGAGTAACATGAGGTGGCGCGCGCGGGCAGTGTGCTAGAGTGGCGGCGCGTATGGCGGGAAAGTAGGCCGGAATGCCAATGGTGGCGCGACTTGATCGCGACCCCGTGGGTTAGCATGGCCGCAGCCCCCGCGAGACGGCCATTGGTGGCGACACGGCTCCGCGAGGAGTGGTGGCGACCCCGTTCAGGAGACTGACTCATTATGTTCGGCGGCTGCTCCGTCATACGCATTCACCACCAACCAAAACCGATGAGCAAACGCAAACGCAAAAACAACAAAACCAACAAGGCCGCCGCCGCGCAAACCCCGCTGAGCTGCTTTATCAACCCCAACGCGGCAGGCATCGACGTCGGAGCCCAAGAGTTCGTCGCCGCCGTCCCCCGCGGGCGCGACGCAGAAGGACGCGACGTGCGCACCTTCAGCAGCTTCACGGAGGGCCTCCACGCCCTGCGGGACTGGCTGCTGGAGTGTAAAATCAAAACCGTGGCGATGGAAAGCACGGGCAACTACTGGCTGTGCGCCTGCGCGGCACTGGAGGACGCGGGGATCGAAGTCTGCCTGGTCAA
>JANNWY010000267.1:0-4874 GCA_031409335.1 Chthoniobacteraceae bacterium | reverse complement strand
CATCCCTCCTGTGAAGAAATGCTAAAGGATGAAACCATTGAAGCGGTGTTCATTGCCACCGACGCACCCAGCCATGCCCGGTTGGCCATCGCGGCGCTGGAATACGGAAAGCACGTCGCCGCCGCCGTGCCGGCCGTTTTCGGCTCACTGGAGGACGCCGAGGGCCTGTTCGCGGCGGTGAAGAAAAGCGGCTTGAAATACATGATGTTCGAGACGTCCTGTTTCCACGACGATTTGTATTCATGGCGTCAGCAATACCTCGCAGGGACGCTCGGCAAGATCATCTATTCGGAGGGTGAATACTTCCACTACTTCGGAACTCCGCTAGCGGGCTACAACCCGAAGACGGGAAAGGTGGATGCCAACGGTTGGCGCAAGGGCCTTCCACCACAATGGTATCCGACCCACTCGAACGCCTACCATCTCGCCGTCACCGGCGGCAGTTTCACCGAAGTGTCGTGCATGGGCATGCCCAGCATCGTGCCGCATTTGCGCGCGGACGGAAACGATTACAAGAACCCCTTCGGCTCCGAAATCGCGTTATTCCGAACCAACGACGGCGGCATGTCGCGGATGGCGGTTTGCTGGGATATTCCAACAAACGGAGGCGAGCGCGGACGGATCTACGGCCAGAAGTCGGATCAGGTCGCGGTGGACACCCACAAGCCCCCACTACCTCCCGGCATGGATGCTGGAGGACATGGCGGCTCGCACGGTCATCTCACGACCGAGTTCGTGGATGCCATCCTGCGGGACCGCAAGCCATGGGTTGACGTGGCCATGTCCTTGAACATGACGGTGGCCGGGATCGTGGCCCACCAGTCGGCCCTGAAGAACGGAGAACTGTTGAAAATCCCGCAATATGCCATGTGATCCCGGACATCCTTAAAGCGGGCTTTCCCGTGACTTTTGTTTCGATTGAACCCGCCTCACAGAAACTTAAGCATGCCCATCAAACCTTTTCAGAAATGGAATTTCAGAAGTTTCCCAATGAAAAATACCCTGACACTCCTCACCGCCCTGCTCCTCGCACCACTTGCGCTGCTTCACGCCGCTGATGCGTCCGCACCGCCGGTTGAGCCCAACATCCTCTGGATCGTCATGGATGACGTGGGCGCGGAGTTTCCCTGCTATGGGGAAAAAAAGATTCAAACGCCGAACATCGACCGCCTCGCTCGAGAAGGCACCCGCTTTGACCGGGCATTTCTCACGGCATCGGTCTGCTCGCCGTCGCGCTCGGCAATGATCACCGGCATGTATCAGACGACCATCGGTGCGCACCATCATCGCAGTGGACGGGGCACCGAGAAGATCGTTCTGCCAGCCGGAGTGGAGCCGTTGCCTGCGCTGTTCCAGCGTGCCGGGTATCACACCTCCAATGGCGACTATCCCGCGAAGGGAAAGCGGCTTGGCAAGACCGACTACAACTTTGAATGGGATCCGAAAATTTACGACGACTGCGATTGGTCGGGGCGCAAGCCGGGCCAACCATTTTTCGCCCAGATCCAACTCTGGGGCGGAAAGAATCGCAATGACAACGGCCGCTGGAATCGGGAGGTGGCACCCAAGGCATTGGGCATGCTGACCCGACCGGAGGATGTGTCCCTGCCTCCCTATTATCCGCGTGATCCGGTGTTGCTAGAGGATTGGGCGCAGTATCTCGATTGCATCCGGCTCTGCGACCAACAGGTCGGCGAGATTCTCCAGCGCTTGGAAACCGAAGGCCTTCTCGATCAAACGTTCATCATCCTGATGGGCGACAACGGCATCAGCCATGCGCGAGGGAAACAGTTCCTCTATGACGAGGGCATTCGCACGCCGTTCATCGTGCGCGGACCGGGCGTTGCCCGCGGAGCGGTGCGTAGCGATCTCATTGAGCACATCGACATGGCCGCCACCTCGCTGGCACGGGCGGGCCAGCCGGTGCCTTCCTGGATGCAGGGCCGCGACGTGTTCGCCAAAGATTACTCCAGGCGCGATGCCGTCTTCGCCGCGCGGGATCGTTGTGGCGAAACGGTGGATCGCATCCGCAGCGTGCGCACCGAGCAGTTCAAATACATCACAATTTCCACCCGCAGCGTCCGATGCTGCAGCCTAACGATTACAAGGACACCAAGCCGTTCATGCTGCTGCTCCGCGAACTCCACGCGCGAGGCAGGTTAAGCGCGATGCAGGAGGAAATCCTGTTTTCGCCCACCCGCGCCGCCGAGGAACTCTACGATGTGCAGTCGGACCCGTTTGAAATCCGCAATCTCGCCGCAGATCCGCAATTTCGCGCCACGCTGGAAATCCTCCGCGCTCGACTGGATCGCTGGATGGCTGACACGCGCGACTGCGGCCCGGAATCCGAAAAAACCTACGACGCCAACCTCGCCTACGAACTCAAAACCACGGCCGACAAGGCCCGCAACGAAGCCATGCTCAAGACCAGTGCGCTCATGAAACAGTGGGCCAAGGAAGGCAAGTGATCCGATGAAGGACCCGCGCCAACTTTTAGTATCATAAAGCTTGAGCCTGCCACACCGGAAAAATAAGGAGCCAAACCAATACCATGAAACACATCGCCGCATTCCTAACAATTTCTATTTTTGCTGCAATCAGCCTGGAAGCGAAGCCCGTCAAAGTCTTCATCCTCGCCGGCCAGTCGAACATGGAAGGCAAAGCGCCAAATACCCTGCTCGAGCATCAGGCGACTGACGCCAAAACCAAAAATCTCTTCGCTCATTTGCGGAAGGATGAAAAGTGGATCGTGCGGGATGATGTGTTCATCAAATTCCTCGACCGCAAAGGCCCGCTGACGATTGGCTTCGGCTCCCCAGAGCGGACGGGTGCCGAGTTGGAGTTCGGGATCGCGATGGGCAATTATTTCGAGGAGCCGGTCATCCTGGTCAAAGCCGCCTGGGGCGGGCGCTCGTTGTATCAACCTTTCCGCCCACCTTCGTCCGGATTACCCGCCGAGGAAGTGCTCCAGATGGAACTCCAACAAGCGCAGCAGCGTGTTACTCAAAATAACGATAAGACCAAGAAGAACGAGCCGCTGCCAACGATGGAAGATATTAAACAATTATACGGTGCGTCGTATCGCGACATGATGGCGGAGGTGAATAACGTGATGGACAACTATGCCACCCTCTTTCCCAACTTGCAGGGCAGCACGCTGGAACTCACGGGTTTCGTGTGGTTCCAGGGTTGGAACGATCAATACGGTGGTGCTGAGAAGGAGTATGAATCAAACATGAAGCACTTCATCAAAGACGTTCGCAAGGACCTCCACGCGCCCAACCTGCCCTTTGTGATCGCCGCGATGGGCCAAAATGGATCGACGCCGGCCAAAGGCGCGATGCTGACAATTCGCGAAGCGCAGCTGGCGATGAACGAGGTGCCGGAGTTCAAAGGCAACGTCAAAGCGTTTCCCACGGATGTGCTGGTGGACAAGGCTGCGGAGGAGCTTTATCCCGACTGGAAGAAAGACATCGAAAAATGGAAACTCGTCGGTGGAGATCACGCCTATCATTTCCTCGGCAGCGCGATTTGGTTCAACCGTATCGGCCACGCCATGGGCGATTCCATGCTTGAGTTGCTCAAGCAGCCGAGCAAATAATCAACAGAGTCACATCTCATAATTCCTATCTATGAAAACCATCACTTTTTTTGTCAAGCTGCTGCTTTCGTTGTCCGCCGTGCTGCGCGCTGCCGATGCATCGCCTGAGAAACCCAACATCGTCCTCATTTTCGTGGACGACCTTGGCTACGGCGATATCAGCCCGTTTGGCAACAAGACGATCAAGACGCCGCACCTTGAAAAGATGGCGGCGGAGGGCATGAAGTTCACCAGCTTCTATGCGACGCCGGTGTGCTCGATGTCGCGCGCGTGTTTGCTGACGGGTTCTTACAATGCGCGCGTGTCCATCCCCGGAGTCCTTTTCCCTGCGTCGAAAATCGGGCTGCATTCGAATGAGATCACGCTCGCGGAAGTCGTCAAGCCGGAGGGCTACGCGACGATCTGTATCGGCAAATGGCACCTCGGACATCGCGAGCCGTTTTTACCGACGAAGCAGGGATTCGATTCGTATTTCGGCATCCCTTACAGCAACGACATGACCATCGATCCGGTGAACGCGGTCTTTGCGAAGGACTGCGTCTTCCGCGATGGCATGGACGAAAAAAAAGCGCGCGCTGGTGCCCTCAGCAATGTCGTGCCGCTGATGCGCGGCACGGAGGTCGTCGAGTATCCAGCGGATCAGGACACGCTCACCAAGCGATACACGGAAGAGGCGGTGAAGTTCATCCGCGCGAACCAAGCGAAGCCGTTTTTCCTCTATCTGCCGCACACAATGGTGCATTGGCCGCTCGCGGCCTCCGCTGCCTTTCGCGGCAAGAGCACAAGCGGCTTGTTCGGCGACGCCGTCGAGGAAGTGGACTGGTCCGTGGGCCAGATCATGGCGACTCTGAAAGATCTGAAACTCGACGACAAGACGCTGGTGATTTTCACCTCCGACAATGGCGCTGCGGGCGGCACCTCCGCACCGTGGCGCGGGAAGAAAGGCACCATCTTTGAGGGCGGCGTGCGCGAGCCCTGCATCATGCGCTGGCCGGGGAAAATCCCCGCAGGAACAACGTGCGACCGCATTGCTGGGAACATCGACATGCTTCCCACCTTCGCCAAACTCGTCGGCGTTGAGCCTCGGAAGGATCACATCCTGGATGGTCGCGACATCACGCCACTGATGTTCGATCCGAAGTCGGGACCGGTGCGGGACAATCATTTCTACTTTGGCGCAAACTCGACTCTGGAAGCCATCCGGCTGGGCGACTGGAAACTCTTTCTGACCGCAACGAAGTCCCCAAGCGGTGAGAAAGGCGGCAAGAAAAAG
>JANNWY010000266.1:0-20179 GCA_031409335.1 Chthoniobacteraceae bacterium | reverse complement strand
CGAACGTCGAACATCGAACATCGAACATCGAACGAAGACCGCTGCCTTCCGCGCGTGGCTCCCGTGGCTGCTGCTTTCCGTGTTCGTCGCGACTTGGAGCATCGCGCCGATCAAGGCGCAGCTCATCGCGCTCGCGCCGTGGAAACACGCGGTGCCGCTGCTGCACGAGGCGGTGATCCGCGTGCCGCCGGTCGCGCCCGTCGCGTCGCCGGAGCCGGCGATTTTCAGATTCGAACTGCTCGCCGCCACCGGCACCGCGCTGCTTTTCGCGGGCATCTCCGCCGGCCTCCTGCTCGGGATGAAACTCGCGGCGCTCGCGCGCATCTACGGTCGCGTCGTGTGGCGGCTGCGCGTTTCGCTACTCACGATCGCACTCATGCTCGCGCTCGGCTTCACCACGCGCTATTCGGGCACCGATACCACACTCGGCCTTGCGCTCGCGAATACTGGGAACTGGTTCCCGTTCTTCTCACCGCTCATTGGCTGGCTCGGCGTCGCGCTGACTGGCAGCGACACTTCTTCCAACGTGCTCTTCGGCAACCTCCAAAAAGTCACCGCCGAACAACTCGGCATCTCGCCAATTCTCACCGCCGCCGCGAACAGTTCCGGCGGCGTGATGGGAAAAATGATCGACGCGCAGAGCATCGTCGTCGCCAGCGTCGCCACTGGCGGCCATCCCGACAGCCCCAGCGCCGGAGCGATCCTGCGCGCCGTCTTCTGGCACAGCCTCGCCCTCGCGCTGCTCGTCGGCGTGCTGATAATGCTGCAGGCACGGCTGTTTCCGGGCATGATTCCGGTGCCGTGAAAGCCGCTTGTTGGAGGATCAAGCCACTGTGCGGGAACCCGATGGAGTGAAGAAAAAGTGCATCTGCAAAATTCCCCACGCACCACGAATTGCCGGAGCCGCTCACGTTTGGAGAGGAAGACTTTTTCAAAACCCACGCATGTCGGCGCGGCATCCCGCGCTTTGGCGGCGGTCATCGCACGCGCGCCGGGTGAAGAAATCCAAAGCATTCACGACCGGACGAAAACCGTCAAAACGCCCGGAAATTGCAAGGGCAAACTTTTTCACACCGGCGCTTCCCCGCGCTCAGTGGTGCACTCGCCGCGACTCGAACGCGGAACCTTCTGATCCGTAGTCAGATGCTCTATCCAATTGAGCTACGAGTGCCTGCTGGGTTTTCTTTCCAAAAACCGGGACGGGATGAAACCATCGTTGCCGCAGTGGGGCAAGTGATTCGTGCGACTATTTTGCCAGCGCTTTTTTCAGGTGAAAAAGCGTGACGGCTCCGACCGTCTGGAGGCTCGCGGGGCTGAGTTTATCGAGGGTGTCGTCGGCCGAGTGCCAGGGGAAGTAGTCGAAGTCGATCAGGTCGATGGTGGGAATGCGGGCGTATCGGTTCAGCGGCACGTGGTCGTCGAGCAGCGGGCGGTCGAACATGCTGAATTTCTCCCGCACGCCGAGCGCATCGGCGCTGGCGAGGATGTCGCGCAAGAGTTCCTTCGGCGAGTCGGGCAGCAGGGTGATGCCGAAATCCTTGTCGCCGATCATGTCCCACAGAATGCCGAACTGAAACTGGCGCGCACGCCCGGAATCGCGCAACTGAAATGCGTAGTGGCGGCTGCCGTAGAGTCCGTCGGCGTTGGCTTCATCGGGGTCGGAGAAGATCGCGAGCGCCTCTTCACCGTCGAAAAAGACGAGTTCGATTTGCGCAGCGACCGCGTGATCGAGCGCGAGGACCCGCGCGAGTTCCAAAAGCGCGCCAGTGCTTGATGCGCCGTCGCTGGCGCCGACAAAGGTGATCGTGCTGAAGCGTTTCGTGTCGTAGTGCGAGCAGACGATGGCACGCTGCGTATTTGTCGGAACCGGTCGCGCTCCTCCGATCGCGAAGCGTCCGATCAGATTGACAAACTTGATCGCGCCGCGCGGAGTCGGGCCGGTGAATTCCTGCCGCTCGACGACCCAGTTCGCGGCTTCAAGCGAGGACGTGATGTGCGCGCGGGCCGTTTCGATTTCAGCCGAACCCGCCGGACGCGGGCCGATTTCCACCTGCGCCCGCACATCGGCAAACGCGCGATCGCCCGAGAACCGTTCCCAAATCTTTTCCGGCGGCACCGGCATGGGTTTCGCCGCTCGGGTCCGCGCCTCCGGGCTTCCGGGCGATTTTTCGACCGCGTCTCCCGGCGCGGATTTTCGACCGCACGCCGCCAGGGCGAACAGTGCTGCCAGGGCGACCAATCTGAAATCTGAGATCGAAAGTTTGAAATCGAAAAACCTCACGCTTCCTCCGCCGGCAATCCGATCGTGTCGAGAATCCGCTGCAGGTCATCGTTTCCGTAATATTCAATCTCGATCCGTCCTCGTTTTTCCCCGTGGTGGATGGCGACGTGCGTGGCGAAGTGCCGCTGAAGATGATTTTGCACGCGCAACACGGCGGGCGCCAGCGATGGCGTCGCCCCACTCGTCTGGCCGCGTTTCGGCTTGGCGACTCCGTTCTCCGAAAAATGCCGGACGACGAGCTGCTCCGCGCCGCGCACCGTCAAGCCGCGGCGGATCACTTCCTCCGCGATCAGCGACTGCTCATCGTGCGATTTGATGGAAAGCAGCACCTTCGCGTGTCCGACAGAAATCCGATCCTGCGTGAGCCAGCTTTGCACCTGCTCGGCGAGATCGAGCAGCCGCATGCTGTTGGCCACGGCGGCGCGGCTTTTGCCGACTTTTTGCGCGATGTCCTCCTGCCGCAATCCAAACTCCCGCGCCAGCCGCGCAAATGCCCGCGCCTCTTCGATCGCGTTGAGATCCTCGCGTTGAAGATTCTCGATCAGCGCGAGTTCCAGCACGTCCTGATCGGACGCCTCGCGCACGATGATCGGCGCTTCCGCGAGCCCGAGCCGCATCGCCGCGCGCCACCGGCGTTCCCCGGCGATGAGTTCGAAATGCGCGCCGCGCCGGCGCACGATCAAAGGCTGGATGATCCCGTGCTGCTTGATGCTTTCCACCAGCTCGTCGATCGCCGTTTCCGTAAAATGCATCCGCGGCTGAAGCGGTGACGCGATGATTTCCGCGAGGGCCGTGAGCTGCACCCGTTCGCCGTTTTCGATGGCGGGCATCGGCGAAACGACGTGCGTTTTGATGAGGGCGCCGAGGCCTTTTCCGAGTGCGACTTTTGCCATAGTGAGAAAAACTATCGGGCGCTTTTGCGAAAGGCAACATTGCCGCCGCATTCCGCCACGAATTAGTTTTTTCGCGTGATTTTTGACGACATGACAACGGTGCTCGACGACGAGCCTCACGACGCCGCGCTGAACATGGCGATCGACGAAACGCTGCTGCGCACGGCGACCCAGCCCACGCTCCGCATTTACCGATGGGCGCGTCCGGCGCTCTCCTTCGGATACTTTGGCAAATGGAGCGAAGCGGCTGAGATCGCGGCGGGTCGCGACATCGTGCGTCGCTGGACTGGCGGCGGGATCGTCCCGCATGGCGAGGATTTCACATTCTCGCTCATCGTGCCTCGCTCGGAGCCCTTCTCCCGAGCGAGTCCGGGTGAAAGTTATCGCGCAATCCACGAATGCGTGGCGCAAGCCATCGGCAACTCCTCGCTCGCCATCGCGACCGCGCCGGGAGTTTCCGCGTCGTGTTTTGCAAACCCCGTCCAGCACGACGTGCTGATCGCAAATCGCAAAGTGGCCGGTGGAGCCCAGCGCCGCGCGAAATACGGACTGCTCCATCAGGGCAGCATCCAAACGAGCGATGACGCCACGCACCTTTCGGCTGCGCTCATCCGCGTATTTTCTTCGCGCTCTACCGCCGTTCCATTGGCCGCCGGGACTCGCTCCACCGCTGCTACAGTCGCTCGGGAAAAATATGCCACCGGAGGATGGACGCGCCGAGTCATGTGAACGTGGGAGATCTGGTCGAAACAGCGCGCCGTCAACGCTGCGTGCCAGCATCACGGCCGACGACGCGCGACGCGCTTCCGCCTGCGCGGCTCCACGCTTTCTCCGGGCAGGAATTCTCCCTGCTGGGCCATCCGTGGCTGCGCAATTTCTCCGCTTGAACACCTGAGATGCTTTGCTACGTTCGCCGCCCTTTAGCCAGGGTAGCTCAGAGGTAGAGCAGGGGACTCATAAGCCCTTGGTCGGGAGTTCAATTCTCCCCCCTGGTACCCTTTCGGGAGATTCCAAGTTCCAAATACCAAATACCAAACAAACAGATGGCCAATACTAAATCCGCAGCAAAACGCGCCCGCCAGACCGGGAGCCGCACCCTCACCAATCGCCGCGCGTTGACCGCGGTGAAAAGCTCGCTCAAGGAAGTGCGCGCCGCGATCAAGACCGGCAAGAAGGCCGACGCGCAGACGCTGGCGAAGTCTTTCACGTCGAAAGCGGACAAGGCCGTCAAGACGGGACGCATTCACAAAAATGCAGCCAGCCGTCACAAGAGCCGCCTCGCGCGTGCTCTCGCCGCGCTCAAGTAACGCGCGCAAGGAACCGGCACTGCGCCGAGTCCGCGTGCAGCGGTTCCCGATCGGAAACTGATCAAGAATCACTTGGTCGTGATCACTGTCGTGCCCAACGCATCGGGCAACCCAATGGTGGCGGGGGAGATTGCCTCGGAGGACGCGGAAATCGCGGATGAGGAGGATTTTGTTTGGTTCTGATTTTAACTCCCATGCACCGAGCTTGGCGAATGGAGGACGGCGTCGATAGCGCGCTTGCTTTGGCGGCGCAAATCCCGAACAATGCCCAATGCGTTTTCCGCCACTGCTATTCCTCGTCACTTTCGTCGCTGCGTTCGCGCTCGATGCGGCCGAGCTGAAGACCCGCAACGTTCTCTTTATTTCCACCGATGGCTTGCGCTGGCAGGAGCTTTTTCGCGGAGCGGAGGAAGCGCTGCTGACAAAGGAGAATGGTGGCATTGCGCCGGCGGCGCTGAATGCGGTGCGCAAAAAATACTGGCACGCTACGCCGGAGGAACGCCGCACGGTGCTGATGCCATTCATGTGGGGCGCGATCGCGAAGCGCGGGCAGATCTTTGGCAATCGCGACAAGGGCAGCGACGGGCATGTGACGAACACGTTCAATTTTTCGTATCCGGGCTACAGCGAATTTCTGTGCGGTCGCGCGGACGATGCGCGCATCACGACGAATGATCCGATCCCGAATCCGAACCTCAACGTGCTCGAATTTCTCCATGGACGCCCCGGCTTTGCGGGAAGGGTCGCAGCTTACAATACGTGGGGCATTTTATCCGCGATCCTGAATCGCGAACGCAGCGGGCTGCCGATCTGGACGCAGGGCGATACTTCGCCACCCGGTGTCGGCGGGCCGGTGCAGCGGCTAGTGGAGGAAATGCTCGCGACCCATCCGTGGCCGTGGCGCGAGGAGTCATTCGACGTGTTCACCTTCCAGGCCGCGAAGGAATACCTCGTGCAGAAAAAGCCGCGCGTGCTTTACGTGAACTTCGGCGAGAACGACGAGTGGGCGCACGCGGGCCGCTATGACAACTATCTCGCGTCGATCGTGAACGTGGATCGCTTCATCCGCGAGCTTTGGGAAACGATGCAGACGATGCCCGAATATCGCGACACCACGACGCTGCTGCTCACCACCGATCACGGGCGGGGCAGCGGTTTGGAGAATTGGAAGACCCACGGGAAAGCCATCGTGGAATCCCGCGAATGGTGGGTCGCCGCGCTCGGCCCCGACACGCCGGGGCGCGGTGAACGCGAGCACGTCGAGCCGGTCGTGCAGGCGCAGATCGCGGCGACGATCGCGAAGTTTGTCGGCGAAGATTTCCGCGCCGCTGTGCCGGAGGCAGCGGAGGCGATCGCGGATTTTTTCGCGCCGTGAACAATCGTCGCGACTTTAGTCGAACAAAAACGCGGCCTCGCGTGAGGCGACTAAAGTCGGGGCTACTTTCGCACCGCGCCGCGCTCGAGACCGGCGGCATACACCGTTTCCAAATCCCGGCACAGCGGCAGCGATGCGCCCGCCGCATCCAGCGTTGCGATGGCAAGCGCCGCGAGGGCGTGGCGCGATGGGTGAAGACGATCGTCGCGGATCAGCGCGGAGGATTTTCCCGCCGCCCACGTGTGGCCGGCCAGGATGACCTCCTCGTTCGCAGCCGCCGATGTCATCACTCGTGCGATGGGAAAGACGGACACATTTTTCCGACCGGCTGCCCACGCCGTCAGCCGCTCATTGCAACGCGCGATGGCGCGCGGCTCGGGCAATTCCGCCTTGCTCAGGATTCCTCCCACGGCCTGCGAGGCATCGGGAATGTCGCCCACGATCAGCGGGACTTCGATGCGCTCCAACTCCTTCAAACCCGCTTCGAAGCGAGTCGCCCGCTGTTCCTCGTTCAAACCGGCTCCGTAGCAAAACCAGAACATGGCATCGATCCCGATGACCAGTGTTGGCTTCGCAGCGAGCGTTGCCGTGATTTGTTTTTTCATCGTTTCCTCCGGCTGGAGAAATAGAAGCGACGTCGCCTGTGTCGTCACCGGTTGGTGGGTGCCGATCAGCGCTGCTTCGATGTAGTTTGCGAAGTGGTATTGCGGGGTTTTTGGACCACCGAGCGGTTCAGATTCGTGGAAGCCCGCGGTGGCGCTCGCGCCAAGCATCACGATGCGCTGATAGAGCGGCGGCGCGAGCGGCGCGTGCTCCTGCGCCCCGGCGTGGCGCGAAAGTGAGACCAGCGCAATGACGCTGACGCCAATGAACTGGAGTGAAGTCTTGTGAAGACGGTTCATGAAACGCCGCTGGCACGGTCATGCACGCTCACGCGCCAAACTGACCTTTCCGGGCTCGGCAACTTGCGCGCAGTCTTGCTAAAAGCTGGCGCGGACGCCGCCGACGATGTTGTGCGCATCGTAGTTGGTGCGTCCGAGTTCGCCATCGTAGTAGGCGTAGGCGGCGAGGTCGGGCGTGATCTGGAGTGAGAAGCCGGCGGAGAGCTGGAAGCTGTCGCGCCCGACGCGGGAGCTGTAGGTCGTGAAGCCTGGACCGCCGAGGGCGAGCCGCGCATCGACGGATTGCTCGACGTCGCCGAACTCATGCTGCCATGACGCGCGGACTTCCGGGACGAGCACGACGCTGCCGATGTGCCAGTCGAAACTGGCGCGCGCGCCGAGATTCGTGCGGCTGGTTTGCCCATCGAGCGAAGCGACGCGCAGAGGGGCGAGCGAGCCGCGCTCGCTGAAGGAATCCACGTCGGTCGAAGTATAGGCATACGAAGCGATCGGGCCGACGGTGAGGCTGCCAATGCGTTTGTCGTAACCGGCGGACAGATAGAGGTTGAACTCGCTGCCATCCATACTGCCGCGAGCGGTGCCGCCGAGGCCGGCGCGACGGGTGTCGTAGTCGTTTGCACCGCCACCGATGTAGGCATTGAAGTGTGCGCCGCCGCCGAAAACGCTGGCATAGACTCCAGCGCGGAGAGCGTCGGATTCGATGCTGCCATTGCCGGTCAATTCGGCATCCGCGCGGGTGTAGTTGAAGAGCACGCCTGCCACGAAATGATCCGAGAAGCGGTAGTCGAGGCCGAGGGTGAATCCGCCGGAATCGAAGTCGTAGCCGCGCGCGTTCGCGGTGCTGCCGACTCGCACAAATTCGCCATTCCCATTTGCGAAAACTCCGAAACGGCTTGGAGCAGCGGCCATCGTTTTCCCATCCTTCGGATCGGCCATCGTCTTGCCATCGGCTTCATACGCACCCACCATCGGCAAACCGACCGAGGCGTGGATTTCATCCAACCGGCGCTGCACCGTGAATGCCTGAATTTTCGCGGCAGAGCGGGAGATTTCAAACAGCGCTCCGAATTCTTCCGGCGCGATGAGATCAAATGCCGCCGGGAGCGCGCTGGCTGGGAGGGTGTCGAGGAAGGACACGAGATTGAGGGCGTTCGGATCGGCCACGACTTGGTCGAGCGCCTGGGCGACCGCCCGTTGATTCCGCGTCTGCGCGAAGGGCAGGAAGGCGGCTTGGAGCACTTCGAGGATGACGTTGTTCGGATCGTAGGTGATGCCAAAGGTGAGCGCGCCGGGTGAGAGATTGTCATCGAATTGCGCGAACTGGCCCGCCACTCCGCCTGCCGCGGTGACGACGAAGAAACGATTGTCCGCCTGCGGATTGAAGCCGTTGATCGCCTGCACGCTGAGCCGTCCGCCGAGCGTTGCCCTTCCCGTGACGGCGAGCCGGTCGAATTGCCCGACCGCCGCGCCGCCGACCCGGAATGCGATGGTGCCGCCGGTCTGCGTGAAGTCGCCGCGGACATTGATGTCGCGAGTGGCACCGCTGGCGGCGAGCGTGCCGTCGGTGAGCGTGAAGCTGCCGTTGCCAAGCGCCTGGGCGCTGGCAACGATGATCGAGCCAGCTTGCAGCGTGGTGCCGCCGGAGAAGGTGTTCGCGCCCGAGAGCGTGAGCGCGCCGGTGCCGACTTTTTCGATCATGCCGCCGGTGCCGCCACCGATTCCGCCGTCGTTGATGTCGCCGGCGAAGGTGGTCGTCACATTGATGCTGCCGACGGTGAGCTTCTTCGAGCCGAGGAACAAGCTGCCGTTCCCCTCGATCGATCCAGCGGTCGTGCCCGCGGCGGTGAGTTGCGAAATGTCGATGAAGGACGTGGCGTTCGCGTTGATCAGGCGAGCGGTGCCGCCCGAGGCATTGCCGCTGAAGGCTGTCCCACTGTTCGCGCCGCTGTTGGTGAGCGTGGCGGCTCCGGCGGTCGTGTTATCCCCAAAAAGTATCCGCGCGCCGTTCCCTGAATTCACCAGCGTCGCAGTCGCAGCCACGGAATTATCGAGAAAGTTGATGGCGCTGTTCGGGCCAGTGTTGTTGATCGTGGCATTTGCCGCGGTGCTCGTTCCGTTGAACGAGGTGAAGCTGTCCGTCCCGGCATTGGTAATCGTCGAGTTCGCCGCGGTCGCGTTCACGACGAAGAGCGTCGAACTTCCCAGGCCGCCGTTGTTGATCACCGCGCTTTCGGCGTTGCTGTTGTCGCTGAAGAGCGTCTGCGTGTTGTCACCGTTGTTGTTGATGGCCGCGGTGCCCGCTTTTGATGAATTGAAGAATCCGACCAGCGAACTCGGGAATGCGCCCGACGCGTTATTGTTGATCGTCGCGCCGCTCGCTGTGGAGGAGTCCAGGAAATTGATGATCGCGCTCGCGTTCGAGTTGGTGAGCACGGCTTGCGCGGCGCTCGCGGTGTCGGCGAAGTCGATGACGCTCCCGGACCCGGTGTTATTGATGCGCGCCGTGCCCGCCCGGCTGGTGCCGATGAAGCTGGTGAAACTGTCGGCACCGCCATTGGTGACCAACGCATTCGACGCAGTGGAACCGACGCTGAAGAGCACGGACGATCCGGTGCCGCTGTTCGCAATGGTCGCCGTGTTGGCGGTCGTGGTGTCACTGAAGAGCGTCTGCGTATTGCTGCCGCTGTTATTGATGGTCGCGGTGCCGGCTCTCGACGTGTTGAAAAACGCCACGACCGCCGCCGGAAATGCGCCCGCGCCGCTGTTGTTGATCGTCGCGCCACCCGCTGTCGAGTTGTCCAAAAAGTTGATGGTGGCGGTTGCGTTCGAGTTGTTCAGGATGGCGGTGCCTCCCGTCGTGGTGTCGAAGAACTCGATGAGGCTGCCGGAGCCGCTGTTATTGATGGTCGCCGCGCCAGCCGTGCTGGTGCCGCGGAAGCTGGTGGACGTGTCCGCGCCGCTATTGTTGATGAGCGAGTTCGCCGCGGTGGCATTGACGGTAAAGACCGTCGATGCGGCGCTACCGGTATTGTTGATCCGCGCCGTCAACGCGGTCGCGCTGTCGCTGAAAAGTGTCTGCGTGTTGCCGCCACTGTTGTTGATCGTCGCGGTGCCGGCTCTCGAGGTGTTGAAAAACGCCACGACCGCCGCCGGAAACGCGCCTGCGCCACTGTTGTTGATCGTCGCGCCACCCGCCGTCGAGTTGTCCAAAAAGTTGATGCCGGCTGTCGCGTTCGAGTTGTTCAGGATGGCCGTGCCGCCCGTCGCTGTGTCGAAGAACTCGATGAGGCTGCCGGAGCCGCTGTTGTTGATGGTCGCCGTGCCAGCCGTGCTCGTGCCGCTGAAGCTGGTGAACGAGTCCGCGCCGCTATTGTTGATGAGCGAATTTCCCGCGGTGGAACCCACGATGAAAATCGTCGATGCGCCGGAGGCAGTGTTGTTGATCCTCGCGCTCTGCGCCGTCGTGGTGTCGCTGAAGAATGTCTGAGTATTCGCCCCGCTGTTGTTGATCGTCGCCGTGCCAGCCTTGGATGTATTGGAAAAGCCCACGATCGCGGCCGGAAAAGCGCCGCCACCACTGTTGTTGATCGTCGCCGCCCCGGCGGTCGAGTTATCGAGGAAATTGATGATGCCCGTCGCGTTCGAGTTGTTCACGATGGCGTTGCCTGCGGTCGAGTCGTTGAAGAATTCGACCAGCCCACCCGAGCCGCTGTTATTGAGGGTGGCGTTTCCGGCACTGGTGGTGTTGCTGAAATTGATGAAGCTGTCCGCGCCGCTGTTGGAAATGGTCGCGGTGCCTCCCGTCGCAGTCTGCGAAAAAATCGTCGAGCTTCCCAGCGCGCTGTTGTTGATCGTCGCCGCTCCCGCCGTGCTGGTGCCGCTGAAGAGAGTCTGCGTATTGCTGCCGCTGTTCAGGATCGTGCCGCCGCCCGCAGTGCCGCCGAAAAAGCTCACCACCGCACTCGGGAACGAACCGGATGCGCTGTTGTTGATCGTCGCGGTCCCGAGCGTTGCGGAATCGAAAAAATTCACCGACGCACTCGCGTTCTGGTTGTTGATCGTCGCCGTGCCAGCGGTCGAGTTGTCAAAGAAACTCAGTGCGCTAAACCCGCCCACGTTGTTCAGGACAGCGTTCGCGGCAGTCGCTGCGTTGAAGAAATCCAACGTGCTCCCAGCCCCGGTATTGATTGTCTTCAGCGCGGCGGAACCATTGACGATGCCCGCGCCGTCGATCGCGATCCCCGCCGTGTTGCCGATGGTGTAGGCGGGCGCCGCGGCATTGAAAATGATCCCGCTGATCGTGATCACCGAAGTCACCGTGGGATTGGTGATGGTGGAAGCTCCGAAGGTCGCGGTCTCTCCGCTCGCATCCGGAATGTTCGCCGGTGTCCAATTTGGCGCGCTGTTCCAGTTATTGCTGGCAGGCACCGCGTTCCACGTTTGCGCAAGACTCGACCCCGGCACGAACGCCAGGCCGCACAGTGCCGCGATGGACGATGCCAGCAGCCTGACGGGTCTTCCCTTCGTGGTTCGGGGTGCGATTTTTTGGGCGGTGATGCGAGCTTGGTTTGGGCGGTTCATTGGGAGTATTGGTCGGAAGCAGCTTGAAAATGGGGTTGGCATTTAGGGGACGTGATATTTTCCGAAGGGACGTTGTGGCAAGCATTGCTTTCGATTTCGATCAAATTATTTTTTCGCCATTCCGCCAGCCACGGCTGCGTGCCACTATTTTTTTTGAAAGCGAGGCGCGCGTCCGCCCCCGTCGCGTTGTCGTTTTGGCCGGGAAAAAATGGGCGCTCGACAGCAGAAGTCGTTTTGCGCATTCACCCCCGCGCAAACATGTCCCGCGTCTCATCTCTGTTGCGCAAAGTGCTTGGGGTTACCAAGACCCCGCCTCCTCCGGGCGGGGTGTATCTCGGGATGACGGTCAAATCCGAGCAAACTTTCTGCCGCCACTATGCGCGCGACCGTTACACCGGCGCCGGCGAGATCGTGGACCTCGGGTGCTGGCTGGGTGCCACGACGATCGCGTTTTCGCGGGGTCTCCGGAAAAATCCCAGGCTCGCGCCGGGTGCCTTTCGCAAGCGCATTCACAGCTACGATCTTTTCAAATGGCACGCGACGATGGATCGGGAAGTGAAGGGCACCTCGCTCGAGGGAAGATTCAAGGCTGGCGACAGTTTTCTGCCGGAATTCCAGGCGCGCACCAAGGCGTATCAGGAGCATTTCACCGTCCATCCGGGGGATGTCCGCGCGCATCCCTGGAGCGCGGGTCCGATCGAGTTGCTGTTTGTCGATGCGATGAAATCGCCGGACACCGCCCGCGTCATCGTGCGCGATTTTTTCCCGCAACTCATCGCGGGAACGGGCCTCGTCGCCCATCAGGATTTCGCGCACTTTTACACGGGTTGGATTCACCTCATCCAATACCGGCTGCGCGAGTATTTTGAATTCGACAGCGAGGTGAAGCGCGCCTGCACCGTGGTTTTCAAGCTCACGAAAACGATCCCCGCCGCGCTGCTGGATCAGGATTGGTCGCTGGAAAATGCGGAGCTCGCGGAAGTGAACGCCGCGTTTGACTACTCGGCGAGTCTCGTGAGCCCCGACAAGCAGGAGCAGATCGCCGCCGCCCGCGCGATGGCTCACGTGCATCGCGGCGAGCCCGAATTCGCCGCGCGGGTCGCGCGCGATTTCATGTGGGCAAACGTCGCGAATTTTCTGTTTCGCGACCAGCGCCCCGATCTCGTGGAAGTGCGGGCCGCGCTCGCCGAATCGCTCGCGAAACCGACTTTGTGAAACTTTTCACAAAATCGCTTGCCGCTCCGAACGCGGCCTCTAAGTATCCGCCCATGCCTACCGAAGCGCCGGTCGCCTACGACTCCAAGATCGAGGGAAACATCATCTTCACCAGAGTCGATGCCGCGATGAACTGGATGCGAAAAAACTCGCTCTGGCCCATGCCGATGGGCCTCGCCTGCTGCGCCATCGAACTCATGGCCACGGGCGCGTCCCGCTTCGACATCTCGCGGTTCGGCGCGGAAGTGATGCGCTTTTCCCCGCGTCAGAGCGACGTGATGATCGTCGCCGGCACCGTCACTTACAAAATGGCGCTCGCCGTCAAACGCATCTGGGATCAAATGCCCGAGCCAAGATGGTGCATCGCGATGGGCGCGTGCGCGTCGAGCGGCGGCATGTATCGCAGCTACGCCGTGCTGCAAGGCATCGACCAGCTCATCCCCGTCGATGTCTATATATCCGGCTGCCCGCCGCGGCCCGAGGCGCTCATCGAGGGCCTGCTGCGGCTCCAGCGCAAGATCGACACCGAGCCCGCGCTGCGCGAGCAGAAGAAACAATTCTTCGCCGAACTCCGCGCCTGATCTTGCCCATGGCCCTCGCCGATTCCGTCCGCTCCATTGAGAGCAAATTCAAGGTCCTCGCCAAAGTCGAATTCCGCGGTGAAACGACGCTCATCGTCGAGCGCGCCGCGATCCACGATCTCGCGTTGTTCTGCCGCGACACACTCGGCTTCGATTACCTCATCGACATCAGCGGCGTGGATCATTTCGGCGACGAGCCGCGCTTTGAAATCGTGTACGAACTGAGCCAGCTCGCGACTTCCATTCACCTGCGGCTGAAGATCCGCGTATCGGAAGACGATCTCTCCGCGGGAACCGTCAGCGACATCTGGGCGACTGCCGACTGGCATGAGCGCGAAATCTTCGACATGATGGGCATCCACTTCACCGGCCATCCTGATCTGCGCAGGATTTTGATGTGGGAAGGCTACCCATTTTATCCGCTGCGCAAAGATTTCCCGCTCGCCGGCAAGGCCAGCGACGTGCCCGGCGTCGCCTTCACCAAAGCCGCGCCGATGGATGGTGGGCCGTTCGTCTCGCTGCCGAGCACGGCGACGGTGAAGGATCGCGAGCCGCGATCGCGGGGATTCTGAAATCCCAAGTCACCGGAACCCGCGGTGTGCCGCTGAATTGAAATTCGGAATCTGAGGTTGGGGATTATCCTCCCAAACTCACAATCCCCCGGTGAAGTGCTGATGGTTTTCCCGACAGTTCTCTTTGCCACTTGGCACTCCGCGCCAATCGTCCTACTATCCTCACGCCATGCTCACTGTCACCGATTCCGCCGTCCAGCAGCTCCAGACGCTCGTCCGCGCACAGGATGATGCCGCGAAGGGCCTGCGCATTTTTGTGGAAAAGGGTGGATGCGCTGGGATGCAGTACGGGATGTCGCTCGATCACGCGGGCGAAGGCGACCAGTTGTTCGAGCGCGGCGGGGTGAAAGTGATCGTCGATCCAGAGAGCGCGACTTTCCTCGAAGGCGCGACGATCGACTACGCGGACGACCTCGCGGGCGCGGGCTTTCGCATCAAGAATCCGAACGCGGTGCGCAGTTGCGGCTGCGGGACTTCGTTTGAAACGGCGGACGCGGGCGGCGAAGCACACGGACACTAGCGCGCGTCCGCGTTCAGGAAAATGCCGGACGAATCATACGATTACGACGAAGACGAGCCCGCGCCGAAGAAGCGCGACAATCTCTTCATTTGGACGGTTTTCATTCTGCTGCTGATCGGCCTCGCCTTCGCGTGCTGGCTGGGCAGCTTTTACATCTTCGGCCATCCCGAGCAGGCGCGGAATTATCGCATCCTGCAAAAGGTGAAAAAGATCGATCCGCCGAAGCGCTTCGAGATCACGAAGGCTCCGCAGGGCGACTACATGAGCGCGAAGCGGCTGTTCGAGAAATACAGCAAGTATTCGACGCTTCAGCTCCAGCGCGAGAACGAGGAACTGCTCCGCACTTACGTCACCAACTATCGTGAAACAAAAAAGCTGGTGCCGTATGCCACGGGCGATTTCACGATCGCCGATGCGGAGCTGCTGACTGGGAAGAATTTCATGACGAGTGGCATGGTCGCCATCGGGGTGTCGAACGATTACCCGCAGGTCTTGATCGAGCATCTTTACCCGATGAAAGACAGCGAGATCACCAAGGCGCGGGCGCTCCTGACGATTGGCAATCCGATCATCCTCAAACGCACTTACGATCATGGCGCGATCATCCACATTGAGCGGGTCGCCGATGGCCGGATGCAGTTCACGGTCGTCCCGCTCACGTACGGCGGCTACGCGCTGAACGGGGGCGTGGGCACTTTTTCGACCGAGCCGCCGCGCGATCTTCATGTCGAAGGCGGGCTCCCGATCACGACGGCGACGCGGGTGGAAGCGGCGATGAAAAAATTCACCGACTACCGCCGGATTCATCCCGCCGCGGAGCCGGAATCACCCGAACCGCGGGCGCCGCAGATCGTGCGGCTCGACAATCCCGATGGCACGAAAATCCCCGCGACCGGCTCGCTGCCGGAGATTCCAGTCGCCACGCCGATCCCCCTCGCGGGGAAAGGCACGACGAATCCGCGCAAAGTGCCGATCGAAGTGGCGACGCTTCCGGGCGTGTCGAAGCCCGTGGCGGTCGCGACCCCGGTGCCGAATCTGCCGGTCGGTGTTTTCAAACCGTTCATCGCGTCGAAGCCGGATTCGAACCTGCCGTCCGCGCAGGGGAATACGTGGCGCACTTACAAACCCGGCGGCCTCCCGGCAGGGCGCGCAGTCTCGGCCGAGGAAGCCGCCGCGATGGAAGGCGGGATTCCGCCCACGCCGATTTATTTGCGGGGAAATTTCGTCGTCACCGCGAGGGCCGGAAATTTTGCGGTGCTGCGTCCGCGCGCAGCCGCGACGGGCGTCGCGGATACCACGGTGCGCGTCATGGTGGAATACCCAAACGGCAGCACGCCGCCCGAGGAAGGTGCGAGCATGGATCGCGATGAAATCTCCGGCTACGAAATCCGCGATGTGCGCAAGGGCGCGACGGGCGAGACGACGATCCGCGTGCGTGAACTCGTGGAGCAGTAGCCGATGCTTGCGCTACGGAGCGGGGCGGATCTTCAGCCGGATGTAGCGCGTGGCGGGACCGGCGGTGCTCGCGGTGTCCACCATTTTCACGGTTTGCGTGATGCCATTGTCAGCGAGGATTTGCTCGGTGACTTCGCCGGGATTTGGCGCGCGAAACGCGGTGGGATCATCGGCGACTTCGATCGCGTAGATCACGCTGGCGGGTGGTTTGATGCGCGAGAAAGTCATCGTGAGATGGCCATTTTCGAGGACCGTGACGGGACGCGCATTCACGTCCGGCAACTCCGCATCGAGGCCGAGGCTGAACTCGGTGAAATTGTTCCAGCCATCGAGATCGAAATCGTCGTCCAGCGTGCCGATGCCAGGGTGGCGCGCGAGCCAGGCGGGCGGTGTGTCTTTGGCAAAAACGGTGATGTCCGCAAATCCCGAAAGGCTGCCATCATTGGCCGTGAGCCGCGCGATGTAGATGCCGGGGAGGGTGAAACTCGCCGTGGTCAGCAGTTCGTTTCCTGGCGTGAAAATCGCGTTTCCCGGACCGCCGGAAAGGGACCATGCGTAGGTGAGCATTCCGGGAAAGTTCGGCTGGCGATCGTCCGCCTTGGTGGCGGTAAGCGCGATGCCGGTGAGGTCGCCGGATGCGCTTGGCCCGGGGATCACGACTGGCGCGCGATTTGGCTCATCGGCACCCGGCGATCCGCCGACCGCAGCGCTCGCACGCCAGTTTGCGGAATCGCTGAAGGCCGCCGCGGCAGCCATCGGGTCGAAGATGGCGAGGGTGTTTCCGGGACCGTCGGTCGAGGAGTGCCACTCGTCATCGTACGTGAAGTCGGCGATGGTCGCGCCAGCAAGTGATTTGATCACGATCTGCTCGCCCGCGTCGCTGAGATCGCCGGCAAATGGCCCGACGACATTTGCCAGCGCGCCATAGCGCGCCGCCAGCGCCGCTGGATTTGCTGCGATGATGACAAACGCTCCCGGCGCAAGCGTCAGCGCCAGGTCGTTGGTGACGGTGAATGTCACCCCGAGCGTGACCTGCAATCCACCGAGGTCGATCACGGTTGCGCCGATGTTTTTCAACTCGATGAATTCAAAGTCCGATGACGCGAACAGGGGATTGATGACCAACTCCGCCGGCGTCGGATTCGCCGGATGATAGCTCAACTCCGTGACCGCTAAATTGACCGCCTCCGCGGGCGTGTCGGTCGAAAAACGCGCGTCGGCAAGCCCGCTCCACGAGCTGCGCAGCGGCGGATTGTTCGGGCCGGTCAGCACGCCTGGTTTGGCGGTCCAGTATGCGCGCGCCCTCACGCGCGTCGTCGCATTGATGGTGATCGGCGCGGTGTAGGTCAGCACGCCCGCGGCCGCCGCTCCGCCACCGCTCGGGCGCGGGTCGGAACCATCGAGCGTATAGCGGATCGTCGCGCCTGCTTCCGTGGTCATCGAGAGGATCAGGCCGGGGGCGATGTTGCCGCCCGCGTTGCTCAGAGTCACCGGCTTCACCCACTGCGTCTCGAAAAAATTCGCGCGTTGTTGCAGGTAGTCTTTCAGGCGCTGCACTTCGGCGGCCTGGCTCGCGGGGATCGTGTTGTTATTCGGCGCTGGAAACGGGCGCATCCACGCGCGCTTTGCCTGTCCCCACCGCGCCAGATCGCGGGCCACACCTTCCGCAGTAAGCTGTGCATTCAGCGAGTCGATCAGCGCATTCACCGCCGTCGGAGAATACGCTCCGCGACGCAGCTCCACCCAGCGGTCGATGTATTTCTGGTAAAAATTCGCGTCCGAGAAGAGTCGGGGCCACCACGGGGCGTAGTTGAAAAAATCCGTTCCCTGATCCGCAGTTTGCGAACGCCACACGGCGGGATTCGCGTCGCGGCCATCGGTCGAGGAAAGCGCGCGATCAAAATCCCAGACCGGCCCGAACAGAATTTTTCCACCGCGCTCCTTGTGAAGGTAGCCGCTGAGTCGCAGCGCATCGACGTTGAATGCCCACACATTCAGCAGGTGGTGATCGATCGCCTCCGGCACGTCGAGCCATGCCGCATATCCGGTGGTCGGATTGGTATAGGTCGCGCTATCGAGCGCGGTCTTAAACGAATTAATATAGCTCGTGAGCGCCACCTCCTGTGGGTCGCGCTGCGGCGATTTGATTTCGATTTCCTTCGGATAGTAGTAGGCCAGCGTGGCTCCTCCCGCAGTAAATCCGGTGTCGCCCGAGTCCTGGCGATCGACTTTGAATATGTAGCCACCCGTTTTGTTCACCGGATCGTTGTCGTAGGTGTCGAGCTTCTCGATGTCCACGCGGTCTTTTCCGCGCCGGATTTTTTCCATCACATTGTAGATCCCAAAATAATCGCCGCTGGCTCCGGCACCGAGGACCAGCGTGCCGCTGGTCGTCTCGACGAAGACCTCCGCCATCCGTGTCCGCATCGCCTGCCGCCCGATGCTGTTGCTCATCGCATACGCCAGCGGATTGTGAAGCAGCGAGGGATCGAATGCGAAAGGCGCGTGAAAGACCCAATCCGAACCGTCCGGCATTCCCAGCAGCGAGACGTCTTTGTCCACGTCGTCGCGTTCCTTGCGCACCTCGAGATTAAAGTTCGTCTTCGCATTGTTTAGGGTGGACGAGCCGCGCTTGTCCACGGCGCAGCGCGTCGCCAGCGTCGGCAGCACCGGCACCCCCGCGTTCAAGAATCGCGCGCGCAAATCCGCGCCCGGCTCCCACACCCACATGAAAGCCGGCTGATCCCCGGTATCGGGGATCGCGAGCCCGAACGTCGAAACCACGATGATCGGTGCAGCGGTATTGAAGCCGGTCGTCGTCGCATCAAGGCGCAGATAACCTGATGCATCGGTCTCGCCCGGCAGCTTCCCGGGCTCAAATACGCGCGCTCTCAGCAGGGTCGTCGCCGCGACGCTGATCGGCGTCCCCACGTTAAACAGCGTCGATGTCGCGATCGGCACCGCTCCATTCACGGTGTAGCGGATCACCGCTCCCGCGACTGGAGTCTCCTGCGCGAGCGTCACCGTCATCGTTCCGGAAAACGCCCGGCTCGGCTCCGAGATCAGCACATTCCCCGACACGCCTGAGCCCGAATAATTGTTCGCCTCGCCCGGCGTCGGATTCGTGTATTTCCCCATCACCACCGCATCGACAGCGGAGTCCGCCTGATCGCGGCCCCACGACGTATTCGCCACCTGGGCCGGGTAGGCGACAAACCGCGAACGATTCGTCACACCCTGCTTCAGCGACAAAGTTCCGCCCCCGGCAGGCAGCGTGAAATTCGTATGCAATTGCGCGGTCACCACCGTGCGATTTTTCCCCGAGGCCCAAATCACGAGCCGCTCACCCGGCACCATTTCCACCGCGGGAATATTCCACGTCGTCGTGCCATCCGTCAGCGACCAGCCAGTCAGCGGGGTCTTGACCGTCGTGCTCGCATTCCACAACTCGATCCACGGCTGGGTCGTGCCATCCTCATCCCGGATGCCATTGGTATTGATCGTCTGGAACTCGGCGATGCGCACCTCTTGCGCGCTTGCCAAGTCGGCGAGAAGGAGGAAAACTAGAAGTCGGAGATAATGCACGGCGGGGGATGGTTGAAAAATTGCGCGGCTCTCGACGGTCGGCGAATCCGCAGAAGCGTCAAGCTCGCGTCGCGGTTGTCTTTCCCGCGAAGGAAAGTGCCGGGGAGGGGAAAGTTCCCCTCCGTCTCGGAAGCCTGTAAATATCAGGGTTGGGAAGCCGCTGTGTGTATCGAGTGACCGCGTGCGGTGTATCATCAACCGCAATCACTTTTTTTCACAGGTAGCAATGAATCCGTTAGTCGTCAATTCTTGCCCTTGCGGAAACGCTTTTCCCGCCCGTTCTCTTTGCGCTTCCGAATGGTTTCCGCCTTTGGCGAGAACGTCACCGTAAAATCCAATTCTTTCACCGCCTCAGAGCCCATCCGGAAAGCCCTTTAATATTTAGGACTTGTACGATCCGTAACATCCATACATCAAGCTTGGGATGCGCTCATCCCAAAGCGATCTCAGCGACCTCAGCGACCTCGGATGGAAACTCCTCGAACCGCTCCTTCCCAAGCCCAGTACCGACGGGCGTCCCATCACGCACTCGCGCCGGATCATTCTCAACGCCATCTATCTATTCTCGCGCGCATTAGGATTTTAAGTTTCCGAAGAACTGGAATCTAAGGGTGAGAAGGGAGTCGAGTTCAGCCTTGGCGACGCCGTTGACATCGCGCAGGCCATCATTGATGGCAGCGCGGAACTTCTCAAAGTTGTCATAGTGGCGATTGGTGAGGCAACGCTTCTTGACGAGCTTCCAAAGACGCTCGATGAGATTCAGATTTGGGGTGTACGCAGGCAAATAAAGCAACTCGATGCCAAGCTCGGCAGCTTTGCTGATCACCAAGGCACAATGTTGGTATCTGGCGTGGTCCATGACCAGCGTAATGGCTTGGTTGGGATAACGTATGGCAATCTCATCGAGCAAGG
>JANNWY010000265.1:0-13395 GCA_031409335.1 Chthoniobacteraceae bacterium | reverse complement strand
GGCGTGGCTTCGGGTAACTCTCCTGCAAGCACCCAGAGTTCTTTTTGTTTTTCGCTGTCTTCGCGTCGCTCAAACATATTGCCTCAATCTATCCTTCTAGCTCTGCCTTGTTGGAAGGTTTTTCAACAGGCTGTTAAGGCGTGGTCGTGAACGTGCCGACGATGCTACTGTCGGCGGTATAGCCGTTGATGTTGGACTTTCCGAGGAAGCGGCCGCCGTTCGCGGAGGTGAAGTTAAGATGATATAAGAACTGGAGGTCGAAGTTGTAGGTCGCGGTGCTGTTCCACTTCATGAAAAGGGTGGAGGTATAATGGTAGAGGGGCTGCAGCGTGTAGGTGACGGTGGTGATTGTGCCGGTGCCGGGCGCGGGTGTGGTCTGGAGCGACCAGGTGCCGCCGTCGCCAGCGGCGTTGAGGACGACGGAGGAGGGGATGAAATTGCTGGTGAAAGTGAAGCTGCGCCCGCCTACGCCCACGGGGACAAATGTGTTTTTTGCGGCGGAGTAATCGGCGCGCGCGAGTTTGTAGAAATGGGCGTGGCCGGTTGCGATGGAGGTTACGTCGAGGGCACCGACCGGCGGGGTGCTGTCAAAGTAGGTTCCGGTGAATTTCGTCCAGGCGGCGAGGTCGGTGCCGTGCCAGCCGGGATACTCGGAGTAGGGTAGCCGCTCGTAGTCGAGAGTGAAAGTAGTACCATTTTTTTTGAGGACCGGTTTCGCGTTGTTAAGCTTGGGGAGCCAGGCAGGATCGCGATTGAAAGCGGCGAGCGATGGGCCGTAGATATTGACGGATTGAATAATGATCGGGACGACGGGCGTGCTGCCGCTGAGCGCCGTGTCATTGATCGCGTCGCTGACGGCCTGCCCGGCGGTGATGAGGCCGAAGACGGTATGTTTGCCATCCAAAAAAGGTTGCGCGCCCCGGCAGATAAAGAACTGGCTGCCATTGGTGTTGATACCGCTGTTGGCCATCGAGACGGCGTAGTTCACATTCAAGAGCGTGCCGTCGATTTCATCGCGAAAAGCGTAGCCTGGACCGTCGGTGCCGAGACCGTTGCGGGAGCCGGTCTGGTTGACGAAGTTTTTGATCACCCGATGGAAAGTAACACCGTTGTAGAAAGGGTCATAGCGGATCACGCCGGTATTCAAGTCCAGCCAGCCGCGCTGGCCAGTGGCGAGGGCAATGAAACTGGCGACGGTGGCCGGAGCTTTTTGGTATTCGAGCGTGATGGTGAAGGTGCCGGTGACCGCTCCGGCGACCTGCACGTCGGCGTAGATTTGCGCGATGGATTTCAGCGGGAGCAGGAACGCGAGGACGAGGAGGCTGAGGGGGAGCAGTCTTTTGGAGAGCATGGAAATGATGTAGGCGAGTATAGCGCATCCTGCCGATTGCTCAAGTTGGTGGCCTTGCGCGGATTTTGCGAAAAGCGTTTTGCAGGCGGGGCGATTTCCTTTCTACTGGCAGTCCTATGAGTGCCAAATTCGATGTTCGATACACCGCGAAACTTGCGCGCCTGCATTTGAGCGAAGACGAGATTGCCAAGTTCCAGACGCAGCTTTCGCAGGTGCTCGAGTATGTGGAAAAGCTCGAGCAGGTGAACGTCGAAGGCGTGGAACCAACGGCTCATGCCAACGCGGTTTTCAATGTTTTCCGAAAAGACGAATCGCGGCCCGGTTTTTCCCCGGAAGCGGCTCTGGCAAATGCGCCGCGGCAGGCAAACGGGTTGTTCATCGTCCCAAAAGTCATCGAATAACGGTATGGAAATCACGGCTCTCTCGATCACGGATTTGCAGGCGCGGCTGCGCGCGAAGGAAGTATCGCCGGTGGAAGTGCTCGCGGCGCTGGAGGCGCGGATCGCGCGGGTCGATCCGCTGATTCATGGCTACATTTCGCGCGATCTCGCGGCGGCCCGGCGCATGGCGGAAACGGCGGATGTTTCGCTGCCGCTCGGCGGCGTGCCGGTGGCGATCAAGGATGTCATCAATGTGAAAGGCGAGCCCTGCACGTGCGGCTCGCAGATTCTCCGCGGCTATACGGCGAGCTACGATGCGACGGTGATCGCGAAACTGCGCGCGGCGGGGGCGATTCCGTTCGGGCGGGCGAATATGGATGAATTTGCGATGGGGTCCTCGACGGAAAATTCGTCGTATTTTCCCACGCTGAATCCGTGGGACACGACGCGCATTCCGGGTGGATCGAGCGGTGGCTCGGCGGCAGTGGTGGCGGCGGATGCGGCCTTTGCAGCGCTCGGCTCGGATACGGGTGGCTCGATCCGCCAGCCCGCTGCGCTGTGTGGAATCGTGGGAATGAAACCGAGTTACGGACGCGTTTCGCGATTCGGGCTGGTGGCGTTTGCGTCGTCGCTGGATCAGATCGGGCCATTTACGAAAACGGTGCGCGACTCGGCGCTGATGCTGAATGCGATCTCGGGGCGCGATCCGCAGGATTCCACGAGTCTCGATGCGCCGGTGCCGGATTTCACCGCGCTGCTCGGGAAGGATTTGCGCGGTGTGAAGCTCGGGATGCCGCGCGAGTATTTCATCGACGGGATCGATCCGCAGGTGGACGCGGCGGTGCGCGCGGCGGTGAAAAAATACGAGGAACTCGGCGCGGAAATCGTCGAGGTGTCGCTGCCGAATACGGAGCACGCCGTGGGCGTGTACTACATCGTGGCGACGGCGGAGGCGTCGGCAAATCTGGCGCGCTTCGACGGTGTGCGATACGGCCAGCGCGCGGAGAATCCGGCGGGCCTGCTCGATCAGTATTGCCGGACGCGGGAGGAGGGATTCGGCCCCGAAGTGAAGCGCCGGATCATCCTGGGAACGTACGTGCTTTCGAGCGGCTACTACGACGCCTACTATCTGCGCGCGCAAAAGGTGCGGACCCTGATCCGCGATGATTTCACGCGTGCTTTTGAAAAGGTGGACGCGATCATTTGTCCCACCTCGCCCGAGGTTGCCTTCAAGGTCGGCGATCGCAGCGACGATCCGCTGAAAATGTATCTCGCGGACATTTTCACCATCGCCGCGAATCTCGCGGGAATCTGCGGGATCAGCGTGCCGTGTGGATTTGCGGAGATCGACGGGAAGAAGCTGCCCGTCGGATTGCAGCTCCTCGGAAAGCCCTTTGAGGAGGCGCAAATGCTGCAAATCGCGCACGCCTATGAGCACGCGTCGCCCTGGTACGCAGCAAAGCCGGCCCTGTGAGCCGGCTTTGCAGGAAGTGAACTGATTTTCGGTTGTTTACGCGGCTTTCGATTTCCCGGCGGTTTTCCGTCCGAGATGGCGCATGGTTTCTTCGAGATCGCCGGTCTTGAGCGGCTTGCGCAACACGGTCACAGGGCCGTATTTCATCACGGTATCCATCATCTCGCTGTCCGCGTGCGCGGTCACGATGACGATGGGCAATTCGGGATGATTCTTCTTTGCCTCGACGTAGATTTCATCGCCCGAGATGTCCGGGAGTTTGAGGTCGAGAAAGCAAAGGTCGAATTTCTGTTTTTGGAGCGCCGCAAGAGCTTCCTTTCCGGTGCCCACCACGAGGCGGCTGAAACCGGTCTTTTTCAGGAAGAGCTTGAACATTGCCTGCACGCCTTCGTCGTCATCGACGACGAGGACGGTGGGCTGTCCCTGCTCGGCTTCGCGCAGGACATCGCGGTCGAGCGCATCTTTTTTGACTCGCCAGCGGCCGCCGATTTGGATGGCGGGCAATTGTCCGCGTTGCACGAGGTAATAGACCGTGGGAAGCGGGATCCGGAGATACTCCGCAGTTTCCTTGACGGTCATCAAGTTATGGATGGGGCTTTCGTTGCTCACAAGTTTCTATAAATACTAAGTGAAGTTAATTGCAAAGCAGAAAATTATATTACTGCTACACATGTTTCTAAGGCGTTTTGGGTAATACGCGATTCCCACGATTCTACAAAGCTCTAAATTGCATGGAGACTATTTTTCTCGCCAGTGTAAGTGCGAGAATACGCATAAGTCGTGATCGACCAAGGTGATAGAAGCTGACACTTCTTCTTCCTTTTTTTCCTACAAGCGATGTTCACAAAGCGGCAAATTTTGACCGCGCGGTGCTGAATACGCCCTTTTTTACCCTGCTCCAGTCGGCGCATTTTTCTGCCATTCCGCAGGTCGGAAATTCCATCCAAGCCAGCGCTTGCCAATCCAGAGGCGACCCCTACAGTCTCCGCCTTCAACGCCGGGCCATCCATTCAATGAGCGCACTTTTTCTGAAGCGATTTCTTCGCAGCCCCTTGCAAGTCGCATCGATCCTGCCCAGTTCGCGCACGATGATCCGGCGGGTTTCCGCGAAAATCGACTTTTCACAACCCCGTGTGATTGCCGAGTTTGGCCCCGGCGAAGGCTGCCACACCCGCGAAATCGTGCGGAAGATGCACCCGGATTCCACGCTTCTTCTCTTTGAATTGGACTCCGAACTCGCCGCGCATCTGGAATCGCAATTCCGCCACGACCGGCGTGTCGTCGTGCTGAATACCGACGCCGCGCGCCTCGCCGAGGAGCTGGTGTTGCGCGGCCTCCGCCACTGCGACTACGTCATTTCCGGCATTCCATTTTCGATCCTGGACCCCGCGAAAAAGCGCGACCTCCTGCGCAATACTTTTGAGGTGCTCGCACCTGAACCGCACGCCGCGTTCATCATTTACCAAGTTACCAATGAACTGCGCGAGCGCGGGCACTGCGATCACTTCGCGCGCGCTGAGAGCGAATACTGTCTTCAGAATTTGCCGCCGATGTTCATCACGAAATTCTGGCGCACCGCCAATGGCCACCCCATTTCCACGAATGGCCGCAAGAATGGAACCAATGGCCATCATCACAATGGCCACCACTCGAACGGGCACGTGCTGAACGGCGTCGAGCGTCGCTGAAGCTCTCGGGACCGGTCCGGCAATTCCGCGGGATTCGGCTTTGCAAGGCGCGGCGCGTCCTTATTCTGACCCTCTCTTTATGTCAGAAACTCGCACAGAAAAAGACTCCATGGGGACGATGGAAGTTCCCGCAAACGCGCTTTACGGAGCCTCGACACAGCGCGCCGTCCTCAATTTTCCCGTCTCCGGCCACGGCTTCGGGCGCGAATTCATCCGCGCGCTCGGCCTCGTAAAATGGGGTGCTGCCGAGGCCAATCTCGAACTCGGCAAACTCGATGAAGATAAAGCCGCGCTCATCGCGCGCGCCGCGCGGGAAGTCATCGACGGAGACCTCGACGCGCATTTTCCCATCGACATCTACCAGACCGGCTCGGGCACCTCGACGAACATGAACGTCAACGAGGTGATCGCGAATCGCTGCTCGCAACTCGCCGGCAAACCCATCGGCTCGAAGGAGCCCGTGCATCCCAACGACCACGTCAACATGGGGCAATCTTCCAACGATGTGATCCCGACCGCGATCCATGTCGCAGTCGGCGAGCGCACCCGCAAATTCCTCATCCCCGCGCTCGAGCAGCTCCATGCCGCGTTCGCGAGAAAGAGCCTCGAATTTTGGGAAGTCATCAAGATCGGCCGCACGCATCTCATGGACGCGACGCCCGTCCGGCTCGGCCAGGAATTTGGCGGCTACGCAAAGCAGATCGAATACTCCGTCGCCCGCGCGCGCAATGCGATCGAAGCCATCGAAGAACTCCCACTCGGCGGCACCGCCGTCGGCACCGGGCTGAATTGCCATCCCGATTTTTCCGGCATCGTCATGCGGCATTTGGAAAATCACACCGGCATCGCCTGGCGCGAGGCCCGCGACCACTTTGAGGCGCAGTCCGCGAAGGACGGCCTCATCCAGGCCAGCGGCCAGCTCAAGACGATCGCGGTTTCCCTTTTCAAAATCGCCAACGACATCCGCTGGCTCGCCTCCGGCCCCCGCTGCGGCATCGGCGAAATCCTGCTCCCCGAGACCCAGCCCGGCTCGTCGATCATGCCGGGAAAGGTGAACCCCGTGATCTGCGAGAGCGTCATGCAAGTCTGCGCCCGCGTGATCGGCAACGACGCCACCGCGACCTTCTGCGCGGCGAATGGCAACTTCGAGTTGAACACCATGATGCCCGCCCTCGCCGCGAGCATCCTCGAATCCCTGCGCCTCATGGCCGGCGTCATCGTCATCTTCGACGAAAAATGCATCTCCGGCATCCAGGCCAACATCCCGCGCTGCAACGAACTCGTCGAACTCAGCATGGCGATGGTCACCCCGCTCGCACCGATCATCGGTTACGACAAAGCCGCCGAGATCGCGAAGGAAAGCGCAAAGACCGGCAAGACCGTGCGCCAGATTTGCCGCGAACGACAAATCCTCCCCGAAGCCGAACTAACTGCCGCGCTCGACCCCATCGCCATGACCAAACCTGGCGGAGACGGCAGCGCCGGCGGGTAGGCAAAAGGGTCGATAGCGCCGCTCCGCGCGCGCACTTGGGAACGAAGTGAACGAGGTCAATCTTGATCCTGATCCTGTTCTTGCTCCTGATCCTGATCTCGCCTCATCCGTCCTCACGTCGGACTTCGGATGGATCAAGATCAAGATCAGGAGCAGGAGCAAGATCAGGATCAGGATCAGGAGCGGAGGATTAGATACGCTGCGAGAGCGATTCCAAATATACCCGACAAGAGGATCCAACCCAATCCGCGTGCCTCGCGGTCAAGTCTTGAGAGGCCCACCACAGAACGGTCTTCCCTTCGAGGAGGCGACCCTAGCCAATCCAGCAAGTTGATAAGTAACTCGAACAGGTGTTGCAACCAGCTCACCCCAGCATCGCCTGCGAATCCAGCCAGCCTTGCAGGATCAGTTGCGCGGCGACTTGGTCGATGACTTCGCGGCTGTTTTTTACGTTGCGGCCGACTTCGTGGAGCGAGCGTTGGGCGGCGACGCTGGTGAGGCGTTCGTCCCAGAGTTTGACTTCGCAGGCCACTTTCGCACGGAGTTTTTCGGCGAACTCTTTTACCTTTTCGGATGCCGGGCCGTAGGTGCCGTTCATGTTGCGTGGCAGGCCGAGCACGATCATTCCGATTTTGTCGCGCGTCACGATTTCGGCGATGCGCGCGAATGGGTCCGGGACGGTTTTCAAATGAATCGTCTCCAGCGGATGCGCGAGCATTCCGAGTTCATCGGAAATCGCGAGGCCGATGCGTGCTTCGCCGTGGTCGATGCCGAGCGCGCGGTTCATTGCAGCTCCGGCGGCACTTTGCCGACGAGTTCCTTGATGCGTTCGGCGTCGTGGCGGTTGCAGATGAGCAGCGCGTCTTTGGTGCTGACGACGATGAGATCGTTCACGCCGAGCAGCGCGACGCGTTTGGCCGGCTCGGAGAAGATGATGTTGTTCGAGGATTCGATCGTGTTCAGCGGCGAGTTGGCGCGATTGGCGGATTCGTCCTCGGCAAAATATTTCGCGATCGCCGTCCAGCTTCCCACGTCATCCCAATCAAACGTGGATTGCACCACGAGCACGCGCGCGGCTTTTTCCATTACGGCGTAGTCGATCGAGACTTTTGGAAGTTGCCCGAACTCCTCGCGGACGACGGTCTCGAATTCCTGCGCGCCGTGCAGCTTTCCGACGAATTCGCCGAGCAGCGGCGCGTGGCGCTGGAGCGCGCTGAGGATGGCCTGGATGGACCAGATGAACATGCCCGCGTTCCAGCGGAAATTTCCCTGCCGGAAAAAATTCTCCGCCAGTTCCGCATTCGGTTTTTCGCGAAAGCGGACGACTTTCGACACCGTCGGACCGGGCGGCACATCGGCGATTTCCACATTTTCTCCGACCTCGATGTAGCCAAACCCGGGACACGCCCAAGTCGGCTCGATGCCGATCGTGACGAGATCGCCGGTCTCTTCCGCGGCGGCGGCGGCGGCGCGCAGCGTGGTCTGAAATGCGGCGCTGTCGCGGATGAGATGATCGGCGGGCAGCACGACCATCGTCGCATTGAGCGCGCGCCGCGCGATCCAGCCCGCGCCGAGCGCGATGGCTGCGGCGGTGTCGCGTTTTGCGGGTTCGGCGACGATGTTTTCGCGCGGCAAATCCGGGCAGCACTCGCGCACGGCGGCTTCCTGATCGGCGTTCGTGAGGATGAGGATTTGATTGAGCGGAACGAGGCCGTCGAGGCGGTTCACGGTGGCCTCCAGCAGCGTTTCTTTCGACAGAAGCGAGAGCAGTTGCTTCGGGCGCGATTTCCGGCTGAGGGGCCAAAAGCGTTCGCCGCTGCCGCCGGCGAGGATGAGGACGTAGAGAGGATGTTCCGACATGAAAAAAAGGTGGTGCCGCAAGCTGTTGCCGCACGTCGGACGACTATTCGAGTGAAGCGAGTGTTTCGAGTTTATTTTTTCCGGCAGGCTTCCATATTGCTGGCAATCGCATGGCTTCCTCAAAGAATACCGACCCGCTCCAAACTAGCCTTCTGGCTATCACGCAGACGGCGGTCGGCTGCGGCATCGGCCTACTTCTCGCGGGAAAGCTGCGGCGTCCCGCGCAAAAAACCACGGCGGCCACGCTGCTCGGCGTGGGTGCGCTGCTGGCGATGCCGTGGGTCGTCGAGACCGTGCTGGAGCGCCTGAACGGCCCTGGCTCTGCGCGCGGCGAGCGGCGCCGGCTGGATTCCATCCGCACGGACGCGGGCTACGCGGACGACACGGATGTCTATTGAGCGGGTGCCTAGCGTGCTGCATTGCGCAGTAGCCTAGCGCGGCTGGGTTTGCTATTAGGAACACTGATGGCGGGTTATTTTTTGCCCCGCGTCCGCACCTTTAATCTATGAGCAAACAACACGACAACTCCCCGGACACGGCCCGCAGTGGTGGTAATCCGAATGCTGAAAACGCCGAGCGTCCGGGAAATGTGGACAAGATTCGCGACATCCTTTTCGGGTCGCAGATGCGGGATTACGACAAGAAATTTGCGCGGCTCGAAGAGCGGCTGCTCAAGGAAGGCGCGGACTTGCGCGAGGATTTGAAACGGCGTTTCGATTCGCTGGAGTCCTTCATGAAAAGCGAAGTCGTGGCGCTGAACGACGGGCAGACAGCGGAGCGAAGCGCGCGCGATGAGGCGCTGAAGGGAGTGGCCGACAAGCTCGGCGAAACGGCGAAGAATTTTGACCGGCGCGTGGCGCAGACCGAGGAGCACGCGGGCAAAGCGCACCGCGATTTGCGCCAGCTCATCCTCGATGAAACGAAGCGGCTGTCCGAGGAAATCGCGCAGAAGCACTCGAACGTCGCGGCGGAACTCGGGCGCGAATCGCAGGAATTGCGCGGCATGATGACGGACAAGCACGCGCTCTCCGATCTGTTCGCCGAGTTGTCGCTGCGCTTGAAAAATGAATTCAAGTTTCCCGGCGAGTAATCCACGACGCTCATGAGCCTGCGCGATGCGCCGGGCGATGGCGACGCGATGGAGCAGCTCCGCGAACTGCTCGTCGGGCCGGAGCGCAAGGATTTGGCGGACCTCCGCCGCATCGTTACCGAGCCCGGCGAAAAGGCGAACCAGCTGAGCCGCATCCTGCCGCATGCGGTGCAGCTCTCGACTTCGCGCGATGCGCAGCTTTCCCAATCCCTCGCGCCGACGATCGAATCGGCGCTGAAGGAGTCGGTGAAAAAAGATCCGCGCATCCTGACCGATGTGGTCTTCCCGATCATCGGCCCGGCGATCCGGCGCGCGATCGCGGATGCGTTTAGCAAGATGGTGCAATCGCTGAACCAGACGATGGAGCACAGCCTGTCGGTGCAGGGCTTCAAGTGGCGGCTGGAGGCGAAGCGGACGGGGAAAACTTTTGCGGAAGTCGTACTCACGCGGACGCTGATTTATCGCGTCGAGCAGGTGTTTTTGATTCACAAGGAAACCGGGCTGCTGCTGGCGCACGCACAGGTGCCGGGCGCGAGCGGGCAGGATGCGGATATGATTTCGGGAATGCTCACGGCGATTCAGGATTTCATGCGCGATGCGTTCAAGGCCGAGGGCGATGGGCTGCGCGCGACGCAGTACGGGGACTACAATGTGTGGCTGGAATCGAGCCCGCAGATGACGCTCGCGGCATTCATCCGCGGAATTGCGCCGGAGGAATTACGCACCGTATTGACAACGAATTTGGAAAGTATCGCTCAGCAGCAGGGCGCGGCGCTCCAGGATTTTCATGGTGACGCCGCGCCCTTCGAGGAATCGCGTCCCGCGCTGGAAGACTGCCTGCGAATGCAGCGCGCGGAACCGTCGGGAAAACCCTCGCCGATGCTCTGGATCATTCCGGTGCTGCTGGTGCTCGGGCTGCTCGGGCTTTGGGAATGGCGCCACATCCGCGGGATCGAGGACGGCATCGTGCAGGAGCAGCGGCTCTTCGAAGCGCAGCAGCGCCGCCACGCCGACCATCGTGCGCAGCGCGCCGCGCTCCAGCGCGAACGCGAGGCGGAGCAGCGGCTGAGCGATTGCGTGCAAAAGCTGAACGCGCAGGAAGGCATCGTCGTCACGCACGCCGCGCGGCGCGATGGCGTGGTGCATCTTGCGGGATTGCGCGATCCGCTTTCCACCGATCCGCAGGCGATCGTTGCCGAGGCGGGCTTTGTGCCGGAGATCGTGAAGGCGAACTGGCAGCCGTTTTTCGCGGTCACCCCCGGCATCGTGCTGAAGCGCGCGGCGCAGCGGCTGAATCCCCCTCCGGGCGCAAAGCTGGCGATGCGCGGCGAGACTCTCGCCGTGAGCGGAAGTGCGCCGGGAATCTGGATCGATTCGGCCCGCAAAGCCGCGGATAGGATTCCGGGAATCGTTGCCATCGACACCAGCGCCATGCTCGATGTGGGAATGCTCGCGCTCGCCACGAAGAAACAGGAGATCGACGGGACGGTGATCTTTTTCGCCGAGGGCATCGAGATCGCGCCGAATCAGGATGGAGCGTTGCACGAACTCGCCACCCGGATCACGGAATTCCGCGAGATCGCGCGCGCGCTCGGGCGGCGTCTGCGCATCACCGTCACGGGGCACACCACCGAGCCGGGCGGCGATGGGCTGAATCTCAAGCTGAGCCGCAACCGCGCGGACCGTGTCGTGAGCCAGCTCGCGTTGAGCGGGGTGGATCCGACGACGTTCGTGCCTGTCGGATTTGCTGCGCGCGAAAAGCGATTTGCCGGCACCGAAGAGGACGATGCGAAAAACCGGCGCGTTACCTTTTCCGCATCGTACGACGAAACTGCCCCGACCCAGTGATCCGAAAAAAGATCTGCCTCATGGGCGCATATGCGGTCGGCAAAACGAGTCTCGTGGCGCGTTTCGTCCACAGCGCCTTCTCGGAGAAATATCACACCACCCTCGGCGTGAAGATCGACAAGAAGATCGTCGCGACGTCCGGCGGCGATGTGAAATTGATGATTTGGGATCTCGCGGGAGAGGATGAATTCATCGGCGTGGAACTCGAATACATGCGCGGTGCGGCGGGCTACATCCTCGTCGCGGACGGCACCCGGCTGCCATCGCTGGAAAGGGCAGTCGCCTTGCAGCAGCGGATCTGCGAGAAAATCGGCCCCGTGCCATTTCTGCTGCTCATCAACAAAGTCGATCTCGAATCCGCGTGGGAGATCGAAGCCAGCCAGCTCGCGGAACTCAGCCGCGCGGGCTGGCGCATCCTGAGGACGAGCGCGAAAACCGGCCAGGGCGTCGAGGCGGCATTTCTCTCGCTCGCCGCATCACTCCTCGCCACGCCATGAATCCCGCGCTCTTCGCCGAACTCCTCTCGCGCCAGCAAGTGCTCATCCTCTCGCGCGCTGCGGATGGCAGGTTTCTTCCGCTGGGATTGATTCCCGATTGGTTTGCGAGCTTCGGGCGCGAGGCCATCGCCATCGGCGAGCCATTGAAACTCGCATCCGTTTTCGCCTTTCTCGAACACTTCCTGCCTGACGCCGAGCGCATTTGGCAAAGCGCAAGCGAGGAGGAATTGCGATCGGGTTTCTGGACGGAAAGCGCGGAGGGCGGATCGGAAATTCACCTCGAAGCGACGGCCTGCCGGATGAGCGGCGAGAGCCTGCTGCTCGTGCGCCGGATCGAGACCGAGTTCGATCAACTCCACCGCGCCCTCCAGCGCGGACGCGAACTCTCGATCATTCACGAGCGGCTGCTTTCGGAGACGAACAAGAAGGAAATCCTGCTGCATTGCATCGTCCACGATTTGTCCGGCCCGCTCTCCGGGGTGACGGGCGCGCTCGATATTTTGCGCAGCGAAAATCTCACGCCGGACGGTCGCCGCTTTCTGGAACTCGGGCGGCTCGGCGTCCGCCAGCAGGCAAATTTCATCAGCGATCTGCTCGACAGTTTCCGCGCGGAGATAGGCTCGAAAGATGAGGGCGTGTCCGATCCCGCCCACGCGCCCGACATCATCGGATGCGTGCGCGAAGTGATCGATACCTTGAAGCCCGCCTTTGCCGTGCGCGATGTCGTGTGCCGGCTCGAAATCGGAAAAGACATCCCCGCCCGGCAGCGCGTGGTCGGCGAGTGGAACCGGCTGCTGCGCATCCTGCACAATCTCCTCCAAAACGCGCTCCGCCATTCGTATGCGAACGGCAAAGTCGCCGTCTCGATTGCGCGCGAGGGTTCAGAGATTGTCACCACGGTCGATGACGACGGCCCTGGTATCCCACCGGATGTGGCCCCGCAGCTTTTCCAAAAATTCGTGCGCGGCCGCGGCACCTCCGGGAAGGCCGGCCTCGGTCTGTTTTTCTGCCGGATCACCGTGGAGCAATGGGATGGCACGATCGGCTGCGGAGCGCGGGAGGGCGGGGGAACGCGCTTCTGGTTTCGCTTGAAGGCGGTGTGACGATTCCCCATCGAGCGCAGGTCTTTCGATCGGGTCGGAAATGCGGCATCCTTTGAGACGATGGCGGGGGAATCTGCCCATGCGAGTTTCCACGCCGCTCCGGACTGCGCGCTGAAGGATTCGTGATTGTCGTGGATTCGGCTTGTCGGCACCGGGACGATATGATTTTTGAGCCGCCATGAAATCACTCCCCTTCATTCTCCCCGCACTCGCTTTTACGGCAGCCATCGCACTGGGCGCGTTTGCCGCGGACGCTGAATTCAAGCCGATCGAAGACGCGATGAAATTTGCCCACAAAGCGCCGAAGGGCACGCCGAAAGTCAGCGACAAAATCATCGACGGCTCGGTGAGCGACGAGGATTTGAAGAAGACGCTGGAGCTTTACAAAGCGATGGCGGACACCAAGCCGCCGAAGGGGGAAGCCGTGGCGTTCAAGGAGAAGGTCGCGAAGCTGATCGGTGCCACGGAAAATGTGGTCGCGAAAAAAGAAGGCGCGGGCGCGGCTTACAAGGAAGCGGTGAACTGCAAGGCCTGCCACTCGGACCACAAAGCCGACTAGGCTCGCGGCGGCCGCGGACTGCGACGCCATTTTAGAAGATGCAAACCGTATCG
>JANNWY010000264.1:0-3692 GCA_031409335.1 Chthoniobacteraceae bacterium | reverse complement strand
TGCATGAACCTCGACCATCAAACCGAAAAACTCCGAAGTCTCATGAAGGACTTTTCCACCGCCATGCTCATTACTCATGGATCTGAAAATCAGCTCCACGCGCGGCCGATGGCAGTGGCCGAGGTGGCGGATGATTGCAGTCTGTGGTTCATGACCGGCGATGAAACCACGACCGCATGGGACGTCTCCCACCACGAGGAGGCACATGTGATCTTTCAAAATGACCATGGCGCATACCTCTCCATCTCAGGCACCGCGACGCTGGTCCATGATCGCAGCCGGGTGAAGGAGCTTTGGAAAGAGCCGTTGCGCGTCTGGTTCCCCGGTGGCTTGGACGATCCGAGCCTCGTGCTCGTCGTCTTTCGTCCGAAGCGGGCGGAATACTGGGATAACACCGGCTTCAACAAAGTATCCTACCTCTGGGAAGTGGCCCGCGCTTACCTTTCAGGCGAGACGCCGCGAGTGAAGGAGGGTGAGCAGCACGGCGTCGTCAGTCTCACGTAGGCGCGGCCTGCCAGGCGCGCTTGATTCGTCCGAGGCGAAGGGAGTCCACCGCCTGCCGCATTGCGACGATTGGGATTAGATCAAAAAACAAACGCCACTCGCGCACGCATCTGCGATTGCTGGGCGACCCCGACTTCGAGGAATATCTGGTCAAGCCCGTGGATTTCGACCACCTGCGCGAGTGGCTGCCGGGTCGGGCTTGACCTGCGACCTTTGGCAGAGCAATGCCTTCGATCCCGCGCAAAGGTGTTCGCCCGGCGTAGTATGAGCCGCAATCGCAACGGCACCCTAATTTATAGTTTGATGTTTTCGATTCGGCTGCGCCGCCGCCGATGGGCGTTCCCAATTCGAGAACGAAGAAAAAGCACCATGCCCTCCGCCGGCATTGAGCCTTCGGAGGTAATCATCCGCGTGCGCGACGACTGCCTGGGCATTGCGGCGGCGGATCTTCCAAGACGTTCACCAGAGGCCGACGAATTTGAGAACGACGACTACGACGACTACGAGGCCGATAATGTAAAAAATGCTGTTGTTCATAAGTTGATAGATGTTCCTGCTACTTACGTCGCTGCGCTCCGCATTGCGCGTATCCCATTCCAAAAAACTCGGGTTTTAATTCATCCCGGCTGACGAACGCGCGCCGAACCATTCACAGAACGCGCCGCCTGATCGCGCGAACCTCGCTGCAATTAGAGCTGCCGCCGCAGCGTTCCTGCGATTCCGTCAAATAACTTGCCCACTTTGGACCGGTCTTTGAATTCCGCTCGCGACATCAACCGCGACTTGCCCTTGTCGTCTTCAAACACTTTGACTTGGCTGACTGCAAAGGCGGCGTCGTAGATGTTTAGATTCGCTTCGTCGTTCAAGCGGAAAGAGCGGTCGTCGAAATTCGTCGAACCGACCGAGACCCACACATCGTCAACAATCATGACTTTGCAGTGGTACATCGTCGGCTGGTATTCGTAAATCTGGACGCCCGCGTCCAGCAACGCTCCCCAGAGCGAGCGGCTGGCACCCTGCACGATCTTTGCGTCCATGTGCGGGCCGGGGACGATAATCTCGATCGTTACGCCGCGTTTCCGGGCGGCGATGAAAGTCTCGATCGCCAAATCGTCCGGCACAAAATAAGCCGCTTGTAATCGAACGCTCCGGGTCGCGGAAGCGATGGAAAGCAGATACATCAGGCGCACACTTTCGCTGCCCTCCCCGCGCGAACTTTTGAAGACCTGCGCCGGTGATTCACCGACGGGCTTTAGCTCCGGAAAGTATTCGCTTCCGAAGAGGACCTTCGCGCGCGTTTTGATCCAGTTGTCGGTAAAGGCCGCCTGCATCTGTGCCACCGCCGGTCCTTCGAGCCGATAGTGGGAATCGCGCCAATGGTCCTTGGATTGCGCGTTTCCACTCCACAGATCGGCGATGCCGACGCCGCCCGTGAATCCAATCCGCCCATCGACGACCAACAGTTTGCGATGCGTGCGATTGTTCATCCGCGCCACGTTATACCAATGCAGTGGATGGTAACGCTCGACCTCCACCCCGGCCGCTTTCATTTCGTCCAGATACTTCTTTTCCATCCTTCCCGTTCCCACCGCATCCAGGAGCACATGCACTTTCACCCCTGCACGAGCACGCTCGCAGAAGGCATCGGAAAATTCCCGGCCAATCTTTCCGGACCAGTAAATGTAAGTCTCGAACGTGATGGTTCCGCGTGCGCCCCTGATCGCATCGAGCATCGCCGGGAAAATCTCGTCACCATTTTGCAACGCCTTGATCCGATTGCCCGGGAGAATGCCGGGGCCGAGCAAATGATTCATGCTTCGGACGAACTGCGGATCGCCCACCGCAAAGCGATGTTCGAGCTGGTAGCGGATTTGTTTCTCTCCCGCGCGGAGATTTAGAAAGAGAAGGGTGAGCACTAAAGTTGTCACCACGGCAATGGAGAGGGGGAGAAGCATTTTCCTTTTCCGCGTCGGGTTGCTATTTCCGCCCTTTGGAGGCGCGCTCATGAGCGGTAATGAGCTGGCTCAACGAAAGTATTTTCCTCCGTGCGGAAGGCATCGATCAAACGAAGTAAAGGTGCCACGAAAGCTGTGCTGGAAATCGTTGAAGGGAGTGAACGCATGGCACTTATCAATCGTCCACGAGACATGGACTGGCCGTGGCAAAACTTGAGAAGCTCGATCCCCGACGACGATTCACCGCGAGCGGCGTCGCGAGATTGAATCAATCCTTTCGCTTGCCGGCCGACGACCAGCCCTGTACGCAGACGGGAGTGGGTTCTCCGATTTCCAAATGAGCCGGGCCACACCACAAATGAGCCGGGCCACACCACAAATGCGGGATTTCGCCGAGCGTCTTATTGCTTACGAGGCGAGGGGAAATAAAACGTCTGGGACAAAAACTCCGGTGGCCTTTCACGTTTGTGAAAAGCTGCGTCCGCATCTCGAGACGCTGATGGGAAAAGCCGGCTTTCGCGCGGTGCTCTCGCGGGCGCTGGCTGTGGCCGGTGCGGAGGTGCCGTGGATGAGGGCGATACTGGTCAATGGGGATGGTTCTTTAGAAGGCTGGGACAAGGCGGAGGTGCCAGTGGAGGCGAACAAACTGGAGGCAGGCGGCGTGCTTTTGATCGCCCAATTGCTCGGGCTGCTCGTCGCTTTTATCGGAGAAAATTTAACCCTGCGTCTCGTCCGCGATGCCTGGCCGAAACTGTCCTTCGACGACTTGAATTTTACCAAAGAAACTAACTCATGAAAAAGCCTGACAACGCGGCCAAACGCAAACCGCAGATGAAAGTCGCGACGCCACCGGGCAAGGTCATCATTCGCAAAATCCCGAGCGGCGTGCGCGGGCTCGATGACATCCTCGGCGGCGGCATCCCGGAGTTTTCCTTTAACATCATCGCCGGCACGCCGGGCTGCGGCAAAACCACGCTGGCGCACCAGATCCTTTTCGCCAACGCGACGGCGAAGAAGCCGGCGCTCTATTTCACCGTGCTCGGCGAACCCGCGATGAAGATGCTGCGCTATCAGCAGCAGTATTCTTTTTTCGACGAAGCGAAACTCGGCAATGCGATCCGCTTCATTAACCTCGCCGAGGTGGTGATGGAGAAAGATTTGACGGCGGTCTTCGAGGAAATCGCCCGGCAGGTCGCGGCGGTCGGACCGAGCCTCGTGGTGGTGGATTCCTTT
>JANNWY010000263.1:0-7530 GCA_031409335.1 Chthoniobacteraceae bacterium | reverse complement strand
ACCTTCGGCACAGCCAGCGCTGCCGACCATGCCGGCTGCTCCCGTTCTTGACCACTTCCTCACTTTCACAATGTTGGCATTTCATTCCCTCTGCTTGCCAGCTTCTCCCGCTCGTTGTCAATACCTGTTGAGCAATCCCGACTTTTTTGACCCATCCAGCCGACGTGTCGCCAAAGCGCGAACCTGAATTCTTACTTCTCCATTGCGCACCTTCTTGGAAACCGAAAACGAAGTGGCAAAGAGCGAGGAAAGAAACAGACCGACGACTAAGATGTGATCGCGCGAAGGACGAAAGGTAACAGGTAACTGATCATAGGTCCGCGTGATCCAGTCCGTGCAGGTATCAGGATTCCGCCATGCGTTGATCGTAGCTTCGTCGAACGGACGAGAGCCCGCATGGCCACTGGCACGGGACTCCAACAGGAAGCCAAATGCTTTCTGGTGAAGGTCCAAAGCGGACTCGATTTCCGTTAGATTCAAAGCCATGATCGTATTCGGGTTGGTGGTTTCGTTTTTGGTGTGAGTCGCGGTTGGCGATGGAGAGGACTATTGCTCGCCGCGTGCCACGCCGTGCCACGGGTTCTGCGGAAACTCCGCAAGTCCCTGCCAGTCAGCGCTTCACGCTCTGCGAAGAAAATTTCGCACCGGATCAATGCCCGCTTTCCATCCTCGCAATACTCGCCTATAAGCGCGTGAATTCGCTTTACCGCTATGCCCGCAAAGAAACTCGTGATCCTCGGCCTGCTGGGCACGCAACTCGACCGCAGCTCCGGCTCGCGGCGCTGGGAAGGCTGGCGCCCGACCGTCTCGCTCTGCCAGCACGAGGACTTGCTCGTGCATCGGCTGGAGTTGATCCATGACCGCAAAAGCACCGCGCTGGCGGAGACGGTCGCGCGCGACATCGCGGGCGTTTCACCGGAAACGGAAGCACGGCAGCACGTCGTCGAGTTTCGCGATCCGTGGGATTTCGAGGAGATCTATGGCGTGCTCGCGGACTTCGCGCGGAAGTATCCTTTCAAGCCGGATCGCGAGGAATATCTCGTCCACATCACCACCGGCACCCACGTCGCGCAGATCTGCCTTTTCCTCCTCACGGAATCGCGCCGCCTGCCGGGAAGGCTGATCCAGACGGCGCCGCCGGGCGGACGCGAGCACGGCGCGGCGGGCCGCTACGCGATCATTGATCTCGATCTCTCGCGCTACGACCGGCTCGCGGTGCGCTTCGACGAAGAGCAGCGCGAGGCCCGCACTTTCCTGAAAAGCGGCATCGCCACGCGCAACGCGGCCTTCAACCGGATGATCGAGGAAATCGAGCAAGTCGCCATCGCCTCGCGCGAACCGATCCTGCTCATGGGCCCGACCGGTGCGGGCAAATCCTCGCTCGCGCGGCGCGTCTTCGAGTTAAAAAAACAGCGGCATCAACTCACGGGAAATTTCGTGGAAGTGAACTGCGCCACGCTGCGCGGCGACACGGCGGCGAGCACGCTTTTCGGTCACGTCCGCGGCTCCTTCACTGGCGCGCAACGCGACCGCCCCGGCCTGCTGCGCTCGGCGGATGGCGGCCTGCTTTTCCTCGATGAAATCGGCGAACTCGGCGCGGACGAGCAGGCGATGTTGCTGCGCGCGCTGGAAGAAAAACGCTTCCTGCCCGTCGGTGCCGATCGCGAAGTCGCGGGCGATTTCCAACTCATCGGCGGCACGAACCGCGACCTCGGCGGCGACGTGCGCGCAGGCCGTTTCCGCGAAGACCTGCTCGCGCGTATCAATCTTTGGACCTTCCAACTCCCCGGCCTCGCGCAACGCGCCGAAGACATCGAGCCGAATCTCGATCACGAACTCGAAGCCGCCGCCAAACGCATGAGCCACCGCATCACGATGGCGAAGGATGTGCGCGCCGCCTTCCTCGCCTTCGCCCGTTCGCCCGGCGCGAAATGGAGCGCCAACTTTCGCGACCTCAACGCCGCCGTCACGCGCATGGCCACGCTCGCGCCCGGCGGTCGCATCACCCGCGCCGTGCTCGAAGCCGAACTCGCGCGCCTGCAAACCGCCTGGCACACCCCGCCGCCCGCCGATTCCGATGACGCGCTGCTCGCTTCAGTGCTCGGCGCAAAAGCGGCGGAAAACCTGGATTTGTTCGACAGCGCGCAACTCGCGTGCGTCATCCGCGCCTGCCGCACGAGCGCGACCATCAGCGAGGCAGGCCGCCGCCTTTTCGCCGTGACTCGCAGCAAACGCAAAACCGCCAACGACGCCGACCGGCTGAAAAAATATCTCACGCGTTTCAAGCTGACCTGGGCCGCCTGCCTTTCCCAGCGCCCCGCCTAAGATTCCAGCCGCGACAGATACTGCGCGAAGCGCGCCAACTTTTTAGGGGACTCCCGAAAAGACGGGCAGCGCCGTGGGAGGGGATTGCAGGCAGGCAGTATCGCCTGGGCGAAGACGAGCACGAATGCGGTGCGGACTACCCGGATCATAAATCTCTTTGGCGTTCCGTACTTGCGAAGGAATTCATTTCATTCCCAGCCGTATACTCTACGCTGCGCGCCGTGATTGGATCCCCCCCCGTTATGAAGGCAAACCCTCTTCGATCCCCCCAACGTCGTGCTTTGCACCTCGCGATCTTTGCCGCACTCGCCAGCGTGCCGTGCGCTGGCCGCGCGGCGGACGAAACATGGATCGCCAGCACGAGCGCGCTGTGGAGCCTCGACGCCGCCTGGCTCGATGGCTCGGCGCCGTCGATCGGCGGCGGGCCGGATTTGGTGCTGCGTTTCCTGAACGATGGCGCGGATACCTTCACCGCCACGAACAATCTTGGTGCGCCTTTCTTCCTGAACCGGCTCGTGCTCGACAATGACGCCACGGGCGCGATCACGATCAGGAGCGCTGCGGGCTCCTCGTTACAATTCGCCGGTGCCGCGCCACTGATCCAGTTTAGCGGACGCGGCACGAGCGAGGTGGCGTCCGAACTTTTCCTCAATGCCAGCGATGGCTCGACCACGATCTCCGGCACGGGCGTGGGAACCCTCCGCTTCAGCGCCCCGATCCGGGAGCAAAGCCCGGGGCAGGTGCTGACGATCAATGCACCGGCACCCTCGCAGGAATCGCATTTCGTGGTGCTTGCCGGCGTCAATTCGTTTTCCGGCGGACTCATTTTGAATGCGGGAAATTTGCAACTGGAGGCGTTCACCACGCCGCTCGGCACGGGGCCGGTGACAATCAACGGCGGCACCCTGCGCGCGCCGAACAGCAGCGCGGTCAATGTGCCGAATGCGGTTTCGCTCAACACCGATCTGCGCATCACCGAGGGGGGCGCTTTTGCGATCGGCGGCGTGATCTCGAGCAGCGTTCCGGGCACCGGTTTGATCTACCAAAACAGCGGCTCATCCTCGTTTCGCGCGCTGATCCTAACCAACGCCTCGACCTACGACGGCCTGACCATTCTCGATTTCAGCCCGATCGCGAGCGCGGCGCTGAGCGCGGGGAGCGAACTAAGGCTCTCGGGCGCTGGCTCGATCCTCAACACATCGGCTGTTCATGTGCGTGCTGGCGCAGCATTGCGGCTCGAGTCTACGGGCGGCGCGAACAACCGCATCGGCGATACGACACCGGTGCATCTTCGCGGCGGCGAGCTTTTGCTGGTCGCGCCGACTGCCGCAGCCGGTCCGCAAACGGAAACAATCGGTGCGCTGACCGCCGCGGGACATGCCACCGTGACGGCGCAGCCCGATACCGACGCAGGCGTGGTGGTCACGGCGTCGAGTCTGGCGCGGGTGGAGCGCGGGACGCTGCTCTTTCGCGGTGTCGGTTTGGGAAACGCTCCGGGCGTGAATGTCGGCAACGTTTTTTTTAGCACACTGCCGCAACTCTCCGGCGGCGACGGGACTGGACCCGAGACGAGCATCCTGCCGTACGCGATCGGCGGGAATAGCAACACGGACAACGGTGGCGGTCTCGTGACCTACGACGCGAGCACGGGCATCCGTCCGCTGAATACGGCCACGGAGTACACCGCCAGCCTCGGTGCCGCCGCGCCCACGCACAATGTGCGGCTGACCGCCTCGGAGACGAACGACTCTTCGCGGACGGTGAATGCGCTCGTCTTCGCGGCGTCGAGCGGCTCACTGAGCGGCGCGGGCACGCTCACGCTCGGCAGCGGGACGCTGGTGAATTTGGGGACGTTCACCATCGCGAACGGTCTCGCGTTCGGCGCACGCGAAGGCATCGTCTTCACGCAAGGCTCGCTGACCGTGAGCGGCGTGATCAGCGGCACCGGCGGGCTGACCAAATCGAGCGCCGACACGCTGACGCTCGCGGCGGCGAATACTTTTACCGGACCGCTCACGATCAATGCCGGGACGCTTTCGTTTAGCTCGGCGCAAAATCTTGGACCCGAAACCTCGCCGATCGTTATCAATGCGCCGGGCAGGGTTTTCATTGGCGGAACTGGCGCAAACCTTCTGTACACTGGCAGCACGGACTTGGCATTGACGCGGCCCATCGAACTCGGAACGGGCATCGCGGGCATCGGCGGAATCGGCACTGGCAGACTGCAGCTCGATGCGCCGGTCAATGGCGTCGGCGGGCTGACACTCACGGGGCGGGTGAGGTTGGGAACCAGCAACACGTATTCCGGACCAACGGTGCTCAACGGTGACACGATCATCGCGGCGGACTCCGCCTTCGGAATCGGTGGCGGCGTCGATTTTTCCAACGGCACGCTGACGCTCGCGGGCGACTGGATTTCCGCGCGCCCGATTTCCGTCAGCGGATCGGGCACGCTGGATACCGGCGGCTTTTCGGCGGAAATCAACGGCGTGTTCAGCGGCGCTGGTGAATTGAGAAAACGCGGCGCTGGCACTGTCCGGCTCGCCGCGGAGGCGCTCTACTCCGGCGCGCTGACCGTGGAGGGCGGCACATTTGAGCTGCGGCAAAACGGCTCCCTTTTTTCCACGGGCCTCAGTGCGAGAACGGGTGGCGAATTGCGGCTGGAAAATTCCGCCGTCGTGAACAATGACCGGGTCGCGGACAATGCCGTGCTCACGCTCGCCGGAGGCCGCCTGACGCTCATCGGCCATGGTTCGAGTCTGGTCGATGAGCGGATCGGCAGCGTCGCGACTGGCGAAATCGGCGGCGGCGTGGTGACGCTCTCGGCGCCGGGAAGCGCACGCACTCTTCTCACAATCGGCACATTTTCGAACACCCGCGGCGACGTGCTTTTCCGCGGCGATCAACTTGGCGATCGCTCGCGGGTGATCTTCGCGACGCCGCCCGCCGCGGTGGATGGGATCGTGCCCGGACTCTTTGCCAGCCCGGTTTCGGGCGGCGCGGCGACGACGTTCGCGGTGTACGACTCCAGTCTTTCCGGCGGCGCGACCATCGGCGTGCGCGGGCTCACGGCGGCGGAACGCACACCGGCGAGCGTGATTCAGAATCCCGCGTCCGGCGGCACGACGCCCGCGAACGCGCACGTCGAGATCGACTCGGCGGCGACCGCGATCGGCTCCAGCAATAGCGTCGCCTCGCTGCTGCTCGGCACGAACGGCTCGCTGACACTCGGCGGCGCGCAGCAGCTTCGCATTTCCAGCGGCGGCGTTTTGATCCGCGAGGATGCGATCGCTCCTGTGCTCGCGGGCGGCACGCTCGATTTCGGCGCGCAGCCTGGCGTGATCTATCTCGGCGCGACCACCACGATCAGCAGCGCGATCACGGGATTGTCCGATGTGCGCAAGACCGGTCCCGGCACGCTGCGCCTCGAAGGCCCCGTGCTGGCGAGCGGCGGCTTCTCGATCAGCCACGGTGCGGTGCAGCCGGTTGGCGTGCCATTCGCGGCGCGCCTGCTCAATATCAGCAGCGGCGGCACGCTCGATCTGGCGGATGCGCCGACGACGGTCGGCGGACTTGCGGGAGGCGGCGCGATCGTGCTCGGTTCGCAGACGCTGACCGTTGGCAGCGTTCCGAATTCCTCGTCGTTTTTCGGCACCATCTCCGGCACTGGCAGGCTGGAGATTGTGAGTGGCGGAAACTCGCGCGCGCTGCGTTCGTTTTTTGGGGGCAGCAGTACTTTCAGCGGCGGCACGGTGCTGCAATCGGGGCGGCTTTACTCGCAATTCGCGACCTCGCTCGGCACGGGGCCACTGACGGTGAATGGCGGCAGTCTTTTCGCCGCGACCACGGGGACATTTGGCGTGCCGTTGCAGTTGCAGACCGATCTCCTCACCGAAGGCAGCGTGACGATCACCTTCGCAACCGCGGCAGTGACGAGCGGCGCGTACGCAGTCGAGTTGCGCGGGCGCGGTAGCATCGTGGTGCAGGCGCCGTGGAGCCACACCGGCGAGACGCGCACCGGTTTTGCGATGGCGGAGCCGCCCTCCGCAGCCGCCGGGTCGATCACGCTTTCCGGCAGGAATGGCGCGCTCGTTTCCACGAGCGGCATTCGCATCGGACCCGGCAGCGCGCTTTTGCTCAACAATGTGAACGCCAACCCCGCCGGCGGCGCGGGGCGCATCGGTGATGCCACGCCCGTGATGCTGCGCAGTGCGAGCTTCGAGTTGCGCGGCAATATCGGGCTTTCGACCATCGAGCGAATCGGCGTCCTGGAGGCGCGCGGAGATTCGACGATCACCGTCACGCCTGGCACGCTCGCGGCGACGACGTTGCAGGTTGCTTCGCTGCAACGTGGCGAGCGCAGCACCGTGCTCTTTCGCGCGCCGGCCAATGGCTTGGGAACGATTCTCTTCGATGCCCCGCTGACCGGACTCGTCGGCGGCTCGAACAGCGGCCCCGCGACTAGGATCCTGCCGTACGCGATCGGAGATGTTTCGGCGACCGGCACGGGCAGCGGCTTGGTGACTTACGACACGACTGGCGGTGTGCGGATTCTGAATGCCGCGACGGACTACGCGGCAAGTCTCGCGGCGGCTGGCGCGAACGACAATGTGCGGCTCACGGCGAGCGCGGTGAACGATGCGGTGAAACAGGTCAACGCGCTCGTGCTCGAAGGCGCGGTGAACGTCTCCGGCATGGGCACGCTCCAGCCCGGGAGCGGTGTACTTTTGAAAACGGGGAGTGCCGCAACCGAGACTGCGATCTCGAATGCGATCGAGTTCGGCGCGGTGGAAGGCCGCGTCTTCGTCACCGGCACCACCGGTGGATTGACGCTCAACGGCCCCGTCCGCGGCAGCGCCGGGCTGACCAAGGCCGGGCCGCGCGCGCTCACGTTGAATGCGGCAAATCCTTTCACCGGCCCGCTGACGATCAACGCGGGAGATGTGATTTTCCGCGCGCTCGAAAACCTCGGCGGTGACACGGGCGCGATCGTTTTCAACGGCGGTATGAGCGGCTCCGGCCTGAGCTACAATGGCGCGAGCCCGCTCGCTTTCCCGCGCAATATCGGGGATTGCTCAACAGGTATTGACAACGAGCGGGAGAAGCTGGCAAGCAGAGGGAATGAAATGCCAACATTGTGAAAGTGAGGAAGTGGTCAAGAACGGGAGCAGCCGGCATGGTCGGCAGCGCTGGCTGTGCCGAAGG
>JANNWY010000262.1:0-16528 GCA_031409335.1 Chthoniobacteraceae bacterium | reverse complement strand
GCCCGTCGTGCTGCTGTCCTCCTTGAATGCGCCGACGACCACCGTGTCGCCCGAGACGGCCACCGAGATGCCGAAAACGTCCCCTGCCTGCGAGGTGCCGACGGCGGCGGGTTTGAGATAGGCTTGCTGCGTCCACGTCGTACCGCTGCGCGTGAAAAAAAAGGCCGCGCCGGAAGCGGTGGCGTTCTCGTCGGGCGTGCTGTTTACGCCTGTCGTGCTGCTGCCCTCATAGGGTGCTCCGACGACCACCGTGTCGCCCGAGACGGCCACCGACCAGCCGAACCAGTCCCCCGCCTGCGTAGTGCCGACGGCGGCGGGTTTGAGATACGCCTGCTGCATCCACGTCGTCCCGCTTCGCACGAAAACGTAGGCCGCGCCGGCATAGATGGCGCCCTCGTCGGGCGTGCTGTTCACGCCCGTCGTGCTGCTACCCTCATAGGGTGCCCCGACGACCACCGTGTCGCCCGAGACGGCCACCGAGATGCCGAAAACGTCCCCTGCCTGCGAGGTGCCGACGGCGGCGGGCTTGAGATAGGCTTGCTGGGCGATGGGGTCGATGGTCAGTGGGTAGCGCGCGCCGCGCTCTTCCACGACGAGAGTGACGAGCGTCGGGTGCCGGGTGTCGAGTGGGGCGAAACGGGAGGCGAGGGGCTTGCCATCCGCATCCCAGACCTTGAGCCCGGCGTAGGTGAGCACCGTGGCTCCGGCGGGGTCGCGGAACTCCACGCCTTGGGCATCGGCGGTGATTTGAGGGCTGAGGGTGCCGCGGACGGCGACGGAAAAGTTGAGAGTTGAGGGTTGAGAGTTGAGAGACGGAGCGCCCCCCGGCCTCTCCCGCACCGTGAAGCCATGCTCCAGCCCGCGCGCATCATTCACCCACCACTCCTGCACCGCCGCATCCCAGCCGTAGGTGAGCCGCTGGCCCTCGGCCTTCACCGCCGGCACGCCGCCGACGGCGCGCTCCGCGCCGGGGAAGCCGTAGCCCTTCAGTTCCAGCCCCCACTGCCACGCGCCATCCTTCGGCTCGGCCACGAAACCGCGTCCGTCGAATTTCGTGGTCCATTGCTGCCCCGGATTGCGCGCCTGCCATCCGCCTTCGATCGGCTGGAAAGCGTGCCGCCCCGCTTCGTAAGCAGCGCGGATGCTGTGCCAGTCGGACTTCGCCAGCCCCTCGGGCACCTGATCCGGCGAGGTGAGCTGTTGCGTCTTCCCCGGCGGCGTGGCCGCGGAAAGCGAGACGATGAAGACGAGGAAGAGCGCGGGGACGAACAGATGGGCGAGTTTCATAGAACGGTCGAGAGCTGAAGTGCGCCGTCTTCAAGCCCGCTCGACCGGGCATCATGCCGAAGTCGCGCGCGATCGAAAACACACCGTCTGGGAGCGGTACGGCAGAAAGTTTCGGGAAAAACTTTGGAAGACGCAAACTTCTTCGGGACCGGTCGGCTCAATCACACAAATGGCACCCTGTCCGGCGGGAAGTCCGCACCGTCTGCCGCAAACGCGGAAGGGTTTGGAAAAAATGCTGACAGCTTTGGAACACACGCTGACGGCTTTTTGCCCACGGAGGGAGTGTCTGCGGGCTTGGCTCCCTGGCACGATCCCGCTGGCGGATCCAACCGCCTGGGAGCGGAAGCGGTTCGCGGCACCGGGATCGTCAACCAGAGGTCTTCGCCCGTTGCCGCGCGGTTCGGCCGCCGGGAACTCTCTTTCTCCGGGACGGCTTGGCGAGGGTGAAGTGGTGACGGTTGCCGAGCACGCCGGTGAAGTATTCCTCGGCGGCGAACAACTTGTTGAGATGAGCGACCAACTCGGCCTTGGTCATCTTGGGCGCGGAGGTGTTCTTCGACATGGGCGCAGGGTAGTGTGAAGTGGCAGAGCGTTCAAGCCCGACGGCTTTCCTTTTCAATCTGGTCGGCAAAGAACGCGATCTCACTAACATCGAGCGTGAAACTGTCTTCGATGGCACGACCGAGTTGCCGTTCGTAGAACGACGCGGAGTCTCGCGTGGCCTCGCCCCAGACGCGCTTGCACCGGAGGGTGCGGGCAATGAGACAGATGCCATGCAGGATACCGACCCCGGTGCCTTTCACGGGCTCGATCTTCCCGCAGATGCGCGGATGCACGAAGAGAAAGTCCACGATGAGATGGTGGCACCAGGTGCGGCGAACCATCGCGCCGCCGAGGCTGTGCGGGAACCACGGGGCGGTGAGCTTGAGATGGAAACAATACTCGCCCTGCGGGTCGGAGGAGATCATCCGCCGGAGTTCAGGCAGGCTGCGAGCGGCGATGCCGCTGTCGCGGTAGTGACGCCAGCGTTTGGCGGCGAAGAGGGCGAACTCCCGCGCATCCGCGGCGCGAGTGCGCGTGGCCGCGTCGCGCTTCAGACTGCGAGGCACTTGCCAGTGCGTCGTAGCGATCACATCCTCGTGGCCGGCAAAGTCGAGAGTCACCACGGCCGGTTCGTTGCCGCGAAGAACGGGGAAGCGGATGGGGATGGGAGAGTGCGTTCGTGGCATGGATCACTCACGAGCGTCAGTGATGCGGCGTGATTTTACCCGAAAAAATTAGCAGCCCGAAGCAAACGGCGTGGAAGGTGATCGCGATATTCACGAAGCGCATGACGCGCGTGTCGGGCCAGCGTTTGGTTTGCTTGTTCCAGCGCGCGAAGGCATCGTAGCCGCACAGCAGCGTGGCGTGATAGGCGCCGTAGATAAGGTAACGCGCCTCGAGGCCATGCCACACACCCATCAGCCCGAACGTGAGCCACAGCCCGAGGTAGGAAGCCGTGTGCTTTCCCTTGAACCACTTCCCCTTCCCCGCCGCGATGAGGAAGCGCATGTAGATATGGTCGCGAAACCAAAACGACAGGCTGATATGCCAGCGGTTCCAAAAATCGCGAATGTTTCGCGAGAGGAATGGCAGATCGAAATTCTCCGGCACCCGGATTCCAAACAGCCGCCCACAGCCGATCGCAAACGCGCTGTAGCCGGCAAAATCGAAGAATAAATACACGCTGTAGCTATACATGTAGAGCAGCGTAGAGAGCGCGTCGGCACGGGCTTCTAGCGGGTCCACGCAGTATTTGTTGAGCAGAGCGGCGATGAGAAACTTGTAGAGAAATCCGCGGAAGACGCGCTCCACCGCAAAATCGAGATCATCGAGAAAATCCGCGCGCGTGCGCGTGCGGTCGAGGTCTTGCACGAAGCGGCGGTAGCGATCGATCGGGCCGGATGAAACCGTCGGCCAGAAAAAGACAAACGCGAAATAGCTGCCCGGCGAGAGCGTTTTGACGACGCCGTCCTGAATGCTGAAGATCACATCGAGCGACCGGAACGTGACGTAGGAGATGCCGAGAAATCCAAACAGCGTGCCCGGCGAAATGAGCGGCAGGAATTTCGCGGCAGCCAGCGGCAGGATCGAGAGCCCGAGCGCGATGCGGAAAAGCGGCGTCGATTTCCAGCGAAGCAGCGCCGCAGCCAGCCCGCCTTGATAGATCGCAAAGCCGAGCGCGATCCAGATTTCGCGGACAAAAACGTCCGGGCGCATCGGCGTATCGTCGCTGAAATTCAGGATCGCCACGAGCAGCGTCGCGAGCAACGTCCACGCCCGGTTCGCGCGCCCGAAGAGTCCCAGCGCGATCGTCGGGAGGACGATGTAGAGCAGCAGTCCGAAATAGTGAAAATCGGAGAACGGAATCATTCCGCGAAGCGGGGGCGCATGGAAAAACGATCAGGCATGGCAGCGGGAGAATTCTCCCGCCTCAGCGGGAAGGCTGCGCATGTAACGAGCCGCGTTCCACGATTGCAATCTTCCTCACTCGGCAAGTCGCGCCTAAAGCCTTTCCGCCAGCATTCGCCGGTCGGCCTTGCCGTTCGGCGTCATCGGGAAGGCGTCGAGGAAGTGAAATTTCCGCGGGAGCATGTAGGCGGGGAGGCGGTCGGCGAGTTCCTTTTTTAGCAGCGCGGCCATCTCGAAATCGGTGCCGGTTTTTTCCACGGAGAGGATTACGAATGCGGCGAGGGATTCGATCCTTTCGTGCTTGCGGACGGGCAGGACGACGGCGTCGGCGATTTGCGGGAGGGCGCGGAGATTGGCTTCGAGGTCGCCGAGTTCGATGCGGTAGCCGAACATTTTGATCTGCCCGTCCATGCGTCCGTCGCAAAAAAACAGCCCGTCCGTTTCGCGCGCCCAATCGCCGGTGCGGTATGCGCGCTCGCCGTCGCGCGTGGAGAAGGCGTTCGCGGTGAGATCGTCGCGGTGGAAGTAGCCGGGGCTCACGTTTGGGCCGGCGATGACGAGTTCGCCGCGCTGGCCTTCGGGCATTGCCGCGCCGTTTTCATCGCAAATGAGCAGGCGGGTGCCGGGCATGGTGTAGCCGATGGGTAGCGTGTGGTGTTTCGCGATCACGTCGCGATCGATGCGGACGGAGCTGGTGGCGACGGTGGCTTCGGTGGGTCCGTAGGTATTCCAGACTTCGGCCTGCGCGAAGCGATCGAGCAGTTGCGCGGCGGTTTCGGGCGCGAGCGTTTCGCCGCAGAAAAGGAAACGCCGCAGGCCGGGCAGCATCGTTGGATTGAAGCTGCGCTCGATCAAACACATCTGGGCAAATGACGGCGTGGAAACCCACGTCGTGATGCCGGAGCGTCCGAGCTTTTCAAACAGCATCTTCAGATTTGCGACGTCGTCTTTTGTGATGCTGAAAAGCGTGCCGCCGGTGACGAGCGCGAGGTAAAGGTCCATCACCGAAAGGTCGAACGAGTAGGGCGCTTGATTCAGGAAGGTCTCCGTGGCTTCGGCGAATCGCTGCTCGCCGATCATCCAATCCACGAACGCGGTGAGATTCGCGAGGGTGATGACGACGCCCTTTGGCTCGCCAGTGCTGCCCGATGTGAAGATGATGTAAAATGGGTCGTCGTTCCCGACGCGTCGGCATTGCGCGGCAGCGGTGTCACCGGCGAGTTCCGCGACGCGCGCCGGCGTGAGGGTGAGCGCGGCGGCAGCGGTCTGCACGATTCGCTCGATGCGCTGCGGTGGCAATGACGTGTCGATCGGGACGTAGGCGCGTCCCGATTTTACGACCGCGAGAAACGCGATGAGCATTTCCGGCTCCTTGTGTCCGAGCACGGCGACGGGGCCGCGATTCTCGCCGAGATGATTTTCAATCCACGCGGCCAGCGCGTCCGAACGCGTGCAAAGTTCGCGATAAGTGAGCGTGCGATCGCCGCTGATGTGCGCGGCGCGATCGGGTGTTTCGCGTCCCCAGCGATCGATGCGATCGATCAAGTCCATCGGCTCAGAATCCTTGATAGACAAAGGTCGGCGTCGCGAAATCGCCGCGGCCGTAAAGCGCGATCAGGCCGGCGATGATGGCAAAATAGTAAAGCGAGCGCGCGATGAGCCGGGTGCGCGGATGGGCGGCTTTCCATGCATCCAGCATACTTCAGGCGGCGAGGCGGCGCAGGATGTCCGCGACGAATTTCGCGGGCGTGGCCCACGCTTCGCGCTCGAACTCGGCGGGCGAAACCTCGACGCCGACATCGCGCCCGAGCGCCACGATCAACTCCACGGTTTTCATCGAATCCAAAATCTGGAGATCGTACAGCGCGAGTTCGGGGTTCGTGCGGACTTCGTCGGTTTCGGCCACGGCGGCGAGCAAGTCGAGGATCTGGTCGGTCTTTTCGGCAATCATACGGGGTGACGGTGACTAAATGGGCGATGGGGAAAGTGAAAGGTTCTAAATGCGACCGTGAAAAAAATCGTCGAGGGCTTTGTTGTAAAAGAGCCAGCCCTGGCCGCTGAGATGATCCTGAAAATCGAAGAGGAACGCCGGATCACTCTCATGCTCGCGGAAGAGCATCATCGGATAGTGAAACTCTCCCGCCATCTCCTGCAGCCGCTGGACAAAAGCGAGCCGACTTTCCTTTCCGAGCCCATAGACTTCGAGCCGGATGTCCTCGATCGGCATGCAGAGAAAGAGCGGCTTCGCGCCGAGTTCCTCACATGTCCGCAGCAGCAGCCGGAAGTCCGTCCACTCGTCGGATCTTTCCAGCCCTCTGCGAAATTTTCTCGCGCGTTCGATCGTCTTGGCGCGATCCGCGGTCTGCTTGCGCTTCGCGACTTCACTCTGCTTCGCACTGAGCGCTTTCGCGTTCACCGCCTTGCCCGCGGCTTTCAGGATGTCCGCCCAATTCAGCCTGCGCAGGACGGACTTGGTGACGGGGTTCAACTTTTCGTCCTCATCCAAAATGTGGAGCACGGCTTCAAAATGATCCTGGCCGCGACCGATCGCGTTTTGCAATTTCCCGAGCGGAACCACCGCGGCGTACAGGATGCGATCGAGCCGCGAATCCCCGACGAGCCTGCGCACGGCGAAATCCAGCAGCCACGCATTGTCCGTCGTCGTGGGAAATTCCAGCATCCGGCACGCGATGTCGCGCTTGAGCCCGATGCTGAGTTCTCCGCTGAAAACCAATGCCATCGCCTGCATCGTGGAGAAGTTTCCCTCGTAGTATTTCACGTCCGTCTCTTCGGAAAGAAACCAGCCGGGCGAGATCGAATACGCGAGCTTGCGCCCGCGCGCTTCGGAGCCGACGGCGGCGAGCTTTTGCAGGATGTTCAGCGAAGTCGCGCCGGGTTTGCCGACGGGGAAAACGGTGAAGCCGGTCGGGTAGTCCTTAAAGAACTGGACGGGATTGTTTGGCATCTCCTTCGCGAGCTCCGAGCTGCCATACATCATCAGCAGATTCGGCTGCCGGAAGGCCTCGCGCTGCAAGACTGCGCCCTGCAATTTCTCCTCGGAAAACTCGGGTGCGAGCGCGTGGATATACTGTTCCTCGACTTTCCCACAGTAGGAGAGACCGGCGGCCACGCCTGCCGCGGCGAGCAGCATCGCGATGGCGGCGGCTTGCAGATTGGGGCGGCTGGATGGCTGGGCAGATGCGGTGGGCATTGGCTGGAAAGGAGAGAATCCTTCCGATGTTTCAAAGCAAAATGGGAACCGCACACGCCGCCGTTTATTAGTTTCGCCTTCCGGCAATGGCTTCTTAACGTCCTGCCAATGAGCGATCCCGCGCCCGACAAACCCAAGCGCCGTCCGCGGTATGCCGGAAAAAATCCCCGCCGTTTCTCCGAGAAATACAAGGAGCACGCGCCGGAGCGCTACGCGGAGGATGTGGCAAAGGTGCTCGCCAGCGGCAAGACGCCGGCGGGCACGCATCGCCCGATCATGCTGCGCGAAATACTGGAAGTGTTTGCGCCGAAACCGGGGAATCTGGTCGTCGATTGCACGCTCGGATACGGCGGGCACGCGCGGGAATTGCTCGCGGCGATTCAGCCCGGCGGGCGGCTCATTGGCCTCGACATTGATCCCATCGAACTCCCGAAAACCGAAGCCCGTTTTCGCGCCCTCGGCTTCGGGCAGGAGACATTCACCGCGCACCGGACGAACTACGCCGGCCTCCCGAAAATCCTCGGCGAGCCTGCTGACGCGATCTTCGCCGACCTCGGCCTTTCCTCGATGCAGATCGACAACCCGGAGCGCGGCTTCACCTTCAAACACGACGGCCCGCTCGATCTCCGCATGAATCCCGAACGCGGCCAGCCTGCCAGCGCGCTGCTCACGACGCTCGATGAAAAGCGTCTCGCCACATTGCTCGCCGAAAACGCGGACGAACCGAACGCGCTTCCCCTCGCCCACGCGATTCTTCAATCGCCACGCACGACGACTGTGGGCCTCGCGAAAACCATCCGCGGCGCAGGCGGCGACGACGCCACGGTGCGCCGCGTTTTTCAGGCACTCCGCATTGCGGTGAACGATGAATTCAGCGCGCTCGAAACATTCCTGCGCCAGCTTCCGCTGTGCCTGAAACCCGGTGGTCGCGCCGCGATCCTCAGCTTTCACTCCGGCGAAGATCGCCGCGTGAAAAAAGCATTTCAGGGCGGACTGCGGGACGGAATCTACAGCGCCGTTTCACCCGACATCCTGCGCCCGACCGCGGAGGAAACCCGCGCGAACTCCCGCGCCAGCAGCGCAAAGCTGCGCTGGGCCCGGCGCGCGTGAGCCTGCGCTCAGAAATCGCTCGCGCCTTTTTTCATCTCCTCGCGATTGCGGCAGACCGGACAATTGTCGCCGGGTTTGGTGTGCAAAAGCTGGCTGATATTTGGCAGGCCAAATTCGCTACCGTCGTCGGTCACCTTGATGCCGTAAAGCTGCATCGCCTTTGCCCGGCACCACGGATTGCGGAGCGCGCGCAACTTCAATTCGCCGTCTTCCATGAGCGCGAACTTCCTTTCCGGCGCGACCTCGCGAATCAGGCCGAGCGCGTCAATGGCCTGCACGATTTCGACGGGATTCGGATGCGGCTGCGGGTCCGGCTCCGGCCCGCGATGGGCGGCGAGAAACTTCTGCCACGCCCCGAAATTCATGTCCTCGAGAATGCCGAAAATCGCGAACTGCGCAGTCGCGCGCGGCACATCCTTCTCGCTCGCGAGCCGCTTGAGCAATCGCTCCAGCCGCGGTTCGGACTCTTCGGAAAAGCGCACCGCTTTCCCCGGAGGCGAAAGTTTGGACGAAAGCAATGCCACCGGAAGCAGCGCTTCGCCCGTGGCCAAAGGCGCGATGTCGAGTGTCGCAGTTTGCAGCACGATTACTTTTGCCGTGCCTTCCGCACCGGCGCCAATCGCGCCAGCGGGAATCGCGATGCTCACCGCTTCCGCGCCGGAATTCGTGACAACGAACGTCATCCGATCCACCGCGGACATCGACAGTTCGCAATGCAGGTCCGGACGATCTAGCGCGTCCTTCAGATCGATCGGAGCCGCTGCGTTTGCCACCGCGGCAATCGCGCAGACGAGAGATGGAAGGAGGCGTTTCACCACGGATTCGATGCGTGTATTTCACACACGCCGGACCGCTGGTCAAAGCCTGCCGCGAACTACGCCGACCGACGGCGACGGAACGCGAACGCGAACGCGGAACCGAGCAACCAGAGCGTCGCTGCACCCGGCTCTGGCACGGCGACCAACGAATAGCCGATGTCTTTCAACACGCCGATTTCGATCGGGCTGAGCGCACGAATATCGAGGCCTTGCGCGACGCCGGAGTGGTTCATCATTTGAGCGTTCGCGCCGGTGAAAAAATCGGTATCGAGATGCGAGCCCGAGCTGCCGTTGCTCCAAGTCGTCGGCGCATAGAGCGGCACTACATTCCCGCCGTTCGCGAGCATCGCGTTCAAGCCGTTGAAGAATAAGCCATTGCTGCCCGTGCCGCCGACGGAGGCGCTATTCCAGCGCGTGAGACTGAGCGAAAACGTGCCGCCGTCGATGATCGCGGATGTGGAATCCGCGACGAATCGATCAAACGGAAACCACCCCGTGGGCGAGCCCGCCGGGTCGCCCCAGATGCCTGTGCCTGTTTGCGAAATACTCGAGGCAAAGCCGAGCGCGTGGGCGAGTTCGTGCGTCGCGGTGGATTGCAGATCGAGTTCGCCTGCTTGGAAATCGCTGCCGGATTCCCAGTTGAAATCCTCGAAATTCCAACTCACGCCACCATCAGCAGCCGCCGGATTTGGATCAACTCCGCCGAGGATTTTGATCATCACATCCCCTTGCGTGCCGAAGCCATTGCCGGGAAAAGCGGCGTTGAAATTCGACGACGCGGAGGCCAGCGTCGTGTCATTCGTCACGCTGCCATTCACGTCGATGGTGATCGTGGCAGTGTAGCTCGAGAGGTAGTTTTCGAGCACTCCCGCGGCGATATCCAGACCGGCGCGACGATCGGCACCGACTTGCCCGGCGGCGTTGAAGCCAACGCCAGCGGCATCGGTGAAGTTGAAGACGAAATCGACTGCCGCCCGCGATTCATTTGCCAGAGCCAGCTCGCAACCTGCGGCGATGAGCGTGACGAGAACGGGTTTCAGTCGGACTGTGTTGAGAAAGCGATGTGTCATTGAAGTTGGATTTTCGAAAAACGGTAGGTAGCAGCTTTCCGGCCAGCCGGACGCAGCGCTGCGGAAACCTGCTCCGGCGCAGCCTTCCGCAAGCGGCTGCCGTTTCGCGAGTGGACTTTCCCGCGCTGCCAAACTAACCAAGTTCAAAAGCTCCAAATCCTATGCGAATCTCCCTTCCTCTCAGCGTCAGCGTTCTCGCGGCAGCCCTTACCGTTTCACTTTCCACGATCGCGGAAGCGAAGACTGCGGACGGAAAAACGAAGCTCGTCCTGATCGCGGGAAAACCCTCGCATCCGCCGCGGATGCACGAGTTCAACGCGGGCGCGCTGCTCCTCGCGAAGTGTCTGGCGCAGAGTGTGCCAGAGCTTGGATTTGAGATCGTGCTGAATGGCTGGCCGCAGGATGAGAAGATTTTCGACGGCGTGGACGCGGTCGTTTTCTACATGGACGGCGGGCCGAGCCACGAGGTCGTGCAGGGCGACGGCTCGCGCCTGGCGAAAGTCGAGGAATGGGTGAAAAAGGGCGTGGGCATCGGTGCCATGCACTACGGCGTGGAAGTGGAGGCGGACAAGGCGGGCGCGCAGTTCAAGCGCTGGATCGGCGGTCACTACGAAAAGGACTACTCGTGCAACCCCATGTGGGAGCCGAACTTCACGAAGTTCCCCGAGCATCCGATCACGCGCGGTGTGCAGCCATTCCAGATCAAGGACGAGTGGTACATGAATATCCGCTTTGTCGAAGGCTTCGGCGCCGAGAGCGCAAAGACTGTCGCTGGCACAAAGTTCACACCCATCCTCGTCGCCGCGCCGGGCGACGCGGTGCGCAATGGCCCATACGTCTGGCCAGCCGGTCCCTATCCGCACATTCAGGCCGGCAAAGGCCGCGATGAGGCGATGATGTGGGCCATCGAACGACCCGATGGCGGACGCGGATTCGGATTCACCGGCGGGCATTTCCACGACAACTGGGGCAACGACAACTTCCGCAAAACGATCCTGAACGCATTGCTCTGGTTGGCGAAAGTCGAAGTACCGAAAGACGGCGTCGCATCGACCGTGGCAAAGGCCGACCTCGACGCGAATCTCGACGCGAAGAAAAAGTAGCGCGGCTGCTTGTTTGGGCAATGCACCCAGCGGGGGAAACATCGTGATCCCACAATGGAGTTCGACTTTGCCGCAAAGATGATGAAAACGATTCATCCATGTCGCAACCGCTCGATAGCAGACAACTTCGCGCCTTCACCGTGCTCGCGCGGACGGGCAGTTTTACGCGCACCGCGCAGGAGCTGCATCTCACGCAATCCGCCATCAGTCACGCGATGAAGGCGCTCGAAGATGAAATCGGCTGCCGTCTTTTGGATAGGATGGGCAAGACGGTGGTGCTCACGCAGGCGGGCGAACAACTGCTCGCGCGAGCTGAAAAGATCCTCAATGAGATGACCGCCGCCCGCGCGGAACTGAGCCATCTCGGCAAATGGGGCAGCAGCCGGCTACGCATCGGCGCGAGCACCACGGCCTGCCAGTATGTGCTGCCCGCGGTGTTGCGCGAATTTAAGGAGAGCTTCCCGCGTTGCGCGATTTCGATCGAGCCCGGCGACACCCCGGAAGCCATCGAATCGCTGCGCGCACACCGCATCGACCTCGCCGTGAACCTCGAACCGCGCCGCGAGGACGCGCTCGATTTCCGCCCGCTCTTTACCGACGAACTGCTCTTCGCGCTCAGCCCGGTCCACCCGTGGGCGCGCACGCGCCGGGTCCCGCGCGATGACATCGCGCGCCAGCACTACATCCTTTACGGCAAGGCGAGCTACACCTTCCAGATGATCGAGGAGTATTTCCGCGAGGAAAAGATCGTCCTGCACAGCCTGCTCGATCTCGGGAACATGGAAGCCATCAAGGAACTGGTGATGTTAGGACTAGGCATCAGCATCATCGCGCCGTGGACGGCGAAGAAGGAAATCGAAGCGGGCTCGCTCGTGACGCTTCCGCTGGGTCGGCGAAAGCTCAGGCGGCGCTGGGGCGTGCTGCATTGGAAAGGCCGCAGGCTCGATCTGGCGCAGGAGACTTTCATCCGGCTCTGTGAATCGGTGTCTGAACGGCTGGGGTGAGTTTTCGACAACGCGGATACCGGCGCTCCGAAACGCACCGGCGCAGCAGAGTTCGACGGCAACCTGCGCAGTTACAAGGCGGCGGCGCGGCGCTCGCGCATGGTTCACTTGTTGCCCGCCTTGTCGGACAAACACTGAGGTCCGATGTCGCGCAATCATCACAAAAAACAACTTGAGTGATGCTGCCGAGAACGGTCTTCTCGTTCGAGCCGCCGGACTCCTCCGGTGAGGGAAGCCACACCTTCAATCAACATCTACTTCAGGGACAAAAATATGTTAAAAAAACTCTCACTCGCCGGCGGCGCCATCGCCTTGCTCGGTTCGTCATCGTTTGCGGTGACCATCGCCAGTTGGACCTTTGAATCGCCCATTCCGGCCGATGCCGCCAACATGGCAACTTATCCGAATCCCATTTCGCCCAATGTCGGAACGGGCAACGCCGGGGGCACCCACTTGAGTGCGCTTGCTGATTGGAGCACGCCTGTCGGAAACGGTTCGACAGATGCTTTCAGCGTGAATGAGTGGGCGGGCGGCGATTATTTCCAGTTTCTGGTCAGCACCGTCGGCTTCACGCCAATCTTCGTCAGCTTCTCGCAGATTTCGAGTGGCACGGGACCGCGGGATTTCGCGCTGCAATACAGCTCAACCGGCGTTGCTGGCCCATTCACGACCCAGGCTGCTTATGCCGTCCTTGCAAACGCGGTGCCGAATTCCTGGGGCTCACTCACGCCCGTTCCGGCGGCATTTTACAGTTTCGATCTCACCGGCGTTGCGGCGCTCAGTAACAATACAGACGTCGTTTTCAGACTCGTGAACACATCCACGACATCGGCTGGCGGTGGCACCGTCGCCGCTGCCGGCACGAGTCGCGTGGATAACTTCATTGTTTCAGATGAGGCCGTTCCAGCACCGATTCCGGAGCCCACTGCCATCATCGGCCTGCTGTCGGGCAGTGCGTTGCTTTTTGCCCGCCGCCGCCGGATGACCTGAGCCATCTCGCGGATCGGATTTGCCAAAAGGGCGACGGCGATGCCGTCGCCCTTTCTGCTGCCGGGCAGCCTTCGCCCGCGTCTCAGCGATTGCTTTTTCTTCACCGAAATCCGAAGACCTGCGCCATGAAACCCGCTCGGACCATCGAAGCCGCTCATCGAATCGCCAAGCCTTACCGAGTCACAAACGGAAACAAATTCCGTCTCAAGGACTTCGACCCCGATGACACGCAGGATTTTACCGACGACGACAAACCGCACGCGGAGGAGGCGCTGGATGCGGGCGTGCAGGCGCTGGCGGAGTTGCAGGATACGCTGTTTGCGCAGGATCGCTGGTCGGTGCTGCTCATCTTTCAGGCGATGGATGCGGCGGGGAAGGATGGGACGATCAAGCACGTGATGTCGGGCATCAATCCGCAGGGGTGCCATGTTTCGTCTTTCAAGGCGCCGACTTCGGAGGATCTCGATCACGACTTTCTCTGGCGGTGCATGAAGCAACTGCCCGAGCGCGGGCGCATCGGCATTTTCAATCGCAGCTACTACGAGGAAACGCTGGTGGTGCGGGTGCATCCCGAGTTTCTCGCCGGGCAGAAATTGCCGGAGCAATGCGTGACGAAACACATTTGGGACGAGCGGTTTCAGGACATCCGGGCGTTCGAGCGTTACCTCACGCGCAATGGCACGATCGTGCGGAAATTTTTCCTGCATGTGTCGAAAGCGGAGCAAAAGAAGCGCTTTCTCGAGCGGCTGGATGAGCCGGAGAAGCACTGGAAATTTTCGGTGAACGACGTGAAGGAACGTACCTTCTGGGATGACTATATGACGGCGTACGAGGAGACGATTCGCGAGACGGCGACGGAGGATTGCCCGTGGTACGTGGTGCCGGCGGACAACAAGTGGTTCACGCGGGTCGTGGTCGCGGCGGCAGTGATCGACGCGCTTGCGTCGCTGAAATTGCACTATCCGAAAGTGAGTCCAGCCCAGCGGAAGGAACTCGCGGCGGCGAAGGCGGCACTGCTTGCCAACAGTTCCGGCCGGTCGTCGCGAAAGTCGTAGCGGGCCATTTCGTGAAAGACGGGGAGGGGTGAGCACCGATCCTGCTAAATATGGGTCCGCACACCTAGACAACCCTGACATGAATAAGACCCGCATTCTCGCGGTGGACGATGATCCGAATCTTTCGGACCTGGTTCGCCTCTTTCTTGAAAAGACCAAACGCTTCGAGGTCCGCACCGAGAATCGTCCCGGCAACGTGCTCGCCGCCGCGCGCGAATTCCGGCCGGAACTCATCCTCCTCGACGTGGATATGCCCGGGCAGGATGGCGGGGAAGTGGCGCGGGACGTGAACGCGGACCCGAGTCTGCGCGGCACACCGATTCTGTTTTTCACGTCGCTGATTTCAGCTCAGGAAGCCGGCGACCGCATCAGCATGCGCGGCGGCATGCGCTTTCTGGCGAAGCCGCTGAATCCGAAAGTCCTGATCACTATCATCGATCAAGTCATGGCGGAGAAGGCGGTTTCCACTTAGCCCGCCGGTCATTCGCGTTCCGTGCCAGACCGGGCCGATGACACCGGTCGTCCGATTTTCCCATGAGTGATTTGTTGCAGACGGCACGGCTGCTCATCGTTGACGACAACGTCGCGAACATCTGCCTGCTTTCGAACGTCCTGAACCGGCTGGGATTTCGCTACATCGAAAGCACGACGGATTCGCGCGAGACGTTCGGGCTGCTCGAGCGCTTCAAGCCCGACCTCATCATGCTCGACTTGAACATGCCGCATCTCGATGGCTTCGCGGTGATGCAGCAGCTCAGCCGGATCATTCCGCGCGAGACGTTTCTCCCGATCCTCGTCATCAGCAATGAAGCCTCCGGCGAGACCACGCGGCGCGCGCTCGCATCCGGCGCGGCGGACATTCAGGCGAAGCCGTTCAACACGTCGGAGCTCTTCATGCGCGTGCGGAATCTCCTTCAGATGCGTTTCATGCACTGCCAGCTTCAGGATCAAAATGAGACTCTGGAATTGAAGGTCGCGGAGCGGACGCGCGAGTTGCGCGAGACGCAGCACCAGATCATCGCGCAGGAGCGGCTGCGCGCATTTGGCGAAATGGCGGGCGGCATCGTGCATGATTTCAACAACGCGCTGATGTCGGTGATCGGGTACAGCGAACTGCTGCTCCACGATGACGAGCAACTCGCCGACATCGCGACGACGCGCCGTTTTTTGAAGATCATCAACACCGCCGGGCAGGACGCATCGCACGTCATCAGCCAGTTGCGCGATTTCTACCGCCCGCGCGAAGCCATCGACCTTTTTTCCCGCGTCGATCTCAACGAAATCATCGAGCAATGTGTGCCGCTCACGCAGCCGAAGTGGAAGGATCAGGCGCTCGCGGAAGGCCGCCAGATCGTGCTTGCGCTCGATCTCGGAAAGCTCCCCGCCATTTCCGGCAACGCCTCGGACATGCGGGAAATCGCGACGAATCTGGTCTTCAACGCGGTCGATGCGATGCCGCACGGCGGGAAGATCACGCTGCGCAGTTCCGTTGACGCGGGCGATGTGATTTTCGAAGTGATCGACAACGGCGCGGGCATGACGGAGGAGGTGCGCGAGCGCTGCCTGGAGCCGTTTTTTTACACGAAAGGCGAGAAGGGAACAGGCCTCGGACTGTCGATGGTCTTCGGCATCGTGAAACGCCACGAAGGTGCCGTGGAGATCGACAGCGAAGTCGGAAAGGGCACTACATTCCGCATCCGGCTGCCCGCGCAGGACAAGGCGCAGGAGCTGGCTTCCGACGACGACTTTGAGCTGGGGCGCACGTTGAATGTGCTCGTGGTGGATGACGAGCCGATCGCCCGCGATGTGATCGCGCGCTATCTCGTGACGGACGGGCATCGCGTGATCACCGCGATCAACGGACTGGAGGCGATCGAGCGGGTGAAAACCGAGAGCTTCGACCTGCTCATCACCGACCATTCGATGCCCGGCATGAACGGCGTGCAGCTCGCCGCCATGGTGCGCGAGATGCGGCCCGGCCAGCCGATCGTGTTGGCGACGGGTTTTGGTGAAGCGCGCGTGGAATCCAGCGAGATGCAGGGCGACATCGATCTCGTCCTGCGCAAACCCGTCCCGCGCCGCGAACTCCGGCGCGCGTTGGTCTCGGTGCTCGGAGCAGGGCCGGCGCTCGGCCAGGGATCCTACCCACGCGAAGTGCTGCGGGCAGCTTCGTGAAATCAATGGTTTGTCAACTTTTCCTCTCTCTAGAGCGTCTTCTGCACTTTGGGTTTGTAAATAAGGCTGTACTTTACAATTGCCATCATGCATCACGCTGGGGATGGCAAAAAAGATCTTCAAAAGCGGCAGTGGTAAAACGACCTATCCCAGCGATGTCACCGACGAGGAATGGGCCTTCTGTGCTCCCTATTTGACGCTAATGAAGGAGGATGCCCCGCAACGCGAGCACAGCCTGCGCAGCGTCTTCAATG
>JANNWY010000261.1:0-31959 GCA_031409335.1 Chthoniobacteraceae bacterium | reverse complement strand
CGGCCGCCGCGGCGCCCCCGTCTCTTCCCCCCCCGCGCCCCCCCCCCCCCCCCCCCCCCCCCCGGGCGGGCGGGGGGCGGCCCCCCCCCCCCCCCCCCCCCCGCTCCTTGATCGCTACGCGAACGCCTGGATCACCAGCGTCGCGTTATGCCCGCCGAAGCCGAACGAGTTGTTCACCGCCACGCGCACTTTTTTCTCGCGTGCTTTGAGCGGCACGAAATCGAGGTCGCACTCTTCGCCTGGGTTTTCGAGATTGATGGTCGGCGGGATGAGGCCGGTCTGGATCGCTTTCGCGCACACCACCGTCTCCACCACGCCCGCCGCGCCGAGCAGATGGCCGGTCATGGATTTCGTGGAGGAAGAAACGAGCCCGCCGCGCGCGTGGTCGCCGAAGACGGCTTTCACCGCGCGCACTTCACACACATCGCCGATCGGCGTGGAAGTGCCGTGCGCATTGAGATAATCCACGTCGTCGGTATTCAGCCCCGCTTTCGCGAGCGCCATCCTCATGCAGCGCTGCGCCTGCTCGTGATTCGGCAGCGGCGCGCTCATGTGAAAAGCGTCCGCCGTCAGCCCGTAGCCAACGATCTCCGCGATGATGTTCGCGCCGCGTCGTTTCGCGTGTTCGAGTTCCTCCATCACGATCACGCCCGCGCCTTCGCCCATCACGAAGCCATCGCGATCGCGATCCCACGGACGCGACGCACCCGCCGGATCGTCGTTGCGCGTGGAAAGCGCGCGCATCGCCGCAAATCCGCCGATCCCCAGCGGCACGATCGCCGCCTCGGAGCCACCCGCGAGGAACGCATCCGCATCGTCCTCGCGGATCATGCGCCACGCTTCCCCGATGGAATGCGCACTCGTCGCGCACGCGCTCACAGTCGCGAAATTCGGCCCCTGCATCCCGTATTCCATGCTCACGATGCCGCTCGCCATATTCCCGATCAGCATCGGAATCATGAACGGCGAAATCCGGCTCGGCCCTTTGTTCATCAGGATCGTGTGTTGATCCTCGGTCGTTTTCAGCCCGCCAATCCCGCTGCCCAGCATCACGCCAAAGCGCTCCGGATCGGCGATCGGCACCGTCAGCCCCGCGTCATCCATCGCCATCTTCGCCGCGCCCACCGCGAGGTGCGTGAAGCGATCCGTGCGGCGCACATCCTTCGGTGTTTTGAAAAATTTCACCGGATCAAAATCGCGCACCTCACCCGCGATCCGGCAGTCGTATTGCGAAACATCGAAATGCGTAATCGGCCCGACGCCGCTGCGCCCATGGACGAGATTGTCCCAGAAAGTGGAGAGATCATTCCCGACCGGAGTGACGACTCCCATTCCGGTGATAACTACGCGACGCGATTGGCTCATATTAAAAAGGGCGGCTACCTCATCGCGAAACGGAGTGGGTGGCAAATGGAATTTCCCGCGGAATTTCCCGCGCCGTCCGGGCTTGTGTCACTTGCTCTTCATCTCGAAAACCCCATCCCATTTCCCCGTCGGTGGGCTGGCTTGCAGTTCGACGCAGCGGGCGATGAATGTTTCGGCGATTCCGTCTCCCGGCGCTTGCGCGAGGACTTCGCGCCAGGCGGTTTCGGCGGCGGGGAAATCTCCGGCGCGGTAGAGTTTTACGGCTTCCTCGTGGCGCGCGAGCCATGCGGGCGCGGCAATTCCCGGTCCGCATTCATCCAGCACGGCGAAAATTGCCACGGGTTTGGTTTTGCCTTGCACGACGATGAGATCGATGGAGCGCAGGATGAAAAAATCGCGCACGAGCAGCGCGACGTTTTCGCCGATGCAGAGATCGATGTGATACTTCTTGGTCACGCCTTCGAGCCGCGAGGCGAGGTTCACGGCGTCGCCAATGACGGAGACTTCTGCCTTTTCTTTTGAGCCGAGATTTCCCACGATGGCCTCGCCCATGTTCACGCCGATGCCGACGTGGAGTTCGAGCATTCCGCGCGCTTTCCACTGCGGATTGACCTCGGCGAGTTTCTTGCGCATCCGCACGGCGGTGGCGACGGCGCGGCGCACGTCCACCGTCACGCCTTCGCTCGTGATGCTGCCCCAGTGCGCCATCACCGCGTCGCCGATGAATTTGTCGAGCGTGCCTTTGTTCGCGAAGACGATCTCGACCATGTCGTCGAAGTATTCGTTGAGCTGTGCGACGAGTGCGTGCGGATCAGCGGCGCTTTCGGTCATCGTGGTGAAGCCGCGCACATCGGAGAAAAGCACGGTGATTGGTTTGCGTTGGCCTTTCGTGGCGTTGAGCCAGCCCTCCGGATTGTCCACGAGTTCCTTCACAATGTCCTTGGAAACGTAGCGCTCGAAAGTTCGGCGAAGCTTGGCCTTTTCGCGCCGGTCGAGCACTTGCTCGATGACGGAAAAGCTGGCGCCGCTGCCGACCAGCGCGAGCAGCGGACTGAGCACGATCGGGAGGAATCCGGTGGCGTTGTAAAGAATCTGCGCGAGCCCGTAGAGCGCCAGCGCGGAGACGATGAGGGCGACGAAACGGATGACGGGATCGCGCACGAAGCGCCCGAAGAGCCAGGCAAAAAGTCCGCCGACGAGGATGAAAAGGATGTTTTCGCGGTTGGAAGTCTCGTGGACAAAGTCGCGTTTCAGCGCGGCATTCAGCGCGCTGAGGTGAATGCGCGGGCCGTTCGTGAGGCCGAGCGGCGTGGCGAGTTCGTCTTTCACCCAGTTTCCATCTGGGCCGATCAGCACGATTTTTCCGCGGAACAATTCGCCATTGTTGAGCGGTGGTTTTGACCACAAATCCGGCACGAAAATTTGGTATAGCGAAACTGGTCGCGGGCTTTCCGAGAAGCGAAACATCACTGGTTGATGTCCAGGCGGGATGAAATCGGAGCGTCCGATTTTTTCCAAAATGCGCGCGCTCATCGAAAACAGCAGTGGGGCCGTTTCGTCCACAAATCCCTCCCGTTCTTCCCGCGTAGTTTGGTAAAACGCGCGGCGGACGATCAGGCCCGCGCGGTCTGGCCAGAAATTCACCAGGCCGACGCGATGATCCATGCCGCGCTCCGGCGGGGGAATCAGCGATGCCGCGGGCGGGACCAGCGCGTGTTTGTACAACTCCGCACCGTCGTGGTGGCCGAAGTCGCGGCCTTCGAGATTTGCTCCGATCACCACTTTGTCGGCATACTTCTCCAGCGCTTCGCGAAATGGGCCGTCGGTGTCCCGTTCATTGGGAAAGAGTATGTCGAACGCGACGACTTTCGCGCCCGCATTCACGAGCCGCTCGATGACGAGCGGATAAAGATCGCGTGGAAACGGATATCCGCCGGCCATCTTTTGCAACGCGGGCGTGGCGGCTTTTTCCTCGTCGAAGAGCGCATCGAGTGTTGCCGACGCGTTGTCGATCGCGAGAAAAACGATGTCCGGGTCCATCTCGCATTTGCGGCCGAATTTGATGATCCCATCGCGGACTTTCCACTCGCGGTCGAGGTAAGGATTGATCTTCAAGTGCAGGAACAGCACCAGCCCCGTGCAGGCAACACAGGCAAGCGCGAGGCTTCGATAATGCTGATGTTTCGCCTTAGACATGTCCGCCGCTTTTACAACCCATCGCCGATGCCGAACAGCGCGGAGTTCCCATCCACATTGCACCTTGACGGAATCCACCCCGCCCGGGAATCTCCCCGCCGTGAATCGCTTCGGACGCCTTGAGTCCTCCACACAACTCGTCACCCTGCTCGTCACCGTCGCCCTTTTGCTGACGGTCGCGCTCGCTGGCGCGGCGGTGCCTTTTACCCGCGCGACGGTGACACGCACGCAGAACAAAGTCGCCTACGGCCAGATCACCGGCGGCAAAGGGAAGACGCGGCCCGCGAACCAGGGCGACATCGTGGGGGCGAGCAATTACGTGCTCACGGAATCCGAATCGCGCGCGGAATTGCAATACGACGATGGCTCGGTCGTGCGGATCGGGCAGAACACGATTTTTTCGTTCGAGGCGGATTCGCGCACGCTGAGTTTGAAGGAGGGCACGTTCACGTTTTTCGTGCCGCGCGGGCAGGGGGCTGGGACGATCAAGACGGCATCGCTCACGGCGGCGATCACGGGGACAACAGGGAAAGTTTCGCGCGATACGATCGCGGTGCTCGCTGGTGAAGTGACGCTGATTCCCTCGGGGCGAAAGGTGGGGGCGGGGGAGTTTGCGCGAATGATGCCGGATGGGCGGATTCTGATCGCGCGGTTCGATCCGGCGCGGGCGATCGATGGTGCGCTGATGGCGTTCAACGGGCCGATGCCCGGCTTTGACGAGCTGCGTTTGCTGCCGGGCCGCCGCTTCCAGTTGGCGATGCCGGACACGTCGGATTTCGATGCGCTGCAACGCGCGCAGAATCTTCCCGCCACATTGCAGCGCACGCGCATCCTCATTCCGCGTCCGCCAAATGGCAATCAGCCAGGGCCAATGCCCAATCCGCCGGACCCTGTCCCGCCGAATCCTTACTAGATGCGCTTCCTGCCGCCATTCGCATTGCTGGTTTTGTGCGCGCTCGTCGGCGCGCAGGCGGGAGAAATGTCGTCGAACCAGAGCGCGAAGGAGATCGAGGACATCGGGGTGATCGAAGAGATGGACGCCAACGCTTTGGGCGGCAAACCTTCGTTCCGCTCGAATGTGCAAATTCGCTCCGAGTTCAGCACGAATGCGAAGCAGACGGGCAATCACGGCAGCGGCGACCTGATCTTTTTCCCGCAGATCGAAGTCGGTTTCAACACGCCGCTGCGTCACAATTTTGCCTTCGACATCGCGGCCAAGGTCGAGTCCGGCATTTACACGCAGGAGCAGGATCGCGGCTTCATCGGCTACAGCATCATCTCGACGCTGGACTGGCGGCCGAAGATCAACTGGCCGCGCATTTACGTCGGTGCCGAGCCGTATCGGTATGACAGCTTTGACACCGGCGAGCGGATCACCCAGGCGGTCGGGCTGACGGCGGGCACCGATTGGGGCTACGGTTTCAACAAGGGCTACTCGCTGGTGTTCGCTGGTTACAGTTTTACCAATTACTTCTCCGATCCGACCAGCGACAGCCGCACGCAAAACCGCGCGATCGTCGGTCTCACGCATCAGTTTAGCAGCAAGATGGTGGGAACCGTTTTCTACCAATTCACGTATTCGGATTTCGAGAATGTCGATCGCCGCGACTACCGCCATTTGCTTGGCGCAAATCTGACCTATCAATTCACGCAAAAAGTGTTCGGGTCGGTTTCGAGCACTTTCGCGGACAACGATTCGTCTGCGGATTTCGCGTCGTTCCAGGCGTTCAGCCTTTCGCTCGGCGTCACGGTGCAGTTTTGAAAAGACGCGCCGTCTGCGACGGAAAGTGGGAAACGGCGGGGGCGACTGGAAGCGGAGCGCATCTCACTTTCGATGTTCGATGTTCGATGTTCGACGTTCGATGTTCGGCCCGCCGCAGGCACCAGGGTGGTGCGAGAGCGTTTCCTGAATTCCAAGGCCGCTGCGCGGGGCTGAACATCGAACGTCGAACATCGAACATCGAACATCGAAGGCAGAAACGCCGATCGGTTGTCGCGCTTCCATGAAAATCCTCGACCGCTATGTCTGCCGGCAGGTGCTCTTTTCGTCGCTCTTCGCGGTCGGCGTTTTGAGCGTGGTGCTCGTGCTCGGGCAGGTCTTCAAGCAATTGCTCGAACTGCTCATCAATCACAACGCGCCGCTCGATCTCGTCCTCACTTTCATCTCGTACATCGTCCCGTTTTCACTCACGTTCACGATCCCGTGGGGCTTTCTCACTGCGATCCTGCTCGTGTTTGGAAAAATGTCCGCAGAGAACGAATTGATCGCGCTGCGTTCGAGCGGCGTGAGTATTCCGCGGATTAGTTTTTCGGTCTTCGCGCTCGCGTTCATTTTCGCCGGGATCTGTCTCTGGATCAATGTGGACGTGGCGCCGCGGGCGAACTTGAAGATGAAGGACACGCTCGTGCAAATCGCGACGAACAATCCGCTCGCGATGTTCAGCAGCGACAGGGTGATCACCGAATTCCCCAATCGGAAAATCTACGTCGAGCACAACGACGGGCCGGAGCTGCGCAATATCGTCGTGTATGAAATGGATGAAGAATCCTTTCCGATCCGCGTCATCTTTGCGCGGCGCGGCGTGCTGAAAAGCGATCCCGAAAACAGTCAGCTCTTGCTGAATCTTTTCGACGCCCAATACGAGGAGCGAAACGCCGAAGATCCGACGAACCTGATGAAAATCAGCCTCGGCAACACCGCGAAGGAAACGACCTTTCCGATCTCGCTCCAGGCGCTTTATGAAAAGTCGAAAAAGAAAAAAGGCCTGAGCACGATGGCGGTTGCCGAGTTGCAGGATCGCATCCGGCACGAGCAGGCGCGAACCGTTTCAAAAGCCGACAAAAAACAGCGCGACGCCCAGCTTTCCGCCGCAAAAACGGAAGTCAGCAAACGCTTCTCGGTCTCACTCGCCTCGCTCGCCTTTGCGCTCATCGGCGTGCCCCTCGCGATCACTGCGCACCGCAAGGAAACCTCCGCCGGATTCCTCCTGAGCCTGGTGATCGCGTTCGTGTATTTCATGTTCATCCTGGTCGCCGATGCGGTGAAGGAGAATCCAAAGGCGCACCCCGAGCTGCTGGTCTGGCTCCCCAACGCGCTGTTCATCGGCCTTGGCCTATGGCTTTTTTACCGGCTGAGCCGGAAGTGAATTTCCGCTAAATTGCCCTTTCATTTCCGCGCCGAGAAATCCATCTACTAATTCGTGCTCTCGAGAAGATGAACAAAGGTGATGCAACGCAGCGGGTTCGCGTGACCTCGCTGCATGAGTTGGACGCTCTGGTCGGGAAATTCCTCACCGGCGAGAAACCGCTCGTGCATTGGGTGAACACCCAAACCGATTTTCGGTTCGACTCCGTGGAAGAAGCGGTCGAGGCGATGGAGGATCCATTTTTCCGCCAGCTTCAGCACCGCGCGAGCTCGGCGACCGCGGTCCTGATGGAAGTGCGGGAATTCCGGCGGTATTCCGAGGAACTCGCGCTGGCGTGGGAACTGGTCGAGCACCTCAGCCACAGCCTCGAACCGCTGCTCGTCCGGCGCGATGGCGAAAAGTGGGAAGGCGCGTTTGGCAGTCGCGAATTTATCTCCGCGCCGACAGCGCCGCTGGCCATCTGCCTCGCCGCGCTGCGGACGCGCGGTATCGAAGTCGAGTGTGTGTTCGAGCGCGCCGATTCGCATCCCGCGGTTGGGTTTCCCGATGCCGAGGTAAAGTCCCTCTACTCGCGGCCATAACCCGTTTTCACTCGAAATCGTAAATCACCGCGCGCGCGCAGTTCGGCTTGAAGCATTTCTCGACGAAATCGAGATGCAGCGGATGCACCTGATACGCACTCTCCGCGGTCTTGTCCTCGAACTGCAAATTTAGCGCCACCTGATAACTCTGATCCACCACAGCGCGCTCACTTTTCACCATGCGGCCGACTTGGAATGCGAGCACGCCCGGGATCGGGCGCAGGTATTTTTCCATGCCAGCGACGAGGTCGTCGGCGGCATTTGGAAGCTCGGGTTTCGTCCAGAAAATGACCACGTGTGAAAACATAATGTTTGTGAGTGCGAAGCGGGGTTGGTTTAGTCCCGCGCAGTAAAACCATGGCCTTCCGCATCGTCGAACGTTTTGTATCGGCCACGGGCTCCGCACCCGCGAAAAGCCGGAATGGCATGAACTTCGCTAAAAACGGCCCACCTATGGAGCGCTCACACACCTTTTCCTTCACCTCGGACGCGGCCACCCGCGCGCTGCGCCGGACCGGGTGACATGAGCTTCCTCGGTCGCGTCAAAAAAGGACAGCTCCGCCCGCCGGGCCGGCCCGAGCCGCCGCCGCCGCCGCCGCCGCCGCCAGTTGCCATCACCGCGCCACTGGAATCGCCGCATCCCAATCCTGCCGGCACCGGATTCGCGCTGGTGGCGATCGTCTTCGCCGCAGTCTCGCTCCCGACGGCGACGCCCACCGAGATGGCGCGCTACGCCGCGATCACCGTCGGCATCGGCCTCGCCGGGAGCGTGTTCATGGATTTTAAACGCGGGATCTGGAATCTCCCGCGCGCCGATCTGTTCGCCCTCCTCGCGTTCTATTTTCTCACCCTGTTCGAGTTCCTCTTTCCGCAGCCGAAATTCAACACCCTCACCACGCCGGAACTCGCCGGCAACGGCATCTACGTCGTCCTCATCGCCTTCACCGGCCTGCTCATCGGACGCCACATTTTCAAACCGAAATCGCAGCCGATGGCGGACGTGATGACCCACGAAATCCCGCCCGGCTGGCTCATCGCGCTGTTCTGGATCGCCACCGGCATCGGCTACCTGCACATGCTGCTCGCGGTCGATTTCGACGTGATGAAAATGATCGGCTGGTTCTCCGAGCCGCGCTTCACGCAACCGTGGAGCCGCGGCAAATTTGGCGACTGGAAAGCCCTGCTTTTCGAGCTGGGAATGCTCATCCAACTCCTCCCGCCGCTCGCCGGAATCATGATCGCGCGCCGCAAGCGTTTTCCGATCTGGCACCTCCTGCCGATGCTTGTCGTCATCGCCATCACGATGTACGCCGCGTTCGCCAGCGGCACGCGAAATATCCTCGCGTCCTACCTCGTCACCTTCCTCATCGGCTACGCCTTCGCGCTGCCCACCGAGCGCCGCCGCGAGCTCGTCATCCTCGCCATCGCGTGTGGCCTGATGATGACCTTCTCGACGTTCTTTATGCTGCAATTTCGCAACGTCGGTCTGAAAAATTATCTCGCCGACAATGGTGCGCCGGTCACCTCACTCGAGCCGCCGCCGAAGGAGGAAATCCGCACGCTTTACGTGGACTACAATCTCTTCTCGATCTGCCGCCTCGCCGAAGTTTTCCCGAGCCGCCGCGACTACCTCGGCCTGGAGATTCCCTACCTCGCGCTCATCCGCCCGATCCCGCGGGCGCTGTGGAAAGGGAAGCCCGAAGGCATGAGCACCAGCATCGAGCAGGCGATGGGCATGGAGGGGCTCACCATCTCGGCGAGCTTTGCCGGCGAGGCGTATATGTCGGGGGGAAATCTGGCGGTCTTTCTTATCGCGCTCGCGTTTGGCGCGGTCACGGGCTGGTGGTGTTTCCTCGCGTCGCCGCGAAATTCCGAGGTCGGGATATTGATTTACGCGTCGGGATTTTTCGCCGCCGTCATTTCCATGCGCAGCCTGCTGCAATTTACCACCGCGCTGCTGCCCACCATCGCCGGTATCATCATGGCGACCTGGCTCGTGAATGCGCTGCGCAACCGCATCCGACCGCTGCGCGATCCGGGAGCCACGCGGCTTGGCGGATCCACCACGGCGGTGCGCCGCCCTTGAGGTTTTCGTGGCAATCGAGGTCGCATTCATCTCGGTCGTCCCGTCGCCGTATCAGCGTGATCTCTTCCGCGCACTCGCCGCGCATCCCGACGTGCGGCTCCGCGTTTTCTATCTCGAAGCGGCCTCGCCCGACTCGCCGTGGCCGGAAAACCCGCTCGCGCCGCACGAGGAAATCCTCCGCGGATTCTGGTTCCCGCTCGGCACCGCGCGCACGCACGTGAACTGGCCGCTGCCCTCGCTCGCGCAGTTCGACGTGATCGTGATGAACACGCTGATGTCGCTCACCGCGCAGTGGCTCATGCGTTTTGCTTTGCGGAAAAAGCCGTGGTTCTTCTGGGGCGAAAAGTTGAGCCGCGGCGGCGCGCTGCATCAGCGACTCGCCGCGCCGCTGCACCGCGCGACGGCCATCGCGTCGATCGGCGCATTTGCCGAGCAGGATTACAGCGAGCGTTTCCCCGAGCCGCGCCACTTTCGCATCCCGTATTTTTGTGAACTCGCGCCATTCCTCGCCGCGCCTCGCCGCGTCCGAGACGATGGCAAAGTCGTCTTCCTTTTCTGCGGCCAGATGATCGCGCGGAAGGGCGTCGATCTCCTGCTCGCCGCCTTCGCGGAACTCGGAGACTCCGCGCGATTGCTGCTCGTCGGTCGCGAAGCTGCGCTGCCGAAACTGCTCGCCGCGCTCCCGGCGAACGTCCGCGAACGCTGTGAATACGCGGGTTTCCAGCCACCGGAGGAATTGCCGTGCTCCTTCGCGCGGGCCGATGTGTTCGTGCTGCCGAGCCGCTACGACGGCTGGGGCGTCGTGGTGAATCAGGCGATCGGCGCCGGGTTGCCGGTGATCTGTTCGAACATGGTCGGCGCCGGACACGACCTCGTGGACGACGAGTTGAACGGCCTGAAATTCCGCGCGGGCGACGCCGCTTCGCTCGCGGAAAAAATGAAGCGCTTTCTCGCCGAACCGCAGCTCATCGAAAAGTGGGGCGCGGTGTCGCGTGAGAAAGCGCGCGCGTTCACGCCGGAGGTGGGCGCGGAAAAATGGGTCGCGGCATTTCACGAAGTGCTCGGAAGATGAAAATCCAGATCGTCAGCACCAGCTCGGGTTCGCGCGGCGGGGGTGAACTTTCGCTGCTTTATCTCGGGCGCGCGCTCGCGTTGCGCGGGCACGAGGTCGCGCTCTGGGCTTCCGACCACGCGCGGATGGATGAACTCGCGCACGCATTCGCCGCGTTCGGCAAAGTCGTCCGCGCGCCATACGTGAACACTTACGACCGGCGCGGACGCTCGCTCGCGAGCTATTTCGACGGAGCCACCGCGCGCCGCGTCGCCGCGGAATGGCAGGCGCTCGCGCCGGATGTGATCCATCTCAACAAGCAGAATCTCGAAGACGGTCTGGACCTCGTCTCCGCCGCGCGCATCTCGCGCATTCCGTGTATCGCGATGATGCACATCACGCAAAGCGCCGCGTATCTGCGCGCGTCGCAGGCGGCGTTGCGCGACTTCGTTTCGCGGCGCGCGCTGCGCGGATTCCCCGGCCTGCTCGTCACCACGCCCGGCAGCCGCGAGCGCGATCTTGCGGATTTCGTCGGCGGCAAGACGCGCGTCCGCACCGTGCTCAACGGCGTCCCCATTCCCGACCTCGCCACCCTCGCCGTGCAGCGTCCGGCAAAACGCGCGTCGCTCGGCATCGCCGACCACGAAATCCTCTTCGTCGCCATCGGTCGCATGATGCCGCAGAAGCGTCCGCTCCTTTTCCTCGAAATCGCTGAACGCATCCTGCGCAAGCTCCCGCACGCGCGTTTCCTTTGGATCGGCGACGGCGATCTCGCCGCCGCTTTCGACGCAAGGAACACGCACCCCGAAAAAATCCGCCGTCTCCAATGGCAAACCGACGCGCCGGCTTTCCTCGCCGCCGCCGATGTCTTCCTGCACGTCGCCGAATTCGAGGGCCTCGCCTTCGCCATCCTCGAAGCGCTCGCTGCTGGCCTGCCGTGCGCGATCACGCCGAACCTGCTCGCCGAAATGTCGTTCCTCGATTCCACCAACTCGATCGCGATCGGCGACGACGATGCGTGGCTCGATTCCGTGCGAAACCACGCGATTGGAAAAGCCGCGCGTGAGCTGGCCGAGCGGCAGTTTTCCTTCGCATCGATGGCCGCGAACTACGAAACGATCTACCGCGAAGCCATCACTTCGAAACCGTGAACGTCCACTTTTTCACCCCGCCACCCGCGCAACGCATTGGCGGACTCGACGCCGCGATCGACGGCCTGCGCGCCGCGCTCGTGCGCGCTGGCTGCACGGTCGATGAAACTTTTCCCGAAAGCCCGAACGGCGAACACATCGTCCATTTTCACGGCCTCTGGCAGCTCCGCTCCGCGCGCCTCGCGAAACGCTGTGCCGCGCTCGGCATCCCATACGTTGTCTCGCCGCACGGCATGTTGGAGCCGTGGGCCATGCAGCATAAGCGGTGGAAAAAGTGGCCCTACTTTCACCTCATCGAAAAGAGTTTCCTGTCACGCGCCGACGCGCTGCTCGCGACTGGACGCCTCGAATCCGATCGCCTTAAAAAGCTCCTGCCCGGCCAGCGCATCGTCTCACTTCCGCTTGGGATGACCGGTGACGCCAAACCCAATTACGAAGCCGCGCGCGCGCAACTTGGCTGGCCACCCGAGGAGCGCGTGCTGCTTTTTCTCTCGCGTCTTCATGCGAAAAAGGGCGTCGAGCTGCTGCTGCGCGCGCTCGCGAAAGTGGAGCACCGCGAACCGACGCGGCTCGTCATCGTTGGCAGCGGCGACGCGGAATATGTGCGCTCCGTCCACAACCTCGCGGGCGAACTCGGCGACGCGCTGCCGCGTGTGGATTGGATCGGCGAAGTCTGGGGCGAAGATCGCTGGCCGTATTTTCAAGGCGCGGACTTGTTTTGTCTGCCGACGTTCTCGGAAAACTTCGGCCTCGCCGTGCTCGACGCCTGCCAGGTCGGCACTCCCGCGCTCACCACTTCCGCGACACCGTGGATCGAGCACCTCGCCGACGGACGCGGCACCCTCTGCGAGCCGCGCGAGGACAGCATTCGCGAGGCATTGGTCCGCATTTTCAAAGCACCGCGCCACACTCCCGAAGCGCGGCAGGCGCTTGCCGGATGGGCGTGGCAAAACTTTCACTGGGACGCGCTCGCCCCGCGCTACCTCGCCTGCTATCGCAGTCTGGTTCCGTGAAAATCGCACCATGAAGCAGCCCCTCGTCACCGTCACCTTCGTCGCCTGGCAGCGTCGCGAAGCTTTGCGGCTCGGCATCGAAAGCTGCCGGATGCAGACCTATCCGTGGCTGGAAATCGTCGTCGTCGATAACTCGCCCACCGACGAAATCCACCGCTGGCTCCTCACCGAATATCCCCACGTCCGCTCGATCAAAACGCCGCGCCCCATCCCGCTCCCTGCCGCGCGCAATCTCCTCGTCGCCACCGCCGCCGGAGATTTCGTCGTCTTCCACGATGACGACAGCCGCTTCACCGATCCGCAGGATGTCGCCAGAGCAGTCGCCTATTTGCAGGCTCGGGAAAACGTGGCTGCGCTCGCCTTCCGCGTCGGCGGCGGCGAGGGCGACTGGAACCCGCAATTCGACGGCGGCCCGGCGCGTCCGCATTACACCTTCATCGCCTGCGCTGTCATGTTTCGCCGCACGGACTTCCGCGACGCGGGCTGGTATTTCGAGGACTTCTGGCTCTACGGCGAGGAGCGCGTCATGGCGCTCGGCTTTTACGGCCTCGGGAAAGAGATCCACTTTTTCCCAGAAGTGAGCATCCTCCACGTCCCAGAATCCACCGGCCGCGCCACCGACAACGCCGCGCGTTACTGGAGCGCCGAAATCGTGATGACCCCCGGCACCGCGCTGCTGCGCTTCCCGCTGCGCGAAACGCTCACGCTCTACCCGCTGATGCTCGCCTACTACACCGTGCAAACCGCCCTCGTCCGCCGCCGCCCCTGGCTCGCCCTCAAAGCCCTCGCGCTTGCCCTGCGCCTCATCCCCACCTTCCTGCGCCGCCGCGCCCCGCTCTCGCCCGAAGCGTTCGAGCGCTGGCGCAGCGTGCGAAATGAATACCAGCGCGAATACCTCCAGCGGACGGGCCGCTGGAAGTGGTATCACCATTTGATGCCTGCCACGGGATAAGCCTGCGCCGTTCACAAACGAGCAGCGCGCGCGTTGACAAGATCGCTAACACTACTTACACATTGCTCCCCTTTTCTCGTGAGCACCCCTACATCCGACCTCTCCGACTCGGCGCCTTCATCCACCGCAACCGCAGCACGGGCCGACCTGCGACCGCAAAGTATCCGCGACGCCGTGATCCGGCTGGCGGGGAATTCGCAGGATGGCATCCAGAGCGCGGGCGCATTCCTCGCGCGGCTCGCGGGGCGCAGCGCGCAGGATGTGATGACTTACATGACGATCCCGTCCACGATCTCGGGCGGGCCGTCGATTTTCCAAGTCCGCATCGGCACGGGCGAAGTTGTCTCGGCGGGCGATGAGGCGGATTTCCTCGTCGCGTTTTACCAGCACAGCTACGACGACCACATCGGCTTTTTGAAAGAGGGCGGCGTGCTGCTCTATGACTCGGATCACGTCGAGCCGAATCTGGAGGACAAGCGTTTCGTGTATGTCGGCATCCCGATCACCGGGCTGACGGTCGAGGCGCTCGGCGGGACGGCGAAGGACAAGGGGAAGAACATCTTTGTGCTCGGGCTGATCTCGAAAGTGTTCGGGCTCGATGTGGACAAACTCAAAGGGCTGATCCGCGAGAAATTTCGCGGCAAGGATGAGAGCATCGTCAACACGGCGATCATGGCATTCTCGGCGGGCTACTCGTATCCGGTCGGCAATGTGCTCACGACGCTCTATCATTTCGAGCCTGGCGAAGCCTCAGCCTCGGGCCGCGCGCAGATCACGATGGATGGCAATCAGGCGCTGGCATACGGGCTCATCGCGGGCGGCGTGCGCTACGGCGCGGGTTACCCGATCACGCCGTGGTCGTCGGTTATGGAGATTTTGCGCTCGGAGTTTCCGAAATACGGCGGGCTCTTCGTGCAGTGCGAAGACGAGCTTGGCGCGGTGTCGATGGCGCTCGGATTTTCCTACTCGGGAAATCTCGCGATCACCGGCAGTTCGGGGCCGGGCATTTCGCTGAAGGCGGAAGCGATCGGCTGGGCGACGATGGCGGAGATCCCGCTCATCGTCATCAATGTGCAGCGCGGCGGACCGAGCACGGGCCTGCCGACCAATGTCGAGCAGAGCGATCTGTATCAGGCGATTTTCGGCGGACACGGCGACAGCCCGCGCGTGGTGCTCGCCGCCTCGACGGTCGAGGATTGTTTCTACACCGCCATCGAAGCGACCAAGATCGCGCGCCGGTTCAGCACGCCCGTTTTCATCCTCAGCGACTCCTCGCTCGCGACGCGCATCGAAGCGTTCGACGAGCCGGAACTGCCGAAGCTGATGACCGACCCGAAAGTCGATCTCACGCCGCGCCAGCCCGGTTTCCTGCCGTATCCGCTCGATGCCATCACGCAGCACGCGCCGCCCGGCACGCGGATGCTCGACGGGAAATATCCTGTCGTCACCGGTCTCGAACACGACCAGCTCGGCCACCCGACCGGCAGCGCGAAACTGCATCTCGGGATGACGGCCAAGCGGCGCAAGAAACTCCAGCTTCTTGCCGACGAACTGCCCGTCCCCGAAGTCTTCGGCGACGAATCCGGCGAAGCCCTGCTCATCGGCTGGGGCTCCACCTACGGCCCGATCCACGAAGCCGTCGCGACTGGCCGCGAACGTGGCGAAAGCCTCGCCGCGATCCATCTTCGCCACATCAACCCGCTGCCAAACGGTCTCGAAAAAATCTTCGCAAAATTCAAGCGCATCGTCGTCGTCGAGATGAATGACGAAGGCCTCTACGGCTACGGCCAGCTCGCCATGATCCTGCGCGCGCGCTATTGCGACCCGAAAATCCGCAGCCTCACCAAGACGGACGGCCTCAGCTACCGCGTCCGCGAAATCCTCGAAGGAGTCCTTAAAATCAAATGAGCGCATCCACCGAAACCGCCATCGCTCCCGCTTTCCCCGAACGCGAGAAGCTCACGAAAAAAGCGATCACCGCCGACCACCCGACTTGGTGCCCCGGCTGCGGCGACTTCGCCGTGCTCGCCGCGTATTACAAAGTGCTCGAGCGCCGGAATCTGCCGCACGAAAACATCGTGACGCTCGCCGGCATCGGCTGCTCGTCGCGCTTTCCGTATTTCGTGAATACGCACGGTGGTCACTTCATCCACGGTCGCGCCGTGCCGCTCGCCAGCGGTGTCTCGCTCGCGCGGCCCGATCTGCACGTCTTCCTTTTCGGCGGCGATGGCGACGCGTTTTCCATCGGCGGAAATCACCTCGAACACGGTGCGCGCAAGAACATCAATCTGACCTACGTCATCATGGACAACTTCGTCTATGGCCTGACGAAAAAGCAGACCTCGCCGACTTCACCGATCGGTTTCAAATCGAAGACCGACCCGACCGGCGCGATCGACCAGCCGGTGAACCCAATCAAAAAACTGCTCGCCGCCGGTGCGACCTTCATCGGCAGGACGCACGCGACGCAGGTGAATCACATGATTGCAATGATCGAGCGCGCGATGGATCACGAAGGTTTCTCCGTCATTGAGTGTCTCTCGGAGTGCGTCGAATTTTACCCCGGAGTCTTCGATGCCGGCAATCCACGCAAAGGCGGCGCGTTCACCGTCATCGACGAGAAAAAGTGGGACAACACGCCCGAGGACGAAGCGCGCCACGACGTGACCGACGAACTCGCCGCCTACAAGCTGGCCGGCCTCGCATTCCCCGGCCTCTTCGGAGTCTTTTACGAATCCGATCGCCCGACAAAAAACACGCTGGAAAAGAAATGGATCGAATCCTCGCGGGCAAAGGTCAGCGAAGCCAGCGACCTCGATCTGCTGCAGAAAACTTTCGACCGGATGAAGTAAAAGAGCGGTCGTTCCCTCTTTTTGAGCGCAGCGTTTTTTTTCGTGGATTGGGTGAGGCTGAGAAAGTTTTCCGCGGTGACGACTTTGCGACCGCTCTTCTTTTCCAGATCGCGCCGGGCGCTTCCAGCGACGGTCCCGCCTTGGCGGGCCGCCTGTTCCGGCAAAGAAAAGTTGCCCGGACCTGCGGGAGATCCGCCCGTTCGTCCACTACGGCGCGCGTCCGCATCAGTCACCGTCGGTGCGGATGCGGACGGGTGCTGGTTTGGGGCGAAGATTGGTTTTGCCTCCGGCGCGGCGGCGGAGCGGGTCGAAGATTTCATCAAGGCCATCGACTTTCATCTGGTGGACGATGCGCAGCAGCTCGCCGAAGCGGCCTTGGGGGAAGCAATTTTTTCGCGCAAACCAAGCGAGATACTCCAACGGTAAATCGTAGATCGGGACGCCGCGCGGCGGGAAGTGGGCGGGGCCGAATTTGCCGAATGGCATGCGCGTGGTGGCGATGTCCGCGAGGTCGGCGGCCATCCAGTCGCGGAGCCGCTCTTCGTCCATGAAAGAACGGGCCGCTACTTCGCGGCGAGCACGCGGATTTTCATCGCGCGCAGCGAGACTTCGTCGCCGTGATCCTGGAGCAGAATGGGCGACTTCGTTTTAACGCCAAAGGCCGCGTTCGCCTTGAATTTGCTGGCGGCGATGGCGGTCTTGAGCGCGTCGCTTCCCAGCTCAAATTCCACGGTTTTTGCGCCGTTGAGCCAGTGCTCGACGTGGCTGCCTTTGACGATGATGCGGCTCGTGTTCCACTGGCCGGGCGGGTTCAGCTTTTTGCCGGCGGCTGGCGCGAGCACGTCGTAAAGGGATGCGGTGGTGCGGGTGCCATCGTGCATTTTCGCATCGGCGTGTTTTTCGTCGTCGAGGAGCTGGTATTCAAAACCGACGCCCCGTTTCGGATCGGGCAGATTGTATTTCAGGCCGCTGTTTCCGGCCTCGCCGATTTTCCATTCCCACGAAAGCTCGAAGTCTTCATACGCATCGGTCGTCACGATGTCGCCCCCGCCCGCGCCTTTAGCGTGATGCAAGGTGCCGTCGATCGCGACCCAGCCTTTTTCGGGGAATGGTTTCCCCCCGAGGCCGCGCCAGCCCGCCGTCGATGTGCCATCGAAGAGCAGTTTCCAGCCTTCGGATTTCTCCGCATCCGTGAGCGTGTTCGCTTCCGCGCCGGATGCGGCCAGCGAGAGGATGGAGATGGCGAGGCAGGTGAGCAGCGGGCGCATGGGAAAAAATGGGTTTTACTTCAAGACTGGCGGCGGCGGCGGCGGCGGCTTTTGCCACGCAGGTTTCGCGGGAGACGGCGGCGCGACGGGGGCCGTGAGCAGTGGGGGCGGGGTGGCGGAAATGGCGCGCACCTTGATGTTCCGAAACGCGATTTCCTCGCCCTTGTCGAGAATCGCGAGGGACGATTTGATCTTCGCTCCGAAGAGCGTGTGGACCTTCGCCTTGTTCGCCGTCACGGCGGCTTTCAGCGCAGCGCTGCCGCATTCGTACTCGAGGACTTTCTGCCCGTTGAGCCAGTGCTCCACGTGATTTCCGAGCACTGAAATCACCCCGGTGTTCCACTGCTCCTCGTCCGGGCGTTCGGCCATCAGCACATTCATCCCAGCCTTTTGCGGCAGCACGCCGGTCAGCGCGCCGGTGCGAAAGAGCGGCCCGCCTTTCAATCCCTCGGGATGATGCACGTCGTCGATGACTTGATACTCGTGGCCGGTCGGCTTTTGACCCGCGCCGCCGCGCGCGAAATAGAGCACGCCACTCATCGCGGAAGCGGCCAGTTTGAAATCGAATTTGAACTCAAAGTCGCCGAACTGCTCCGAGGTCACGAGGTCGCCGCCGGTTGCCTTGCCGCTATCCCGCACGCTCTTGGGCAGGCTGAGCGCGCCGTCTTTGATCTCCCAGCCTTCCTTCAGGAAATCGCGCTTCTGCAAACCCGCGAGGCCCTTCACCGCCTTGCCGTCAAAGAGCAGCTTCCAGCCTTCCGCTTTCTCCATCGCAGTGAGCGTGTTTGGCACCTCGCCCACCTGTGCAAACGAGCCTGCGACCAGCGTCAGCAGGATCACCGGGAAGAGGCGTGGAAAAATCATCGGCTTTGAGTGTAGCGGGTGCCTTTACCCGTGCAAGGGTGACTTGCCTCACCTAAATTCTTTATGGCTTGCTTGACGGTTCGACCCCGGGCAGTAGCTTCACGAACTTTTTCCCCGGCATTCTCATGAATCATCCCCTCATCGAACCGCTCGAAGCGCGCATCGCTCCGGCCACCTTCTCGATTGCCGCTCCGGCAGGTCCGTTCACCGAGGGAGATTCGGGGACGAAGGAGATGATTTTCACGGTGACGCTGACAGGCGCGATCACGAGCGATGCGACGGTGCATTTCGCGACGGCGGACGGGCCTCTCCTGCCTGTAAATACGGCCGCAAAGGTGTCGGATGGCGACTATTTGGCGACTTCGGGCACGCTGACATTTCGCCCCGGGGAAACCGAGCAATTCATCCGCGTGGTTGTCAACGGCGACGGAAAACGCGAACAGGACGAGAGGCTCTTCGTGCGGCTCGATACGCCGACGGGCGAGGGAACCCTCGGAACTGCGTCCGCGACGGGGACGATCACCAACGACGACCCAGTGCCGACGGTGACGATCACCGGCGCGACTCTGGTCGAGGGCAGCGCTGGCGAGTCGAACATGGAGTTCACGCTGACCCTCTCCAATCCAGTCAGCACGTCGGTCGCCGTGCTGGCCGTGACCGCGGATGGCACTGCGAAAGCGGGCGAGGATTACGTGGCCGTGATCGATGACGCAAATATTCCACCGGTCGTGTTCGCTGCCGGGACGACAACGGCCAAACTGACGGTGAAGATCAGCGGCGACACGACATTTGAGCCAACGGAACGTTTCTTCGTGAATTTGCTGCAAAACAGTCCGCGCACGACTGGCGTGCTCGTTGGCACGCCACAAGTGGAGGGAACGATCACCAACGATGATGCGCCGCCGGCGGCGAATGTTCGTGTGGACGATGTGCAGGTGGTTGAAGGGAGTTCTGGGACAAAGCAGGCGGTTTTCACGGTGACTTTGAGCAGTGGCCCGCTGGTGGGGGATGTGACGGTGCAGGCCGCGACGGGTGGGGGCACAGCGACCGCCGGGACAGATTACACGGCCGTCGCATCCACCACGCTGACGTTTCATCCGGGTGAGACGACCAAGCAGATTTTCGTGCCAATCGTTGGCGATGCAGTCGTGGAGCCGAACGAGACGTTTTTTCTCAATCTGAGCGACAACAGCACAAACGCGGTCATCTCCCGTGCGCAGGGGACCGGGAGCATCATAGCTGACGACGCGGCGCTGCAGGTGACCGATGTGCAAATTTTCGAGGGGGGAAGTGGTGGAACGACGCAGGCGGTTTTTACGGTGACGCTGGAGAATCCGCCGGCCACGGGAGACGTGACGGTGAAAGTGAACACGGCAAACGGCACGGCGACTGCCGGAACCGACTACACTGCGGTCACTGAGAGGACTCTGACCTTCCGCCCTGGCCAGCCGAGCATTGAGGTTTTGGTCCCGATCATTGGCGATTCGACCTCGGAGGCGAACAAGACGTTTCTGGTGAATCTGACGGAGCCGAGTGTGAACGCGGCAATCGGGCGTGGTGCGGCGACCGGCACGATTTTGAACGATGACGGGGTGGTCTTTTCAATCAATGACGTGGCCGTCACCGAGGGAAACATCGGATCGTCGAACGCGATTTTCCTCGTGCGCCTGCTGAATCCGCAGTCATCACCGGTGTCGGTGAACGTGACGACCGAGCCGGGCACCGCTTCGACGGCTGATTTTACCTTCACCCCCGCCACGCAGACGCTGACTTTCGCGGCCAATGAAACACAAAAGCTGGTCTCGATTGCGATCGTGGGAGATCTGATCCGGGAAAGTGCGGAGACGTTTGTCGTGCGGCTGTCGAATGCGCCGGTTGGGGCGACATTCGCAAAGGACGCGGGGATCGGGACGATCCTCGACAACAATGATCCGCTGCCGACGCTGAGTCTCGGGAACGGGATGGTCGTGGAGGGAAATTCCGGGACGAGTTTCATGCAATTTACGGCGACGCTTTCGCAGCCTGCTTCGGAAACCGTGACGGCAGCCTATTCGACGCGCGATCTTGCGGCAGCGGTGCGTCCCGCGCTGGCGGGTGCGGATTACACGGCAGTCGTGGATGGGTTGGTGACGTTCGCTGCGGGGCAGACGAGCGTGCTGATCTCGGTGCCGATTTTGGGCGATGCGGTGAATGAATCGGACGAGACGTTTGGCGTGCGGCTTTCGGCTGCGAATGGCGCGGTGCTCGGGACGGCGGATGCGGTGGGGACGATTCAGAATGATGAAGTGACGGTCAGCATCGCGCCGCGGTCGCAGGCGGAGGGAAGTGGTGGGACGACGACGTATTTCTTCGACGTGCAGCTCACCGCACCCGGCTCGGTGTTGACGGAGGCGGTTACCGTGAATTTTGAAACGAGGGATGGGACCGCGATTTCAACCGGCGCGTCGAAGGATTTTACCGCGGCGAATGGAACACTCACATTCCAGCCGGGTGGCAATTTGTTGCAGCAGATTGCGATCACCGTCGCTGGCGACAGCCGACTGGAGAATGCGGAGCAGTTTTTCGTGAATCTGGTGTCGTCGGTGAATGCGGCGATCAGCGTGACGCAGGGAGTGGGCACGATTCAGAACGACGATCAGGCGCGGATTAGCATTGAAGATCCGGCGGCGTTCACCGAAGGGAATTCGCCGACGAGCGCGATGACTTTCAAGGTGAAGCTCGAAAATCCGTCCGATTTGCCGGTGACATTCCTGGTGAACACCGTGAACGGCACGGCGCTGGCGAGCGTGGGTGCGACGACGCTGAATGACTTCACGGGGATCGTCGATCAATCCTTCACCTTTGCCGCCGGAGAAGTGGAGAAAACCGTGACGGTGAACGTCGTCGGCGATACGACCGATGAGCTGAAAACGGAGACGTTTTCCGTGGAGATCAAGAAGCCGACGACTCCGTTGCAAAATGACGTGGTGATCGACCGCGCCTCGGCGTCGGGCGCGATCATCGACGATGATCTGCGGATTCTCAGCGTGACGGACAAATCGGTGGTCGAGGGCGATGCCGGGACGACGACGATCACTTTCACCGTGCGCCTTTCGAGCGCATCGACGCAGGACGCGGGCGTGAGTTTCTTTTACAGCACGCAGGACAGCACGGCGACTGCCGGGCAGGACTATGTGGGCATCTCCGCGTTGCAGGCGACGATCCCGAAAGGTCAAACGTCAGTGCCTGTCTCGGTCACGGTGAATGGCGACACGGCTTCCGAGGTGAACGAGCAGTTCAAGCTCATGATTTTTGGCTCGCTGAACGCGGAAATCGTGGAAGGCGCGGACAGCGCGACGGGGACGATCGTGGACGACGAGGGGGGTGGGGCGCGGCTCGAGTTGGTGCCAGTGGCTGGCGCGTCATTTGGCGAGGCGGATCGGGTTGTGGAGTTCGATGTCGTCCGCTCCGGGAACAATGCGCGCGCCGTGACTGTGCAATACGAAACCGTGGATTTTACCGCGCGATCCACCGGCACGGGCATCACCGATTTTGTGGCAAAATCGGGAACGATCACGTTTGCCGCGGGATCGAACACCGCGAGCGAAAAAATCCGCATCCGCATCATCGGCGACATCAATTTTGAAAATGACGAGACCTTCCAAGTCCGGCTTTTCAATCCGGTGAACGCAGCGGTGCTGAGTGAAGGCAATCCGGCCGATGAGAGTTCGACTGCCGTGACGATCCGGGACGACGGGGATCAGGCACCGACTTTGAGCGTTGCGGATGCCAGCATCGTGGAGGGCAATGCGGGGACGCAGCAGCAGTTGATTTTCAAGGTGAGACTTTCCGCCGCTAACGAGAAAGGCCCCGTGACTGTGAAGGCCGCGACAGCGGTCGGAACGGATGCGGCGACGAATGCAAACCCGACCAGCGGACTTTCAAATCAAGCGCAGGACTATCTGCCAGGCGCGGTGGGTGGAGTTACGCTCACGTTTGCGACTGGTGATTTCGAAGAGGACTTTGCGGTGACGATCAATGGCGATGCGCGTGATGAGTCGGACGAGGAGTTTTTCAGGGTGCTTTTGAGCGGGGAATCCGGCGCGGCGGTCTCCCGCGCGGAAGCGAAGGGGACGATCACGGACAATGACGCTGCGCCGACGCTGACTTTCAGCGGCACTGCCTTGCAGACCACGGAAGGCAACGGCGGTCAGACGAACGCCACATTCAGGGTGACGCTGTCCGAGGTTTCCGAGCGACCGGTGTCGATCCGTGTGACGACGCAAGCTGGGACTGCGGTTTCGGGCGCGGATTTTGAGGCAGTGAACACCGAGTTTTTCTACACTCCCGGCTCTGCTGCGAGCGATGGGATTTCCTTCATCGTCCCGATCATTGCCGATGTGCTGGATGAGGTCGATGAGACGTTTGGCGTGACGGTGAGCGGCGCGGAATTCGGGCAACTGAGGCGAGGCAGCGCGAACGTGGACAGCGCCAGCCTGACTGCGACGATTTTGGACGATGACGCGCCACCGGTGGTTTTTGTGAGTGATGCGAATATCATCGAAGGCGATGCTGGGATTCGAGAGATGATCTTTACCGTTGCGCTTTCCGCCGCGAGCGGGAAGGCGGTGGATGTGAATTTTGCGACGGAGGATGGGACCGCGTTCTCAGTCGGCCCGATGGAGGATTTCGTGGCGAGGACCGGGGCGCTGAACTTTGCGCCGGGCGAGATTCAGAAGGAAGTGCGCGTGGTCATCAACGGCGACACATTCCGGGAACAGATCGAAACTTTTGGGCTGCGGATTTCGGGTCCGGTGAATGCGACCATCCTGACGGCCACGGGCACGGGGACGGTCCTCACGGACGGCGATACCACGGTCGGGATCGGCATCCGAAATGCGTTTCGAGTCGAGGGGGATTCAGGACAACCGACGATCAACTTCACGGTCGAACTTTCCGATACGCTCGCAGGCGCGACGACGTTCAACGCTGTGGCCACCAGTGGAAGCGCCGGGCGGGGCTCGGACTTCGTCCCCTTGGGAATCACACCTTTCACGATCGCGGCAGGTGCGACGACCACGCCAGTCCCGGTCACATTGAACGGTGACGCGACGTTTGAGGCGACCGAGAGTTTCTTCGTCGATCTGCGGAATGTCGTGAACGCGGGCGCAACTTTGACGATCGCGGGCGGCGCGGCGCGCGGGACGATTTTTAATGATGATCTGCGGCGCGTGGACAGCCGGACGGTGCAATTCATCGACGTGGATGGCGATCTGGCCACCGTGCATATTTCGAGGGGCGCTTTGTCCGATGCGCGGCTCTCGTTTGGCGCGCCAAACGGGATCGGCGGACGGCAGCTTCAGTCGATCAATCTCACGGGTGACAACTTGCAGTTTCAGGATGCGGACCTCTCGGTGACGGCGGTGGCGCAGCCTGGATTTAACGGCGATGCCAGTGGCGTGAAGGGAAATGGTTTTGTCAACGTGGGTGCCATTCTTGCGGCGACGCAGGCTGGCGTGTTGCAGTTTGCCAATGGCATCGACCTTGGCACGGTGAATATCGACGGCGATCTCGGAAGGATTCACATCGGCGATTCCACAGTGGATGCGGCGATCAAGAATCTCGTGGTGCGATCGATGGGCCGCTTTGGGACCACCACGCAGGGAACGGGTGGCGGAGCGGATACACTCAGCCGGGTGCTCGGGCCGATCGACAGCTTTCGGGTTTTCGGAAACTTCCAAGCGACTCTCCAAATCGTTGGCGCGCAGTTCGGCATCATTCGCAATCTGCAAATCGACGGCGCGTTGCTGGGCGGAACCGCGGATAATTCCGGCTCGATTTTCTTCACGGGCCGGATCGACAACGCGCAGATCGGCCGGGTCGCGGGTGGCGATGGCGATGTGAGCGGCTCGCTCCGCAGCTTGTTGAATGCGAACTCGAGAATTTCCAATCTCCACGTGGTCGGCGAGTTCGCGGGAGGAGCTGGGGATAATTCCGGCAACATCGTCGCGCCCGAGATCGGCTCGGTGCGCATCGGCTCGTTGGTCGGTGGCGACGGGGTCTCGTCCGGTCAGATTTTCGGGAATACGATCAATCGAGTGGTCGTGGTGCGCGATGTGGTCGGCGGCGCAGGCAACAACTCTGGCCAGATTTTCGGCAGCGATTTGCTCGGAACAGCCCGCATCCTTGGCCAGATCCGCGGAGGCGATGGCGACAACAGCGCCTTTGTCGGATCGAATGAGCGCATCGGAACCGTAACGACCGTTGGCTCGGTCCTCGGCGGCGACGGCGACGATTCCGGGACGATTCGCTCCGGCAGTCACATCAATCTTCTGAGCATTGGCGGAAATGTGCGTGGCGGTTTGGGGAATCGCAGTGGCGGTGTGGACGTGGGCGGAAAGCTGTTCAACGGCGTGATCACCGGGAGCATCCTCGGCGGAGATTCGAATGTTTCGACCGCGCTGGTGGGTAGCGGGTTTTTGTTTGCGCATCGGATCGACCATCTGACGGTCGGCGGCGATGTCGTGGCGGGTGTGGACGGCGGCGGCGGTCTCGCGCTGAGCGGGACGATCCGCTCCGAGACCACGATCGACACGTTGCGCATTCGCGGCGATGTGACTGGCAGCGCAACCATCGCGGCGATCATCGCGGCTCCCGGGGACACCAGCGCGCCGGCATTCCGCAGCCTGATCATCGATGGTGACGCGAGATTTGCGGAGATCCTCGCGGGCTACAGTGTGAATGCCACGGTGGCGAACCCGCGCGGTGGCGAGGTCAACGCGGATGCGCAAATCGGCAGCGTGCGAATTGTCGGGGCTTTGGACAGCACGAGTATCATTGCCGGCGCGGCGGCGGGAACTGATCGGATTTTTGGCACGAACGATGACCTTGGAATCAGCGGAGCGGGAACGACGAATGCGGCGGGGACGGTGTCGAAGATCGCGCGGATCATCGTCGGAAGTGTGACTGCGGCGATCCCGACCACGCGGCTATCGGGGATCGGCGCGCAGTTTGTGGAATCGTTGAGCGTCAATGGCTCGGCGTTTTCCCTGGAGCCGCAACCGGGCAACGATTTGAGGCGTGAATTGGCGGTCGGCTCGCGGGTCAACGTCTTTGAACTGCCTGTCGTGTGATGCCGCTGGCGCATGCTCTCCCCGGAAACGAAAATGGCACTTGTCAACGAGCGCGGGCCGCGCACTATTGCAGCGATTCGCGGGTGTAGCTTAGTGGTAAAGCTCCAGCCTTCCAAGCTGGCTATGAGGGTTCGATTCCCTTCACCCGCTCTGCGTTCCCGGCCATTCCGGTCGGGAAGATTAAGCAGTTGCGCGCGGTCGCCGCATCCGGTAGTCCGATGCCGCTTGAGCCAGCCAGCGCCAGACGATTTTCCGATTCACGCCCGTTTCGACGCACCATGATTTGCCATTGGCGATGGATTACAGCCTGTGTCGCGGGAGTCTGTCTTGGCGGGATCGCGGTCGCGCAGGAGAGTGGTGGAGCGGCGGCGTCTGGCAGCGGTGGAGGCGCGGCTGGAAGTGCCGCGGAAGGCTCGACGCCATCGGGCGCGGGAAAATCGGGCGCGGGGAAGGGCGGCGCGAAAGCGGGAAGCAAGGGCCAGAGCAACGATCCCGGCAGCCCGGAGAGTCCGGAGGGCACACCGGAGACTTTGCCGCCGGGCTCCACGACACCCGAGGGCAAGCCAGCACCCAAGACTGGCGGCATCGTGGATCCATTCATCCCGACGACGCCGAAGCCAGCGCCGGGTGAGTCGGCGAATGGTCCGGGTGCGAGTTCTTCGTTTGGAACGCCGACAGCGCCTGGCGAACCGACGGGCACGCAACCGGGGGAGGCGACCGGGGATGGGCCGACCGGTCCGAGTTCCGCGTTTGGGCCAGGCGATTCCACTGCCTCGCAGACCGCTCCGCCGTCTTTCACGTTGCCGGGATTCTTTGGCGGGCCAGCGACGACTTACACTGGCGGGCAGGGGCGGCTGGCACGTCCGCGTTTCCGATTCAAGGTCACGACCTCGCAAGGTTACGACGACAATGTTCTCCAAACGCCGGACGATCCGTTCCGCTTTCCGAACAATCAGATTCTGATCGATCCAGGCACGCCGGATACCGTCACCTTTGAGCCCGTCACGACGACCACGTTCGAGCAGGCGTTCACGCCGGATGGCGAGCTTGTTTTTCAACGGCCCGTCACGACGACGACTTTCCGCCGGGTGATCACGCCGGGGCGGCCACCCGTCTTCGTGCCCGCTCCCGAGCCGCAGGAGCGGATCGGAAGTCTGGTGTCGCGGGTGGGCGTGCGCTTTGACACGCAGCAGGTGACGCGGCGGTCGCTTTTCACGTTGGATATGAATGGTTCGTTTGACCGGTATTGGAACCGGACGGGCCAGGACGGACAGGACGATTATTCGGGTTCGATATCGTTGGCGTATCTTTACAATTTAACGCCCCGTCTCCAAGCGTCGTTCACCTCCAATGTGGCATATATTTCACAGCCGGACCTCACGCGGATCAACACGCCAGACCGCCTCGGGGCTGGCGACATTGTAAACGCGCTGGCGCGGCTAAACGTGCAATACCGGGTGACGCCGCGTTTGACCACCACACTCAGCGCTGGCCAAAATGCGATATTGTATTTGGATCAAGGTTCCGGTTCCACCGCGGCGAACAATGGCGATATCTACGAGACGACGTTCAGTGCCGAGGCAAAATACCTGTGGAAACCGCGCTACACACTGATCGCGGAGTTTCGCCATGTCTTGATCAACTATCCCGACTCGCCGTCGCTCAATGCGACCAGTGAGGTGCTGCTGGTGGGCGCGGAAATACGGCTGAGTTCGCGCCTTTCCGGGACGGTGCGGCTGGGGCAGGCAATACGGATATTTGAAGACACTGGCGAGACGTCGAGCGCGCCGTATGGCGAAGCGTCGATCAACTACCGAATCGGGCAGACCTCGAGCATCCAGTGGAATTCGCGCTTTGGCTTCGAAGAGCCGCCGAGCGCAGGCAGCGAGACGATCAGCTTCCGGTCCAGTGTGAACTACTTCAAAGCCTTCACGCCGAGATTGAGTTTGTCCTCGGGAATCACGGGTTTGAGCAGAAACACGAGCTTCCGGGGAGGGGACGACCAGAAGGTCTTGACGATCGATGCAAACATTGCGCTGGAGTACCATTTCACCCGGCAGCTCACATTGAATGCCACTTTTTCATTCACCAAGGTGATCTCAAACGTCGATAATCTGGACTACGATCGCAGCCGGGTTTTTATCGGAGCCGAGTATGAGTTTTAGTCCCAGGAAACCTCGGCAAAGCGCCGATTATTTCATGTTTCTGCCGTTGCGGATTGCCGTGCTTGAGCCTATTGATACGCCCTGTCTCCCCTAAAAACATTCCTCTTATGAACGATGCAAGCGAGGTAAAACTCCACTTTCTGGACTACTGGCGAACGATTCGGCTGCGGGCGGGATTGATCGCGTTGGCTTTTCTCCTTGTGATGATCACTGCGGGCGTCACCGTCTATTTCCTGCCACGCCAGTATCTATCGAAAGTGACGATGGAGGTGAAGACCGACAACTCGGGGCCGATCAGTGGTATCTTTGGGCAGAGTGGAGCGCGTGGTTTAGATCCGCAGTTTGTCTCGACGCAGTTTAACATTCTGCAAAAGACTGAGATTCTCTACGAGGTGATCAGCAATCTAAAACTAGTGGAAGCGTGGTCAACCGAAGGCCGGTCGATGCAGCCGCAAAGTGCTTATCAGAAACTGCTCTCAATGTTGAGCCTTCGCGAGGTGCGCAATACGGGGTTGATCGAAGTCGGCGTTTACAGCACGGATGCGCAGGAGGCGGCGAATATCGCCAATACGATCGCCGTCGTGTACCAGCAAAAGCGACTGACCGATCTGCAAAAGAACATCGACAAGGGACTGGAGCAGTTGCGGGACGAGGTGGAAAAACAGCGCAAGCGCGCGGACGAGGCCGCGGTGGACATGGCGAAGATTCGCGAGCGCGACGGGATCGTTGATCCGAATCCGACGGATTACGGAAGTTTGATCAGCCAAACCGATCGGAATCTTTTGATGATCGACAACCAGCTAAACGAATCCCGCGTCGATGTGTTGAAACTCAAAGGGCAGATGGCAGAAATCATGAAACTCAAGCCTGATGCGCTGAAGGATGCCTTGCGGACGCTCGGAGTGCAGGATCTCAGCGTTGAAAAACTGGTGGGCGAACTGCAGGATGCATCAAGAAGTTACATCCAGCTCTTCAATGCAGGGCTCGGCGAGAATCACCCGCGGCTTACGGGACTGAAGGCGCTTGAGGTAAAATTTCAGCAGGAATTGGCCGGTCAATTGGAACGAGTTCGCGAGAATCTGGCGATTCGCATCCAGTTTAATGAAGGAGTGCTGGTGGAACTGGAAAAAAAATCGGTTGAGGCGGTGGGACTTCAGATTGCTGACAAACAGAAGGCGAATGAATACATCGAAGCCAAAACTCGCTTCCTCCAGGCAAAGCGCATCTACGAAGCCGCGCAAACCAGGTACGCGACCGAACTTCTGCAGCGCGGAATTGATTTCGACCCGGCCAAGATTTGGGAGAAGGCGGAGGCGGCGATCCGCCCATCGAAGCCAAAGGTGGCCGCTTACATGGCGCTCGCCGCTTTGCTTGGCTTGGTGATCGGTGTCGGCCTCGCGTTCTTCATCGAATACCTCGATACCAGCGTGAAGACGCTCGATGATGTCGAGCGTTACCTCCAGATTCCGGTGCTTGCCGTCATTCCGAAGGACGTCTCGATGCTCATCAAGAGCAAAGGCGACACGGCAGACGCCGAGGCGTATCGCATCCTGCGGGCGAACGTCGAATTCAACAAACCCGACGGAAACGCGAATACGTTCACGCTCGTGAGCGGCGGTCCCGGTGAAGGCAAATCCACGACGCTCAACAACCTCGCGTTCACCTGCGCCAAGGGCGGCTACAATGTCCTCGTCGTCGATGCAGATTTGCGCAGGCCGACGCAGCACAACTTGTTTGAGGTGGATAACGATTTTGGCCTGACCGACTACCTGACTGGCAAAGCCGATCTCGAGGAAATCACGCGCACGACGAAGATCGACAATCTTTCATTCATCCCGAGCGGCCAGATTCCTGACGGGGCGGTGGGAATCCTGAACAGCCAGCGAATGGTCGAGATGATCGCCAAGGCGAAAGGCTTGTACGATCTCGTGTTCTTCGATTCGCCGCCAATTCTTGGCGTCAGCGACGGTTCGGTGCTCGCTAGCGAAGTCGATGTGACTGTGATGGTCGTGCAACATCGTCGTTTCCCGCGCGCCATGTTGCAGCGGGTGAAGCAGGCCGTGCAGCACGCCGGTGGCACGTTGATCGGAGTCGTCTTGAACAACGTCGATACCAAGCACGACGAGGGATACAACTACTACAACACTTACAACGACTACTACAACCCGACCAAACGCGAGAACGCCCAGCGGGAAACCGCGACCGCAGGTGCCGCGACTCCGGCCCGCCCGCGTTCGACCGATCGCGAAGAATACTGATCCCAAGCTATGCGCGCTACATTCCTCTTGTTCTGCACGTTCGTCGCCACCCTTGTTTCCTCACTCGCTGCGGATTCCCCGCCAGTCGCGAAAGCCGTTGCGGCGACGGCGGGTTCTGCGGCAACAGGGGTCCGCACATCGTCGAGCGTTGTCTTGCGACCGAACGACATGATCGAACTTCGCATGGCGGGAATGCCGCCTGACGATGCTGTCGCGTTTAGCGGCACCACCTACACGGTTGGCGGTGATGGGAATGTGAGCGTTCCCTACGCTGGATCCCTCCAGGCTTCCGGGCGGACGCCGAGCGAGTTGGAACGCGCGATTGAGCGCGTTCTCGTCGAAAAGAAAATATTCCGGTGGCCGACCGCGACGATCATGGTCGCCACGACGGTGCGTTATGTCGTGATCGGAGGGAATGTCAGACAACCTTCGCGAATGCAGTGGTCGCCGGACCTGACGCTAATGTCGGCAATTGCGGCAGCAGGAGGACCCGGCGATTTTGCGGGGGACAGGATCAATCTGATCCGCGACGGAAAAATCACCGTATATCGCTACAAGCAGTTGCAAAAAGATCCTAGCCAGGATCCTCGTCTGTTGCCGAGCGATCAGGTGGACGTGCGCTGACGCGCAGGCATCACGCTGCGGAAATCAGCGTGCGGTTTTTCCAGAGGTAGCCGATCCCGGAGTAAAGCGTCAGCACGAGCGCGAGCGTGATCAGCGCGCCGCCGCCGAAGCGCCACGCAATCGTCCACCACATTCCGCTGTGGCCAATGCCCGCGGTCGCGAATTCCTTGATCGAAAGCAGCAGCAGAAAGAAGCACACGGTGACGATCTGCCAGACCGTTTTGTGTTTTCCCATCCGCTCGGAGGGCAGCACGATCCCCTTGCTGGCAGCGAGTAGTCGCAAGCCCGTGATCGCAAATTCCCGCGAGATAATCACGATCGCGACCCACGCGGGAAACGCATCGAGCGGCACGAGCAGGATGAACGCGGCAGCCATCATGATCTTGTCCGCGAGCGGGTCCATGAGTTTCCCGAAATCGGTCACGAGATTCCGCTTTCGCGCGATCGCGCCATCGAGGTAGTCGGTGATGCCGGCGGCGATGAAGATGAGAAGCCCGGTGGTCCGTGCGAATCGCCACTCCGCGGAAAGCACAGCGACGAACACCGCGGTCAGGACGAAGCGCGCGGTCGTCAGCCGATTCGGAAGATTCATGCGCGCAAGAGGGGGCGAAGCGATACGCAAAGTGCGCGGGTGGGAGATGCTGCGGAAAAGTCCGTTGCCATTCGCGATACTTTGCCGGTAGCCTCCCATCCCTCTCAAGTTCCGAATCCAAAAAATCTACGCAACCCCAATCACCACAGTATGAGCACATGTGACATCGGCCTGATCGGCCTCGCCGTTATGGGCGAAAACCTTGTTTTGAACATGGAGTCCAAGGGCTTCACTGTGGCCGTCTTCAATCGGACGACGAGCGTCGTCGATGCGTTTGCCGCGGCGCGTGGCAAGGGAAAGAATTTCGTCTTTGCCCAGTCGCTTCAAGAATTCGTGGCCGCTCTCAAACGCCCGCGCAAGGCGCAAATCATGGTGAAAGCAGGCGCGCCCGTCGATGCAGTCATCGAGCAGCTCATCCCGCTCATGGAGCCCGGCGACGTCATCATCGACGGCGGCAACTCGCTCTGGACCGACACGCCGCGCCGCGAAAAGTATCTCAAGGAAAAGGGAATTCACTTCTTCGGCGTCGGCGTCTCCGGCGGTGAAGAAGGCGCGCTCAAAGGCCCCAGCATCATGCCCGGCGGCTCGAAAGAAGGCTGGGAATCCCTCGCACCCATTTACACAAAAATCGCCGCGGTCGTGGACGGCGAGCCATGCTGCCGCCACATGGGGCCGGACGGCGC
>JANNWY010000260.1:0-30043 GCA_031409335.1 Chthoniobacteraceae bacterium | reverse complement strand
CTATGATCGGTTCTGGCGACCGTTTCTGAGGTTACTCTGCCGATTCGCGCACTCTGCGCGCTTTGGCCGCGAATATCTCCAATCCCAGCAAGGCTACCCTCTGTCCGCCGCCGCTTGAGGGTTTTTCAACAGACTGTTAAGGAGATCAGCCTGGGCGCGATACATCTTTTCGTCCCGTTCCGTTCGCCACGTCTTTTCAATTCGCTTACGATAATCGACCATGGTGCTAATGTTCCAATGTATATGGCTCGACTCACGAGAGGGGGGCGAAACATCAACACGAAACGCAAGACGACGCGCTCCAATGGCCTTATCTTTTCCGTCTAGCAACGACGCGCGCTCCGACAGATTCGTGATAATGACGATTCGCTTGGCGGATTCTATCATCTCGCGAAGGCTGAACTGAAGTGTATTTTGCATCACGTCACGCAAGCGATCAAGGAGATCAACCAAACCCATTTCGGTCTTTGTAGATATAGGATAACGAAATTGATTTAGGTCTTTTGGAAACCCATCGTCTCCTCGCGCCCCTGTTACATTTACGCGGACATTGTGAACGGAGATATTTGTTCCGTTTTCTGCCAATAGGAAGTAGCTTACAGCCGATGTCGGCATAACTTTGCGCGAGCCGGACGGTGGCACGCGACCGATACCAGAAAGATATACGGATGGATTTCCTTCAACAGCCCAAGACAAAAGAGCGGCTTCTCCGACTTGGATTTCAACGGGTTTAATCGATAAAGCTTTATCCTTCGCCGGTACGAGTGGTGCGAAGGCATGCATTGTAAACAAAGCCAAAGTAGAAGAAAGAGGCCTCAATAGACGTGAGGAGCCCTCCGGGCGCCGTTGGCCTATCCTGCCGCGGAAACAAATCGAGTGGTTCATGATGTGTCGGAGGATATGCCGACTGATTGCAACTTGACAAGGCGGCGCTGCAATCGCCGGCGCGCTGCGCGGAAAGGTCGCGCATGTCGTCATGCTGAAAGGCGGTCAGGACGCGAAGGCCCGCGCCGTTGCCGCCAGCGAACTGGCCGCGATCCCTGCGGAAGCGCCCCGCGTCATCATCGCAACCGGCCGATACATCGGCGAGAGCTTCGACGACAGTCGGCTCGACACCCTGTCTCTCGCCCTGCCCATTTTATGGAGGGTCACGCTCCAGCAATACGTTGGCCGACTCCACTGCTTTCACACCAGCAAGACCGAGGTGCGTGTCCGTGACTACATCGGCGGCGCTGTGCCCATGCTCTCGAGGATGTTCGACAAACGCCGCCGCAGCTACGAGGCCGTCGGCTACACCATCCGCGATGACGGCGCGCCACATCTTTCGTCCTGCCCTGATTCTCGTTGAATTCCAGCCGCGGGGCCGCGCACAGTCTTTCGTAGACTTTACAGATATCCCGCACCGTTCCGTTGCGCGGCGGCGTTTGTAGAACAATTTACGGCGCCATCGTTTTGCCATGATATTGTCACCCCTCCGTTACATCGCCCTTGCCATGGTCACGCTGTTTGCCGCCCGCGCTTTCGCCGCGCCGGTGATCAGTGAAATCATGTATCGGCCGGGTTCGAGCTACCCGGAGAATGAGGCGCTCGAATTCATCGAAATCCACAATCCCGATGCGGCAGGGGTGGTGCTCACGGGGTGGGCGCTGACGCAGGGGGTGGACTACACTTTTCCAAATGGGACGACGATTGCGGCGGGTGGGTTTCTTGTGGTCGCGGCGAATCCGGCGGCGCTCGGGGCGGCGGGGGCTCTGGGGCCTTGGGAGGCGGGTGATGCGCTGTCGGATACGGGTGAAGACATCGTGCTTTCGATGCCGGATGGCGCGGGCGGGTGGACGACGGTGGACAAGGTGACGTATGCCGATGAGGGCGATTGGGCAACGCGGAATTTCGATGCGACGAATGGCTACGTGTGGCAGACGGGCGCGAATTGGAAAACGGGGATCGCGAATGGCGGGCGGTCGATGGAAATGCGCAATCCGCTGGTGTCGAAAAACAATGGGCAGAACTGGGGCGAGTCGGCGGCGCCGGGCGGGACGCCGGGCGCGGTGAACTCGAACCGTACGACGAATATCGCGCCGATCATTTCCAATATGAAACATTCGCCCGCGGTGCCGACGACTTCGCAGCCGGTGACGATTTCGTGCGATCTCGACGATGAATCGGCGACGGGTTTGAGCGCGACGCTTTTCTGGAGAAATGCCACGTCCACTGCGCCAGGCGTTTTCCAAAGCGTGGCGATGACGGGCAGCAGCGCGGGGCGTTTCACCGCGACGCTCTCGCCGCTGGGCGACAAGCAGATCATCGAATTTTACGTGAGCGCGAGCGATGGCACGCTCGCGCGCACCTGGCCCGCGCCGGCGAGCGCGGGGCAGGTGGCGAATTGCCAGCTTCAATTCGACAACGAAAACTACACGGGCACGGCGGCGGTTTACCGTCAGATTTTCACGGGTGCGGAACTCTCGGCCTACATGGGCATCGCCGCGAACAGCGATCGGCAGTTCAATTTCACGCTCGTCGTGACGCAGGGCTACGACACGACGATCCGCTACCGCTGCGCGATTCGGAATCGCGGGAACAGCAGCCGCAATTACGCGATCCGCCCGATGCGCATCTCGATGCCGACGGACGATCTTTGGGACGGTGTGCATGATTTCATCATCAATCCGAAGTGGGCCTACGTGCAGCTTCTCGCGATGCGCTTGCAGCAGGCGGCGGGGCTGCCGTGCCACGATTCCGCGAGCATCGAAGTGCGGCGCAACGGCACGGAGGTGACGACCACGACGCAGGCAGCGCAGGATTATGGAATGCTGACGCGCATCGAGGAAATCGACGGCGTGATGGCGGACAAACACTGGCCGCTCGCGACGGATGTGCAGGTGTATCGCAAGCCTGGCTCGAGCTACTGGGCGAGCACCGCCGCCGCGCCGGCGAATCCCGATGCGATGTGGAGCGGCTGGAGCAAACAGAATCATCACGGCCTCAACGACTGGAGCGACGTGATCAATTTCAGCACGGTGTGGCAGAACACGGCGTCCTCGCATTTCACCGGAGCGACGGCGGGAAATGTGCAGGTGGGCACTTGGAACAACGTGCCGTTTACTGATGCGGAAGTGGCGACGCTCGGCACGGTCGCGGACCTCGATCACATGGCGCGGTGGATGGCGCTGATGACGATCATGAATAACGGAGAGGGGAGCATTTCGGTCGGCGAGGACATCGAATACGCGGGCGCTTTTGCGAAGGACGCGCTGGGAAACCGGCGGCTGTATTTGCTCCCGCACGACATGGATAACGTGCTCGGCAAAGGCGACACGGTAGCGGGCGCGACGACGAACGGGCTCTACAACATGACGGAAAACGGACTGATCCATGAGCCGCTGCTGCCGCTTTTCGGCACCGCTGCTTCGCCGGGAAATGCGGCGTTTCGTGCGAAATATCTCACGCAGATTCGCGAGCTGCTCGGGACGGTTTTCGACGCGGACACGGCGGCGGCGGCGTATCCGCCGTACTACGCTTTCGTGGACAATCACATCGCGCATGTGCCCGCGGCGGTGCGCACGGAGATGAAGACTTTTATGACGCAGCGGCAGTCGTATCTGCTCGGGCTGATCGGGCAGCCGAAAATCACGAACACCGGCACGAGCGTCGGGACCACAGCGGCGACGGCGGCACCGAGCGTGCGGATCAATGAAGTGCTCGCGAGCAATGCGGTGACGCTGCTGAACGGCGCGACTTATCCCGATGTGATCGAGCTGCACAATCCGGGCGCGTCCGCCGTGAATCTCACGGGCTGGAGTTTGAGCGATCAAATCGGCACGCCGCAGAAATACGTTTTCCCTGCCGGGACGACGATCGCGGCGGGCGGCTATCTTTTGGTTTTCGCGGACGCCGATACGGCGGCGGCGGGCCTGCACACAGGATTTGAGCTAGATGTGCTCGGCGATTCCGTGCGGCTTTACAACGCGGCAATCGTGTTGCAGGACGAGGTGCTTTTCGGCCTGCAAATCGCGGATCTCTCCATCTCGCGCACCGCCGCCGCACCGGGGACGTGGGCGCTCACCGTGCCGACGCTCGGTGCGGCGAATGGCACCGCCGTCGCGCTCGGCGCGGTGACCGGCGTGAAACTCAACGAGTGGGTGTGCAAACCCGACTACCGGCTCGATGGCGATTTCATCGAACTCTACAACCCCGCCGCCACGCCCGTCGCGCTCGGCAGCGCGCGCGTCACGGACGACATCGCGAACTACCCCGCGCGCCAGACTTTCCCCGACCTCAGCTTCATCGCGGCGGGCGGACATCTCGTGCTGGATGCGAGTTATCTCACGTTCGGACTCAATGGCGATTTCGGCTTCATCTGGCTGCTCGGCGCGAATGGCGCGGTGCTCGATCAAGTCGATGCCGTGACGCAATACGCCGACTACTCGACGGGCCGCACGACGGATGCGGCGGCGACGTTCACGAATTTCGCGGTGCCCACGCCTGGCCTCGCGAACAACACCACCGTGCCCGCGACGCATCCCGGTTCGCTCAATGGCCTGCGCATCACGGAAGTGATGTATGCGCCGCAAGGCGGGAGCACTTTCGAATTTATCGAGTTGCAAAACATCGGCGCGACGACGCTCGATTTGAGCGGCGTGCGTTTCACGCAGGGCGTCGATTATACCTTCGCGCCGGGCACCACACTGGCGACTGGCGCGTTCATCGTCGTCTGCCGCGATCGCACCGCGTTTCTTTCGCGCTATCCCGCCGCTGCCAGCGTGCTCGCCGCGGGCGCGTGGAGCGGCGGACTCGATAACGATGGCGAGACGATCAAGCTCACGCTGCCCGTGCCGTGGGACATTCACATCCTGAATTTCCGCTACGAAGCGTCGTGGTATCCGAGCACCGCGACGAGCGGCTACTCGCTCGCCACCGCAAATCAAAGCGCGTCGTATCCGCAGGATTGGGATCAGGATTACACTTGGAGCGCCTCGCCCGCCGTGAACGGCACGCCGGGCAGCGACGGCCCGCCTTCCGTCACGAGCGCCGCGACCGCGAGCGGCGTGCTTGGCGACCCTTTCGCGTATCAAATCACCGCGACAAAAACGCCGACGAGCTACAGCGCGAGCGGGCTGCCGGCTGGGCTTTCGGTGAATACGGCGAGCGGACTCATCGGCGGCACGCCGACGGCGACGGGCACATTTTCCGCGACGATCAGCGCGACGAATCCCGGCGGCACGGCGCAGCAGAATCTCGCCATCACTATCGCCACGTCGGGGGCGCTGCATCATTTCACCTGGCACTACGGCCCGCCCGCGACGGCGAATGTGAACGCGCCTTTTGCCGTGTGGCTCACCGCGCGCGATTCCGCGGAGCGGCTCGTCACGACCTTCAGCGGCAGCACCACGCTCGTCGCGAGTGCGGGCGGCGGTTTCAGCGGATCGCCCGTCGTCATCACCGAAATCACCGACGCGCAGGAGGATCAGATCGAGTTGCAAAACGTGACGAACGCCGCGGTGAACACGAACGGCTGGTACGTGCGGATCAACGATGCCGCCGCGAATATCAACGTCGTGAATGCGACGCAGCTCGCACTGCCCGCCAGCCTCGGCGCGAGCGGGCTCGTCTGGATTTCCGAGACGAACCTCGCCCCGCGCACCTCGTGGGGCAGCCCAATTAACTGGTCTTCCACCGGCACGAGCAAAGGCTGGATCATGCTCTTCGACGCGACGAACACGCTGCGCGACTTTTTCATCTGGGGCTGGACCGGCCCGGAACTCGCGACGCTCAACGTGACCATCAACGGCACCAACGTCACCGCCGCGAACGCCGGCTGGAGCGGCGCGCCGCAGGCGGTCTTCAGCGCGGGTGCCGCGACGTTTTGGGCGCGGACCGGCACCGCCGACAACAACATCGCGACCGACTTCTCGCGTCTCGCGGCGGCCGGCACTTTCAACGCGACGAACCCCGCGCTCACGCTGCCGTGGAGCACGACAACCCCGGTCACGATGACGCCCACCGCGATCACGCTGACCAACGGCGAATTCCTCGGCGACCTCACGATGACGCAAACCGCGACCACCGCGCGCATCACCGCGACGGGCAGCGGAGTCGTCGGCCAGACCGCCACCTTCGACATCCTCGCCGCCCTCGCCGACACCGATGGCGACAGCATTCCCGACGTGTATGAAAACGCGAACGGCCTCAACGCCGCGGTGAACGACTCCGCGCTCGACCGCGACGGCGACGGCCAAAACAACCGCGCGGAATTTTTCGCGGGCACCATCGCGAACTCACCCGCATCGCGCCTCGCCTTCACGAGCGAAAGCATTCCCGGCGCGAATCAGTTCGCGGTGACGTGGCCCGCCGTCGCCGGAAAATTGTATCGCATCAGCACGAGCCCAGACCTCGCGGCGTGGACAAACGTCTCCCCGCTCATCCTCACCACGGCGACTGGCTCGAAAACCGTCACACTCGACAACGCCGGCGCTGCGCAATTCTTCGTCCGCGTGCAGATCGCGCCATAGCCGCTTGGGCGGAACTTTCCCGGTCCGTCCAAATGCGGGCCGGGGCGCTGAAGCTCACGACGGCATAGAGTTTTGGAATCATTCCGCGATTGGTTTGACGGTCACGACGCGCGCATCGCGGGCAGAACTGATCTAGGAAATGCCTCCGCGCGAGATAGACTCGGCCTTGAACATGAGCACGCAGATACCCGACGAAATCCAACGCCAGATCACGCGCCGCGCTTTTCTCCAAAAGAGCACCACCGGCATCGGCGCACTCGCGCTCACCTCGCTTTTCAACGGCAACGTTTTCGCCGCCGGATCGGGCGTTCCGGGCGCGCTCGGGCAGTTGCATTTTCCGGCGAAGGCGAAGCGGATCATCTACCTCTTCATGTCGGGCGCGCCGTCGCATCTCGATCTGTTCGATCCGAAGCCGAAGCTGACGGAGATGACCGGGAAGGATTTGCCAGACAGCATTCGCAAGGGGCAGCGCATCACGACGATGACGAGCGGGCAGAAGAATCTGCTGTGCGTCGGCTCACCATTTAAGTTCGAAAAATACGGCCGCGCGCAGATGGATATTTCGGAGTTGCTGCCGAATCTGGCGAAGGTCGCGGACGACTGCACGTTTGTGCGTTCCGTGTTCACCGACCCGATCAATCACGATCCCGCCGTCACGTTTTTCGCGAGCGGGCATCAGCAGCCGGGCCGCCCGACGATGGGCGCGTGGCTCGCGTACGGACTCGGCAGCGCAAATCGCGATCTGCCGTCCTTCGTCGTGCTGACGAGCGGTGGCGGTGGGCAGACTTTGCAGACGCGGTATTGGGGCAGCGGATTTTTGCCGGCGCAATATGGCGGCGTGCAGTTTCGCAACGCGGGCGATCCGGTGCTCTACGTTTCCAATCCACAAGGCATCAGCGGCACCACGCGACGCCAGCTCATCGACACGACAAATGAGCTGAATCGGATGGCGCTCGGCACCATCGGCGATCCCGCGATCAATGCGCAGATCGAGAACTACGAACTCGCGTTTCGGATGCAGACGAGCGTGCCGGAACTCACGGACATTTCAAAGGAACCGAAGGAAGTGCTCGAACTTTACGGCGCGACGCTGGGCCAGCCGAGCTTCGCGAATAACTGCCTGCTCGCGCGACGCCTTGCCGAGCGCGGCGTGCGTTTCATCCAGCTCTGCCATCGCGATTGGGATCACCACGGCGGGCTGCCCGCAGGTTTGAAACAGAAATGCAAGGAGACGGATCAAGGCGCGGCGGCGCTGGTCGCGGACTTGAAGCAGCGCGGTTTGCTCGAAGACACGCTCGTCATTTGGGGCGGTGAATTCGGACGCACGGCTTACAGCCAGGGCGACATCACGCCGGGAAATTTTGGGCGCGATCATCATCCGCGCTGCTTCACGATGTGGATGGCCGGCGGCGGGATGAAGCCCGGCCTCGTCTATGGCGAGACGGATGATTTCGGCTACAACATCACGCGCGATCCCGTCCACGTGCACGACCTGCACGCGACGCTACTGCACGCGATGGGCGTCGATCACAAGCGCCTCACTTTCCGCCACGAAGGCCGCGACTACCGGCTCACGGACATCGCGGGAAATGTGGTGAAGCCGCTGCTGGCGTAGCGAGCTTCAGCCGTTTTACCATGAAGCTGGCAGTCGCAAACATTCCGCGATTTTCGGTAGCCACTCAGTTTATCTTCGTCCCGAAGGGACTGCGGAAATTAGCCGGTGGTGAAGTGAGCCACGAACGCAACCACCGGACTTTCCACCAAAAGCGAGCCCGTCCCGGAGGGACGATGGAAAGGTCGGCGTGCGCGGAACTCCAGCGCCCCGCCGGGGCGGACTCATTTGCTGACTGGATCCGGTGGTTCCCGCTCGGGGACTCGCTTTCACCACCGGCTAATTTCCACTGTCCCTCCGGGACGACGGCAAACTGAGCCACCACTCACTGCTTCACTCGACGATCCTTCGCACCAAACGCCGCGCCAATTCGTTGGATTCATCCGCCTCCTCCGCCCCGTAACAGTCCGCAAAATAACCGAGTGGCCGGACTGGAACCAAGCCGGTCAATTTCGCAATCGGCTCGCCGCCGCGCGTGATGACCACCTCCTCACCTTAGCGCGCCAAATCCACAATCCGGGCAAGGTCGGCCTCAGTTTGTTCGATGGTCGGGATCACTTCGCGCAAACTAGAACCTCGGTCCCGGCCCGTCAACGTGCGGAAGTTTCCTGTCACAAATCCGCCCGCCGTGCGGAGTATATGGGTAAATGCACGGTGAACCTTCCATCCGCGATGATTCCGCGCTCCTGAGCCAGTGGGCTCGGGAGGGAAATGAGGACGCGTTTGCGGAGATCGTGCGGAATTATCAGCGGCTCGTGCTCGGGGCGGCGCTGAGGCGGACGGGTGATGCGGAGCTGGCGCGCGATGTGGCACAGCAGGTCTTCGCCACGCTCGCGGCGAAGGCGCGCACGCTGCTCGGCCGGACGAATGTCGCGGGCTGGCTGTATCAGGCCGCGAGCCACATCGGCGCACGGGCGGCGCAGGCGGAGATGCGGCGGCGCGGGGCGCACGAGCGTTCGGGAAAAGAGCCGCCGATTTCCCCGTCCGAGGCGCACTGGCCGCTCGTGGAGGATGCGCTGGCGCGGTTGGGTGAAAGCGAACGCGAGTCGCTGGTGCTGCATTTTTTCCAAGACCTCTCGTATCCCGAAATGGCGCACGCGCTTTCCATCGAGGAAGCCGCCGCGCGCAAACGCGTGTCGCGCGCTTTGCAAAATCTGGAGACGCAACTCCGCCGCCGCGGCATTGGCACTTCGGCAACCGCACTCCTCACTGCCGCCGTCGCGCAACAGGCCAGCATCCCCGCGCAAGCCGGGCTCGCCGCCGCTACTCTGGCCACGACATCCACCGCCGCCGTTCTCACCACACTCATGTCTCAAACCACCCTCAAAGTCGTCTGCGCCGCCGCGCTCATTGCCACTCCACTCGCGCTGGAGTGGACTGCCAACGCCACCCTGCGGACGGAGATCGCGCAAATCCGCAGTGCGAATCCACAACTCGCCGCGCTCCCTGCCGGAGCCAGTCCCGGAGCAAATCCGGAAGCTCTACTCGCCGCCCGCCGCAGCGCACGCATCGCGGCGGAAAATCGCGTCTCCGAGCTGCTCGCGCTGAAGGAGAAGGTCGAAACCGAAGTCGTCGTTTCGTTCGGCACGGTGGACGCAATGGCGAAGAAGATGGCGCGCACGCTGCAGATCATGGAGTCAGTCACAGATGCCCAGGGCAGCAAAACGGAGCTGAGCCCTGAACAGCAAGCGGCGCTGCGGGCGCGGGCGGAAAACGCGGCGGAGGGGATGACGGATTTCTTTGGGATCATGCCCGAAATTGCGCGCCTGGAGCGTGCGCCGGAAAAGGCGGCGCGCTTTTACGCCACGCTCTACGGCGAGATGACTGGACTCGATGAAGCTGCGCGGACTCTCGTGGAAAATCGCACGCGCGACTGGCTGCGCGGCCTCCAGCAGGAAGGACTCGCGCTGCCGCAGCGGCCCAAGGGTAAGGCCCCAGAGTGGGACACACGACGGAATGCCGCGACCAAACAGCTCTACAAATCTCTCGCCAGCCAATTGCCGCCAGGCAAACCGATTCCGGAGAGTTTCGTGGAACTGTTCGGCGGGCGCGAGAGCGGCTCCTCCGATTACGAAATGCTGGGCGGAGGCGGGCAGCCATGAGCGCGCCTGCTGGCTTGCCACAATCCACGGCCCTGGCGCTCGGAGCCCTCGGCCTCGTGATGTGCGGCGGGCTCGTGCTGGGCGTGAAGATCTTCCGCGAAAGCCGCGCGCTGAAAACTGAACTCGTCGCTTTGCGCTCCGCGCCAACCTCAGTCGCTCCCGCGAAAGACCCCGCGCCGACGGTAGAAAGCGCGAGCGTGGCGGCGGAGATCGAGCGCGAAACCGCGTTGCTGCGCGCCGCCGAAGCGAAGGCGGTCGAGATCGGCAAAAGCCTGCCCGCGATGTCGAATGAAGAATGGCGCTCGCTCGGGCGCATCGAGGAACTCGGCCAGCAGGCCGGGGATTTTGTGCGTTCGTTTGCCGACTTTCTGGGACGACAGAAGAAGAACGAGGAAATAAAGCCGGAAGAAAATAACCGTTTTGGGCAGGAAATGATGTCGTGGCTGAAACGCATGGAAGTGATCGGCGAAATGGAAGACACGCCCGCGGAAATAGCGCGGCTGCACACGGCCACGCTGAGCACGCGGCTGAAGCTCGATGCCGCCACTGCGGAACGAGTGCGCCAGCAGATCGAGCGGGATTTTTTCCAACTCCGCGAACAAAAGCTGACCCGCCCGCAGCGCCCCGAGACGGAGCGCGACGACTGGCACCTGCGTCGCCGCACTGCGCTGAATGAGGCGACGCAACGCATCGAAGCGCTCATCCCCGCTGCGCAGCGGGAGCAGCACGCGGTCGGTCAATCGCTCCACCTCGGCACGGGCCTGCGGACCGCTACCGAAGTGCGCCCCGACGGCCATGGGTCGATGACCATGATTTTCGACCTGCCGGGGATTGATTGGAAATTCTAGCCCGGGGCTCGCGCATTCAAAGTTGGACGTTCGAAGTGGGATGCTGAAAGTTCCTCCCCATGAATCGCCAACGCCTCCTCATCCTCGCCGCCATCGTCCTCGTGCTCGGCAATGTCGGGTACCGCGTCTGGGCTGGCTGGGGTCTCATCACCGTCCACGCGACGGATGCGGCGCTGCCGACGGTGATCAAAAGCATCGAGAAACAAGGCGGCATCCGCATTCGCACAAATCTGGAGGCGGACAAAACGGTAACGATGAATGTGGACAAGGTGCCGCTTTCCTATGCGCTCGAAGTGCTCGCAAATGTGGCCGACGCGCGCGTCGAGCTGGGCTATTTCCTCGCGCCCACGAAAGCTCCGATCGACGCGCTGCTCACCGCCCGCGCCGCGGGCGAGAAGCCGGAGGGCTGGCAGCGGTTTCACGTTCCCATCCCCGGTGGGATGATGGTCGGCGGCGATGAAGGCACGAGCGATCCGCGCATCGACCGCTGGGAAGTGAAGCCCGCGGTGGAGGGGACGCTCCAGGCTTATCTGGAGCAGGCTGCGAAGAATGTGTCCGCGCGATTGGAAACGCCGGTGGATTGGAATCCCGCGATTTCTTCCACGCCGAAAAGCGGGGAGATTCAGGATGTGATGCCGCGGCTCGCGAAAGCGGCAGGCGGCGTGGTGGAGCAGGTCTTTTTCCTGAGCGGACGCCGCCGCGATGCGGCAACGCAAACGGCGGAGAACGGCCCGCCCGAACCAGTGCGCCGCGCGCTCGGCATGATGGGGGGCGGCACCGGCCAGGATGATGCGGCGATGGAAAAGATGATGCGCGCGATGGGCGACCTCATGCAGGCGAAGATCAATCAAATGCCGGAAGACAAGCGGGCGAAGGCGCAGGCGGAGTTTGATGAGGGGAAGAAATTTTTCGAGAGCATGAAAGACCTCACCCCGGAAGAGCGGCGCGCGAAAATGGAAGAGCGGATGCAGGATCCGGCGACCCAGGAAAAGTTTTTCAGCGGCATGGCAAAGCGCGACGCGATGAAGACGCCGCAGCAGCGCAGCGAGCGTTACCGCGACTACATTCAAAACAAACAAAGCCGGCAGGAGGGGAAATGAAGCAGCGTGGCTTCACCCTCATCGAACTGATCTCCGTCATCGCCATCATCGCCCTGCTTGCCGGACTGCTCTTCCCGGTCGTCGGACGCGTGATCGACAATGCGGACACGACGAAGTGCCTGAGCAATCTCAAGCAGATCGGCGCGAGCATTAACCTCTACTGCGCGGACCACGACAACACGCTGCCTTACATTGAGACGGACCCGACCAACCCAGTCTATCCCGAAGGCACGAAGGTGGAACCCATCGACACCGTGCTGAAGCCATACGGCGTGACAGCGGGAATTCTGACGTGCCCGGCGGATTTGAAAGCGAAGCTAAACTTCACGAAGGATGCCGCCGAGGGGATCAGTTTCTTCGCGGAGAAAAAGACGAGCTACGAATGGCGTCCGACCTTTGACGGCGAACTTGTCAACGCGCCGAAAATCTACACACCGCGTGGGGCGTTCAATGTGCCAATGAACCGTGTGCGTCTGCTGGTCGATTTCGTGAATGCCGGGGAGGCGCCGCACCAGCGCACGCCGGAATCGAGCAGCTACAACAGCCTGCAAGCCGATGGCTCGGTGCGGACCTTGAACGTCAGCAAAGCAGAGGCGAAAAAATAACCATGTCTGACCCGACCAACTCTCTCGGCATCCTCGCCATGGAAGGCGACATCGACCTTTACCAGACGCCGGTTGTGAAGGTGAAACTCGACGAGCTGATCGAGGGTAAGACCGAGCGCATCCTCGTGGATCTGAGCCGCGTGAAATACATGGATAGCTCCGGCCTCGCGCTCTTCATCGAATGCCTTCAGCGCATGGATTCATACGGTGGCAAGCTCGGCCTGTTTGGTCTCCAGCCGACCGTGCGTCACATTTTTGAAATCGCGCGGTTGGATCAAGTCCTCCACCTTTACCCCGACGAAACCGCTGCGCGCGCCGCACTCTAACTACCCATGCCTTCCTTCGACATCGTTTCTGAAATCGACACCCAGGAGATCGACAACGCGATCAATCAGGCGCGCAAGGAACTCGCGACACGCTTCGACTTCAAGGGTAGCACGGCGACGATCGAGTGGAGCGAGAAGGAGTCAAAGATCGAGCTGAAGGCAGAGGATGGCTCGCGCTTGAAAGGGCTGCACGACATCGTGACGGGCAAGCTGGCGAAGCGGAACATCGACCTGCGCAATGTGGAGCGGAAAGATCCGGTGATCTCGCCGCTCGGCCATGCGACGCAGGATTTCGTGATCAAGCAGGGACTCGATGGTGACAAGGCGAAGGAGATCGTGAAAGCGATCAAGGCGCAGGAGTTCAAGGTGCAGAGCACGCTGCAGGAGCGGCAGATTCGCGTGAACGGGAAGAAGCGCGATGACTTGCAGGAAGTCATCGCGTTCTGCCGGGGCAAGGATTTCGGCGTGGCGCTGAACTTCGGGAATTTTCGCGACTAGCGTAGGCCGCGCAGAAGAATGCCCGTTATTCGGGATTCCGTGTGCGGCGAAGCCGCTCCCACAAAGCCTGTCATTTCGACCGGAGCGCAGTGGAGGAACCTCTCACTTCCGCGGACGGCAGAGGTGGGAAGTTGGACGCGCTCGTTGCTGCGCACCACCTCCGCTCGAAGAAAAATTAGAGGTTTTTCCACTCCGCTCCGCCCGCTGGCCCGCCTGCGCTCCGGTCGAAATGACAGGGTTTGTGGGTACGGTCGGCGGCGATCTTCCGCGTCACGCTTTCTCCAGCAGCGCCTTCATCGCGGCGAAGCGGTCTTTCACCGAGTCCTGCGCGACTGGTGCGTTCAGGATCTGCGTCGCGCCGCAGCGGTCGATCCACTCGTGCGGGAGTTCCTTGATGAATGAACTCGGCGTGCCCGGCGATGGGCTTCCCCACTTGATCCGGTGGCCGCACCATGTCAGCGCGAGCGTCTCCCGGGCGCGCGTGATGCCGACGTAGAGCAGGCGACGCTCTTCATCGACGGTGCCTTCCACCTTCGAGCGATCGTGCGGGAGCAGGCCTTCCTCGAGGCCGATGAGATAGACGTTTGGAAATTCCAGACCCTTCGCGGCGTGCAGCGTGATGAGCGTGACGCCCGGCCCTTTCAAATCATCCTCCTCGTCCTCGCGCTCCTGCCGCAGGCTCATCTCGTCGAGAAATCCGCGCAGCCCTTCCGTCGAGCGCGACTGATATTCTTCAAACGATTTGATCATCTCGCTCACGTTGCCCTCGCGCCCGTCGGACTCGGCGGGCGTCTTGCAGGTGCGGCGCAGGTCTTCGAGGTAGCCGACTTCCTTGATCAGCTCGCGCAGAATTTCGGCGTGATTCGTCAGTGGCGTGTTGAGCCGCGTTTCGTAGCGATCCATCAGCGCCACGAACACTTCGATGCTCGCGCGCGTCCGCGACGAAAGTTCGTGCTGGAACTCCGACGACTTCAGCGCGGCGAAAACGCTGCAGTGATTTTTCGCGCTCCATTCCGTCGCACGCTCGACGGTCGCGGAGCTAAGTCCGCGCGCCGGCACGTTCACGATGCGCAGCAGCGACACGTCGTCGTCGTTGTTCACGAGGCACTGCATGTAGGCGAGCAGCTCCTTGATTTCGCGCCGGTCGAAGAAGCTCTTCCCGCCGACCACGCGATACGGGATTTTCTGCGCGCGCAGATTCGTTTCGAGCAGGCGCGACTGCGCGTTCATGCGGAAAAGGATCGCGAAATCCTCGTGCTTGCGGCCCTCGACGAGCAGTCGGTTGGCGATCTCGTTCACGATGAACTCGGCCTCCTGCCGGTCGTCCGTCATCTGGATCACCCGCACCTTCGCTCCGTCGCCCGCGGCGCTCCAGAGCTGCTTCGGGCGGCGGCGCGGATTGTTCTTAATGAGCGCATTCGCCGTGTTCAGGATGGCATTCGTCGAGCGGTAATTTTGCTCCAGCTTTACGACGACGGGGTTCGGAAAGTGCGCCTCGAATTCGAGGATGTTCGACACTTCGGCACCGCGCCAGCCGTAGATGGATTGGTCGTCATCGCCCACCACCGCCACGTTTTTCCGCGCGTCGGCGAGGCTGGTGATGAGTTCGAGTTGCAGCCGGTTCGTGTCCTGAAACTCGTCGATCATCAGGTAGCGATACTTCCGCTGCCACTTCTCGCGCACCAGCGCGTGCTCCGTGAGCAGCTTCACCGTGAGCCCGAGCAGGTCGTCGAAATCCACCGCGTTCAGCGTCTTCAACTCCGCCTGATACCGCGCGAAAACCGCGCCGACGAGCGACTTTTCCTCACCGGGCAAGACCTCGCGCCAGCCGTGGTTCTTCGCCTTCGAGATCAAATTCTTCGCCACCTGCGGATCGAGTTTTTCATCCTTCGCCGCAGTGCGCGTGATGATCTTTTTGATCATCCCGATCTGATCCCCGTCGTCGTAGATGGAAAAATTCTTCTTATAGCCCAGTCGCTCGATGTCCTGCCGCAGGATGCGCACGCACAGCGCGTGAAAAGTCGAGGCCGTCACCTTTTTCGCCACGGCAGGATCCATCATCTTCGCCAGCCGCTCGCGCATTTCGTTCGCCGCTTTATTCGTGAAAGTGACCGCCAAAATGTGGTCCGGCGCGACTCCCTGCGCGATGAGAAAACCGATGCGCATCGTGATGACGCGCGTCTTCCCCGTGCCCGCGCCAGCGAGGATCAGCAGCGGTCCCTCGGTCGTGCGCACGGCGCGCTCCTGCTCGGGATTGAGATCGAAAAGGCGAAAACTGGACATGAGGCGGGCAGAGCTTGCCGCCAGGTGAAGCGCACGCAAGCGCGCGGCAGGAAAAGTTTCCGGCTTGGAGCCGGATCAGGAGGACCGCAACTGCGCCGCGAAACTGGAGTCTTCTCGGACGCTATTTGGCGTGCTTCTTGAGCGCCGCAGCCTTGTCCGTGGTTTCCCACGTCAGGTCTTTGTCGTCCTTGCCGAAGTGACCGTAGTTCGTCGTCTTCGAGTAGATCGGACGGAGCAGGTTGAGCTGCTGCACGATGTCCGCCGGCTTGAAGCTGAAAACCTTGAGCACCGCAGCGAGGATCGACTCATCGGACAGGGTGCCAGTGTCGAAGGCATCGATATGCACGCTGACCGGCTCCGGATGCCCGATGGCGTAGGCAAATTGCACTTCGCAGCGCGCGGCGAGGCCGGCGGCGACGACGTTCTTCGCCACCCAGCGACCCATGTAAGCGGCGCTGCGATCGACCTTCGATGGATCCTTTCCGGAGAAAGCGCCACCACCATGCCGACCCATGCCGCCGTAGGTATCCACGATGATCTTGCGCCCAGTCAGACCGGTGTCGCCCTGCGGCCCGCCGACGACAAACTTGCCGGTCGGGTTGATGAGATACTCGGTGTCCTTGGTTAGCATGCCTTTGGGCAGCACGGCCTTGATGACTTTCTCGATGCAAAATTTCTCGATCTCCGCGTGCTCCGCATCCGCCGCGTGCTGCGTGGAAATTACGACGTTCGTGATCCGCGTAGGCTTCCCATCGACATACTCGACGGACACCTGCGACTTCGCATCTGGCCGCAGCCACTTTGCCGCTTTGCCCGCTTTGCGAATCTCCGTCAGCTTCCGCCCGAGGCGGTGCGCAAACATGATCGGCGCGGGCATCAGCTCCGGCGTCTCATCGCTCGCGTAGCCAAACATGATGCCTTGGTCGCCCGCGCCCTGCTCGGCGTGCTTCTTGCCCTTGGCCTTCTTTGCATCCACGCCCTGCGCGATATCGGGCGACTGCGCGGTGAGGATGTTCTGCACGAAGATTTTGTCCGCGTGGAAAATGTCGTCGTCATTCACGTAGCCGATCTCGCGGACGGCATCGCGCGTGATCTGCACGTAATCGAGTTTCGCCTTGGTGGTGATCTCGCCGCCGACGATGGCGATGTTGCTCTTCACATAAGTCTCGCAGGCTACGCGGCTGCGGATGTCCTGCGCGAGGCAGGCGTCGAGAACGGCATCGGAAATGGTGTCGGCAACCTTGTCGGGATGGCCTTCACCGACGGATTCGGACGAGAAAATAAAGGGACGGGACATGCGGGAGTTATTTGGGATTTTGGTTGGTAGGATGTGGAAGACTGGTCAAACAACGCATTGACCAATCATGATGCGGTGATACGTCTAAGCTACTAAAGCATGGCGTCAATTGTAAAATCTCTGCGCCTGATCGCCGATGAAACACGGCTGCGGCTGCTGCTCCTTTTGCAAAAGGAGGAACTGTCCGTCGTCGAGATTCAGGAGGTTTTGGGCATGGGGCAATCGCGGATTTCCATGCACCTCGGCCAGCTCCGCCAGGCCGGGCTGGTGCAGGATCGGCGGGCGGGGAAGAACATTTATTACGCGCTCACGGACGACCCGGCGCACGCCGAGTTTGCGTCGGTGATCGCGGCGAGCGCGAAGGAATTGCCCGAGGCGGCGCGCGATCAGAAGGCGCTCCGCCTTGCGCTGAAAAAGCGGCAGGACAAGGCGCGCGAATATTTCAACCAGCTCGCGGGAAAATTCGGCCGCGCATACTGCCCCGGGCGGACTTGGGAAGGCGTGGCGCATCTGCTGTTCGCGCTCGCCCCGCCAATGGTCATCGCCGATCTCGGCGCGGGTGAAGGCACGATTTCACAACTGCTGGCGAAGCGCGCGAAGAAAGTCATCGCTGTGGACAACTCCGAAAAGATGGTCGAATTCGGCGCGGCACTGGCGAAGAAACACGGCTTCAAAAATCTCGAATTCCGCCACGGCGATTTGGAGACGCCGCCGATCCCGGCAGGCACCGTCGATCTCGCGTTGCTGAGTCAGGCATTGCATCACGCGGCCAGTCCCGCGCGCGCCGTCGCGGCGGCGTTTCGCATTTTGAAAAAAGGCGGCCGCGTCGCGATCCTCGATCTGCTCGCGCATCAGTTTGAAAAGGCGCGCGAGCTTTACGCCGACACCTGGCTCGGCTTCACGGAATCGCAACTCCACGGCTTTCTGGAAGACGCCGGATTTTCGGACATCGAAGTCACCGTCGTGACGCGCGATGAGCAGAACCCGCAGTTTCAGACCGTGCTCGCGACTGGCGTGAAATAGCGGCGCGCCGCTTCACTTTTCCTAAGGAATTCGCGGTGTGACCAACACCACCAGGCATCGCTTTACCACCTGCTTTTGCGAGGTCCGAAACAGTCGCCCAAGCAAAGGCACATCCCCGAGGACCGGAACCTTGTTCTCGACCGTCTGCTGAGTCTCCCGCAGCGCCCCACCCAGCACTACCGTTTGGCCGGAGCGCAGCGTGACGTTCGTCCGCACTTTGCGCTCTGAGAAAATCGGCTGCTTTCGTCCGTGGCCGATGTCCTTGAAGCTCTCGCATTCCACGACCTGCGGTGTGGCCCATAGGTTGATTTTCCCATCGTTCGTCAGCGTGGGCTCGGCTTCGAGGGTCACGCCGGTATTCCTAGTTTCATATACGGTCGGCACCCATGCGTCCTCCTTTTTTTCGCCCGGTTTCCAAGCCGTCGGGTACTTAAACTCGCGGACGATCTCGATGATCGCGTTCTGATTTGAGCGCGTCGTCACCTTCGGAGCGGAGAGTAGATCGACGCCCGGTTTTTCACTCAAAGCCCTGGTAACAAGCGGCAGAAATCCCCCCGAATCGGCGGTCACTTTTTTGCCAAACCAGGACTCAATCAGCGATTCCTGATCCTTGCGGTCCGTGCTCGCGACGAGGCGGGACCATTCACGCTGGCCGCGCACGACCTCCCACGATCCCGCGGCGGCCATCTGTTTCCAGATGGCTTCGGGGACTTCGATGAAATGGGCTTCGATCTCGATGTGCGGGGCCTCGGAGCGCGCCTCACGCGCGGATTTGCTCCCGGAATCCGCCGCGCGTTTCGGCAGCGGCGGGGCGGTTTGCGGCGGCGCTTTGGCGTGGGACGCGCGGGTTGCGCCGAGCGCCGTCAGCATAGCGATTCCCACCGGCACGACGATTCCCCAGGCGTGGTGTGCGCGACGGAACCCGGCGATGGCGCGGATACGCGAGCGCAGCCCAGCACTGCGCTCGAAGATGCCGACGAACGCGAGGCTGAGGCCGGGACAAGGCATGGAATCTTGGAGCTTCAGCAAGGCGCGGCCGTAGTCGGCGCGGCGGTCTTCGGCATCGGCGGCGAGCACTTGCGCGTCGCAGGCCATCTCGCGGTCGGACCGCATCCGCGCAAAGGCGAACCAGAGCAGCGGATTGAACCAATGCAGTGCCTGGAGAAGGCAGAGCAACCAATTCAGCGGCAGGTCGCAGCGCTTCAGATGCATGAGTTCGTGGCGCAGGATGAGTCGCTTTTCGGTGTCGGAAAAGTCCTCCGAAAATCCCGTGGGCAGCAACAACCTTGGGCGAAAAAGTCCCGCGATAGCGGGGCTTCCGATCGCTGCGGAAACGACGACGCGCGGCGCACGACGCAGCTTCAAATGCCGCACCACACTTGCCACCGCCTCCGCGAGCGTCGCGTCCGTTTCGACAGCGCCTCGCCCGATTCGTCGCAAGCTCCGCCTATATCCGATCGCACCCGCTCCCAAGAAGCCGCACGCTCCCGCCAGCCAGGCGAAAAGCACAATCCCGTGGACGCGCGATCTCGTGGCTGCCGAAGCCGCTAGGTCTGTCGGCATCTCAGTTTCCGGCGCCGTGTCCATATCCGGCGTCCCGGTTCCCGTCGGCAAAAGCGCGGATCGAACCACCAGCGGCGACGCCATGCGATTTTCCAAGCTCCACCGGCTGGCGGGGAGGACTGGCGCGATCAGGACGAATACAACCGGCAGCCACAGCGCGTGCCGCCACCGCGCAGGCAACCAGAGCCGCAAAACGAATTGGAGAGCCAGCACCGCGATCGCGAGCAACGAAGCGCGCACGCTGGCGGCGAGGAGCCATTGGAAAAAAGTATCGAGCGTGTTCATGCGGAGGTCAGGGTTGGTTTTTGAGGGATTGATCGAGCAGGCGTTTCAAGTCGCGCACTTCCTCCGGCGTGAGCCGCGCCTGCTGCGCAAAGTGGACGAGCAGTGGCTTCGACGCGCCGCGAAAGACGCGCTGCATGAACGACTCGCTCTCCGCACCCACGCAATCCTCCCGCTTCACCGCGGGAAGAAAAACCCGTGTGCCGTTCGCGTTCTCGCCGGTCTTGAGCGCGCCCTTGTCCACGAGTCGGGTGAGCAAAGTGCGGACGGTATTTTCCGCCCAGTCCATCGTCGGGCGCAGGCGCTTGGTGAGTTCGGAGGCCGTCTGCGGCGCGCTCTCCCAGAGCACCTCCATGACGGCCCATTCGGATTCGGAAATATCGGGAATTGGCATGACGAAATGCCTGATACGACATCCGTAGTGAATCAGTCAACTACAATCGTAGTGAATCAGCGCGTTTGCGGACTTTTATTTCCCTGAAACGACCGTCAGTCCGCGAATCAGCCGCTCCACAAGCCGGTCGGAGTGATGCCCCGGCGATTCGTAGAACGTGGAGCGCGGGACCTTTTCGCGGATGACGTCGTGGATCTTCCGCGCGCCGATATTTGCGCCGAATTCATCGTGCTCCGCGCCGTCGAGGTAAACGCGCTGCGTCTTCGCGAAGGCATCGGGATTTTTGCGGACGACCGTGAGCGGATCGAGCGCGATCCAGCGCGCCCAAGCTTCCGCGCGCCACTTGCCACGATCGTCGTAGAGCCACTCGAAGCGGCCGGGTTTTTCGGCGATCGGCGCGTAGTTGGCGCAGAGGCCGAGGATGAGGCTCGCGGGAATGTTCGCGGGTTTCGCGGGAGCCATCGCAGCGTCGAGTTCGGCGCGGGTGACGGCGCGGACGGAGGGATCTTCCACGAGCGGTTTGTGCGTGATCTCGAAGTTGCTGTCGGGTGAGAGCGCGACGACGGCGGGGAATTTTTCGTGGTGCGAAATGGCGAGCATGAGCGCGCCGTAGCCGCCGCTGGAATGCCCCGCAATGATGCACGTTTTTTCACCCGCCTTAAAAAGCGCGGGCACGATTTCCTCCGATACGTAGTCCGCGTAATCGCCAGTCGCGCTCGAATTCAAAAACTGGCTCCCGCCATACCGCGAGCGCCCATCGACGACCGCGATGCGGAAGGCCATCCCCTTCGCCGCCAGCCGGTCCACGACCTGCCCAAACCACCCGCCCGCACCCTGCGCGATCGCATCCTCCGACGACCCGCCCCAACCCGGCAAATACACGACGAGCGCCCTTTCCTTCACCCCGTCCGGTTTGAAAATCGCGACTCGCCGCGTGACCGGATCGCCGAGCGGATTGCCGCGCAGCTTTGTGCTGGTTATGGTGAAGACTTCGAGCTGCGCAGCGTTTGCCGTGACGGCGAGCACGAGCGCGATGGAGAGGGTGGAAAAACGCACGACTTTTTATGCCAGAGCGGGGGCGCGTTTTGAAAGCTCCGCGATCCACGGGCAGGCAAAGCCCCGCTTGCGTGTTATCTCTTTCAAAATTCGTACCAAGGATTTCTGCGCCCCCGTCGTTTCAGACATCAAAGACCTCATGCTTCTCTCCGACGCGGACGCCATCGACGAAGGAATCACCGTCCAAGCAGCCATCGCCGGAAAGCCCGGGGCATTTGCCGAACTCTTCCACCGCCACCATCCGATGATTCACGCCTTCGCCTTCCGCCTCTGCCTCGATGGCACGACAGCGCAGGACATCGCGCAGGAGACGTTCATCAAGGCCGCGCGGGCCATCGGCGGCTACCGGGCGCGCACGCCGTTTCGCCACTGGCTCTACCGGATTTGCGCAAACACCGCGCGCGACTGGCAGCGCGGTGAAGGGCGGCGGCGGAAGCTGGCGGATGCGGCAAAACTCCGTGCGGAGATCGACTCGGCGGAGCGCCCGCCCGCCTTCGATGCGGCTCGCGAGGCGCTGGCGGCACTGCCTGCGGAACTGCGCGCGGCGGTGGTCGCGGTGTATTTCGAGGATCTCTCCCACGCGGAAGCGGCGCGCGTGCTGGGTTGCGCGGAGACGACTGTCTCGTGGCGGATTTTCGTCGCGAAAAGGAAACTCAAAACCCTGCTCACCCGCCATGAATGACGATGAACTAAAAGCGCGCCTCGCGAAGCTGCGCGTGCCGCCGTGCGACGATGCCGCACACAGCACGGCGCTGAATCGCGCGCTCGGAGCATTGGGTCGCTGTGAAGAAAAGCCGACACGCTGGACGTGGCGCGACTGGCTGTGGCCGTCGCCGCTGGCCTGGGGCGCGCTCGCGGCGGTTTGGGCATTGGTGCTCGCGCGAGAATCCCCGTCTCCCGCCCGCGTCGAATCTTTCGCAGCGGTGCCGTCGCAGTCGCGCCATCCCTTCTTCGCGTACGCGGATTATCAGGAACTTCTGCGCCAGTTCCAGCAACCGCCCGGCACCCGATGAAACACCCATCGCTCCGCCTTCTCGCATCGCGAAAATTCTGGCAGCGCAGTGTATTTGCCCTCGCGTGTTTGGCTACGTTGATCGTCGCGGCGTATGCGATTGAAAACTATCGCGGCGAGAAGGCGTGGGCTCGTTACCGAGCAGACGCCGAAGCGCGCGGCGCGAAGCTCGACTTCAAGGATTTCATCCCATCGCGGATCCCGGATGGGGAGAATTTTGCGGGGAGCACGATTTATCGCGAACTCCTATCCGGAGATCCGGCTGTGCGTGAGCGTGCAAGAAAGGCGTGTGAACTACCGGTAGAATGCGGACGTTACATCGCGCAAGGCGAACCAGTGGACTTTCCTGCGATCGGAAAATGCATGATTGAATATGCTCTGATTTCAGCCACGACGGACGACCCTGTTGCCGACGTGCTCCGGGGTCTCGAAAGATATGAGCCGGTGCTCAACCAATTGCGCGAAGGACTTTCCCGGCCCCGCAGTCGGCTCGATGGCGAATGGGAGAAAGGATCTGATGCGGCATTTTGGAATCTGGGCGGGGTCCTGCAAATCAGCCAGTTGATCAACCTGCGAGTGGCCGCTCTCCAGGCAAAAGGCCAGGCGCATGATGCGTGGATTGACTGGCGAGTGGGGCATCGACACGCAAGTGCTTTTCAAGGCCAGCCGACGCTCCTTGCCTGCATGTTGCGTGTGATGCTTACCGCTTGTTCGACGAACAGTATTCAACGTGGGCTCGCCGCTCACATTTGGTCCGATCAGGAGCTAAGCTCGGTCACTAACGATCTCGCCACGATTGATTTGATGTCGGACTTCACGTTCGGGGTTTCAAGTGAGAGAGCATTTTCGAACAACACGCTCGATCTCCTGAAAGCGAATCCGCGCTTGTGGACCGCCTTCAACAGCAGGCGCCCTGCGGAAGTGCCGAAGTGGTCCTGGGCCATGCTGATTCCACCGGGCTGGTTTGCTCAAAATCAACTGCGCTTGAATGAATGGTATGACCAACATTTAGGCATCGCCGTTGCGTCGGAAGCCCATCCGGCAATCGACATCCCTCCTGGCATCCCGGCGGACATCTTGCCACCCAACTTCGACGATCCGAGCGACTGGATCCGGTTTCCGTATTGGTTTTTCGCTCAGCCAGCTGCTTACATGTTGGATGGCAATCGGAGCCTCTGCCGAGAGATTCAGACGAACGTGGACCTGTCGCTTGTGGCGTGCGCGCTGGAACGCTTTCGCCTTCGTAACGGCGACTACCCGAAAGAACTGCACGAACTCATGCCAAGCCTGCTGCCCAAGCTGCCGCGCGACCGCTTCGATGGGCAGGCGCTGCGCTTTCGCAGGGCGGATGGCAGCGGCGTGATTCTGTATTCCGTGGGAAAGGACTGCTGGGACGGTGGCGGTGACGACTCGAGCGATGCCGTCTGGCGTTCGACTCCGGTCGAAGGGGCTGCGAAACTGTGAACACTCGATGATGGCTCGGGCGTTGCGGACCGGATAGAGACGCCGCGCATGATCCGCCTCGCCCTCGCTTTCCTCGCCCTCCTCGTCCCGCTCCGTGCGGAGTGGATTTTTTCAACTGCGGAGCCGCTCGCCGCGCCCGAGGGAATCAGCTTTGCGCGAGTGTCCGCTTCCAATGGAGATCGCCGTGCGGAGCTGCACATCGTGAGCTTTCAGCCGAAGGCCCACACCTTCGCAGTGATGGACAATCCGGACGGCGCTTTCGACCTTGGCAGCGCGTCGGCGAAACGCGGGGCGCTGGCGGCGGTGAATGGCGGGTATTTTCACCCGGATCGCACACCGCTCGGGCTCGTGGTGCGGCAAGGCGTGACGATCCATCCGCTGGAACGCGCGAAGCTGCTGAGTGGCATCGTGGTGGTGAAAAAGGATCGGATCGCGCTGGTGCGGACGGCGGAATTTCGCGCCTCGAAAGATGTGCGTGAGGCATTGCAGGCGGGACCGTTTTTGGTCGATGGCGGGAAGGCGGTCGCGGGGCTGAATGACACGCGCGGGGCGGCGCGCACGGTCGTCTTTGCGGACGCCGCTGGAGATTTCGGAGTGCTGATTTGCGGGAGCGCCACACTTGCGGAGACCGGGCGCATTCTCGCTGCGCCGGGCTTACTGCGGACGGGGAAAATCACGCGCGCGCTGAATCTCGACGGCGGCTCCTCGACGGCGCTTTGGGTGCGACGCGAGCGCGCTCCTTTTTACTCCCGCGAGTGGAAGGGCGTGCGCAATTACCTCGCCATCATCCCGCGCTCGTAGGCGCGGGGATCAGCGCATTTCCGCGATGCGGATCGGCTGCGTTTTCGCCTTCGGATTCAGCTCGCTCGGGATCTGGCCGACGATGCGCGGTTCGAGCCCGATTTTCCGGAAGACGCTGCGGACTTCTTGGATCGTCATCGTCGGCTCCTCGAAGTCGAGATACACGATGTCGTGATTGCTATCGACCTTGTAGCGCAGGCTGGGGACAGCCTCGAACTCGTGGTCCAGTTCCAGGATTTTTTCTAAATTGCGAATGCCAGCGGCATAGACCTCAAGTTCGATCATAGATTTACTTTGTAACGACGGCCTGACTGTAATTCGTGCCCGTGAATGTTGGCAAACGGTTATTTTTATCGCGCTCAATTTCGGGGTAAATCCGCTCGTCTCGCGGTCCCGATCAATGGCTTGCGCCGCGGAGGCTTCCTGCGAATCTTGCCCCCAGATTTACGGATATGCCCGCTCCTTCCAATCGCCGTCCCCAACCACCGCGCAATCCCGTCCCCGCCCGGCCAGTGCCAACGGCGCCAAAGGCAAACGTGCCCGCGCCAAAAATGGCGGCACCCCGGCGACCCGTGCGCGCGGTCGCCGCCAGTGCGCCGCAGAGTTCGGGCGGTGCGTTTTGGGTGGGAATGATCGCGGTCGGGGTGGCGGCGGGAGTTTTCTGGTGGAAAGGCGCGCAATCGAGTCCGGCGAAGAATGTGATCGCGGAGCCGGTCGTCGTGGTCGCGGCACCAGTCGTCGAGAAAGCGAAGCCCGCGCCCGTCGCGCCCGCCGCTCCGTTGGCACTCGCGAAAGCCGCGCCGATGCCGGCGGTTCCCGCGCCCATGCCGGAGCCAGCTCCGAAGCCCGTGCCGCCGCCCGTGATTGCCGCGCCGGATGTCTTCGCGCACGCCGCGATTCTCGATCCGGTGGCGGGAAAAAGTGCCGCGAACACGAAGCTCGCGGAGGCCGCATTGAACGAGGCTTTTTCTAAAGGAAAATGGGCGGAGTACCGTGACTGGCTACGCGCGGGGCTGGGCGCGGAGGTGAAAAGGATGACGGATTTTTCACAGCCGCAGAGCTACGATCGTGTGCTGAAAAATCCGCTGTTTTACGGCGCGCTGCTCCAGCACACGCTGCTGCACCGGCTGCCCGCCGATGCGCGCGCTTTGCTCACCGAGGACAGCGGCTCGCGGCCGTTTTTCACCTGGCTGCTCACCGCGCCCGAGGCCACGGAATCGCTGTTGAAAAGTCTGCGGCCCGAGGATGGCGAGCGCGATGTCCTGCGCGTGTGGGCCGGCCTCGCGGCGGAGGATGACGCGGCGCGCGGGAAATATCGCGAACTCGCGCTGGCGATCGCGCTGGTTTTCGACAAGCCGTTTCGCCCAGAATGGAACAGCCAGCGGCTCGAAATCTCGGCGCGCGAGCGGTTCGATTTTTACAAGGAGAAGAACGAAAAAGGGCAGCTCCAGGCGAACATCCATCGCTACTCCGCGAGCAATCTGGTGTGGGTCGTGGCCGATCCGGTGCCGCTTTCCGAGATGGAATGGGCGCTGAAAAAAGTGCGGCTGCGGCAGAAGAATTGGGGCGAGGCGTACAGCATGGTGAAATACGACATGGACAAGGCGGTGACGGGCCAGTCGAAGGTCGCTTACGATTCCTACACGTTCGCCGAGATTTTGGAAAAGGGCGGCATCTGCGGCGACCGCGCCTACTTCGCGGCCTACACGGCGCGCGCGAATGGAATTCCCGCCGCGGTCATCAGCGGCGACGGGCCGCTCGGCGGTCATGCGTGGATTCGCTGGATGCCCGCGGACGACCAGTGGGCCGAGACCGGCCGCATCGGCGGCTACGCGGCGGGCACCACGACCGATCCGCAGACGGGCCGCACTTTTTCCGAGATGGAATTCGTCCGCCGCAGCGACCCGCGCGAAGCCGGCGAGCAGCGCACGCTCACCGCGCATCGTTTCCTGTGGCTGGCCGATCTCCACGCTGCGCTGAAAGGCAACGCAAAGACCGATTCCGCGATTGATCTTTCGCTGAAAACTTCGCCGCGGCTCGCGCCCGCGTGGGATGCAAAACTCGCGCACTGACGCGCGTATCATCGCGAGGATGACGTAAAGAAATGGGACGACCTCGTGCGCGATTTGAAGAAGCGTTTTACCGACGACATAGTGATGCTAGCCGAAGCGCGGAAGCTGCAGGAGGAATTCATCTTCCCGCGCCAGGATGTGCGGGAGTCGATTCACGATCTGAAGCAGGACACGAAGAAATTCAAGGACCCGCGCATGTCCGAGGCGAGCAAGGACACCGCGACGATGGCGGAGCTGGTGAAACGCCAGGGCCAGTTGCTCGCCGAGTCCGCCAAGTTCGATTCGCTGCACCAGCTTTACCACCGCTCCTTGCAGGAAAATGGCGGCAATCCCGCCGCGTGGAGAATGCTCGCGCGCGACTATTTTGCGCTCTGCGCTGCGGATGACACCCAGCGGGAAAAGAGCGCCCGGCAAATCGAAAACACTTACGAACGTTACGTCGAAACGCCGACGATCGACTGGTTCGCCGTGAGCAGCCAGCACTCCGCCTACGCCCTCGTCGCCGACTGCTGGATCAAATGCGGCAACACCGCAAAGGCGGAGCGCATCGCCAAGGAAATGGAGCGGCGGACGAAGAAGAGCAAACGCGAGGCGCTTTGAAGGACGGCTTCTTCCGATGCGCAAAATCAGCCTCCCCGTCGCGCTGCTTGGCGCTTTGGTCGCCGCCGGGCAGTCGGAACCGGTGCGCACAGTCGCCGAATTGCAGGCGGCGGTGAAGGCGGCGAAACCGGGCACGCGGATCGAAGTCGCGCCGGGCGAATACGCGGGCGGACTCTTTTTCACCGACCTCCGCGGCGAGGCGGGAAAACCCATTGTGATCGCCGGGGCCGATCCCGCGAAACCGCCGCGCTTCACTGGCGGTGGCAACGGAATTCATCTCGTGAATCCATTTCACGTCGAGTTGCACGATCTGCAATTTACCGGCGCGACCGGCAACGGCGTGAGCATCGACGATGGTGGAAGATACGTCGCGACACCGCGCGGCATCATCCTGCGCAAGTTGCGCGTCAGCGAGGTCGGACCACGCGGGAATCATGATGCCATCAAGCTTTCCGGCCTCACCGGATTTCGCGTCGAGGATTGCACCTTGGAAAACTGGGGCGCTGGCAGTGGCAGCGGCATCGACATGGTCGGGTGCCATTCCGGCGTGTTGCGCGGCAACACGCTCCGACACAGCGCGGATCAGCAGACCACTGGTGGCTCGGGCATTCAGGCGAAAGGCGGCAGCCGCGACCTCACAATCCGCGGCAACCGCTTTGAGCACGCCGGCCAGCGCGCGGTGAATCTCGGCGGCAGCACGGGCGTTCCATACTTCCGCCCGCCGCTCGATCAATGGCCCGGCACCGAGCGTTACGAAGCCGCCGAGCTTTTGGTGGAAGGTAACACCTTCATCGGCAGCGGCGCACCGATCTGCTTCGTCGGCGTCGATGGCGCGACCGTGTGCTTCAATACAATCGTCGATCCCGCGCGCTGGGCGATCCGCATCTTGCAGGAAACGCAGCAACCCGGCTTCGTCCCGTCGCGCCGCGGAAAATTCACGGACAACCTCATCGTCTTCCGCTCGGATTCATGGGCCAGCGGCGGCGTGAATATCGGCGGCGGCACCGCTCCGGAAACCTTCGAGTTCGCCCGCAATTTCTGGTTCTGCCGCGACCGCCCCGACCGCAGCAAACCCACGCTCCCCACAGCCGAACGCGACGGAATTTACGGAACCGACCCGCAACTCGGCAGCGATCTCCGCCTCAGATCGAACAGCCCCGCGCGCGGACGCGGCGCGGATGCCACCGAGCGAGATGGCCGCAAAGAGGCGCAAAAGGCGCAAGAAAAGGGGATTCCGCAGTGAACCGAACAACAATATCTTAGGCGCGCTACGCGTCCTGTGAAATGAAAGCCTCTCTTACCATCCTTTTTGTCGTGTCCTTCCTCGGTGCGAGCGCCGCGGATGACGCAACGAAGACGGAGGCGCGCATCGACGACATCGTCCATCAAGCGTTCTCCAAGAGATACGATGCCCATTCCAAGGCGGATCGGGACTACCGGGCGACAGTGGCAACTACCTTTCAATTCGCCGACCGCATCGAGGTCTATCTGCTCGATTTCTCAATCGGCGAGGATCCCACTTACCAACTCAAAGATGACGACGAGGGTTTTCCGATTCGGCCTTACAGCAGGGGATCCTTCGACGAAGCCAAAACGAAAATCCTCAAGACTTCCAAGCTGCCCGCGAAGGAGATACCGACTTGGTGCGCTGCGGTCACCAAGATGGTGACGAGCGACAAAGACGGCGGAGGCGCGTTCTGCCACTACCCGATTCACGGTTTGCGCATTTATGCCGGCACCAAACTTCTATTCGAGACAAGCCTCTGCTGGGCGTGCAGCAACTTTTACTTCACCTACACAGGCGAGAGCCGGTGGGTGCCTCTTACCGAGGACGCCAACGACCTTAAAAAGCGTCTCCACGACTTCATGCCAATACCAGAGGCGGAGTTGAAGCGGTTTCCGGGCTATAAGCCAAAACCCAAATGACCGCATCCTTCCGCGTCCTCATCATCTGCCTTTGCTCACTGCTCTCCGGCTGTGCATCCTGGGAAGTCGCGCTGTTTAGTTGGCAGCCACGGCGTCAGCCGTGGCATTTCGCGCTGATTCCAGAGTCCGATCTCCCAAAAGGCGCGGCGAAGGTCTATCAATCTCCCGATGCCTCTGCGAATCCCAAAGCATTCAAGGTCCGTCTTTCGCGAGTCCGAAAAGGCAGGTCGATCGCATGGCGAGATTATCCCAACAGTCCGGTCACGTATCCTCCGCCCGCGATCATGGCTGACATCATTCGATTCGCCGAGCAACGAGGCATAGGACTATACCAGTTGCCTACGCTCTTGTGCCCATGAAGAAATCCCGAAAGCCGTTTGGAAAAATTTTAACGAGTTGTGTGAACACGGAAGCCACTCCGAACCAACTCCTTCTCCAAACCTTTACGCTTCTTGTGCTTTTTTGTGGCCAATCCCCAAGCCCGATACATCTAAAACCAAAAGCTGTCATTTCGACCGGAGCGCAGGCGGAAAGGTGGGCGGAGCGAAGTGGAGAAACCTCAAACTTTTCTTCGGCGGGCGAAGGCGGGGCGGAGCCGCGGGACGTTTGTGCTCCGCGCCACCTGGCCCGAAGAAAAGTGAGTGGTTTCTCCGCTCCGCTCCGCCCGCTG
>JANNWY010000259.1:0-12390 GCA_031409335.1 Chthoniobacteraceae bacterium | reverse complement strand
AGCGATGGGAGCGTTTTCCGGATGCGATGGCGCTCGCTCTGGCAAAGCACGACACGATCCTGCGCGAGGCGTTCGACTCGCACGGCGGGCTGGTTTTCAAGACAATCGGCGACGCGTTTTGCGTGGCATTCGACACGGCGCAGAGCGCGGTGAGCGCCGTGCTCACGGCGCAGCGGCTTTTGCGGATGGAGTCATGGGACGACGTGGGCGACCTGCGAGTGCGGATGGCGGTGCACACGGGCGCGGCGGAGTTTCGCGATGGGGATTATTTCGGGCAGGCTTTGAATCGCGTGAGTCGCATTCTGTCATCCGGGCACGGCGGGCAGACGCTGCTCTCGCTGGCAGCGGAGGCGCTGGTGCGCGACAGCCTGCCGGAAGGCGTGCGGCTGCGGCATCTCGGCGAGCACCGCCTGCGCGATCTCGCGCGCCCGGAAAACATTTACCAGCTTCTCGCCAACGATCTGCCGTCGGATTTTCCGCCGCTGCGTTCGCTGGAAAATGTGCCGAACAATCTGCCGGTGCAGCTCACCGGATTCATCGGGCGCGAGCGCGAAATGGAAGAGGCCAAGCGGCTGCTGGAAAGCACGCACCTGCTCACGCTCACCGGCACCGGCGGCACCGGAAAAACGCGCCTCTCGCTGCAAGTGGCCGCGGAGCTGTTCGATAAATTTCCCGACGGCGTGTGGCTCGTTGAGCTTGCCACGATCGACGATCCGGCGCTGGTCGCTGAGACGGTCGCGAGCGCGCTCGATGTCCGGCAGGAGCCCGACCGCCAGCTCGCGACGACACTCACGAGTTTTCTGCGCGCGAAAAATTTGCTGCTGATTTTCGACAACTGCGAACACGTCGTCTCCGCGTGCGCGCGGCTGGCGGAAGTGCTCCTGCGCGCGTGCCCGCATCTGCGTATCCTCGCGAGCAGTCGCGAGGCGCTCGGGATCGCGGGCGAGAAAGCGTGGTCGCTGCCCGCACTCTCGCTGCCGGATCGCTGGCGCGACATCGTCGGCGGGCCGGATGCGATCGAGCGGCTGACGCAGTATGAAGCGGTGCGCCTTTTCATCGAGCGCGCGGTCGTGGCGCGGCCCGCGTTTTCCCTCACGAATGAAAACGCGCCGCTGATCGCGCAAATCTGCTGGCGGCTCGATGGCATCCCGCTCGCGATCGAACTCGCCGCCGCGCGCACCAAAGTCCTCACGCTCCAGCAAATCGCCGAGCGGCTCGACGACCGTTTTCACCTGCTCACCACGGGCAGCCGCACCGCCGAGCCGCGTCAGCAGACGCTGCGTTCGCTGATCGACTGGAGCCACGATCTGCTCAACGATTCCGAGCGGCGATTGCTGCGGCGGCTCTCGGTGTTTGGCCGCGGACGCACGCTGGAGGCGATCGAAGCGGTGTGCTCGGGCGACGGATTGGAGGTGTGGGAGATTGTCGATTTGCTGACCCAGCTCGTCGATAAGTCGCTCGTCACGGTCGAAAAATCACCCGAGTACGGCGCGCGATATTTCATGCTGGAATCGCTCTGGGACTACACCCACGAAAAGCTCGCCGAAGCTGGTGAGACGGATCGCTTGCGCGAGCGGCACATGGATTACTTTTTGAATTTCGCGGAAGCGGCCGAGCCTCGAATCATCGGTGCGGAACAGCGAAAATGGCTGGCCCGGATGGAACTCGAAGAGATCAATCTGCGCTTCGCGGTGGAGGCGAGCGTCGAGCTTCCCGGGCAGATTCAGAAAGGTCTGCGGCTGCTCGCGGCGACGGCGCGGTTCGTGGAATTTCGCGGGCTGTTCAAAGAGGCGCGCACGGCCTTCGAGCGGCTGCTCGCGCAGCCGGACGCGGCTCCGCGAAGTGCCGCGCGGGCGCGCGCGCTGGCGGCGGTGGGGCGGCTGGCGTGGGTGGCCGACGACACGTTGAAAGCGCGCGAGTACGAAGCGGAGACGCACGCGATTTACCGCGAGCTGAACGATGACGGCGGCGCTGCGCGCGCGCTCGCCTGCCTGTCGCTGCACGCAGTGGATGCGCGCGACTTGGAAGGTGCGAAAGCGCTGGCAAGCGAAGCATCGCAAGCAACGGAAGTGCTCCGCGACCCGCGACTCACGGCGCATGTGCGCCATGCGGAGGCGACGATCGCGGCAGCGGAGCGCGACTACGCCCGCGCATTCGCGCTCGATCAGGAAAGTTTCGCGCTCTACCGTGAACTCGGCGATTTGTGGATGGCACTCATCGTCGAGTGGTCCGTCGGAGTGAGCGCGACGGTGCTCGGCCGGTTCGATGAAGCGCGTGCGCATTTCGCGGCGTGCCTAGGTGTCGGGGTCGATCTCGGGAATTTTTGGGGCATTCCTTATCCGATCGAGGCGTTCGCGATGCTCGCGCTGGCAGAACACAATTACGAACGTGGCGCGCGGTTGCTCGGTGCCGCGGAGGCACTGCGCGCGGGCTTTGGTATTTCCACGGGTGCGACGGATCACCCCGCGTTCGTCGCGCTGATGAGCGCTGCCGTGGGGCCGCTCGCGACTCCCGAAGCGGAGGTGGCGCGGAGCGCGGGCCGCAAGTTGTCGCAAAAGGAAGCGATCGCACTCGCGCTTGGGAACGAGCGGTGAAGCGCGCGGGATCGCTTTCTCATGGCAATCGCAGCGCGCCCGGCTTAAATCGCCGCCCCTTCCGATGAAGCTGCTCGACCGTTACCTGCTGCGCAATTTTCTCGAGCCGTTTTTCATCTGCTCGTTCGGCTTCCTCGCGATCTGGCTGGTGTTCGATCTCGCCGACAACGGGCAGGACTTTTTACAGGCGCGCGCCTCCTTGAAGCAGGTGGGCGTCTTTTATCTCACGCAACTGCCGCAGATCATCCTGATTTCAATGCCGGTGGGAATGCTGCTGGCGCTGATCTTTTGCCTGAGCCGGATGTCGCGCTCGAATGAGATTATCTCCATGCTCACCGCCGGACGCAGTGTGACGCGAATCATCCTGCCCCTGGCGGTGGCTGGGCTGATTCTGACCGGCGGCTTGATGCTGCTGAACTATGAGGCGGCACCGCGCGCCGAGGCGACCAAGAAGGCGGCGCTCGGGCAGATCACCCGCGCGCACAAGGCCGGAAAGCAGGAGATTCTTGAGGGATATTTTTTCCGCGAACGGCAAAATAGTCGGACATGGTTCATCAAGCGTTTCCGCCAGGCAACAGGCGCGCTCGATCACGTCCACATCACGCAGCACGGGCCGGATGGTGCCATCGCGTCGAAGTGGTACGCGCGCCGCGCGCAGTTCGATGCGAAGACGCGGACGTGGATCCTGGAGCGGGGGATGCGGGTGGATTTCACGCCGTCGGGCGACGTGGCCGGGCGCGAGGATTTTCAGACTGGCGTGCGAAAGATCGAAGGCTGGACGGAAACGCCGTGGCGCATCTCAAGCGCGCAATACGAGCCGCAAAATCTGACGGTGCCCGAGCTGCGCGAGTATCTGGATTTCAACGGTGATTTTCCGGAGGAGCAGCTCGCGCCGTATCGCGCGTACTATTTCCACCGCTGGGCCTTTCCATTTCAGGCGCTGGTCGTCGTCATTTTCGGTGCGCCGCTGGCCATCGTTTTCTCGCGGCGCGGTGCGGTGGGCGGCATCGCGGCGGCGATCTTCCTCTACGCGGGGCTGATGCTTTCGACGTACCTTTTCCTCGCGCTCGGCAAAGGCTGGCGGATGAACGCGCTCGCCTCGGCGTGGGTTCCCAACGCGGTTTTTTTCGTGCTCGGGCTGATCCTGCTGTATTTCCGCTCGACGAATCGCGATCTGCCATCGCTCACTTTCAAACGCAAATGAATCAGGAATGGACCATACAACATCGTGCCGAACGCTGCGCCGCAACCGGAGAGCCGTTCAATGACAGCGACTTTTTTTACACGCTGCTTTACGACGAACGCGGGGAATTTCGCCGTGAGGATTTGAGCGAGACTGCCTTTAAGGCGCGCAACGAAAACATTCAGCCGTATTCATTCTGGCGCTCGAAATTTGAAGTGCCGGTCGCTGTCCCCGAGACGCTGGGGAAACAAACCGCCGAGGATTTGCTGCGGCGATACATGGCGGAAAGTTCACCGGAGCATTCCAACGCGCGCTACATCCTCGCGGTGATGCTGGAGCGGAAAAAACTGCTGAAGGAGATCGAGGTGAAACGCAGCGACGACGGCTCGCTCACGCGGATCTACGAGCACGCGAAAACAGGCGAGGTCTTCATCATCCCCGATCCGCAATTGCGGATGGATCAGATCGCGGACGTGCAGCAGCAGGTCGCAGGGCTGCTGGGGTGAAGCAATAGGCGGGGTTTCCAACCTCGCCCGGGCGAGCAAAGCGAGATTAGTTTTCTTTCCGCGCTGGAGATTTGGCCGCTGCGCGGAGCGAGGTTGAAACCCCCGCCTACATTGAGCGCCCAACGGCTTCCGCGACTTTCCGCGCGCGCTGCATGAGATCCGCGAATTCCTCCGGGAGCAGCGCCTGTTCGCCGTCGCTCTTCGCGAGTTCGGGTGAGTTGTGGACTTCCACCATGATGGAATCCGCGCCCGCGGCGATGGCGGCAAGGGCCATCGGGAGGATGTGCTCGCGCAGACCGATGCCGTGCGTGGGATCGACGACGATCGGGAGGTGGGTCTCGGCTTTCAGCACTGGGACGGCGTTCAGATCGAGCGTGTTCCGCGTGTAGGTCTCAAACGTGCGGATGCCGCGTTCGCAGAGCAGCACGTTGAAATTTCCCTCGCTGAGAATGTATTCGGCGCTCATCAGCAGGTCCTTGATCGTCGCGCTCATCCCGCGCTTCAGCATCACGGGCAGCTTCGATTTTCCGACTTCCTTGAGCAGCGAAAAGTTCTGCATGTTGCGCGCGCCGATCTGGAGGCAGTCGGCGTATTTCTCGATCACTTCGAGATCCTTCGTGTCCATGATCTCGGTGATGACGGGAAGGCCGGTCGCGGCGCGCGCTTCGGCGAGCATTTTTAATCCATCCGCTCCGAGACCTTGAAAACTGTACGGCGAAGTGCGCGGCTTGAATGCGCCGCCACGGAGGATTTTCGCGCCCGCTTTTTTGATCGCCTTCGCGATGTCGATGATCTGCCCGGCGCTCTCGACGGAACACGGTCCGCTCATCACCACGACTTCATTGCCGCCCACTTCCACATCGCCGATTTTCACCGCGCCCGAATTCCCGCCGCGAAATTCGCGGGCGACGAGTTTGTATGGTTTCAGCACCGGCGTCGCGCTTTCCACACCGGGTATGGCGGCGATCGGCTTTTCGCGTATTTGATCCTCGGCCCCGATGACGCCGATCACGGTCCGGATCGCACCCCGGCTGACTTCGGCCTTCAGGCCCCACTCCTTGATGCGAGCGAGGATGTGCTCGATTTGCTCCGCGGTCGCGCCGGGTTTGGTGATGATGATCATGTTTGAGGGCGGCGAAAGTAGCGGCGGAGCATGGTGAGGCAACGCCTTTTTCTTTCGCGAAAATTGGCCGTGATTGCGGCGACCGTTGACACACCTGCGTTCATCTGTTCCCCTGCGCGCTGTGAAATTCATCACCCCCTTCCTGCTCATCGCCGCCGCCGCACTCACCGCGTGCGAAACGCCACAGAATCGCCGCTCGCTCTATGCACCCGCGAAATCCAGCGGGCCGTACACGGAGGCGCTCAGGACCGGCAGTTGGAGACGCGGCGAATATCCCGCGCCCAGAGTCGAGCAGAAAAAGGAAGAGATCGCGGTTCCTGCTGGGCTCCCGGAGCCCATCGCGAGCTAGGCGGTTTGCGGGCACTCCGGTTGCGGCGTGAGGTTGCGCAGACGTGCAACTCCCTTTAGTACAGCCGCCTTCGATGCAGGAAATCCTCGTGCCCATCGCCGCAAAAACGCCCGTTCCGACGGTGCTCGAACCGATCCGAATTCGGGCGAAATTTTTCTACGCAGGCGACACGAAATTTTTCCTGAAAGGCGTGACGTATGGACCGTTCGCGCCGGATGCGGAGGGACATTTTGTGGGCACGCCGGAGCGCGCGCGGAAGGACTTCGCGCTGATGTGCGAACTCGGCGTGAACGTAATCCGCATCTATCACGTGCCACCGCGCTGGCTGCTGGATGTGGCGGCAGAGTTCAGGTTGCGCGTCATTATCTCGATTCCGTGGACGCAGCACGTCGAGTTTCTGAATGAGCGGAAACTCCGGCGCGACATCATCGAGACGATCCGCAAGGGCGTCGCCACGCACGCGGGACATCCGGCGATCTTTGCGTACTTCGTGGGAAATGAAGTGCCGACGACGATGGTGCGCTGGCTCGGCGCATCGCGGGTGGTCGCCTTTATCGAGCAACTCATCGACGTGGCGCGCGCGACCGATCCGCGCCCGCTCTACAGTTACGCGAGTTATCCGCCGACGGAATATCTGCTGCCGACCAACGTCGATTTCTACAGCTTCAACGTCTATCTCGAGCGCCGCGTGGATTTCGAGCGCTACCTCGCGCGTTTGCAAAATCTCGCCGAGGACAAGCCACTCATCATGGGGGAATTCGGCATGGACACGCTGCGCAAGGGCCAGGAGATGCAGGCCGACGTGCTCGACTGGCATCTCGATGTGGTGGTGAAAGGCGGGGCCGCCGGCACGATTTTCTTCTCGTGGACGGATGAGTGGTTCACCGGCGGCAGCGAGATTCTCGATTGGGAATTTGGACTGGTGACGCGCGATCGCACGCCGAAAAAAGCGTTCGCTATCTTGAAGGAAAAACTCGCGGGTGATGCGCCGATCACCTCGCGCATGAAGCTGCGCGCTTATCCGAAAGTGAGCGTGATCGTTTGTTCCTACAATGGCGGGCAGACGATCGGCGAATGCCTCGCGGCGCTCGATGTGGTGAACTATCCCGACTACGAAATCGTGCTCGTGGATGATGGATCGAAGGATGCGACGCAGGAAATCGTCGCGAAGTGGCTGGCGAAAAGAGATAGGTCATATGGGACCGATTCGACGCATGGGACCCATGATCACCGCCTCCCCGCTTTCCAAAACATCGTACAGCCAAACATGGGCCTGAGCTGCGCCCGCAATGCTGGCGCGCACGCGGCGACCGGCGAAATTTTCGCCTACACCGACAGCGACTGCATGCCCGATTCCGACTGGCTTTACTACCTGGTCGGCACGCTGCTCAGCGGCGACTACGCGGGCGTCGGCGGGCCAAATATTTCGCCACCGGCCGCGAGTTGGATTCAGGCCGCGGTCGCGGGCGCGCCGGGCGGGCCGAATCACGTGCTGCTCACCGATGTTGTGGCCGAGCACGTTCCGGGGTGCAACATGGCGTTCCATCGCTGGGCGTTTTTCAGCGTCGGCGGATTCGATCCCGAATATCGCAAGGCGGGCGACGACATGGATTTCTGCTGGCGCCTCCAGAGCCAGGGCGGCGTGGTCGCGTTCAGCCCGAGCGCGATCGTGTGGCACTATCGCCGCTTTACGCTGCGCGCATTTCGTAAGCAGCAGGAAGGCTACGGTGAGGCCGAGGCGATGCTGCGGTTTCAGCATCTCGTGTTTTTTGGGCCGACCGGGCAGGCGAAATGGAAGGGCCAGATTTACGGCGTGCCGCGTTTCTCGTGGCTGCTGAATCCACCGGTGATCTATCACGGCGTCTTCGGTCAGGGCCTTTTCCAATCGCTCTACGCGCCGCCGCCGAGCGCGATCGCGGGATACCTGAGTTCGATCGAATGGGTCGCGCTCACGGCCTTCGTTGCGCTCGTCAGCGTGCCGCTCACCTGGCTGCGCATCGTGCCGTACCTGATGATGCTCGGCACCGTGACCGTCGCGCTTTCCTACATGGCAAATGCGCGCATCGAGCCGAAGTTCGATACGTTTCCCGCGCGCCTGCTCGTCGGCTTCCTCGCCTTCATGCAGCCGCTCGGTCGCGGCTGGGCGCGCTATTTTACGTGGCTGAAATTCAAGCGCACGCCGCAGGCGGTCATCGCTTCCGAGGAGGAAATGCTCGTCGCCGGTCCGCGCCGCGGTGGCTCCACGCATTTGAATTTCTGGAACGAGAGCGGAATGGGCCGCGAAAAGTTGATCGAGGAAATCTTCGCGCTGCTGGAAACCGAGGGCTGGCGCTACTCGTCGGATACTGGCTGGTCGGATTGGGACGTGCAGATTTACGGAAACTTCTGGTGGATCGTGAAGCTGCGAACCGTCACGGAATATCACGGCGGCCCGAAGTGTCTCACCCGCGTGCAACTCAGCTACAAGATGGTCGTCACGACCTTCCTCGCCAATGTCATCGCGCTTTCCGCGCTCACGTATCGGTACACGGTCGCGCACGACCGCCACTACTGGGGCCTCGCGCTTTACGCGGTTTTCCTATGCGTCCTTTTCCTGCGCGCGCGGCGGCTGAAGCGGCGCACCGCGGATCTCGTGATGGCCGCTGCGGAGCGCTGCGGGCTGACGCGCGTGTATGGCGACAAGGCGCGCCCACGCCCCGCGATGTGAAGGCGCGCCCCGCGCTGTTCGCCGCCGCCGCGGGCGTCGAACTCCTGCTCGTGGGCCTCGCCGCTATGCACGGAGATTTTGCGAAATCGGGCGAAGTGCTGAAATTCGTGCCGCTGATCCTGCTCGCGGGAGTCGCGTTTCTGTGCGCGGTGCGCTGGTTTGAAACGCTCGCGCCGGCCCATCATTCGCGCGCGCTTTGGGCGCTCGCGATCGCACTCCGCGTGGCGATGCTGTGGTGCGCGCCGGGCGATGATTTCTGGCGGTACGCGTGGGAAGGGCGCGTGCAAAACGCGGGCGCCAATCCTTACAAAAGCAGTCCCGCCGCGCCGGAGCTGGCGCATTTGCGGGACGATGACTGGAGAAAGATCAATCACCCGGAAGTCGCCGCGATTTATCCCCCCGCGACCCAATTCATCTTCGCCGGAATCACCCGCGTCGCCACGTCCGTTCATGGATTCAAAGTCATCTTCATCGCCGCCGATCTCATCACGCTCGCGCTGCTGCTGCGGCTCGTGAAAGCGCGGGATGCCGCGTGGTATGCGTGGAATCCGGCGGTTGTGTACGCCTTCGCTGGTGCCGCGCACTACGACAGCTTGATGGTGCTGGCGCTCACCGGCGCGGTCGTCGCGCTGCATGAATCGCGCTCGTCGTCGCTGCGTTGGCAATTCGCCAGCGTGCTCTGTCTGGCCATTGCGGTTTCGCTAAAATTCGTCCCCGCGATCCTGGTTCCCGTCTGGGCTATCGCACTCGGATCGCGCGCATGGATGCTTGCCCTGTGCGCCGCGCTTCCCGCTGCGCTTGCGATTCCATTTGGTGGCATCGCCACGACCTTGCAGCCGTTTCGCGGCTTCGCCGAAGTGACGCGCTTCAACGAACTGCTGGTCTGGATTTTCCCGAATCCGTGGCAGCGCAACTGGCCGGTGAACACCGTGCTCTGCATCGTCACCGCCGTGATCCTTGTGCGCTTCCGCCGCGACTGGCCGCGCTGCGCGCTGTGGATCCTCGGCGCGGCGCTGATCCTCAGTCCCGTGCTGCATCCGTGGTATGCGACATGGATTCTGCCGCTCGCGATCTGGCGTCGGCAGCCGGCGTGGACCGTGCTCTCCATCAGCACGCTTGCCGCCTATTTGCTTTGGGAAACCACGCCGTTTTGGAGCGCGTGGCAGCCGAATCTTTTCACGCGCGCCATCGTCATCCTGCCGCCGGTGTTTGCGTGGCATTTCCACTCCAAAACCCATGAGCCTGCGCACCGCTGACTATCACTACACGCTGCCCGACGAACTCATCGCGCGCCACCCGCCCGCGCGCCGCGAAGACGCGCGGATGATGGTGCTGCATCGCGACACGCAGACCATCGAGCATCGCAGTTTCCGCGATTTCCCCAGCTTCGTGCGGGCCGGCGACATCGTGGTTCTGAACGACACGCGCGTCATCCCGGCGCGGGTCTATTCCGACGACGGGCGCATTGAGTTGCTCTTCCTCGAAATGGTCCGCGCGAATGCATGGAAATGCATGGTGAAACCGGGACGCAAGATGCGCGTTGGCGCCCTGGTGCATGTGCGCGATGTCGTGGGCGTCGTTGTCGAGATTTGCCCGGAGGGTGAACGCATCATCGAGTTTCGCGGCGCGGTCGATCTCGATGCTGCGGGCGAACTTCCGCTGCCGCCGTATTTCGAGCGCGAAGTGGAGGACGCCGACGCCGAGCGATACCAAACCGTTTTTGCGCGGGAGCGCGGAGCCATCGCCGCACCAACCGCGGGCCTGCATTTCACGCCGGAAATCCTCGCGCAAATCCCGCACGCATTCCTCACGCTGCACGTCGGCGTCGGCACGTTTCGATCCGTCCACGCGGAAGATCTCACCGGCCACGCGATGCACGCCGAGCGCTTCCGCATCGGGGCGGACAACGCCGCAAAAATCAACGCCGCCACGCGCATCATCGCCGTCGGCACCACGACCACGCGCGTCCTCGAATCCCGCGGCCTCCCGCTCACCACTTGCGCGGGTGCCACCGACATCTTCATCCACCTGCCCTACGAATTCCGCGCGGTCGATGTGCTGCTCACGAATTTCCACCTCCCCGAATCCACCCTCATCATGCTCGTCTCCACCTTCGCCGGCCGCGAGTTCGTCCTGCGCGCCTACGCGGAAGCGATCCGCGAGCGCTACCGCTTTTACAGCTACGGCGACTGCATGCTGATCGTGTGAAAGCCCGTCAGGCATCCCCATGTGCGCCTCCCATCTGGAACAATCCAATTGCAAATTGTTCCGGATACCCCAGCAAAGCCTTTGGACACTGCACCAGCGGCCTTGGACAGCAGGTATAATCGGCCTGGACACCGGGAAAGACGCCTTGGACAGCGTGCGGGCGGGCTTGGAGAGCCAGTCAACCGCTTTGGAGAGCCGGACAATCGCCTTGGACATCGTGCCACCCGTCGTGGAGTGGGCAAGAATCGCCATCGCCAGCAGGACAACCGGCTTGGACACCCCGCCATCTGCATTGGACAGCGCACAAATCGGCTTGGAGAGCGTGCCAGCTACTCTGGCAGCGTGGAAAACTGGCGGAAATCAGCGTGGACTGGCGGTTTCCTCTACTGACAGCCAAGCCACTGATCGCGCAGCCCCATCCTCTCCACGTTCTCTTCAATAAAGCGAAGATCAAGGTTCTCGAACTTCATCAATCCCCGGATGTCTTCCACATGCTTGCGCTGCTGGCCCTCGCGATAGAACTCCAGCTTGCGAAGGATCACCAGTTCCGGCGGTGCCACCCACACTTGTTCATCCTCCACCATCACCGGGCGACGGCGCGCAAAGGCCCATGCCTCCAATGGATCGTTTGGCCGCAGAAAGACATCCGCTTTGTAGCCCGATGCGTGATGAATGACATTGAAGTGTCCCCGGTCACGCCGCATCGCTTCCCCACGCAAAACCTCGATCGGCGGAACGTAGAACTCCGCCTCAGGAAATGCCGCATGAACTTTCCGCACATCTCCGACCGACATTTGCAGGACGGCATCCAAATCGTTCGTGAGTCGATGCACCCCATAGGAAATCGCCGCCACCGAACCGACGATCATATAGGGCACGCCCGTCCGGTTCAGCGGGGCGGCGAAAATGGTCGAGAGATCAAACTCCGGCATCGCGCGTCCAGCGCCGCAGCGCGTCTTCGAGCTGTTCCCCACTCCATTCCGGATGCTGCTGGCTCAATGCCGCGCGTCGCATCCGTCGGGCCGATTTTAGCAGCGCCATCCCCACCGCGAGACGGCGCTCCTGGCTCATCGCGCGAATCGCGCGAATCTGTTCGGGATGCGTTTGCTCAATCATAACTGGTTTGCGAACCGCCGCCGCAGAATTCCACCCCGCACTCTCCCTTCGCAACAGAAATCAACCTTCGATCCGCGCGAAACCGTCGCGAACGGCGTTCGGGCAAAGTCCGGCATCTGAACGCACGCTGCAGCGAAATTCTAGAACCGACCCCTTTCTCCCTCTGCGTTCCCATCGTTCATCGTCCTGGCGCGCGAGCAGGAATCTGGCAAAATCCGCGACCTCCGACCGCTTCTCCGGCGGCAGCGACTCGCAAACTTCAATGATCTTCTGGGTGCCTGTGCTCATGGAAATTTCATAAGTGCGGCAGTGCTGCCTCTCAAGCAGTATTTCCGCGCTCGCTCTCAAACTCCTCGCCTCTTTCCATTGCTAACCGGATGGGGAAAACGGCCCGGGAAGTTCATCACGCGCCGGTGATTCCGGCATGATCGCAGTGGTGCCGCCGCAAACCACCGAGCGAAATTCGGGATTGCTCAACAGGTATTGACAACGAGCGGGAGAAGCTGGCAAGCAGAGGGAATGAAATGCCAACATTGTGAAAGTGAGGAAGTGGTCAAGAACGGGAGCAGCCGGCATGGTCGGCAGCGCTGGCTGTGCCGAAGGT
>JANNWY010000258.1:0-24793 GCA_031409335.1 Chthoniobacteraceae bacterium | reverse complement strand
GGGCGACCCGGGCTTTGAATGCGGCTTCATGCCGCTTGCGTTTGCTCTTCATTTTCGGTGGTTTTATGCTGCGTTTTTACACGCGCTCCCACCGCCATTTTATAGCTTAACCTCTGGCCCGATTTTCGGGGTCCACCTCATTTTGAAGGTGCTGTAACGTTTCTTGCTTACATGCTTCACAAAGGCTACCTCACCGAAAAAGATATTCCGCCGGGCAACCCCGTATATCCAGAGCAACATTTTGATAACCCATTTGGTCAAACCATGCTGCAATTCGCCAAGGCAGCACATTATCAGAACAAAGTGAGAGCCGGATTAGGGGAAGACCTTTTGCCAGACCCCGCTAAAGAGAGGCGGCTCTAAGTCGCGCGAGGTCCCAAAGAAAAATCCCGCGCGTCAGAGGTTGCAACCTCTGGACTCCGGTTGAACTAAAGACCGAGCAAATCCCAACGTTCAAGGTAATCGTCATTCGCGTCGTTGAACTTGCGCATGGAATTGTCCACATGCTGCTGGCCCTTACGGCCTGGTGTGTCAAGCCACTGCTGATGGAATGTAGTGGCGTGCTTGGCGACGGCCTCGCTCGGAACGATATGGTAACTTGGGCGTTGGTCGGGTGCTCCGAGCGCGACGAAAACATAGTAATGATTTTCGGCATGGTAGCGTTCGCTCTTCTCATTAAGCACCCAGTTTTTGAGTCCAAGTTGATTGGTCTTGCATTGGATTGTGATGGACCGAGAGGCATTTTCATTGGTTGCAAGGATGTCGATGCCCCGCGTATTTCGGAGGGAAATGGAGGCTATGTGTCCGCGCCTTGAAAGTTCCGCCGCCACGAAATACTCACCTGCCACACCGGCGAGGAGAGGAGGAATCTTGGGCTTCGCTACTTTAACCTTTCTTTTCATAAAGCCAACCGCTCCTTTCATTCAACTGTAACTATCGCGGGTTTAACACTATGCAATTAGACAGACAAGCGTTCTCACTAGATTACGCTGCGAACTGAACCGCGTCGCGGTATTTTTCTACGTCAGCAACTTTTTCCCGCTGGTAGATTTGATGAACCAATTGAGAGGAATGATTCACCAACCGCATCGCCGCTTCGCGGGGAACGCCAGCGCGGCGCAGCCTATTAACGTAAGTAACGCGCAGGCAGTGGAAGCACACATGCGGCTTTTTGATTTTCACGAAGAACTCCCGCAAACGGCGCGACGGCTGGAATGGGAATTCCAGCGTGAATTTCTTCCCTGCATCGCGCAGCGATTCAAACAGGGGCCGCAATGCCGTTGGCATCGGGACGGAGAACGCCCGAGCCTCGCCGCCCTTTGGCGACGGGAAGGTGATTTTGTTTTCCACAAAATCAATGCAGTCCAACGGAATGCGCGTTTCGCGAAGTCGGCAGCCCGTGTGCAGCGAAATTTCAAAGGCCGTCCGAATCCACTCCTTTTCCGTTTTTACAGCTTCCCGAATTTCGCCGATTTCAACGTCGGTGAGTTCCGGCTTTTTCGCGGGCTTGTCTTGCCGCACCTTGAGGCTCATTAGCGGATTGGCGTCGGCATGACCGAGCCGCACTGCTTCTCCCATCAGCATGGCGAACAGCCGCAGTTCCATAATCGCCGTGTTGCGTCCCGCCGTTTTGCCGGTCCTTTTTTTGTAAGATGTGCGCCAGTCGATGTATTCAAGCGCGTTGCGGTAAGTGATCGCACGCGGCGTGTGGTAGTGCTTTTCTTGCAGCCAGAACGACAGCCACGACCAATGACCGGCATAGCATTCCTTCGTCCGCTGACTCTTGCAGTGCCGTTCCAAATATTGCGGCACCCAGCTTTCCCAACCGCTGCCGCTGATTTCACCGGCAGTGCGATTGAGTTCCTTCGCTTCCATTTGCGCGCGAAGCGTTCGAGCCTTGACGGTTTCGGCTGGATCATCCGCCCGCAGGCCGGTTGATTTGTTGCGGCGTATGCCGTCGCCATCAATGAACTGAATGAACCAGAATGGAGATTTGTCTTTGCGATAAATGGAGGCCATAATTGTAGTGCAGTAGGTGCAGTAAGTTACTGCACTAACGTAGCGCACTACAGAGTAAAATCAACCACTTGCAACCACTCCATACCACCACACTACAAGTACAACTTGGGAGCAAGACGAACAGACGGAAAAGTTACGATGCGGCCGACATCAAATCGTCCCACACAAGAAAGCGGGTGTGGTTAAATGTGGTGCATGAAAATCTGTCGTCCCGGAGGGACAGCGGAAATTAGCCGGGGGTGAAGCGAGTCCGCGAGCGCAACCCCCGGACTCCGGCGGCCAAATGGCACCCGCCCCGGCAGGGGCGGCGGAAGTTGGCTCCCGAATTTCCAGCGTCCCTGCCAGGGCGGGTCGCATTTTACTCCGAGATCCGGTGGTTCCCGCTCGCGGACTCGCTCCACCACCGGCTAATTTCCATCAGCCCTCCGGGCTATCGCCAGAATTACTATTGCGTCTTTTATGTGTTCGGATACACACAGGTCCGTCAAACATAAGAGAGGAAATACGATGCCTTTTGTAAATCAAATCGGGGAGATGGCTCTGGCTCATGATTATCTCATCCAGATGGGGGGAGCCGAGCGTGTCGTCGCGTCGATGGTGCGGAAATATCCGGATGCGCCGCTCTACACGAGCGCGGTGCGTCGGGATACGCTGCTGCCGGAATTCCGGTCGGCCAAATTGCGGCCGTCGTGGATGCAGCGGCTGCCGTGCATTGAGACGCAGTTTAAGAAGTATTTCCCGTTTTATCCGCTCGCGTTTCGAGCCTTCAAACCGATCGAAACCGCCAGCCTGTGGGTGAGCGCCAGCACGTTTGCAAAGTGCATTCGCTTTTCTCCAACGACCGCGTCGGTCCTCTATTGCCACAATCCGACGCGCTTCCTGTGGCAGTCCGGCGAGGAATATGTGGACTCGGAAGTGAGGGTGCCGCTCGCCAACGTGGGCGTGCGCCTGTTTGTGCCGTGGATGCGGCGCGTGGACTTCGCGGCGGCGCAGAAATTCGATGTGGTCGTGGCGAATTCGGAGGCGGTGCGCAGGCGGATTCAGTCGATCTACAAACGGGATGCGACGGTCATCCATCCACCGGTGCAACTCGACCGGTTCACGCCGACACCGGATCACGATGGACATTACATCGTGGTATCCCGGCTGAGTGCGTACAAAGCGATCGACCGGGCGGTGCTCGCGTGCAGCCGGACGGGGAGGAAACTCATCGTCGTGGGCGAAGGACCGGATCGGAAACGGCTGGAGGAAATGGCCGGGCCCACCATCACGTTCAAAGGCTGGCTGAGTGATGACGACGTGCAGCATCTGGTGCAGCGGTCGCGTGGTCTCATTTTTCCCGCGGAGGAAGATTTCGGGATTGCGCCGGTCGAGGCGCAGGCCGCGGGGAAACCGGTGATCGCTTATGCGCGCGGCGGAGCGCTGGAGACGGTGATCGAGGGGAAAACGGGATGTTTCTTTCACGAGCGCACGGCCGAAGCGCTGCAGGATGCCTTGCAGCGCGCGGAAAAGATCGCGTGGAATGCCGCTGAGATCCGTGAGAACGCCGATCGCTTCAACGAGGATCACTTTCACATCCTCACGCGCCAGGCGATCGCGACGGCTTCCGAAATCATGCGTGAACGTCTTGAGCGAATGGAGGCGGATACCCGGCAGGCTGGGTGGGCGATGGCGATGGCAAAGTCGCCAACTCCCCTGCCCCACGCGGAACCTCAGCCAAGAGTGGCTGCGGAACCGTGAGATCCAGGCAATCTTCTGGACCGCACATCGGCGGCCCTCCCAATCCCGCAGTCTCCCGCTATGCTCTCAGTCGTCACAAACTGTGAGAATGGAAGGTACAGGAATGGCCACTTTGTGGTGACGGGCAAAAGGGAGTCTCGTCGGCAAAGCGCGGCCGCAAGTAGGGTCGGCGCCTCGCCGGCCAAAGTCCCGCGGGCGCCTCGCCTGCCGGACGTTCTGGCGGGCGGGGCGCCCGCGGGACGTCCGCCAGCCGGGGCGGCTGCGCTACTACGGCACCCAGTGCGGGAGTTATTCTGCGGGGCATCAAACGCTGAAAATGGATGACCCAGGAATCACACTTTGTGATGACGGGCAGTAGAGCATCGCGAACGAATCACCCTAGATTCGGCGATGGGAACCGCGGACGACGCGAAAGACACGGAGCACGCAGAGATTGCGAACCTTGAGCTACTCACCCGATGGGTGAACGACGCCCTCCCGGCAACACGGAACGCTACCTCTTCCTCATCCGCGTTTTCCGCGTCCTCCGTTTCGTCCGCGGCAATCTCCATCGCTACTTTTCGAATCAAGCCCGACAGTTTCAAATCGTCGGGCTTTTTCGTGTCCGGGCCACGTGCGGGTGTTCCGCTCGATCACACATCGCAAAGCCGCACCGCTTCCGTGAGCGACGCGATCTTGTCGCGCACGGGGATGAATTCCTGGCCGACGTAACCTTTGTAGCCAACGTCGATCAGCGCCTGCATGATCGGCGGGTAGTTGAGCTCCTGCGTATCGTCGATTTCGCCGCGGCCCGGCACGCCGGCGGTGTGGATGTGGCCGATGAAGGGCGCGTGCTGTTTGATGCGCGCGATCACGTCGCCGTGCATGATCTGGACGTGGTAAATGTCGAATAGGACTTTCATGCGCTCGGAGCCAATGGCGCGGCAGATTTCCACGCTGCGCTCGATGTCGTCGCAGAAATAATCCGGGTGCCCTTTCATCGTCGTGGCGACGCGGGAGTTCAGCATTTCGAGGCAAATGGTGACGCCTTTTTCCTCGGCGAATGGGACGATCTTTTTCAGGCCGGCGATCATATTCGCCTGCCCTTCATCCGTGCTGAGGGCGCGGCGGAAACCCGAAAAAGTGATCACGCTCGGAATGCCCGCTGCCGCGCACTCGACGATGCGATCGCGCAACGTCTTCACGCATTCATCGTGCTCCTCGGTGTGCGCAAATCCTTTGGCGAAGCCGTGCGAGCCCGCGAGCGCACACGTCATCCCAAGCGACTTGAGCAGCGGCCAGTGTTTCGGGTCGATGAGTTCGACGGACGCGAGGCCGAGCTTCGCCGCGTGCTGCGCGAGTTCTTCCGGCGGCATCGGGTTGAAGCACCACGGGATGACGGATTGTTTGATGCGCCCGTTTTTCACGCGGAAAGGCGCGGTGTCATCCGCGGCGCGCGAGTGGAAAGCGAGCGCCGCGCTGGCGGCCATGCCCTTCAGGACAGTGCGGCGGTTGATCGGGGAGCGGCTCGGTGATTTCATGGGATCGGTGGAACAGCATCCGACAGCCAACACTCGGTATTCAACAACGAACAGCGAACCCAGAATGAGACGAGGCTTTGGCATCAGGCTCCATCGCGCGTCGGAACCATGAGTGGCGCGACGCGGGAAAGCACCCAGAGCGTTGGGGTTTCCACATGCCGCGGATCCAGTCGCTGCGGATCGGGGCCGATCATTTTCACACCGCGCGAATCGGTGAATTCCACTGGCGACGCGCCGAGCGGGCTGGCGGCGAAATACATCACTTCGGACGAAATCGCCTCCGCATTTGCGACGATGGCCGGGCAGACTCCGAGGAGGAATGCGCGCAATTTGGCGGAGTTCGCGCGCACGGCCGCGATGTCGAGATGGCCGTCGCGCACCGCTTCACGCATTTCAAAACCGACCACCAGATGGCTCCACGTATCGCTTTTCCCGATGATCACCGCGAACGGCGTGACGATGCGCTGCCGCGAATCGAGGCCGAGCAGACTTTTGATCCGCACCTCGGTTTCGGCGAGGATGACATCCTGCTGATCGAGCCGGCGCGCGGCGAGTTGTGGATCGGCGATGCCGGTGAGCCGCTTGCGAAATTCGGCGTTGTGCAGCGGGTCGAACAAAAAGAAAATTCCCGATGCGGCGGCGATGTGTTGCGCGCCGGGCGAATCCGCGCTGTTGCGCGTCGGCTCGAAGTGCTCACCCGCGTTGTCGTAGAAGACGACCGAAAAATCCTGCTCCGGATCGTGCGTGCTGGTGAGATTGAAGATGAACGGTTTTGGCAGCCGCACCTTTCGCCCCAGGCGCGGGAGCGTTTCGTACATCGCGCCTTCGAGTTCCGTCTTCGCGAGCAGCGCTTCCTCGGGCGTCGCGGCGGAGAAGAGTTGCGTCTTCATCTGATTGAGGATGACGTTTTCCGACGGATCAGCATCGCGAAAGGTGACGCCGAAATGCTGGTAAAGCGCGCCCTGCAGCATCTTCAGCAGCACGCTGAGGTAGTAGGATTTTCCCGACGACGGCGCGCCCACGATCGAGAAAATGTGATGGGGCAGATCGAGAAAACCGGGCGGCAATTTGCGGCGGCAGTGCGGGCACGCCAGTTCGGGTGCGGGGATTCCCAGCGCGTCCACAGCCTGGCTGCGGTCATTGAAACGGGTCGCGTGAAAACGCAGCATGTGGGCCTCGCCGAGCATCGGATCGCCGCGCAGAGTCGCGTGGACGGCAATGTTCATCGCATCGCCACGGTCGAATTTCAGCCAGCAAACCGGGCAGGTGAATTCGCCATATTCCGAATTGACCGGCACCGCGCCCTCATCAACGCCCGGCACATCCCCGATTGCGAGCGCGGTCGGATGCGGGAGCGCGGACAGGACGTGGTCGGCATAAAACCCCATTGTTTTCAGGCCGCGGCAGAGCACCAAAGTTTGATCATCGATGCGGGGCAGCTCGGCTAGGTGCCCGGCCAGCTCGTGCAGCGCGCACGGGCCGGATTTTACGTCGGTGGCGCGATCGTAAATGTACCAGCTCCCGTGATCCATCCCGGCAAGCCACGCCTGCGGATCGCTCGCGCCGTGCAGCGCGAAAAAGTGCGCGCCGATGACGAGCGTGTGATCTTGATCCGTGGAAAGCCACGTGCCCGGACTCGCACTGCCATCGAGCAGCACCACCCCGGACCCATTCGCAGGCAGGATGGAATACGCGCGCCCTTTCCGCTGAATGAGGCAGTGCTCCGCCGCGACCGCGGGATCGTCGATGCGCCAGTCGCAATCATCCCCGCTGCCGATCTTGAAAGGCGTCTTGTCCACCAGCCGATGCGCGCCGGTGAAGCAGTCGAAGAGGATGAATTCTGGTGCTAGGAAACCCATGCGAGGAAACCTTTGCATTCAAGCCGAAGGGCTCACAAGTGCGAATGGCGATTGCGGCGACGCGGCAACTTGGCGTGAATTTGTTTTGGAAAGACGCATTCTTTGAGCTTGCGCGGGCAGTATTGCCGAACCGTTCGGTGCTGCCTTCGCATTTGCCAGCACCGAGAGCTTCACTCATCTCGGTTTCCAAAATTCTTTTTGCAGAACTCTCAGCAGGTAACCCGCAAAAGCGGGGCGGGTTGCCGCAGGGCGCTGGATTTGCCACGCCGTGGTGCAGGTGATTTGTCGTCGAGATTCGCGATGCGCCAGGCTCTGAAAATCTGGCGTTTGCGGATTGCGATGCGGGGACGAGGCGCTAGTTTTGGCGCTCTCGTTTCCGATCCCTCATCATGCTTTCTGTCTCAACCTGTTGGAATTCCGGCCGCCATACTGAGGGCGTGGAAATGCTCGAAGAATTGCTCGCCCTCGGATTCACCCGCGTCGAACTCGGCCACGGGATTCGCCTTTCCCTGATGGAAGGTGTCCAAAAAATGGTCGAAGCCGGCAAGGTCACAATCTCGTCGCTGCACAACTTCTGCCCGCTGCCGGTCGAGATCACGCGTGCGTCGCCGGACTGCTATCAGTTTTCCTCGCCGGATGAACGCGAGCGCGAGCGCGCCGTGAAGTTTTCGTTTCAGACGATCGACTTTGCCGTCCGGCTCGGCGCGAAATTCGTGGTCCTGCATCTCGGCCGCTCACCACTCGGGGATTTCACGGATCAACTGATCAAACTGGCGGAGGTCGGGCTGGGTCAGTCGCGCAAATACATTCAGACGAAGATCGACTGCGTGAAACAGCGCGAGGCGAAATCCGGTCCGTATTTCCAGCGCTCGCTGGACTGCCTGCGCCGCGTCGCGAACTACGCGGCGGAAAAGAATATCAAGCTCGGCGTCGAGAGCCGGCACAGCTTTGAGGAAATCCCGAGCGAGGATGAGATGATGAGCGTGCTCGAACAATTCAATGTTCCGCACGTTGGCTACTGGCACGACTTCGGCCACGTGCAGGTGAAGCACAACCTTGGCTTTCTCGATCACGTCGAGTGGATGAAACGCGTCGCGCCGCGTCTCATCGGCTGCCACCTGCACGATACGCAGTGGCCGGGGCGCGATCACATGGCGCCGTTTCAGGGCGAGGTGGAATACAGCAAACTCATTCCGCAGCTTCCGAAGGATACGCTCTTTGTTTTTGAAATGAGCCCGCGGCGGACGCGGGAGGAAATCCTCGAAGGCCGGGAACGCTGGATCAGGAAGTACGGGGAATGATGCGGAGTTTGCTTGGAATGGGGCGGGCCTGCGGCGCGGAACATCGAACATCGAACATCGAACATCGAACATCGAACATTCGGAAGACGCAGCGCACACGCACTCCGACTTCGATGTTCGGTGTTCGATGTTCGATGTTCGATGTTCAGCCAGCGCAGCGCCGTTCATCGTGAAGAAAGCGGCGCTCACGGCGGTCCAGATCTGCGTCACGCTGGGCATCCTCTTCTTCGTGTTTCGCGATCCGGCGAAACGCGCCGATATGGCCGCCGCGCTCAAGGGCGCGAACTCGTGGTGGCTCTTCATCGGCATCGCCGTGTACGGCCTCGCGGAAATCGTCGCCTGCATCCGCTGGCAGACGCTGCTGCGCGTGCAGGGCATCGCCATCAGTTGGCGGCGCGTCTTTTCGCTAAACATGATCGGGCTTTTTTTCAGCTTCCTGATTCCCGGCGATACCGGCGGCGATGTCGTGAAACTTTTCTACGTGCTGAAAGAAACCGCCGGCCAGCGCACGGTCGCCGTCCTTTCCGTGCTCGTCGATCGCCTCATCGGCCTCGTTGCGCTCATCGTCCTCGCCGCGTCGCTCACCGTCACGCATTGGACATGGCTCACCGGCACGCCGCAGACCGCGCAATTTGTCTGGCTCGTTTTCATCATCCTCGGCGTCGGCATCGTCGGCCTCACGTTTTCCTTCATCGTCACCGGCTTTGGCCTCGTCCACCGGCTGCCCGTGCGGATGCCTGGCCGCGAGCGCCTCGCCGAACTCGCCCTCGCCTACAATCTCTACGCCCGCGCGTGGAAGCCCTCGCTCGCCGCCTTCATCCTTTCCTTTGGCGTGCATCTCCTGCACATGGCCACGTTCTACTGCGCCGCCCTCGCCTTCTCCGGGCCGAAAACGATCACGCCCACTGCCGGCGAATTTTTCTCCATCGCGCCGATCATCAACACCATCGTCTCGCTCCCGATCAGCCTCGGCGGCATCGGTGTGCGCGAGAGTCTTTTTGAAATTTTCCTCGGCGATCTCTGCGGCGTCACGCAAGCCATCGCCGTCGTCATCTCGTCCACCGGCTACGTGCTTACGCTTTTCTGGGGCCTCGTCGGCGCAGCCATCTACCTCGCCTACCGGCCGAGCGAACACGCGCGGCTCCGCGAGATGCGCCGGGAAGTCGCCGCCGCCGAGCACACCGTCGCCGAATTGGAACTCGCGCGTGAAGCCGGGCATGGCCACGAAAAGGCGCACAAGTCCCAAAAGGAATGAGTCGGAAAATGCCCGGCTTTTTGCGGCCATGAAAACGCGGTCGCCAGCGCGTCCCTTTGTCACCGCGAATTTTGCGATCACTTGGGATGGCCGCGTTTCCACGCGAAAGTTCACGCCGTCCGATTTTACATCGCAGCGCGACAAGCGCCGGCTCTCCGAGATTCGCGCGACGGGCGACGGAATCCTCTTGGGTGCCAGCACCATTTCCGCGGACGCGATGACGATGGGCATCAGCGACCCCGCGCTCCGCGCCGCGCGAGTCGCGCGAAAGCAGCCGCCCTGTCCGCTGCGCGTGATCGTCAGTAATTCCGGTCGCGTGTCCTCCGCCTTGCGCGTTTTTTCAAATGATTGTTCCCCCGTCATCATCTTCAGCACCACGCGGATGCCCGCCGGCAATCGGAGTGTTCTCGCGCAAAAAGCTGACCTCTGGCTTTACGAAAGCGCGACCGTCAATCTCCCGGCCATGCTCGCGACTCTTCGCTCGGACTACGGCTTGAAACGCGTCGTGTGCGAAGGGGGTCCGCGCCTCTTTCGCGCAATGATCGAGCAGCACCTCGTCGATGAAATTCACCTCACGCTTTCGCCGAAAATCTTCGGCGGTCGGCGCGCTCCCACGCTGACTGGCCTGGCCGGCGATTTTCTGCCGCGCGCCACGCGCTGCGTCTTGCGCGAGATGCATGAGGTGGAAGGTGAATGTTTCCTCCGCTACCGCGTGGTGGAGTAATGCGCTTGCCCGTTTGCCGGGATGCTGCCCATCTTTGCGGCCCAAAATTGTCCCCATGAAGAAACTATCCGCACTCATCCTCGCCCTCGCTTTCACCCTCATCGCGGCCTGCGAAAAGAAACCCGAAAGCTCCATCGCCACTCCGAACGCCGGGGGGAAGAAACTGACGATCGCGCTGCTGCCGAAGAGCAAGGGGAACCAATACTTCGTCACCTGCGAAAAGGGGGCGCGAAGTGCGGCAGGCGAATTGGGCGTCGAGCTGCTTTTCGACGGGCCGACCAACACCGACCCGGCAAAGCAGAATGAGATCGTCGAGAATTGGATCACGCTCGGCGTCGATGCGATCGCGGCGGCCTGCGAGAACAAAGAGGGTATTTCCACCGCGCTGAAGAAGGCGCAAGCGAAGGGCATCAAGGTCGTGACTTATGACAGCGATGCCAACGCCGACGCGCGTTCGTTTTTTGTGAATCAGGCGACGGCGGAAGGCATCGGGCAGACCCTCATGGATGAAGCCGCGCGGCTCACCGGTGAGGAAGGCGAGTTTGCGATCATCACGGCAACGCTGACCGCGGCGAATATGAACGAGTGGCGCAAACACATCGAGGCGCGGCTCGCGGCGAAGTATCCAAAGATGAAGCTCATCGACACCAAACCGTGCGACGACCAGAAGGACAAAGCACAGCAGGAAGCGACGAACCTGCTCAGCGCGAATCCGAACCTGAAGTGCATCATGGCCATCTGCTCGCCCGCGGTGCCGGGCGCGGCGGAAGCGGTGAAGCAGGCGGGCAAGACGGGCACTGTGAAAGTGCTCGGGCTAGGCCTGCCTAGCGAAAACAAGACTTACGTGAAGGACGGTGTGACCCAGGCCGTGATCCTGTGGAAAGTCGAAGACCTCGGCTACCTCACGGTGAAAGCCGCGGCGGCGGTCGCGAACGGGACGCTCAAGGCCGGGGCGACGGAATTCGACGCGGGGAAAATCGGGAAGATGGAAGTGAAGGGCGACCACATCCTGCTCGGGAAGCCGTTCATTTTCACGAAAGAGAATATCGACGGTTTCGATTTCTAAGCGCGGCGGCTGAGGCCGAGCCTACGCCGCCGGGGTGAACCCCATCACGATGTCGAAGCGCGCCGCCAGCTCACCGGCTTTCGCTTCCTTGAGCGGAGCAAAATCGACGGTGATGGCATCGCGCTGTTTTTCATCGCGCACGTTTTTCCAGATGCCGTCCTTTTCGTTGGTCGGTTCACCCTTGATGTAACACTGCGTCGTCCACTTTTCGCGGCCCTTCATTTTCACCGCGAAATGAATGTGCGGGCAGCGGCCGGGATAGGACACGGGCTTGATGGTGCGGAAAAGATATTCGCCCGTGGAGCCAGTGCTGAAGCGTCCGAAGCCTTGGAAATTCTTGTCGCGTTTGTCGGCGTTGCTCGTGCCGGAGTGCAGATACGCGCCGTGTTTATCGCACTGCCAGATCTCGACGATGGCATTGCGAATGGGTGCGCCGCCTTCATCGAGGATGCGTCCGCTGAGATAAGTCACGTCGCCGACCGCGGGCGTGGTCGCGTCGTTGAGGATGAGCAGATCGTTGTCGGTATCGAGCGGGAGATGGTCGGGGTAAAACGGGCCTTCGGTTTGCCTCGGTGTCTTGGTGAGCGCTTCGGCGTATGCGCCGGGCACGGCGAGGAAGGCGAGGCTGAGCCCGCAGCGCGAGAGGAAGCTGCGGCGGTCGAGGGCGGGGATGATGGGAAGGGAAATGAGGGACGTTTTCATAGGTGACGAGTAGGTGAGGCATATTGGAAAGCGAAGGCTTTGGAAAGGCTCGTCATCGCCGGGCTTGACGCCGCCGATTCTCGAACGCAGAAACGCTCATCCCATGTGCGCTTTCACCTTTTTCCGAGGCGCTTTCGCGGCGCTTTTCGTCACGGTCCATTCGCTCGCGCAGACTCCTGAAATACTCCGCGTCGATCTTGGCGGCGGGCAGACGCTAGAAGCGGTGCGCATCGAGCCAGGCAGTTTTCAGCAAGGCTCGCCAACCAGTGAGGCGGGACGCGGCGCGGATGAAACGCAGCGCAATATCACGCTGACGCGCCCGTTTTTTCTCGGGAAATTTCCGGTGACGCGCGGGCAGTTCGCGCGCTTCGTGGAGGAGACGCGCCATCGCACCGAGGCGGAGACCGGCACTTCGGGTGGCTTCGGCTGGGATGGCACGAAGCTCACGCAACGCAGGGATTTCACGTGGAAAAATCCCGGCTTTGCGCAGACCGATGCGCATCCGGTGACGATCGTGACTTACAAAGATGCGGACGCGTTCCTGCGCTGGCTATCGCGGAAAAGTGGACGCGCTTTCGCGCTGCCGAGCGAGGCGCAGTGGGAATGCGCCGCGCGCGCGGGCGGCGTGCCCGAGATGGATGCGTGGCACAACAGCAACTCGGGAAACAGCACGCACGCGGTCGGCGAGAACGCCGCGAATGCGTGGGGCCTCGGCGACATGCTCGGGAACGTGTGGGAGTGGTGCGAGGATTGGTATGCGCCGTACGACGCGGCGGATGCGACCGACCCGATCCAGCGCAATCAAAACCTTTCCGACAAACCGCGCCGTGTGCTGCGCGGCGGCTCGTGGTCGCGCGAGCCAAAGTTTTGCCGCCCCGCCGCGCGCTATCGCAACGACCCGCTGAGTCGCAATGCCGACAATGGTTTCCGCGTGATGACCTTTGATCTCAATGCGCGCGCGATCGCGCCGGCAGCCGTAGTCGCACCGCCGCCGGTGAACCTGGAAGCCGCGGAACCCGCCGCGCCCGCACCGACGCACGTCGAGACACACGCTGCGATCGAGCGCACTTCAGGCGGTGGTTCTTCGTTCCGCGGGCTGCTGGCCATCCCGATCATCGGAGTCTTTCTCGCGATAGCATTCGCGATCATCCGGGTGATCACGAAAGCGATCGGCGCAAACTCTGGCCGCAGCTCGGGTGGACTTCCTTCGACCGCCAGCCTTTCCGGCCAGCCGCTGCGCGTCCGGCTTGGCGAAGATGGATTCTGGATCGTCGGCGAAGGAGTTTCCAGCGGCACGCCGATCGTGTGCCGTTACACGGTGAATGGAAATTCACAGGCAAAAACCGTCCCATACGAGCCGGGTCCGCAAGGTCAGTTTGTCTTCACCGGCTCGCGTCCGGCGAATGTCTCGGTCTCATCGACCGGTGGTTCGAGCAGGTCGCGACGGATGGGCAATGCGATCGGGATGGCATCGGAGATGGACATCGACCCGCCGTTTCGCGGTCATCCTTCGGCGTATTAGTCGATGCGCGGATGGATTCTCGCGCTGGATTCCGGCGAGGCGATGCGGATCGGGCGAACTGAGCGCGCGCTGAAACACGCGGGCATCGCGTCTGAAATCATCGATTCCGGGGAAGAGCTGGCCGCCCGGTTGCGCTCTGCCGGCGAGCCCGTGCTGCTGATCGAAGCTGGCGGGTGGTTCGTCGAAAGCGATGTGCTGTCACCCATTCCGAAAAGCGCCACCGGACGCCCGCTGATCGCGCTCGGCGCCGTGCGGCATTCGTCCCATGCCTCCCATCCGTCCCATCTCCGCGCCGAGCAATGGCGCGACGCGCTGCAAAAACACGGCGGAGATTTCGACCGCGCCGGAAACCCTCCGCCGCCAGCCTGCACGTATCTGGAACCTGCCGCCGCACAGCATCTCGGAGCCTTTCTGGAATGGGAAACCTCGACCCCAACCGCATGGCATCGCCTGTTCACAGCGCGTGAGTTTCGCAAAGTTCACCTGCCCGCGCTCGACGTTCACGAGTTCGCGGGAATGCGCGTGCTGCAAGTCATCACCAGCATCCAGCTCGGCGGCGCGGAACGTGTGACGCTCGATCTCGCGCACGAGCTTTCGCGCCAGGGCGTCGCGGTCGCCGTCGCCGCGCTCGGACGCCCCACGCGTGAAGCGTTTCCCGAGCCGCCCGATTTTTACGATCTCTCGCGCACGCCCTGCGAAGCCGTCGCGCGCGGAGAGGCCATCGCAAATGCCGCGCGTGATTTCGGGGCCGATCTGATCCACGCACATCTCATCACCGCCGATGAAGCCCGTGAAATCCGCGCGCGCAATCTGCCGCTCGCGATGACGCTGCACAACATGCCGGAAGGCTGGCCCGCGGGAATCGAAGGGGAAGCCATTCCCGCCGGTTTGATCCTCACCTGCTCCCGCGCCGTCGAGGAGCGCGTGATGACAAGGCCGGTGCGGACGGTGTGGAACGGGATCGAACCCGCGACAACAGCGGGCGTTGGAATACGCGCACGCTTTGGCTGGCGCGCGGAGGATTTCGTGATCCTGGCCATCGCAAATCCGCGCCGACAAAAGCGGCTCGACCGACTGCCCGCGATCCTCGCGCAATTGCAAAACCGAATCGTCCCGCGCCGCGCGCGATTGCTGATTGCCGGCGCACCCGCGCTTGGCAGCGCTGATGCGGAACAGGCTGCCGCTCTGCTCACGGCGGCGATCGAAAGTTCACCTGCGCGCAACGACATCGCGTGGCCCGGCGCGCTGCATGAAATCAGCGATGTGCTGGCCACGGGAGACGTGCTGCTTTCCGTGAGCGCGCACGAAGGGCTGAGCCTCGCGCATCTCGAAGCGCTCGCGGCGGGTCTGCGAATCGTCGCGACCGATGTGGGCGGGACGAGCGAGATCGCGGCGCAAAGTTCCGCAATCACTTTGCTGCCGGTGGACGCAGCGGATTCTGCATTCGTGGATGCGTTGGAAAAAGCGTCACGGATTTCACACGAACGAATTTCATCCCTGCCGCCGAGCTTCACCCGTCACGAAATGGCCGCGCGCACTCGCTGGCTGTATCCGCGAGTGCTCACGCGTCGGAATTCCAAACCCGACGGACTGTGGCTGATCACCAATAACTTTTCGACCGGCGGCGCGCAGTCGAGTGCGCGACGACTCTTGCTCGGCCTCGCGCAGCGCGGTGTGAAAGTGCGCGCGGCGGTCGTCGAAGAGCATCCGTCGCATCCCACGCCGGGCCGGTCTGCGCTCATGAATGCGGGAATCGCCGTGCTCGCCGTGCCGCCGCCGGATGTGCTCGATGCGCAAGACGCTGCGGCTCGCGTGCTCGCCGCGATTGACGCCGACCGTCCGCGGGCCGTGCTTTTCTGGAATCTCATTCCCGTTTTCAAAGTGCTGCTCGCCGATGCGCTGCTCGATGTGCCGGTCTTCGACGTGAGTCCTGGCGAGATGTATTTCACCTCGCTCACCCGCTATTTCGCAAATCCCCGCGCGGGTCTGCCGTATCGGACGCCAGCGGAATACGGAGCGCTTCTCGCCGGCGTGGTGGTGAAATACGCCGCCGAATCGGGCCGCGCCGCGGCGACGCTCGGCGCGCCGGTTCACGTGATCCGCAATGGCGTCGCGCCCGATGAAATATCACCGATCATCCGCCGCGATGGTCCGCTGATGATCGGCAGTGCCGCACGCCTTTCACCCGACAAAAGAATCGGCGATCTGCTCGACGCAGCGCGCATCGCCGCTCCGCGACTCCCGCCCTTTACGTTGCGCATCGCGGGCGGGCCGGAGCGCGGTTTTGAAAGTCACGCGCACGAACTCCGCGCACGCGCGCGCGGCCTTCCGGTCGAGTGGTGCGGCGAACTCGCCGACACGCGCGACTTCCTCTCGGGACTCGATCTTTTCGTGATGATCTCCGAGCCATCCGGCTGTCCGAATGCCTCGCTCGAAGCGATGGCCGCAGGCGTTCCCGTCATCGCGACGGATGTTGGCGGCGCGAACGAACAGATCATCAATGACGTAAATGGACTTCTAACTTCGCGGCGCGATCCACAAGCGCTCGCCAACGCCATCGCCAAACTCGCGAACGATTCCGCCCTTCGCGAATCCTTTGCCAAAGCGGGTCGCGAGCGCATTCGTTCCGAGTTTTCACTCGATCGAATGCTCGACGCTTACAGTCGCATGTGCGGCGTTGCGTGACGTCACTTCCCCAAAAATGGCCCAACGACTTCCTTCCAAATCGCGTATCCCGCCGCGTTCATGTGCAGCTTGTCGTCCACGAAAATCTCCGGCTTCGGCAGGCCATCCGCGCCGAGTATGTGCGGGAAGACGTTGATGAACTTCATCCGCGGCTGCTCCTTCATCCAAGCCTCGATCGTCGAGTTCACCATTTTCACTTTCTCCACCTGCGCCCACCGAGCAGGATTCGGAGCGCTCGAGATATAGGCAATCTCCACTTCGGGGAGTGCAGCGCGCACTTTCCCGGCGAATGCCTTGAAATCCGCGATCACCTTCTCCGGCGGCTTGCCTGAGTTGAGATCATTGCCGCCTGCATACATCACGATTTGGCGCGGTGCGTAAGGGATCACGATCCGTTCAGCGAATGCCAGCGAGTCCGTGATCTGCGATCCACCGAAACCGCGATTCAACACGCGATGGTCCGGAAAATCCTGCGCCAGCGTTTTCCAAAGTCGGATGCTCGAACTGCCTACAAACACGATCCCACCCGGCTCCGGCGGATGCTCGCGATCCGCCTTCTCAAAAGCCGCGATATCGCTTTCCCATTTCGCGGAAGCCGTCGGGCGATCGTCCGCCCGGAGATCCGCGAGAGCGAGCAGGAGAGCGAGAGGGAGAAAGCGGGAGAGATTCATCGGCGCAAGGGTATGGGGCTTGCGAGCGGAGGCAATCCTCTCAAAGCACCGATGCAACATTGGGTGCCGAATATCTCCGTCTTCCCACCGCGACCGCGTCGCACAAAGTTTTCGCGCTTTCCTGCCAGTAATCGTGTAACCATTTGCGCCGGACACGGCAGGAAGCGTGTGCCATGAATACCGATCCGAAACTTTGTTCCTCCTGCGGCACCGTGCTCGACTCCTCTGCGCCTGGCGGGCTCTGTCCGCGCTGCCTGATGGCTGGCGCGATGCTCCCGACCGATCCGGCGATCAGTCCGCGCCCGACAGCATCACCGACGGTGGAGCAAGTGGCCGCGGCCTTTCCGCAACTCGAAGTGCTCGCGCTCATCGGCACGGGCGGCATGGGCGCGGTGTTTCGCGCACGGCAGCCAAAGCTGAACCGCCTCGTCGCGTTGAAAGTCCTGCCCGCGTCGCTCGCGGAGCGCGATCCGGCGTTCGCCGAACGCTTCGAGCGCGAGGGACAGATGCTTGCGCGGCTGCATCACCCGAACATCGTCGCGGTGTATGACTCCGGGCGCGCGGGTGATTTTTTCTACCTGCTGATGGAGCACGTCGATGGCGTGAATTTGCGCCAGGCGATGCACGCCAGCCGCTTCACGCCCGCACAGGCGCTCGGCATCGTCCCGCGCATTTGCGACGCGCTGCAATTCGCGCACGACGAGGGCGTACTCCATCGCGACATCAAACCCGAGAATATTCTCCTCGATTCCAAAGGCCGCGTGAAGCTCGCCGACTTCGGCATCGGGAAGATGATCGGTCATGGGACGCATGAGTCGAATGAGTCCCATACGACCCACGAGTCCCATCTCACCCAAAGCGGCACCGCGCTCGGCACGCCGCAATACATGGCCCCCGAGCAGCGCGACCGGCCCGGCGACGTGGATCATCGCGCGGACATTTATTCGCTCGGCGTCGTCTTCTACGAACTCCTCACCGGCGAACTCCCGGTCGGAAAATTTGCGCCGCCTTCCCAAATCTCCGCGAGCGATCCGCGCGTGGATGCCATCGTCGCGCAGGCCCTGGAAAAAGAGCGCGAACGCCGCCAAGGCAGCGCGGCGGAGGTGAAGACGCAGGTCGAAACCATGAGCGGTGATGGCGCAAAAATCCCGCCGCCGCCCGAATTTTCCCCGACCACACCCACCCCAACTCCCGCCATCCCCACACGCCCCTCCATGAAAACACACATCCAAATCGTCGCCCTGCTCCACGTTGGCCTCGGAGCGTTCGCGTTCCTCGGTGCCATCGCGGTTTTCGTCTTCCTCGGAATGGCGGGCGGAATCGTTATTTCACAGGGCGAGAAAGAGGCGGCGGGCATCCTCGGCATCGTCGCGTTTTTTGTCGGCGGTTTCCTCGCGATTCTGGCCCTGCCCGGCATCATCGGCGGTTGGGGCTTGTATCAGGGGCGGCCTTGGGGACGGCCCGTCGTGATCGTCCTCGGCGTCCTGCATCTCGCGAATATTCCGTTTGGCACAGCAGTCGGCATCTACACCCTCTGGGCGCTTTTGAACGAACCTCAGCCAACGCCGCTTCCGAACCAGCAGTCCGTCCCGTAGCGGGCACGCTGTCATGACTTCTTCCACCCCCGCATTTCACACGACCCGCTGGACGCTCGTGCATTCCGCGCAGGGCGGGTCGCCCGAGGCCCGCACCGCGCTCAGCGAACTCTGCGGCGCCTACTACGCGCCAGTCGTCGCCTTCCTCCACCGCAGCGGGCGGGAGGAAGACGCCGCGCGCGAGCAGGCGCATGAGTTTTTCGCCCATGTGCTGGAGCGCGATCCCTTCGGCGGTGCGGCGCGTGAACGTGGACGCTTTCGCAGCTATCTGCTCGGGGCGCTGAAACATTTCCTCGCTCGCGAGCACGAGCGCGCGGAGCGGTTGAAACGCGGCGGCGGCTCCGTCTCCGTCCCGCTCGATGCGGGCACGGACACGTCACCCGGCTTGATCCTCGCCGACATGAACGCGCTTCCACCGGATGGATTTTTCGACCGCCAATGGGCGCTCGCCGTCCTTGATCGTGCGCTCTCCGAGTTGGAAAAGGAATGGACCGATGCCGGCAAAGCAGACGAGTTCGCGCGCCTGAAACCCTGGCTCACCGGCGACGCGGATCATGGCGCTCAAGCCGCCTCCGCGCGCGCATCCGGGATGAGCGAAGGCGCGCTGAAAGTTGCCGTGCATCGCGTGCGCCGCCGTTTTCGTGAGTTGGTGAAAGCGGAGATCGCCCAGACCCTCGATGCGCCCGACGCCGTGGAAGACGAAATGCGCCAGCTCTTCGCCGCGCTGGGTGCGGCAGGTTGATAGGTCACGGGCTAACATGGCAGCCGTGTACACTCGATAGTGTGTGATGGACACACCAGAAGCGCACAGCGCGGTCGAATTCATGGAAAAAACGGAGGCGACCTGAGCGATTCGCTTCAATTGTAGATTGTGAACTCACCCATCCCCACCTCCCCATCCCAGACGCCGTCAATGCGCGGCCGCAAGGTCATTGCCGTGTTGGTTTTCTCCATTCTCGCGATCCTCGTGGTGATCGGCATTATCCTGATGGTTGCAGGATTCGGGTTTCCTATCTTTAGCGTGATCAAAATGAGGCGGGATAGAGCGGCGGCATTAGACGTGATGAGGCAACTCGGATCGGCATCTGGGGTTTACATGGCTGAGAACGACGGAGCCTTGCCCGCGGCGGGTTCGAAAGGCGCAGATACGTGGGCGGCCGCTGCAAATCCGGAGAATGCCAACGCTTGGTATAATGTTCTGCCGAGAAAGCTGGGACACAAAGGAGTGGACCAATATGCCGCGAATCCGCTGGCGTTCTACTCGACGGAAAATATTCTCTTTCTACCGGGTGCCCAATACCCGGAATCTGACAAGAAACTGGCGCGACCGCTGTTCGCCATCGCCATCAATGAGAAGTTGCAGGGCAAGGACGACCAGAGAGAGAAGCCGGTCAAGCTTGCACAGATTACCCATCCTGGCCGGACGGTTCTCTTTCTCGAACAGGGCCTGCCAAACGAAAGGAAGGCGGCGGCGCAACAACGGAAATACGATGGCAGTCCAAAAGGCAGCGCGAAAACTTTCGTCGCGCGTTACGGGGGTAGTGGCTTGATGACCTTCGTTGATGGCCACGTGGAGTTCATTGACGTGAATGAAGTCGAGGAGGAATTCTACGGTTACAAATTTCCGGCGCAGCCGGAGAAAGTCGTTTGGCGCGGGACGCGTGAGGAGAATCCCAACCGGCATCCCGGTCATTAGAATCCAAACGCCTATTCACCGAGTTGCGGATGCTGGCAAAACAATCGTGTGGAGTTTCGTCAGCGATCTCGCTCCCATTACCAGCCCACAACCCAACCGACCCATGATCAAAAAAATCTTCCTCGCCCTCGTTTTCATCTTTGTTGTTTTCGCGATCGTCGTCGCGCTGCAACCAGCGGATTTCACCATCACGCGCAGCGCGACCATCGCGGCTCCGCCGGCGTCAGTGTTCGCGCAGGTGAATGATTTCCGCAAATGGGAAGCGTGGTCGCCGTGGGCGAAACTCGACCCTGCCATGAAGACCACCTACGAAGGCCCGGCCGATGGTCCGGGCAGCGTTTACACTTGGTCGGGCAATAACGAAGTGGGCGAAGGCCGGATGACGCTGATCGAAAGCAAGCCGCACGAATTCGTCCGTATCAAACTCGAATTCCTAAAACCGTTCGCAGCCACCAACACGACCGAGTTCCTCTTCAAACCCGAAGGCAATCAAACCGCCGTGACGTGGAGCATGACGGGGAAAAACAATTTCATGGCGAAGGGATTCAACCTCGTGATGAACATGGACAAGATGGTCGGCGGCGATTTCGAAAAAGGTCTCGCGCAGATGAAGGCGGCGGTCGGGACCGCGCCAAAACCGTAGCGGCGCGAGCGTCACTTTGCCTGCGCCACCGCCAGCCACCATGCGCCGATGATGAGTGCTGGTGCGAGTAGCGCGGCGAGGCGCTGCATCATCGGTGGCACGCGATCCCGGACGCGGGCGACCGTGGCCAGGGCACCGAGCACGAGGCCGGCGGCGAAGCCCCACAGGTGCGCCATGTAGTCGGTGCGGCTGTGCTCTTCCTCGCCGACACCGAGAAAGGCGAGCAGCGCGAGGCCGGCACCGAGCGGCAGCAGCAATTGCCACCGGCTGCGCGTGTGAGGTGAGGAAATGCGCGTCATGAAATCGGTGGAGACGAGGAGGCCCAGCGCGCCAAAGACGGCGGTGGAGGAACCGATCGAAATGTGCGGCGTGCTTTGGTAGAAAAACGCGTTCGCGAGATTCCCCAAAAATCCGCTGAAGACGATGAGGAGCCACGCCATCCCGGTGCCGAGGCGCGGGAGGACGAATGCGGAAAAAAGCAGGCCGGACGCGATGTTCGCGACGAGATGCGGAGTGTCGCCGTGCAAGGCCAGCGCGGTGAAGGCGCGCCACCATTCGCCGTCGCGGACGATCGCCACGCTCACCGCCTCGCCCTTGTCCTGCCACGAGGCGGGCACCACATTTTGCAGGAACCAGCAGGTGCCCAGAAACCAGGTGGCCACGTAGAGCGACAGCGTCTCGATCGGTGGAAGCGGCGGGTCGTTTTCCACTGGCGCGTGCAGCGCTTGTTCGTTTTCAAATTTCTCCAACTCCTGAAGCACGACTCCGCGGTCCGGCGGTTCGACGCGGAGCACGAATGAACGCCCGTCGCGCACGATCCAGTGCGGCAGCTCCATCGCGGAAACCACCAGCGCCCTTTCTTTCGCCTGCGAGAGGCGCTCGTAGCGGCCCACGTCGGTGAGCGGCAAATCGGAAGGTGGATCGTCGGGCATATTGGCAGGGTGCAAATCGTGGACTATCGGAACATCCATCGAATCGCTCCTCCATAGTTTAGTCATCCCCGATCTGTGGCAGCAACAGGCTGTGCGTGCTTTGCGGGAGAGTCGCGATGTGGTGGTCCATGCGCCAACGGGCGCGGGGAAAACATACATCGCCGAGCTGTTCATGCGGGAGCTGCGCGGGCAGACCGTCTTTCCCGTGCCGGCGCGCGCGCTCGCGAATCACAAACTCGCGGAGTGGCGCGCGCGGACCCATGAACGCTGCGGGCTGCGCGATCTGGAAGGAAGTCGCCGGACCATTCGGCCTTCGCGCCACAGCAAACGGGCAACTCCCGAGTGCGAGCGGCCTTCGCGCCAGCGTCACCCTCGAAAGCGCGACCGCCAGCGCCCTTTGCGCGAGCGCAAGTCTCCATTGTGCCATAGCAGATGGTCATTGCGCGACTGCAAACGGCCATTGCGCGAGTGCGGCTGGTCAACAATCGACATTCCACGGGAGACGAGCGGGTCCGGCTTGTCTCACGAGGAAACCAGAGGGACAAAAAACAGAGGGACCAAAGCGCGCGTGCCTTGCGCCGTCGTAGGCGGGAATGCGGTCGCAGCGTGGGTTTCGCGCGCCGATGAAGCCGCCGTCCGCAACACCTGCGACGTCAACCTTCCCGCCGCGACCGTCGCGCTGGCAGCCGCCGACTTCCACCATCGCCGCGTCGCCTCTCTCGGCCACGGTGGCACGCTCGATGTCTTCCTCGACGGCGCGGAGGGCAAGATGGGCGACGCGTTGCCTATCGTCTTCGCGGAGGAAAAGACCCGTCCCGACCAGCCCGAACCCAACGCCCTCATCGACGAGAGCGAGGACGCCGGAGAGTTCCGCCTCAGCTCGCTCGCAGCACTCGTGCGGATGAAACTCGCCGCCTTCAGCGACAAGGACCGCGTCCACCCGAGCGATCTCGTCGCCAGGCCCGTTCACCGTCTCCCGCCGCCTTCGCTTCCGATCGCATTGGGATAAGTGGCTCGCCCATCCGTCGGCCTCCCTATTCCCCTCCGCCGCCTCGGCCCTCCCTTGGCCCCCCGCAGGTTGTAGTGTCCCGCAGATCAACCCCACGGGCCCGGCGACCTCTTCGCCGGGCCCGTGCCTCCGCTGCTCCCTCGCGGCAAACACCCTGCCGAACACTACGGCCCGCAGCCTACCACCCGACGGGTGGGAATTTCCATTGCGCTTGCTGGATGATCGCGTCGGCATCCGCTTTCAGCAGGTAACCGTCAGCCTGCAACGCCCGAGCGTGGCACTTAACGTCTCTGATGTATCGGGCCGGCTTGGGCAAACTGTCCGTGAGATCGACATGTCCGCCCGCGATCATACGCAAGAGGCCAAGAAACGAATCGTCGGCGTAAGACGGGTCGAGTGGGATGTATTGGTTCTCGCCGACGGCGACTTCCGGCAACCGGAAGGCGGTGGTGTTGACGGGCTGCCCCCCAACAAAGCGGACCAGGGCATTCCCCTTGGCGTCGCGGACAATCTCCGGATCGTTGGGAGCACCAAGCCAGATGCTGGGCGGCGGTTGGACGCCATCGCACCACTTGTCACCGGCCACGAAAAGCGCCCGGAAGAACGGGACCCAGTCGGCCGGGTTGGCCTTCTCGGGATCCGGGAGACCGAACTCCGCCACATCAACGTCCCGGATGTGCGAAGCGCCCGCGAACTGGTAAACGCGGTAGTTCGGCTCCTCGTGCCGGGTAAGGTGGGCGCCAAAGGCAATCACGTCGGTCTCCGATTGGAAATCAATCTCCAACCCGGCCCCGGCCAGCGGTGCTTTTTCCGAGTTGGAAAACCCGATCTTATTCCCCGCCGGATGGTCGTAGCCGTTGCCGGTTCCCCCCACGAGCGAGAAGTCGAACAAACCTTTGCCCATCGGGATCCGCAACAGCCCGCGGAGTCGCCCGCCCGAGGCGGAATAGCCGAACGCCGCTGTCCGCTGAATGTTGCCGAGTCGTTGGACAGCGACTGGATCGGTCCCCAGTGCCTTCACGTAATCCACCACGATGTCGAATTCGTCGCCGGGCGAGGTGATGAACTCCGAGGAGGTGTCCAACAGGCCATCCGACCACGGTCTGCTTGGGTTACTGACCGGAGACCTTGCCCCGAGGCCGTCTGGGTTGCACCGGACGGTCGCATAGGAGACGCCCCGGCCGAAGAGGAAGGCATCAGTCAGGGTGTAACGCGCATCTGCCTGTTCCTGACCCACCGCCGTAGGGATCGTGCTCGGCACGAGCCAATCGAACAGGAGCAGACCGCGCCCGGCTTGAGGATCCACCGGGGCGATGATCTGGCAAGGCACCCGGTAAGGTCGCCCCTTGGACGAGATGCCATCGAATATGGCTTCATACCGTGTGAACTGGACTCCATTGAACGTCCCGTGCGGAATCTCGACCACGGTGCTGGCGTCGATCTGGCCTGCCGCGTTGGACGGTGACGCAACTGCGGTTGCAATGATTGCTACGGCTGCTTGGATGAGGATTTTAGTGATAGGAATATGCCTTTTCATGTTGTTGTTGTTCTGAGTGACTGGAGTTTGCTTTTTCATGGTGTTGTCATTTGCGGATTCGGGAACGGGGAGTGAAGGATTCTGGCACTTTGAAGCCGACCTACCAACCGGCGGGCGGGAATTTCTGTCTCGCTCGCTCAATGATCGCGTCGGCGTCCGCTTCCAGCAGGTAGCAGCGCATGGGTTAGGCGGCTGGGTCCCTACTTCTTGTTGGAGCCGACGGATGAAAGAGTCCCATCGAATTTGACACTGAAGCTCACTCCATCAGGCGTGGAAAGGCTGAAACCAGCCGCTCCGGAGGCATTCGCGAAGCGTCC
>JANNWY010000257.1:0-12389 GCA_031409335.1 Chthoniobacteraceae bacterium | reverse complement strand
ACAACAACCGCCTGCGCGTTTACCTCGCCCGCCTGCGCCGCAAGACCCATTGCTACACCAAGAAACTCGCCAATCTCGCCGCCAGCATCCTCTTTTACCTGCTCACAAAATCATAATCAATACCTACTGAGCAATCCCGAAAAAGATAACGCGGGCACATAAGACATCACCGGCGCGCTCGGCACCGGCGGCATCACGCTCGACGCGAACACCGGGACGACGAACATCGGCGCAAATGAAACTCTCGCTGCGCTCAACATCGCGAACGGCGCGACCGTCACCCTCGGCGCGATCCTGCCTTCTCCCGCGCCTGAATTCGGCGGCGGCGACGCGCTCCTCGGCGCACTCGTGCAGCCCGTGCCGGAGCCGGGCGCGCTGAGTTTGCTCGGATCGGCCCTCGCCATTCTCGGCGCGAGTCGGCGCTGTAAATCACCGGCTCCGCGGCACTGACAATGCCAGCGGGCGAGCGTTGAATCGTATTTCGTTCAACTCGGGACGCCGCGAACCAGCACCGAAGGTGCGACAGCAAGCCAGCCCAAGGCAACGCCTTGGGAAACGCATCGCCCAATGAGGAAGCCCTGAAAGGGCGGGACAAAATTTGCGGCGTAATCTGGCTCGCCCCTTCAGGGCTTGTTCGATCCTTCTTTCGTTCCCAGGGCGTTGCCCTGGGCTGGCATGTTTGCGGACCTTTGGCCCTCAAATCGCAGCGTTTTCACGCGATTCGCCTGCGTGAACGTCGTTGGGGTTCGCCGTGCATTCCTGCAATTCAACCGGGTCAGTCGTATAACGCGGCTCGCAACCCCGGGCCGGTAGATGGAACGCCGTTGGCGTTCGCACAGCATTCACGCGATTCGCTTGAGTAAATCGCATCCTTCGCTGCGCTTTGTGTCGGCATTTGCACCCGTTCGTTTCACGAACGCCATCAAGTTACACTCTCCATTTTACATGGCCGTCCTCAGATCGACACGGACCGCCCGCAGTGTGGCATCGCGTTCCATCGGAGCGCGTTTCAACACACCAAAAACAACCCACAAAATCCATGACTCGAATCAATTCACTGAACTCTCAACGCCCGACTCGGACCCGCGTCGTTGGCCTGGCCCGACTAACGCTCGCTTGCTGTGCGGTCGCTGCCGCGCACGCGGCGGATTACACGCAGGTGAAGCCTTACGCAGTCCCGGTGACGAGCGACTACGCGATCCAGCCGATCCTCAGTGTCGGCGATCAGGTGCCGAATACGAGCGACCGGACGAAGATGTATCAGATGGTCGGCATTCCCGACGGACTCGGTGCCACCAAGGGCCGTGGAAACACGACGATCCTCTACATGAATCACGAGCTTCCGTTTAACGTGCAGTCCGAGCCGAACGTCGGCGGGACGCTGCTGCGCGGGGCATTGGTCTCGCGTTTCATTTTGGACAAGGACGCGCACGTCGTGTCGGGTGAGCGCGCTTACAACACGGTCCATGATGAGGAAACGGGGGCCGTCCTGCCTGCGCCGGACGCGAGCAATACGACGCCAGGATTCGGCCGCTTCTGCTCCGGATCACTTTCCTACAAGGAAGCCGGTTTCGATCGACCGATCTTTTTTGCGAACGAGGAAAGCGGTCCCGGCCAGGTCTTCGATCCCAAAGGCGCGCTGGTCTGGGCGGTGTTCGACAAGGAAATTCACAGCCTTGTAAAACATGGCCGCTTCGGCTGGGAGAACGCTCTCGTCCGCCCGGATGCCGGTGAGTGGACCGTGGTCATGGGCATGGAGGACGGCCCGGCCACGACCGACAACCAGCTCTACATGTATGTCGGAAAAAAGAACCGCGCCCGGAACGCCAGCGTGCTGAGCCGCAACGGGCTCGATACTGGAAAGCTCTACACTTTCGTGGCGGACGCGGGCAGCCCGGCGAGCGAGATTGAATTCACCAGCGGATCGATCACCGGTCGCTGGGTGGAATTGCCGGACCAAACCAGCCGCACGGGAGGGCAACTCGAAGCGGATGCGGACGCGGTCGGCGCGTTCGGATTCATCCGCATCGAAGACGGCGCGTGGAGCAAGCGGGACAAAAACACGTTCTACTTCGTCACGACGGGAAGCGGCACGGGCAACGCCCTTGGCCGCTCGTATGTTGTGAATTTTGATCGGAACAACATCCTCGGCACCACGAAGATCACGCACATTTACAACGGCGACACCGTGGCGGCAGCCGGTGGCGACATCGCCTTTGCGCCGGACAACATCGACACGAGCAAAGACTACCTCATGGTGCAGGAAGACGGCACGGCGCAGAGCCGTCCAGAGTACGCGAAACGCGCGCGCGAAGGCAGCATCTGGCGCTTTGACCTGAAGAACAACTTCGCCGCCAAGCGCATCGTCGAGTTGAACCCGCCCGGCACATTCATCCCGGAAGGATTCACGGCCCCGCCCGCCATCGGTGCCGGCGTGTGGGAAACGAGCGGCATCATCGACACGTCCGATTTCTTCGGACGCGACTCCTGGCTCACGGTCGTGCAAGCGCACAATCCCGTGGTTCCCAGCGGCACGCCGCCGGTGCTGATCGCACCTGTGCCGAACACGGTCGAAGACGGTCAGCTCCTGCTCATCCTCCCGAGCAAGATCGCGCTCGGAGATGACCACGACGACGAGGACAACGACTGAGTTAGCAACGTATTCCGCCTAGAGACGGAGGCAGGTTCGGAAACGGATCTGCCTCCGTTTTCGTTTTCAACCGGATCACCGGCAGCAATTGGGCCTTCGACGCGCAGCCGCTCAACAACTCTAGCGCCGGCCTCATCTTCGCCGGAACCGTGCGCCTCGCGCCGAGCGTGGATACCGCGCGGAATGTCCACTCGATCACTTTCCACAACACGGCGGGAGCATTCACGATCACCGGCTCGCAAGGAGAGACGATCAGCAGCGGCTGCATCGTGAACAACGACACGCAAACGCAGGCGATCTCAGCATCAGCAGCATCGCGCTCGCGGGACAAACTCTGACGCTCACCGGAGCGAATGACGTCGTCATCGCCACCGCGAGCGGCACCGGCACGATCGACAAAAACAACACGGGCCGGCTCGACATCACCGGCGCGCTCGGCACCGGCGGCGTGATTTTGAATGCAAACACGGGCACGACCAACATCGGCGCGACCGTCACGCTCGGCGCCATTGCCCCTGCGCCCGCCTTCGCCCCCGTGCCCGAACCGGGCGCATTGAGCCTGCTGCTGCTCGGAGCGCTGTGGTGCGTCAAAGCGCGGCGTCCGTCCAGGCGCTGACCCAACAACCGTTGCGGAGCAATGAACTTTCCAGTGGGACGCGCATCGCCGGGCGCTTGCGAAAGTAGTGCGCGACTTTAGTCGTCCGAGACAGCGCCGGGGTTTAGCCCACTAAAGTCGTGGCTACTTTCGTCAGCACGAAGCCGCGCACTTTCGCGCCGCGCTCGCGCAGGGCGGCGATCGCGGCGGGGGCGGCTTGCGCGGATTTTTTTCCGGGTGAAATGACGATGAGCGTGAAGTCGGCGTGCAGCGCGAGGGCGGCCGTGGCGTCGAGACCGAGCACGGGCGGGGCGTCGAAGATCAGCAGGTCGAGCGCGCCGCTGAGCTGCGCGACGGTTTTGGCGAATGCCTCGGAAGCGAGCGTGGGGCCGTCCGGCGCGGGGATGTTGCCGGCATTGAGCACGTAAAGATTTTCGTGCGGCGTGGCGCGGATTGCCTCCTCGGCGGACATCGCGCCGGCGAGCACGTCGCCGAGGCCGGGAGTCGGGCGGTAGCCGAAGAGCCGGTGCAGCCGTCCGCGCCGCTGGTCGGTGTCGATGATGAGGGTGCGCACGCCGGATTCGGCGAAGGCGAGGGCGAGATTTGCGGCGACGGTGGTTTTCCCCTCGCCGGGAAATGCGCTCGTGATCATGAGCGTGCGCGGGGCGGCGCCGTCGGCGAGCAGGCGCGCGCGGATGCCGCGGAAGACTTCGCCAAGCGGCGGGAGCGTTTCGTCGTCCGTGGCGGTGAGCAATGGTTTGCGCGGCGGGGCGTTTTCGATGGCGGGGATGCTGCCGAGGGCGGGAAGGCCGAGGCTGGATTCGAGTTGTGAAACCTTCACGCCGCCGCGCGGGAATCGCTCGACGAGCAGTGGCACGCCGAGCGCGAGCGCGCCGCCGCCGAGCAGGGAAAACAGCGCGATTTTCAAAAGGTTTGGCGAGACGGGCCGGTCGCTGATTTCCAACATGCCCGCGAACTTCGGCTCGCCGCCGTCGCCGCCCACGATCGCGCCGACCTGCTCGATCCGCTGCGCGAGGTGGCCGAGACGCAGCTCCAGCGCTGCCTCGGCGGGACTGGCGGGTTGCGCGGCTTGCGCTTCGAGCGCGGTTTTTTGGTCGATGAGATTGCGGTAGTCGGCATCGAAGCGGCGGAAGTCGGTGTCGAATTCGAGCTGCAATTTTCGTTCGAGTTCTTCGAGTGGATCGGCCAGCGCGAGCGCCATCACATCCGGGGCGAGGCTGGTGAACTGGATCGCCGCGAGCAGTTCCGCGAGCGATTTCCGCTGTTCCTCGATGCTTTCCCACGCCGGGACGCCCTCGGTTTTTTCGATCACGGAGATGATCTCGAGTTTGCGGACCATGGTGATCTCCGGGTTGCGCAGATCGGCGTGAACGGGCGCGAGTTCCGCGATGCGTTTGGTGAGCGGCGCGATCTTGCGCGCGGGATCGCGCAGCTCATGGAGCGCGGCGAGCTGGCGCGCGAGGCCGGGCTTGTCGGTGGCGGCAAATTTCATTCCGCCCGCATCGCCGATCTTTCCCGCGCTTTCCTCCATGTCCCGATTCAGCGCGCGAATGGCATCGGCCCGCTCTTTGCGCTGCCGCACGCGGCGAAAGTCGATGCACTCTTTGACGAGGGCATCCACCCACTGTTCGGCCCACGCTTTCGAGAACGCGCGGACTTCGACTTCGATCTCGCGTCCGGAAACAGGCCGCGCCGCGATGTCGAAGAGGTAGGAAGTGCGGAGTTCGCTCATCGGCACGCGCGTGCCGAGGCGGCTGGCGGTGCGTTCGAGGACTGCTGGCTGCGTCAACTCCCTGACGACCGCGCGGATTTGCTCGGCGCTGCCGGCTTCATCCAGCCGCACGAGCGCGCGGGAACGGAAAACCGGACGGCTCAAAAAAAAGACCGCGACGCCGGCGATCAGCGACGCGCACACGAGCGCCAAACGCAGTGCGAGATGACGGCGGAGGAATTGCGTCATCTCGGGCGGAGGCGCGATCGGATTGCTTCGTGGGAATGTGGCACGCGCCACTTAGAACCCGTGGGCGGGGCGATGCCAAAGCGAAAGAACGCCCGCCGCTTCTTGACTCTGCGACATTCCCCGCCTCACCTATCCGCGCGGTGCCCCGCTCCCCGTCGTTTTGCCCTATCTCATCATCGTACTTTTGGCCCTAGGCATCGCTGCCGCGCAGGCGGGTATCGGCGGGATGAAACTGCTGTACGCGCTGCCAGCTTGCGGGGTGATCGGCCTCGCCGCGCTGTGCAGTCTGTTCGAGCCGGCGCGGCGGGTGTCGGCGGGCGCGCGGGCGCGGTGCCTGGGGGCGGCGATCCTGCTGGCCGGCGTGATCGTGGTGCGCGGTTATTTTTCGCCGGTCGATTACCTCGCGCGCCACGATCTTTTCATGACGCTGGCGGCGTTGACGGTCTATTTGCTGTGTTCGCTTTTCCTGTCGGCGGCGCGCGCGAGATTTGTGCTGATCGTGATCCTGCTCGTGTTTGCGGCGGCGCATCTCGCGCGCGGCGTGGTGCAGTTTCGCGGCGGGCAAGACATGTTTTTCAGCCCGACGATCGAGCGGGAGGAATATCCGGGGCGGGCGAGTGGGTTTTACCTGAATCCAAATCACCTCGCCGGCCTGCTCGAGATGCTCGGTGTGATGGCGGTGTCGCTCGCGTGCTGGTCGAACTGGCGGCTCGTCGCGCGCATGGCCGCGGGGTACGCGGCGCTGGCGTGTTTCATCGGCGTGGTGCTGACGGGCAGCCGCGGCGGTTACGTGAGTTTGCTCGCGGGCCTCGTCGTCTTCTCCGCGCTCAGTCTTTACGTGGTGCGCAGGCTTCGCCCGGCGAATTTCTGGCCGACGCTCGTCGCGGTGATCATGCTCTTTAGCGCGGCGATCGGCGGCGGTGGGGCGCTGATGTCGAAAAGCCACGCGCTGTTCAACCGCCTGGAGGTTGAGATGAACCAGTCGCTGAACTCGCGTCTGACGATGTGGGACGCCGCGCTGAAACAGTTCGCGATGTCGCCGCTCGTCGGCACGGGCAGCGGCAGCTATCAGATTCACGGTCCGCGTCTCCGCGTCGAATCGGTCGCGCGTGACGCGACCCACGTTCAGAACGACTACCTCGAATTGCTGTGCGAATACGGAATCGTCGGGGCGGTCGCGCTGGCGTTCTTTGTGGGCATCCATTTTTGGAATGGACTCGGCGGCATCCGGCGCATCCTCGCCGAGGTCGAGGATGTGGGTTGGGGAGTTTTGAACAACGAACTCGCGCTGCTCCTCGGCGCGATCCCGGCCATCGCCGCGCTGCTCGCGCATTCGCTGTTCGACAGCAATCTGCACGTCCCCGGCAATGCGCTCGTCGTCGCGTTTTTCTTCAGCATCCTGGCCTCGCCGACGATCGAGACTTTGCTGCCGGAGGAAAGCGCCGCACCGACGCTGGCGGTCCACTGGTTGCGATTTCTCGCGCCCGTCATCGGGCTCTATCTGCTCGTGGTGGGAGCGCCGCGCGTCGAGGGTGAATTCTACGCGGAATATGCGGCGCGCGCGTTCCACTCGGAAGACTACGAACTGGCGGCGCGCTACGCAGTGAGCGGAATCGCGGTCGAGAAAAAGAATCCGAATCTCTTCTCCCTGCTCGGCGAAAGCCGCCGCCTCCTCGCGCGGGTGGCCGACCCGGATGAATCGTCGATCGAGCCCACCGAAGCGCTCGAGGCATTGCGCGCCGGCCTCGCACTTTCGCCGCACGACCTGCGGCTGCTGCTCTCGCTCGGGCGCGCGTACGATTCGCAACGGCGGTTCACCGAGGCGCGCGCCGCGTTTCAAAAGGCGATCGAAGCCGATCCGAACTCGCTGGACGCGCACTTCGAGTATGGCCGGCATTTTGAAATGCAAGGCAACCTCGGCGAAGCTGAACCGCACTACCGGCGGGCCGCGGAGCTCGAACAGCCCGGTGGACTCGCCTCCGCCCGCCTCCGCGAAATGCGCGTGCAACCACGCTCCGCCCGCCCGCCCCAGCCATGACGCCTGAACTCAACCCAGTAAAAAACGCCCGAGCCCGCGCCTGGGTGATCGCGGCAATCGTGTTCGTGATCGGCTTCGATCTCGCATTCCTGTGGCAGCGCAGGGCCGCCACGAATGTGAGCGAGCTGGGCGGCCATCCCGAGGAAGCGGCCCACTACGTCACCGGCCTCGCCGTCCAGCATTACCTCGCGCACGAAATCGGGAGTGACCCGCGGTCATCCATCGCGCGTTTCGCCTTGCACTATCCGATCGTCCGCCCCGCAGCGTGGCCACCGCTCCAGCCCATCGTGCAGGCCGCGTGGATTTCGGCATTTGGCAAGTCGCGCACGGCGATCATGCTCCTGATGTGCCTGCTCGCCGCCGTCGTCGGATGGTTGTTGCACCGCGCGTTGCGCGATGAGTTTGGCGACGCCGCGGGGATCGTCGCGGTGGCGATCTTCCTGTCGCTGCCGCTGGTGCGCGAACACTATTCGATCGCCCTGCCAGCCATGCTTTGCACGGTCTGGATGTTCGCCGCGGCGCTGGCGTTCGGGCGTTTCCTCGAACGTGAAAAGCCAGCCGACGCCCTGTGCTTCGGCGGGCTCGCAGCGCTCGCGATTCTGACCGATGGGATGGGCCTCGCGCTGGTGCTGTTCGTTCCACTCGCGCTGCTCTTTTCCAAAAAATGGCGTCTGACCGGTGCCACGCCGTTCTGGTCCGGCATCGCGCTCGCCGGCCTTCTCGCCGGTCCGCTCGCGTGGCATTTTCACACGCCGGATGGGTCGCGCGTGTCGCTTGATTTCACCCGCGCGGCGCTGCCGTTTTACGCGACACGACTCGCCACCGCGTGCGGCATCGGCATCGTGGCGTTCGCGGCTCCCATCCTCGTCGCACAGTGTCTGCGGCCCGCGGAACGCCCGGCAAAATGGGCCGCCGCCCTCGCGCTGCTCGCCGCCACCGTGCTCTTTGCCATCGTCGCGCCAGCCGCCCTCGATCCACTTCACCTGCTGCCGGCAGTTCCGCCCGTCATCATGTTTGCAGTCGCCGGATGCGCCCTCGTCGCAAAGCGTTTTCGGCGCTCGCCCGCATTCGTCCTGCTCATCGTCGGCGTGCTGACGGTCGCGCTTTTCGAGCGCGTCTTCATGGCGTGGAATGCGAAGGAGTGGAGCGGATTCCGCCCGCTCGCCGACGAAATCATCGAGGCCGATGAACGTGCGCAGGCGCGCGTGCTGATCTGCTCCGATCGCGTCGGCGACGGCATGTTCATCGCCGAAATCGCGATGAGTGAAACGCAGCCCGGCAGGACGATCGCGCGGGCGGACACATTGTTTGCCAACACGGAATTCGCCGGCGACGAGGAACTCGCGCAGCGCCTCGTCAGCCAGCGCTTTGACTACATCGTCTTCGACGAATCGAACCCCGGCCTGGATCGCGCATCCCATCATCAAACGCTGCGCCGCGTGCTGCGCGAAAACTCGGACCGCTTCTGGGAAATATCCACGTCGCCGGTGATCCGCGACGGCATCCGCCAGGACGGACTTGCCCGGCTCTACCTCGTCAGGGCAAAAGGCTGACTTCCTGGCGCAAGGCTCGCGGCGGAATCTGGCGCTTGCCTTGCCTCAAGCTGCCGCTAGAACTGTGCGCTGATGAAAAAAATCGAGGCCATAATTAAACCCTTCAAATTGGAGGACGTTCGCGACGCCCTTGCCGCGGTCGGGATTCAAGGAATGACAGTCGCTGAGGTAAAGGGATTTGGCCGCCAGAAGGGGCACACGGAAATTTATCGCGGCAGCGAATACACGGTGGATTTTCTGCCGAAGGTGAAGTTCGACATCGTGGTGGCGGACGACATGGTGCAGAAGGTGGTCAAGACGATCGTGGATGCCGCGAAGACCGGGAAGATCGGCGATGGAAAAGTATTCGTGCTGCCGATCGAGGACGCGATCCGCATCCGCACCGACGAACGCGGAGACGACGCGATCTAGTGCCCGCCTGGCTGATCGCCGTCATCCTCGGCTTTGTAGAAGGACTTACTGAATTCATCCCCGTTTCCTCGACGGGACATCTGGTTTTGACCGAGCACTGGCTGACGCTCGATGGCAAGCCATTGGCCGGGACGTTTTTCGGCGGCGAGCTGTTCAACTCCGTGGTCCAGTGCGGTGCGATGGCGGCCGCGCTCCCGCTTTTTCGCAAACGCCTCGCGACCCTCGCGAAGTGGCGCGATCCCGAAGTGCGCGGCTATTTCCTGAAAATGGCGGTCGCATTCGCGATCACCGTCGTGGGCGCGCTCACGTTGAAAAAGGCCGGGCTGGAACTGCCCGATTCCGTACAGCCAGTGGCGCTGGCGCTGCTGATCGGCGGCTTGCTGTTCGTCGCCGTGGAGTTTTGGCTGAAAGGGCGGCGCGGCACTGCGGAAATCACGTGGGTGCTGGCCGTCGCGTTCGGACTCGCGCAATGCCTCGCCGTCGCTTTTCCCGGCACGTCGCGATCGGGGGCGACGATTATTTTGGCGCTGATTCTTGGCCTGGCGCGCGGACCAGCCGTCGAGTTTTCGTTCCTACTGGGAATTCCCACGCTTTTCGCCGCAGGCGCGAAGACCTCGCTGGATGCGTGGAAAGCGCACGAGACGATTTTGTGGAGCCCGCTCATCATCGCGACGCTGGTGTCCGCGGCGGTTTCCTTCGTCGCCGTGAAGTGGCTGCTGCGCTTCGTGGAAAGCCACACGTTCGTGAGCTTCGGCGTCTATCGCATCGCGCTCGCGGTCGCGCTCCTACTGTTCGCGCGATAACAGAGTTGCCGACGGTCGTGGTAATTGCGTAATTTCCAACTCCTATGCGATGGACGAATTTTGGTGTCGCAACAATCACCCTCCTGACCACCGCGCTCGCCGCGGATGCCCCGACCGCGTCGGTGCGTCTCGCGGATGGTTTTGAATGTCCGGTCGGGAAGGATGGCGCGAAGAATTATTACGTGGCGCGCGGCTTCCGCGTGAATGGCCATCTCGGCGAAGACTGGAACGGCGAGGGCGGCGGCGACACGGATCTCGGCGATCCGGTGACTTGCACGGCGCACGGCGTCGTGGTGTTCGCGCAGGATTACAAAATGGGGTGGGGGAATGTCGTGATCGTGCGTCACGCCTACGTCGAGAATGGCGCGCTCAACTACATCGACTCGCTCTACGGGCACCTTCACCAGATCCTCGTAAACAAGGGCGATGCCGTGACCCGCGGGCAAAAGATCGGGACGATCGGCAACAACCGCGGCCAATACGCCGCGCACCTGCATTTCGAGTTGCGCAAAAACATCACCGTCGGCATGTATCGGAGCAGCCATCCGCGAGACGAGTCAGTGTATTGGGTGCCAAGCCGGTTCATCGCCGCGCATCCCGTCGTCGCCAGCCCCGCCCGCGTGGCCACCGTGCCAGTCGATACCTTCCCGGTCGAAGCCCCGCCCGTCCTCCCCGGCCCACGCGAATACACCCCGATGACCACATTTTCCCGCGCAAAAACCTACGCCACGCCGCAAACCGGACTGGTGACCAATGACGGCACGACGCCGAGCGCCCGCCCAAGCGCGATCCGGCGTTCGGATGGTTTCAAGGTGGACCGCTACGACGACATCCGCCCCGCTCCGAAACCGTAGTTCCCCCAGAATCAGGCGACTTCAGGTGATGTTCCGGCGGTATCAGTTCGCTTACCTCCCGCGAGTAGCTACCAAGCGAAGATTGAGAAGAAACCACGATCCCGGTTATCGAGCGGCAGTAAGAACGTGAACGTCTGCCCAGTGCCTAACGCGGCGGCGGCGATTTGCCTCCAATCGCTCAGGTTGTTGCTGGTCACCGGGAAGTAACATTTGCCGGTTGCGCGTGCGATATTGAGCAGAAAGGCGCGATTGGCGGTCACAGGAAAGCAGGGTCAGTCTGTGAATCTCGCTCATTTTTCAAGTTTGGAAATCACGATCCGGGTTAGTTTTCCGGAGGCGTTTTGCAGACAGCGGCTCACCCGGCTCACATGTCCAAGGTGGAGTTCCCGCGCGATCCACGCATTCGGCACACTGGTCCGGCTGCGGATGGCGGCGGCGAACGCAATCTTGCGCTCATCTCCTTTTTTCAGGGCAGGCAATTCTTCGCGGCTCATCCCGAATGCCTTTAATCCGACTTCCAGCAAACGGCAGGCTTCATCCTCTCCGTGGCTGCGCCGCACCGGCGCGTCGATCTCGTGCCCGCGCCGCAGTTTCTCCCCGGTCGCCTCCAGCATTCCCAGCATTCTTTCCCGAAAACCTGCGCCTCCGAGGCACCAGCCACGCCGCAACTCGGCAAGCGTGGGCGATTCCGGCTCGCTGAGTTCCACCACCGCACGATCCCGCATCCTCTCCGCATAAAGTCGCCGGCCCTTCGCGTTATCTTCCAGTTGCAATTCCGCCAGCACCCAATCCGCTGCAAACCAGACCGGACGCCCGGCCTTGGCCGCATACCACGGGTAACTGCTCCACCGATAGTCATACAACCGCTCATCCAGACTCACCATCCGGGCACGGATGGGATTCAAATGAATGTAGTCGCTCAGGGTCGCAAAATAACCGCGCTCCTGAGCATCCACGATCACCGCTTTATATCGGCCCTGATAAAAGATGCCCGCTGAGCCGGTGCCGCCGGTTGAAGCGCACCGTCCACGTCGTTTGGAACCAGCGCATGCCCGCCACCAGATTGGCGTGCGGGGTCTGGATGAGCAGGTGGTAGCGATTGCTCATCAAAACAAAAGCATGCACGCGCCAACCCGTGCGCGCACACGCCTCTCCCAAGGTCGCGAGAAAGCGCTCGCGATCAGTGTCATCGCGGAAGATCGCCTCCCGCCGATCACCGCGATCAAGGACATGGTAAACGGCAGCCTCAAATTCAACGCGGGCTTTGCGAGCCATGGATCGTTTTCTAGCCAGCCTCGTCGGTCCGTGTCCAAGGAAAACATCGAGATTCACAGACTGACTCTCGCTCCACTTAAAGGGCGGCTTGGCCAAGCCGAAGGCATCGTAGCCGGAGCGCATAAACTCGCCCGAATCACCTGGGGAGCCATCGTCAGCGGCCAGCCGTATGATGAAGCCAAAGCCTTCAACCTCACCCCCGCCAGCGCCGCCCGAAGGCTCAAAAACC
>JANNWY010000256.1:0-18902 GCA_031409335.1 Chthoniobacteraceae bacterium | reverse complement strand
GCGCGATCGGTTCGGGTTTGTTGCCTGGGAGATTCTTCGGCGCGGCGCGGAGAAACGCGAGCAGGTCGGCCCTGTCTTGCGGGGTGATTGTTTGCTCCAGCGCCTCGGGCATGAGCGACATCTTCGATGATCGGACGCCGCGCACTTCGGTGCGGAGCAGCGTGCCGGCGATGCCGCCAGGCTGCGCGAGGGTGTGGCTCGTTGCCGTCTCGGATCTCATGAGCGCGGCGAAAGTGCGGCCGTCCTTTGCCTCGACGATGTAACTGACGAAGCGCGGCTCGATCGCGGCGTTTGGGTCGAGAATGTTTTTGAGCCAGTAATCCGCCGGCTTGTCGCGCAGCGTGGCGAGGTTTGGGCCAATGTCGAAGCCGATGCCGCCGAATGCATGGCAGAGCGCGCACGCGCGGGCAAAGACTTCCGCGCCACGGCTCGCGATGCCCGTGAGCGAAGGGACGGACTGATATTTTTGGAGCGCGAGGGTGCGGGAGGCAGCGGTCGCGGAGGGCTCGGCGCGGAGGCGGCGGAGATCGGCATCCGAGGCGATGGCGAGGACGGCGGGCGGGAGCGGCGGAGCTTCGAGGGCGCTCATCGCCGCGGGATGTCGTGGGGCGGAGCTGAGCAGGGCGGCGCGGAAATACGGGAGCTTGGCGTCGGGCGAAGCGGCGAGCATGGCGAGCGCTTTGCCAGTGCTTGGGTCGTCGCATTCACCGAGCGTGAGCGCGAGCTGGTAGCGCACGCCGCGGTCGGGGTCGTTCGCGAGCGCGGGGAGCGCGCGGCGCAGGGATTCGTCAGTGCTAAATGTTTCGCACAGGCGCACGGCATGTTCGCGCACGCGCGGGTGCGGGTCGGCGAGGGCGTTTGCGAGGAGTGCGGGGGTGAGGGCGTTGAGGCCGTCGAGGATGCAGAGGGCTTGGACGCGGACTTCGGGCAGGCGAGGCGCCTGCCCGACTTCTAACAGGCGGGGCGCCTGTCCTACTTGGAGCAGTTCGAGATGCGCGCGGTCGCGGTCGGTGCCGTTCGGTGAGTCGAGCGCGGCGGCGAGTTCCGCGGCGTTCAGTTTTGTGAGATCGCGCACCGTGCGGAGCGGCTGGCCTTTCGGGACGACGCGGTAGATGCGGCCCATCCCGGAGCCTGCGCGCAGGTCGATTTGTGCGAGGCGTTCCGCGGCGATCCAGCGCGGGTGTTCGATGAGAAAGCGATACATGTCCACGATGTAGAGCGCGCCATCCGGGCCGGTGCGCGCTTGCACGGGGCGGAACCAATTGTCCGTGCTGGCGAGAAACTCGGTGGCCTTTTCGTCGTTGGCGCGCTGGCTGGTGAAGGTGACGCCATCGGTCGCGAGCACTTCGCGATGCACGAGATTGTGTACGGGCTCGCAGGTGAAGGCATTGCCATTCAGCCCGGCAAGCAGCGTGTCGCGATAGATGCCGACTCCGCATCCGGACGTGACGTGCCCAGCCGCGGCGGGATCGTTGAAGCGCTCGACGGGTTTGCTGATCGCAAAGACGCGATTTGCATCGGGATACGCGGGCACATTCACGCTTGGTGCCGGCGCAGCGACTTTCGGGTTGCGCCGCGCGTAGTGCTCGGGGAGCGGGAAATGGAAAAGCGCGCGACCGTTTTCGCAGCCGAACCAGTGGCCCCAGTCGTCGCGCACGCGTCCGTGCTGGGTGAGTCCGGCAACGGGTTCGAACGCGCCAGTGTCGGGGTTCATGCGGAAATCCCGACCGCGAATGTTGATCGCGCCAGCAATCGCGCCGCCGCGAATCTTCCCGCCGAGCAGGCCGTTTGCACCGTGAATCCAATTGTCGAGCCCGAGCGAGAGACCGTTGACGCGCGCTTGGTAGTTGTCGGTCTCGAATCCAGTGAAGAGCTTTTTCACCACATCGGCGCGATCGTCGCCATCGGTGTCTTCGGCATAAAGGATGTCGGGTGCAGCGCAAATCAGCGCGCCTTTTCGCCACGCCATGACGCCCGTGGGGAAGGGGAGCGCGTCGAGGAAAACGGTCGCCTTGTCGAAACGCCCGTCGCCGTCCGAGTCCGATAGAATCTTGATCCGCCCGCCGGCCTTCCACTTTTCATCGACGCCGGTCGGGTAATCGAACATCTCGCAAACCCACAGCCGCCCGCGCGCGTCCCAGTCGATCGCGACTGGCGATTGCACCAGCGGCTCGGCGGCGACGAGCTGTAATTCGAGGTCGGGTTTCGTGCGGATGCAGCGCAGCGATTCGTCGGGCGAAAGCGGATGCGTTCCCTCCGTTCCGCGCTTCGGTGCGAAGCCCGCGGGCAACTGCGCGTGGACCGCGTCGATGATTTTCTGCTCAAGGCCGGACGCAAACTTTTGCGGTCGGTCGTAGTAAATCATCGCGTCGCCGCCTTCGTATCCGCCTTCTTTTAGCACGCGCTCGCTAGGGATGTAACACGGCGCATCGTTTGCGTAGGCGATGATGGCGAGCCGCGTGCGATCGAACTCGCGCTTCATCCGCAGCGAATAGTCCACGACGACTTCGCCAGGGAGGAAGACGAACGCGAGTTGATCTGCGAAGCGCCACGTCTGGATTGGGTAGTCGATGTTGGTTGGAAGCGTTTCGCCGCGATCGAGTCGCGCGAGATTCACGCGGGCATGATGGCCGATGGCGTCGGTGCTTTTGGCGCGCTCCTCCCACCCGGCGCGGGTGCGCGGTGTGTCGAAGGCGAGGTCGATGCGCGCGAATTTCATCAGCGGCGCAGCGGTGATCGGCGTGAGCGATGTGGTGAGCAGGCGCTTCACTTCATCCGCGATCTGCCCTCCCTGATTGCCAGCGATCGCCGCGGTGTCGCGCGCTTCCGGATTCGCATCCGCGCCACATCCTGCGGACATCAGCGCGACCGCGCCGGGGAACTCGCGTTGGATCGCATCCTGCGCGAAGCCCGCCCAGTCGCCGCTGACGAGATTGGTCGCGAGCGTCACGCAGTGGCAGGCGTAGGTGAACCAGACCGCGCGCACTTTTCCATCGGCGCCACGCACGACGAGCAGCGGTAGATCGTGATCGACTGGGCCGCCCGGTGTGCGCCGGTTCTTCGCGAAGCCGACACGGCCGATGCCCCACTCGACTTTCGCCGGCCGCGCATCCTTCACCGCGGCGAGCGCGACCCTTTCGAGATGGTCGGTAAACTCCCGCGTGTAGCGATCGATGTTTGCCTGATGCTCCTCGGGAATCGCCGCGCCAAAAAGCGTTGGTGCAACGCCGCGCAACATGGGTGCGGTGTGCGTGTGGGAAGCGGTGATGGTCAGCCGCTCGCGGCGGAGGCCGATCTTCGCCAGTCGCTCCGCAACGGCGCGAGTGATCTCATCGGCCACGCCGAGATTGTCGGTGGTGATGAGGATCGCGGGGCCGTTTTGCTCATCGGCAAAAGCGATGGCTTTGGCCCAGATGCGTTGCGCGATGCCTTCCGATTCCGCGCGCCGGAAACCGAAGCCGCTGAGGCGCACCGGATAGTCCGGCGTGATGTCCACCTGCGCGACGCCGACCGCCAGATCGCCAGCGACTGCGGACAGCGAAACCGTGAGCCACCCGAGGATCGCAGCGCGGCGCGCGCTCATGGCTTCAATTCTTTGAGCATCCGCAACGCCGCCTCGACGAGTTGCTCGCCGCTGCCAGCGGCGCAGCGCGCGCTGACGACTTCGTAGTTGCCTTCGGGATATGCGCTGCGGTTTGGGATGTAGCCGATCGAGCCATTCGCGAGTTCGATGATCTGCGTGTGTTTGAAGGGCGACGCGGCTTTGATGGCGAGGCCGAGTTCGACGAAAATTTCGCCAGGCAGCGAGACGAACGCCACTTCGTCGCCGAGCGCGATGACCTGCACTTCGACTTCCCATGGCTTGCCCTCGCGTTCGAGCACATCGAGCACTTTGAAGGTCTGCACCTGTTCCATAAACTTCGCCTCACTCGCGCGGCGTGCCGTCGCGCGCGCGGCAGCACGATCGGCTTCGGTGATTTCCGGGAGCGCGAGTTTTACCATCTCGCGGCGCGCGCGGAGCGATCCCGCTTTCACCACCGCGAGCCGCGGCCAGGCCTCGCTCACCGCACCGGCGAGGATATTGCCAAGCCGGACGGCTTCGCCCGGACTGGTCTGCGGCGCGAGCCACCAGACGTTGACATGGTTGAGATTTCCGCACGCGCCATTTGCGACGAGCGTGGTCATCGCCGGGGAAAACATCTCGCCAAGCCGGCGCGCGACCACGCCCTGATAGTCCGCGGAAATTTTCAGCCCGCCAGTCGTGTCCGGGTGCATCGCGTAATTCACGAAACATCCGACCGCCTTTTCCGCGGTGTCCGCAAAATACAGCATGCCGATTTCGGGATCGTGCGGTCCGGCGGGCGCGAGGATGCGCGCGGTGCTTTGCTTTCCCGGGTTCCACGAGACCGTGCCGTCATCCATCCAGAAGCGGCGGTTGAACGCGAGATTCTCGACGCGGCCTTTCGCGGCGAACGCGCGTGCTGGCGCGAGTTGCGCGTGGGCCTTCGCGACGGCCTCGGCGATGAGCGCGGGGAGCTGCGCGGTGTACGAGCGGCTGAGGTCCGAAGTGCCGCCGACGAGTTCATCCATGCTGCTCTCGCGATTGAGCACCGGCGCGGTGTGCGTGTGCGTGGCGGCGAGCAGCACGTCGGCGATCCCGGTTTGTTTTTCGATCAATGCCCGCGCGTCCACGACGGTGTGGCGCGGCAGGCTGATGAGGTCGCAAATGACGATCGCCGCCTTTGCGCCGTCCTGCTCGAAGACGAGCGCCTTCGCAAATATATCGTCGAGCACCCCGGCGGAAGCGCGCATCCCGTAGTAACCGGCGAGCGGTGTGCCGGGCGGCGGCGTGATGATTTTTTCCGCCGCGCCGACGCGAAGTTCTCCCGCAAAAGCTGTGGGGAGGAGCGTCGTAAAAATCACGGTGAGGCGGACGAGAAAGAAACGGCTCATGGGAATAGAAACGAAAGCGGGTGGCGGAAATTAGTGGAATCGCACTGCACGATTCTGCCCGTTCACTTCACCTGCGGCGGCACATTTCCGTAGGACCACGGCTGATTGAACGGCGGAGCCATTGGCCGTTTCAGCAGCGGTGCGGGCTTCATGGTTTTCGCCAGCGCGACGCCTTCCACCCGAAACTGCGTGCCTGCTGTGATCTCCAGATTGCTGTAGCTGGTGAGGCGTGTTTCGTAGCCGCCGCCGCGTTCGCCGAAGGCTTCCTCGGTCGGCACGTAGCCCACGCAGCCATTCGCCAGCTCGACGGGGAAGGTCATCGGGAAGCCGCTCCCAGCCTTCATCTCCAGCCCATACTGGCAGAAATATTCCGCGGGCACCGCGACGCAAACCACCGGCCCGATTTGGATCGCCTGCGCTTCCGCTTCGACGCTCGGTGACTTGGCGATCAGCGCGTCGAGCATCACCGTTTCCTTTGCCCAGACCCAGTCTGCGCCCGCGTCCTTTTCCGGTTTTTGCACGAGTGCGAGCGCGGCCTTTACGCGCTCGGGATCTGGCTTGCGGCGGGGAATGCTCCAGGTTTTCGCCCTGGCATCGATCGCCACATCCGCGGTGCGCGTCTGCGACATGCCGAGCAGCACTTTCACCGCTTCCGCACCGACGCGGCCGCCGACAAATTGCGACCAGGCGTCGCGCTCGGGATTCTCGTGCGGATCGAGATTGTTCACCTGCGTCACGTCGCCGCACGCGCCTTGCAGGAAGACCACTTTCGCGTCCGCGCCGAAGAATCCCTGAATCGCGCGCTCCATGTAATAGATCCAATTCGCGCTGACCCACGGGCCGCTGGCGGTCGCGTGGCAGGAAAAATTGACGACGCAGCCGAGCAGCTTCCCGTCGGGATTCCACGCGCCGATCACGCCGACTTCGGGATCGGTCGGTCCCGCGAATTCCACGTTGTCGGGATTGCCCTTTCCGGGATGCGAAAAGCTCAGGCCATGTTTCATGCGGATGCGGCGATTGAACGCGACCTGATCTTCACGCCCGGTACCGAAGCCCGCGGTCGCGACCATGCGCGCATCGTGCGCGGCGGCGACGGCATCCACGATCGCGTCGCGCACTTTCACGAGGTAGCCAGCGTCCGCGGCGGAGGATTTTTTGTAAGCCAGCTCCTGTACGAGCGGCGATGCGTGATCGTATTCTCCCGGCAGGGTCATCCCGGTCGGCCCCGATGAATGCGAATGCGACGCGCCAATCAGCACCGCCTCCGGTGCGATGCCGCACCGTTCGTGAAGGCGCTTGCGCACCTCCAGCACGAGCCCGCGCGGCACGACGAGCGCATCGAGACCGACGAGCGCGACCTCGCGCTTCCCATCATCGAAAACAACCGCCCGCACTTTGCACGGATCGTGAATGCGTTTCGAGAAACCCTTGCCATAGCCACCTGGCACTTCCATGCCGATGTCCGGCGTGATGTCGCGCTCGGCAAACGCGGCGCGAAACTCCGCTGGAGCGGAGAAGGGAAGAGCTGCACCGAATGCGAAGGCGATGAGGAGAATGCGCATCGGCAAAGGGTGCGAAGCGGAGGCTGCAATAGCAATCTGTGAATGCGCAGGCCAGCGAGGCGGGACGATTGGCACCCCCACGCCATGAGTCGCGCGGGAGCTTCGGAAGCGCGGATTCCGATCACGTTGAAATGGGTGCTAGTTCTACCGTCGGTGACGGCGCAACGAGAGTCCCAGCGTCATCGCACCGAGGGCTAACATGCTGGCGCTCGCAGGCTCTGGCACCGGAGCCGCGAAAGTGCCGGAACCGAAATTCGCCCCGGCGGGGAGACACCATAGCGAGATTGCGTTATACCCATCGAAGGTCGTGCCGGATGGAAGATCAATCGTCAGGGAGCCTCCGTTGTAAGCTGTTCCAAGGAGGTTGAGATCGGTAACTAGTCGATTGTTTCGGAAATCGTTGTTACTATCTGAGCCGGCTAGGATGAAGTAAACGGCAATGCCGCCGCCATCGTAGAAGAAGTTATCCACGCGGAATGTATCGGCATCGACAATGGTCACCGTGCCGCGCACTCCGTGCGCACGGGTCGATAGCACCGCTTGAAAGCCTGCGCGGGCATACTCAGCCAGCGCGATCGGAGGCGCGGCCGAAACGATGGCGGCGGGCAGGAATGCCTCGCTGCCAGCGTCGGAATCCATCATGAGCGGTGTAGCATCATCATCCGACATCATGGCACTCGCGGAGACGACGCTGACTAGCATGGCACCGAGCGCGCAGACGCGCGCCGGGATGGCATAGCGCCACGCAGGCGCGGCCATGTGTAGCCGGGTCCATACGGATCGGTGGCTTTGACTGACACCCACTAGTGCAGCCCCGAAAGTGCCAGATTCCAAGGATGCCGACTGAAGCGGCATCGTGTTCGCTGCGCGGAAATGGATCGGATTGGAAGATGATTTTCTCATGAATGGATATGGATATGATTGGGCTGTGGATACGAGTTCGGGTATGTGATGAGTCAGCCGTCATTTTTATTCCCTTGGCTTTTTCCAGCACGCGAGCTTGTCATGCACTTTGGAATTTGGAGCGAAGCAGCAAAGTTGCAAACGTTAGCCAGTTGGGGCCAGTGCGGATGGGTGCGCTGCATTTCGCGCGCGCGCGCGAGGCGGACCTCATGGCAGCGGCCTGCCTGGCACGGGAACGGGTCCAGGCGAATATTCTTGATGTTTTTCCCCGGTATGGACGAGAACGCGCGCGCTGCAGTCGGTCACGAAAGTGCGGAAATACTCCCGACCTCTTTCTTATTTCTTCTTTTTTCCCAACCCACATTTCCGCGATGACCAGAAGCGACGCGATCTCCAAAATCCTGTGGCTGACAATGCTCGTCTTAACGTCCTGCGGGAGCGGTTGTCGCAAAGCGGTTCCCGTCGAGGCATCCGGGGCAGGGGAATCCGGTGCGCCATGGTTTGAAGATATCACGGCGAAAAGCGGCGTGAACTTCGTCCACGATGTCGGGCCGGTCGGGACTTATTTCATGGCGGAAAGCGTTGGCTCCGGGGTCGCGTTGTTCGACTACGACAACGACGGACGACTGGACATTTATGTCATTCAGAACGCGGGCGCGAACTCGCCTTCCAAGAACAAACTGTTCCACCAAGGATCCGACGGCAGGTTCACCGACGCGAGCGCGGGATCGGGCCTTGATGTCGCTGGACGCGGCATGGGCGTGGCGATCGGCGATGTGAACAACGACGGCTGGCCGGACGTGCTGGTGACCGATCTGGCCGGAGTGCGCCTCTTTCTGAACGAGGGCCGGGGCACTTTCCGCGAGGCCACCAAGGAGTCCGGCCTCGACAATCCGTTTTGGGGTACGTCGGCGGCGTTCTTCGATTACGACCGCGATGGCTGGCTCGATCTCGTGATCGCCAACTACGTCAATTACGATCCCACCCGCCCGTGCGTGGACGAAAACGGGAAGCCCGAATATTGCGGGCCGAAAGCCTTCCCGCCGGGCACTGTCTCGAAGCTTTTCCGCAATCTCGGCGGGCAGTCGAAGCCCGGCGTGTTCGAGGATGTGACGATGCCGTCCGGTCTTGGCGCGGTCCCGGGACCGGCGCTGGCCGTGGTTTGCGCGGATTTCGACGGCGATGGCTGGCCGGATATTTTCATCGCGAACGATGGGCAGGCCAACCGGCTCTGGATGAATCAGCACGATGGGAAGTTCAAAGATGAAGCGCTCCAGCGCGGCGTCGCTTTTAACGCGCTCGGGCAGGCGCAGGGCAATATGGGGATCGCGCTTGGCGACGTGGATGGCGATCAACTCTTCGATGTTTTCGTCGCGCATCTGATCGAAGAGACGCATGTGCTTTGGGGGCAATCGCCGCGCGGGATTTTTCAAGATCGCACCGCCATTTCCGGGATGGCCGCGCCGCGCTGGCATGGCACGGGATTCGGCACGGTGCTGGGCGATTTGGACAATGACGGCGCGCTGGACTCCGCGATCGCCAACGGTGACGTGCGGCGCAACCACTTCACCAAACCCGACGCGAAAACGATTGCCGCGGTCGGTCCATTCTGGGCGCCGTACGCGCAGCGCAATCAGCTTTTCACCAGCGACGGCAAGGGGCGCTTTCGCGATATCTCGGAGGCCAACGATCCGTTTTGCGGCACCGCCCGCATCGCGCGCGGGCTGGCCTCCGGCGACCTCGACAATGATGGCGGTCTCGATCTCGTGGTGACAAACGTGGCCGCGGCTGCGCGTGTTTATCGCAATGTCGCGGTGGGGCGCGGTCATTGGCTGATCGTGCGCGCGGTCGATCCAGCGCTGGGCGGGCGCGACGCGTATGGCGCGGTGATCACCGTGGAGGCAGGCGGACGGCGGGCGAGCCGCTGGTACAATCCGGGATCGAGCTATTTGTCGAGCAACGACCCGCGCGCGCATTTCGGGCTCGGGAAAGCCGGGCGCATTGATGCTCTGGAAGTGCTCTGGCCGGACGGCACGGTGGAAATTTTTCCCGGCCAGGAAGTCGATCGAGTCATTGCGGTGCGCAAGGGAGAGGGTAAAGCGAAGAAACCATGAGTCGCGTTTTCAGCGAGTTTCTCTTCCGTGGCGCAGGTCGAAAAATCACGCTGCCGGCCTTGTGCGCCTTGCTGGCCGGAGGCGGTGCAGGATGCCAGCGCAAGAGCCCGGCCGCCGGGCCGCCAGAGGTCAATCTCGACGGGTTCGATCCGAAAATTGCCGCGGCCATTCAGCAGGCGCGCAGCGCGGTCATCGGCGCTCCAAAATCGGGCGCGGCCTGGGGTCAGCTCGGCTCGGTGTTTCGCGTGCATAAATTTCCTCGCGAGGCGGTCGCCTCTTACGCGGTGGCGGAGACGCTCGATCCGCGCGAGCCGCGCTGGCCTTATTTTACGGGAATCCTGCTGCTCGCTTACGATCCCGATGCCGCCATTCCCAAGATCGAGCGGGCGGCGGAATTGGCGGGTGATGCATCGACGGCACCCCGGCTGCGGCTGGCGCTTTTGCTCATCGAACGCGGACGGCTCGATGAAGCGGAGAAGCATTTGCAGGGCGTCCTGCGCCTTCACCCCGATGATCCCCAGGCGGTCCTCGCGCAAGGCAAACTCGACCTCGCACGCGGTCGCCTGCCGGAGGCCCTGCAATCGCTCGAACGCTCGGTCGCCTCCCCGCACACCGCGAAAGTTTCCCAGGTGCTCATCGCGACAGTCCAGCAGCGTCTCGGCAACAGCGCCGCCGCGGACGAGGCTTCGCGCAAGGCTGCCGGCCTGCCTCCCGATCCGTCGATGGCCGACCCGCTCCTGGCCGAAACCGCGGAGCTGGCCGCGGGCAAGGATGCGTCGATCGATCGCGCGGACCGGATGCTGAAACGGGGTGAGATCGAGCCGGCACTGGCACTTCTGGAGCGTGCCGTCGCGGATTATCCCGACGATGCTTCGGCGTGGCAGACACTGGGTTGGGGCCGCTATCGGGAGAAGAATTATCCGGCGGCGGAAAAAGCGCTGCGCCGGGCACTCGAACTCGCGCCGGATTCTGCGGAAACACATTTTGAACTCGGCCTCGTGTTATTCACTCAAGGACAACCGACAGCCGCCGCGGGCTCTTTCCGCCGCTCGTTGAAGCTGCGGCCCGATTATCCGGCGAGTCATTACAATCTCGGGATGTGTCTTGAGCAGTTTGGCGATCGTGCCGGAGCCATCGAGTCGTTCAGCGCGGCGATCCGCTATGAGCCCAATTCTGCCGAGGCCTACAAACGCCTCGGCGCGAACCTCGCGCTCGAGGGCCGTTTTAGCGAAGCGCTCGAACCGCTCCGTCGCGCCGTGGAGATGAGTCCGTCCGATGCGTCCGCAGCCAGGATGTTGGAGCGTGCCAAGCTGCGCGCCGAACAGCAAAAAGTCGGGCCGAGTCCGTAGCGGGAATGGTCGCGTCGTCGTGGGTCATGCACCGGGCGGTTGTTGAACCGGGCCGGCAGCCCGACTGATGGCGCATCCTGTCGCTCACGACGCCAGCTATGCTGCCGCGCATCAAGTTTTGTGAAATGTGGCTGCGTCCTTTGGCGTTTGAAGTTTGGAGTTTGAAGCTTAGCCCCGCGCAGCGGCCTCGCGATTTTCCACCTGTCATCCGAAGCGACGGTGCCTGCGGCGGGCCAAACGCCAAACTTCAAACTTCAAACGCCAAATGATGGCACTGCCCGATTTTCCCAAAACTTGATGCGTGGCAGCGGCATCCCCGGGCACCATGAGGCTCTCCGTGGTTCTAAAAAACGAAGCGCCGCTCCGCGGGGGCGGAGCGGCGCTCGTGGGATATTGCAGAGATGAACCGTGCTTACTTGCGGCGGCGGCGCATGCCGAGCAGCGTGGCAATGCCGCCGAGCATCATCGTGAGCGAGCCGGGCTCGGGGACGATTTGGAGTTGGTCCGAGTTGAGGACAGGCACGTTTTGATTGCCGCCAGCAGCCAGGAGAACCAGCGAGCCTGCGTCGGCGTCTCCGCCGAAGATCTCGTAAAAACTGCCACCGCCGCGCTCGAAGAAGAGGCCTTCGATCGCGTAGTCGCCCGGCGTAAGGAAGATGCTGCCCACCGTACGGCTGTTGCCGGTGAGAACGTCGGCCCAGAGGGTATTGCCGAGAGGGTTCGCGGTGCCGTCGATGTCAGCGACGTATGCGAGGCCAGTGGCGTTGTCCACAATGGTCCAGCCGCTCACTCCGGCGATGGAAAGGTAGCCGCCGTCATCGCCTTGAAAGCCAAACAGATAGGTATCTGCCTCGTCGATATGCAGGATCGCATTGGCCTGAATGGCGAAGTCTTCATCGTCAGCAGCGGTGTCTTTCGGAAACGGAATATCGCCTGCGATGCTCCCAGGTCCGCCGAAACCAGGATCGTTGTAGTTGATCGAGACGACATTGGTGGTCGTCGTGCCCGAGGCAAGCAATGCGGCTTTGGCTAGCGCGTTGGTAGTCAAGAGCCCGTCCGCACTGGGCGTAGATGTGTTTACCGTCCAACCCGCAGCGGTCACCCCGGGAATGTTGTTGGTGGTATCAGAGGCAAGCGGTCCACCGAGAATCCTCCAAACCGCGTCCCCATCGTTCGCGAAGGTGCCCTTGGCGTAGGAGAGTTGATGGCCGGAGCCGCCGCCGCCTTCATAAGTCAAGAACTCAATGACGTGATCACCGACCGGAAGTTGAATGGTGCCGCGGGTATTCGAGTCGCCGGTTCCGCCAAAGAAGTTCAGCGTGCGAGCATCGTCGAAATCAATGTTGCCGGCACCGCTGGAACTTGACCAACTGAAGTCGCCGATGCGGAGGACAAAGCCGTCATCAGAGTGGGTGTTGAAGGTGTAAGCGCCCGCGGTGAACACTCTCACCTTTGCGCGGTACAAGAAAGCCACGTTTTCGTCGTCTCCGGCGATATCGCCGAGATACGGATTCCTCGTCCCAAGGTTCAAACCACCGCCACCGGGGCCATTGCCGGGTCCGACGAGATCCGTGGCGTTGATCACACTGCGGAAGCCATCGGTAATCGTCCCGCCACCCCCGTTGAGGGCGTTGTAGGCATCTACGACGCTATTTAGGTTACCCGCACCGCGCACTTCGCGGACACCCCAGTCCGACGAGCCACTTGGAGGATTTGCGGGCCCTGCCAAAACCGTCGGTGCGACGGCACCCACTGCATAGGTGATCCCGCCCACACCCGCTGCCCCCGCCGGGAGCGCGCTCGGATTGCCACCCGCAGCGAGAAAGGCGATTTGATTTTGCTTCAGGGTGCTGTTGTAAACCACCACGTCATCGAGAAAGCCGGGAAGGCCACCACCGTTGCCGGAGTTTCCGATGACCACATTGCCGCTGTTGGGAAGATTGCCAGCACTGTTCCGCGCGACGAGATTACCATTGAGGTAGATGGATTGCTCGTCGCCATTGTAACGGAAAGTGAGGTGAAACCAGTTACCTGTGCCGATGGTAGTAGCGAGGTTTGTGGAACTCGCCGTGGTGTCGGCACCCCAGTGGCCAAGGTGCGGGCTGTTGTCGCGGATTCCGTTGTGGAGGAAAGGCGCACCAGTCTGACCAAAAATCATCGCGTCGCCACCAAAGCTGTTCATATTCACCCACGCGCCTGCCGTGTAGTTGTCGGTGGTGAAGCCGAGGGCAGTGGCGGTGAGCAGCGTGTTGAGAAATGTGCCGTTCACCACGTCGTCGGCTGATGAAGTGCCGGGCAGCGATAAGACGTTGCCGCCTGCGCCGCCGGAGAAACCACTCGCCGGTCCGCCGGTTGTAACCGCGACGCCTGCTCCGTTGGTGGTGCCGGCACCGCCGAGGGTGCCGAGGTTTAAGAAAGGCGTGCCGCCTTCAAAGGTGTATTGGAGCACGGGCGACTGCGCTTGGACTGCGCAGGCCGCTGCGATGGAACCGACAAGGATAAGGATACGAGTTTTCATATGAATCTGGCGATGGCTTTGGGTTTTAAGTTAAGGGGGAGGGGATGTGTCCGAATGACACTTGAAAGGAATTATCAAAATCTCTGGAACGAGTCAACTGTTTTTCAAAAAACTTTTAAGGCATATGCAATGTTTTCAAAGTGTCTGCGACAGGTCGTGGAGTGAGTCGCTGCCGAATTCCAATAAAAACCGAAAAAGTTTCTTGCCATTGATACACGTTTCTGTGCAAAAGACTTTTCAGTAGTTTCGTTGGGTATGAAGGCCAATGGAGTAATCCCCCACAAATTCTATGAACAAAACGATCAATTCAATTCTTTCCGCAAGCCTCTGCCTTGCTGGCGTCACGACAGCCGCACCAATCACTTGGACGGCCACACCCGCCACTTCTGCCACCGAGGTCAGCAACGCTGGTTCGACGGAGTGGGCTTATTACTTTAACTCAAACGTTGGGCGCCCGGCGATCGTCAACGTCAACGGAGTGGATTTCAACCGCGTCAGTTCCGGCGACAGTAGCTCCTCTCCTGGCCTGCTCCGTGGTAGCAATAACGCGGGGACCAACTTTGAGGATAACAATGATTTTTACCTCGGGCCAGACGCCGACCTGAATAACATCCTCGATGGAGTCACATGGGGAGCAAACGGTGAGTTCCAAGTCACTGGGCTGAATCCTGGCAGCGACTATCAGCTTCAGGTTTTTTCTTCCGATGACCGAGGCGGCCAGGTCAACCGGGTGCTCGACATCGACGGCAGTTGGAGCACGCCCAACGGATCCCGGCAGTTGGACAGTATCGACTACACTGCCGGCGGGGCATGGACTGATCCTCTGAGCCGCCGCAAGATTTTTCTCGGGACGTTCACGGCTGACGCCACCACGCAAGATTTCTTTGCGGTCATCGACGAAGGCCCGGGGACTGGCCAGATTGACCTGAATGCCGCACAACTTCGGATTATTCCAGTTCCAGAGCCGGCCACCATACTAATCTGTGTTGCGGGTCTTGGGTTGCTGGCCTCGCGCCGTCGTCGGATCTGAGGGCGGTCGTTCCCTGATTGGTTTTCACGGCAAAAGACCTCCCGCCTCCTTGTGAGCGGGAGGTTTTTTGTTATCAAGGTGAAGCTCTAACCGAATATGCTCGTTTCCTCCGCCGCCCGCTGCCCGAATCCTAGTCATCCACGCAATGTTCTGGCCACAGTGCGCTGGGTGGACCTGTTTGCCGCTGGCTTGCTCCTTTCCTCATTCGTCCGCGCCGGTGCTGCAGAGCCTCCTTCAACGCAGCCCGGCAACTCCCCGCTCTTTCAGGAAACCGTGCCCGCGGAGAGCGGACTGGCCTTCGAGCATCGTCTCGTGGAGGAGCATCCGCTGGTTTATCTCTACCACTCCGGTTACGCGTGCGGCGGCGTCTGCATCGGCGATGTGAACGGCGATCAGCGCCCGGATGTTTTCCTCGCGAGCGGGCCGGATGCGAATGCCCTCTTTTTGAATCAGGGCGCGTTCGTTTTCAAAAAATCGGATGGGGCCGGTGTGGCGGGAGGCGACGCGTGGGCGGCGGGTGCGGCGATGGCCGATGTGGATGGCGATGGCGATCTCGACATTTACGTCTGCCAATACAACGCGCCAAATCACCTTTACCTGAATGACGGTCACGGCGTTTTCACCGAGAGCGCGCAGGCGGCGGGGCTGGCCATCGCCGGTCCCAGCATGTGCCCCTATTTCGCGGACTTCGACGGGGACGGCGACTTGGATTTTTTCCTGCTCACGAATCGCCTCTACTCACCGACCGGCTATCCGGCCGAACGCGCCTGGCAGCGCGGCCTCTTCGACCGGACGCCCAAGATGAAGGAGGCTTACGCGCCGTTTTTCCGGCTCGTGGAGCCGCCGTGGGCAGCGGTTGGCGCGGATCCGTTCATCCAGGAATACGGCCACCCGGACCGGCTCTTTCTCAATACCGGCGCGGGGCCGGACGGGGTGCCGCGCTTCCGCGACATCACGGAGGGCTCGGGGATCGAAGGCGCGGATGGGCACGGGCTTTCGGCGCTGATTTTTGATGCGAACAACGACGGGCGTCCCGACATTTACGTGTGCAACGACTACATCGATCCCGACCGGCTCTGGATCAATCAGGGCGCGGATGCGGAGGGCGCGATCCATTTCAAAGACGAGACGGCGGAGCGGCTGCCGTACACGAGCTGGTTTTCGATGGGCTCGGATGTCGCCGATGTGAACAACGACGGACGGCTCGATTTCTTCGTCGGCGACATGGCGGCGACGACGCATTTCAAGGCGAAGACCTCGATGGGGGAGATGGCGGGAATGCGGCTGTGGGTGCTGCAAAATGGCTGGCCGCGGCAGGCGATGCGAAACACCCTTTTCATCAACAACGGCACGGAGCGCTGGGAGGAAGCGGCCTTCCTCGGCGGCGTCGCGCGCTCGGACTGGACGTGGAGCGTGAAGTTTGCCGACTACGATCTCGACGGGCGCACCGATCTTTTCCTCACGAACGGCATTGCGCGGACTTTCTCCGATTCCGATTTGGAGGTGACGAACGCGATGCGCACGGGCCACACCGAGTGGGAGATTTACAAGGGCCTGCCCGAAATGCGCGAGCCAAACGCGGCCTTCCGCAACAACGGCCGCCTGCAATTCCAAAACACGGGCGCGGCGTGGGGCCTCGACAAAAATGGGATGAGCTACGCCGCCGCCTCCGGCGATCTCGATGGCGATGGGGACGTGGACCTCGTCGTCTGCAACCTGACCGAGAACGTCTCCGCTTACCGAAATCTCGCCACCGATCGCAAGGCCGGTCACTGGCTGGGCGTGCGGCTGGAGGCGGGGAAAACGCGGACGGCCCTCGGCGCGGTCGTGACGCTGAAGAGCGGTGGCGGGGTGCAGACGCGGCTGCAAAATCCGATGACCGGCTTTCTTTCGAGCAATGAGCCCGTCCTGCACTTCGGTCTGGGCGAGGCGAGCGTGGTGGAGGAGATCCGCGTCCGCTGGCCGTCGGGCCGCGAGAGCGTGCTCAAGAATCAGAAAGCCGACCGGCTGCTCGTCGTGGCGGAGCCTGCTGCGGCCAAGGCCGCGCCTGCGGTCCCGGTCGCGCCGCCGCTTTTCGCGGAAAAATCCGCCGATCTCGGGCTGGAATGGAAGCACGAGGAGAAGCCCTTCAACGACTACAAGCGCGAGTTTCTGCTGCCGGGGAAGCTCTCGCAATTTGGCCCCGGCATCGCGGTCGGCGACGTGAATGGCGACAAGCTCGACGACATTTTCGTCTGCGGCGCGGCGCGGCAATCCGGGAAACTCTTCCTCGCGAGTAAAGGCGGGAAATTCACCGCGGCGCCGAATGGGCCGTGGCAGGAGAATGCCGCGGGCGAGGAGATATCCGCGCTGTTTTTCGACGCCGACCGCGACGGCGATTCCGACCTCTACGTGGTCACCGGCAGCAATGAATGGCCGGTCGGCGACGCGCTCTACGCCGACCATCTTTACCTCAACGACGGTGCCGGCACCTTCACCGAAGCACCCGCTGGAGCGCTGCCAGATCTGCGCTTTTCCGGGAGTTGCGTGGTCGCCGCGGACTTCGACCGCGATGGCGATCTGGACCTCTTCGTTGGCTCGCGTTCCGTCCCTGGCGAGTATCCCGTCACGCCGCAATCGGTCTTCCTGCGCAACGACTCGGGCCAGGCGGGCGAGTGCAAATTCAGCGATGCCACCGAGACGCTCGCGCCCGGTTTGAAAGGCGTGGGCCTCGTCACCGCGGCGCTCTGGAGCGACGTGGATGGCGATGGCTGGCTCGATCTTTTGGTGAGTTGCGAATGGGGCGCGGTGCATCTCTTTCTCAATGCGCAAGGCACGCTCCGCGACGTCACCGAAGCGGCTGGGCTCGCCGCCTTCACCGGCTGGTGGAACTCCATCGCCGCGGCGGATTTCGACCGCGATGGCGACCTCGACTACGCCATCCTCAATGCGGGACTGAACACCAAATACGGTCGCCCCACGTCCGCGAAACCGCTCTTCCTCTATCGCGGCGACATGGATCACAACGGCCGCTTTAACCTCGTCGAAGCCAAGCCCGGCCCCGACTGTGAACTGCCCGTGCGCGGGCGCAGTTGCAGCAGCCAGGCGATGCCCTTCATCAAGGAAAAGTTCAAGACCTACAAAGCGTTCGCCGCCTCCCCGCTCGCTGGCATTTACGAGCCCGAATCGCTCGCCGGCGCGCTCAAAGTCTCCGCCAACACGCTCGAAAGTGGCATCCTGATCAACGAATCCAAACCCGGCGCGCCGCGCTTCACCTTCCAGTCGCTGCCGCCGGAAGCGCAGATCGCCCCCGGCTACGGCGCGGTCGCTGCGGACTTCAACGGTGATGGCTGGCCCGACCTCGTCTTCGCCGAAAATTTCTACTCCCGCGAACCCGAGACCGGCCTGTGGCGGGGCGGCGTCGGCTGCTGCCTGCTCGGCGGCAAAGACGGCCTCGCACCGATGAATCCAGCCGCGTCCGGCTTCCTCGTGCCCGGTGATGGAAAGGGTCTGGCCGCGATCGACCTCGGAGGCCGCCCCGGACTCGTCGCCCTGCAAAACGACGACCGCCTGCTCGCCTTCACTGCGCAGCCCGCGACAGCCGCCCGGGCGATCACCGTGCGGCTTTCCGGACCATCTGGAAATCCCACCGCGGTCGGTGCCCGCGTGACCCTGGCCGACGGCCCGCGCGTGCTCACCGTGAGCGAAGTGACCGCCGGCAGCGGCTACCAAAGTCAATCCACCGCCACGCTTTTCCTCACGCTCCCGCGCGGGATCAAGAATCCGGCGCTGCGCATCCGCTGGCCCGGTGGTGCCACGACCGATGCGACGATCTCCGCGCGCGACGCAATGGAAATCGCGGCCCCGCGCTGAATCCAAAGCTGCGCGGAGCACAGCACTCCAAAAAATCTCCCAATACGGGATGGCTACGGCGAAAACTAATCCTTCCCGGCAAGCGGAAAGAGCAGGGAGTCGATGTAACGCTGGTTCGTCTGCCGCAGGCGATCGACGAGGATGCGGCCGATGGCGACGAGAAATTTGAATGCCGCGTTGGGATACACGCCAGCGAGTGCGGAGACCGCGCCGAGGTCGATGCGCAGCAGCATGCAATGATCGAGCGCCTGCACGTCGGCTGAACGCGGGCCGCGATCGACGAGGGAAAGTTCACCGAAAAAATCACCCGGCTTGAGCGTGGCCAGTTCGATGAAATTGCCCTCGGTGTGATGCACCACCCGCGCGCGCCCTTTCACCACGATGAACATGCATTCGCCGAGTTCATCCTGCTTCACGATCGCGTCCCCGGCGGCGGATTCGCGCTGGTCGAGCAGCTCGATGAATTCGTCCATCTCGGTGTCGGTGAATTCCTTGAAGAGGGTCTTGTCGCGAAGCTGTTCGCGAATCTCATGGGTGGTACTCATGTCTGGTGCGCTTTGGGTTGTGACTAACAGGGCACGATCTTTTGGAAAGCAGAAAGCGGAAAGCGGAAAGTTGAAA
>JANNWY010000255.1:0-5822 GCA_031409335.1 Chthoniobacteraceae bacterium | reverse complement strand
CAAGCCGCAAACCGGAGCAGGTCGCGCTAAAGAGGTTGGCTATGGCCCTGCCGTGGAGTTCACCGGTTGCCAGTGCGGCCACATCGCGGCGTGACCCGGCGCAAGATTCGTGATGCGCTTTTCCACGCGGTTGGCGAGACGCATCACGTAGAGTTGCCGTAGGCCTTCCCGCTTCGATCCATAGACCAGCCAAGCGCCGTCGGGCGACCAGCCTGCGAACTGTGTGGAAGTGTCCGCAGCGCTCGCCAGTTCTCCCGCGATTTCCTGCCGCCCTGTTCCATCCGCCTTCGCGACCATCGCGCGCATCCCTTTGTCACCCGGATGCCCCACCACGCCAGCGTGCTCGATTTTTCGCTCCGAGCTTGCCGCATGGACCGCTTCACGCCCGAGCGCTGCGACGTTCCGCACCATCGTTCGCGGTGCCGCGGCAACAGCCTTCGCGATCTCCGCCGTGAGCAGATGCACGCAGTCCTTTTCCTCCGCACTCGCCGCCATGCTCCAATTTCCCGTCCATCCGATTTGCGGGGCAGGAGCGTGCAGCGTGATGCTGCTGCCGAGAAATAGCACCTTCGCTGCCGGGAGGCTGCCGATCATGGATTTCACTGACGGCGCATCGTCCGCTGGCAACGCCGCGAGCGGTGCGACAAACAGTGAGAGCAGCGAGAGCAGAACGTGTTTCATCGTGCAGATTTAGTGGTGTTGGATTCGATGCACAGCATCGGAGCGATAGAAGGCATACACGCAACCCAGGCTCACCGCCGTGAGGATATGCCAGAGCGCGTGTCCCTGCGCCCACGCATCCGGGCCGGAGAAACGGCCGGCGATGTCGAGCTGGCGGCAGAAAACGGCGACGACCAGCGCGGCGGAACTCGCGAGCAGCCAGCGTCCGTCGAGCATCCGCGACGAGCAAAAGCGGGCGAGGAGCGTCGATGCCGCGACACTGCCGGCGAGTGAGTTGAGCACGATGCGCGATGACATCGACCACTTGTAGTAAAAGAGAAGTCCGCTCGTGAGGGCAACAAGTACGAGCAGGAACGGCCATGTCCGCCGCGCCGGAAACCAGCGCCCGACGCCGACCGCGATCATCACCATCAACGGTGGATACATCGACGCGACATCGAGATGCTGGCCGAGCCGCGTGAGCGATGCGTGAAAAAGTCCGCTGCCGATTCCCAGGCAGCAGCACGCCGCGCCAAACGCGAGACTCAGCGCGGGCGTTCTCACGAGGAAGGTGTCGCTGCGTGGCTGGCGGAGATCGCGAGAGCCCAGCGCGACGCCATAAAGCCCGACGACGATGTAAGCGAGATTGGACCACGTATTTGCCCGCGTGCGGAAGACCTCCCGAGCGTGGATGCGCTCGCGATAAGCGGGCCGCCGGAGTTCACCGCTCTCGCGCCAGCCAGCCCACACATTTTGCTCCTTCGCAGCCCGCGTCACCCACCACAGCGCGAGCGCGATGATGGCGACAGTTCCCCAAACAAAGACGTGTGCTCGTGCGGGCAATCCGCTCACCGGTCCGCGAACACATCCAGCTCGTAAATAGACCAGTGATACTTCGCGCTCGTGCCGGTTTGCGTGATGCGGACGTAACGGGCGGTTTGCTCGGGGAATGTGATCGTGGTGATGCCTAGTTTGCCGTGGCCGGTGGCGATGGGCTCGCTCCATGTCGTGCCGTCTTTTGACACGGCGACGGCGTAAGTGTCCGGCGAATCCCAGAGCGCCCAGGTGTTATCGAGGACGACTTTGGTGAAGCTCTCGTCGCGCTTCATGTCCACTTGGAACCATTGGGCGGGGCGCTGGAGTTCCGTCATGTCGCGCCAGCCCGTCCAGTAGTCGCCGTCGAGGGCGTTGGCGGCGGAGATGTCGATGGGGATTTTCGTGCCGTTCACGGGCGTGGTGCTGTCGGGGACGGATGCGGTGGCGGTCCACTGCTTTTTCTCCAGCGGGCGGGCCAACGAGGGCGGCGGTGGGAGCGGTTTTGGCGATGCGGTCGGGAGCGTGCCGGTGGCGAGGAATTTCCATGCGCCGGGTGCGACGTTGAATTTCACGTAGTCGGCATCCTCGCCGCTCCACGAGATACCCTCGATGCCGCTGCGAAATGCGCCGTCCCAAATGGTGACGCCGCCCGCTTTTATCGCGTCGAGCTTTGTGAATGAGCCTTTTGGAATCCCGACGATTGCCGTCGTCGCAGCGGGCGAATTAAGCGCGAGCGCAAACTCGGTGGCGGTCTTTTTTAGCTCCACGGAAATCGCGCCTTTGATGGACGGCACGACGACTTTGATCGCGTTCAAAAACGCCTCTTTTGGCAACACATGATACGTGCTCCAGCCCGGCGCTTCGGGCGAAACTCCGGCGATGGTTTGCGAGAGGATGAGCGCGGGCGGGTTCCAGCCGTGGTTGAGCGACGAGCCTGCATCGAACGCATCCATCTGCGACGCCCACCAGCGGTCGTAGTGCTCCCAGAGCGTCGTGAAGCTGGCGGAAATCATCGTCCGGTAGCGGTCCGACATGCGCAGCAGCGCGTGCTCCTGCTTGCCCATCGTGCAGAGCGCCTCGAAGACCCAGCGGTCGAAAAAGCAGCTCGCATACGTCTTTTTCGTCAGCACGTTTTCGTAAATCGCGGGCCACTTCGTGCGGTCGGCGAGCCCGACATTTACGGCCATCGCGTTGGCGCGGTCGTCCGGCTCTTTGACTTGCTCGGACATGTAAAATCCGCCCTTCCAATACTTGCTGTCGAACGTGCTGCGGATGCTTTCGAGCTTGGCATCAATGCTAGGGATGTCCGCCTCGTGCCCCGTCGCCAGCGCGATTTTGCGCAGCGTGCCGAGGCAGTTGAAATAGAAACACGTCTCCGTCACCGCGATGTCCTTGTTCTCCTTGCCCCAATCAAACCACGTCCTTTTCCCGAACACATACGTCTCAAAAAGAAACGTCTTCGTCGGCTCATACACCGCCCGCATCGAGTCCAGATCGCCCGTCTGCAAATAGTAAAACCACAGCCCGTAGTCTCCGAGAAACTCAAGGTGCTGGCCGGGATAAAACTTCGGCTGCAGCTTGCGCAGGACGAGTTCTTTGCAAAGCCGATGCGACTTTTCATCGAACGCATAAAAGCACTGATTCAGCTCCGGCGTGCCATCGCCCCAAAAGCCCACGCGCTCCCGATCCGGGCAGTCGTAGAAATGCTCGCGCATACAAATGTAAGCCGTCCGCACCGCCTTTTTCCACAGCGTATTGTAGTCGCTATCGTTGCACTCAAAAGAGCCCACAAACTCCGTGTCGAAGCCCGTCTCGCGATACTTCACCGAGCGCACCGTCACGCCCGCCGGGATGGTGTAATACGCGCCCTCGCCGCTCACCCAATGCTTGGCCTCGTAGTCCGCCACGCCCGCGCCCGTCGTCACACTTTCCGTCCTCGTGAGATACTGCACGAGTGGGTTCGTGGAGTTAAACGCAATCACCTTCCCCGCCTCTGCCTCGACCTCGATGGACGGCTGAAAATGACAGTTATACGGCATCGTGCAGACCAACCGCCAAGGCGCGGCCTCGACGTGCGGCAGGTCTTTGGAGACGCGCACATATTCCTTCCTCCCATAGTCCTTCATCGGCGCGTCCGCCGCGAATAGGTGCGGCGCGAGGAGCGTGATGGCGAGCGCGATGACCTTGATCATGGTGGTCTTCATTTCGGCAGCAGCTTGAGCATTCCTTTGCCGAGCGCATCGCCGACGAGGAAATACGTTTCCGCATTGCCAAACTCGTGATGCCCATGACTCGGATTCGGCGAGTCCTCAGGCTTGCGCACGAAGTCGCGCGTGGGGACGAAAGTCACATTGCCCGCAAACTCCGGCCTCGCGACGGCAGCGGCCTGGGCGGCGCGCAATTTCTCCCACTCGGGTGGCGCGGACACCCAGGAGCCGGTGAGTTCGCCGATGACGACGGGGAGCTTCGGCGCTTTCAACTCGCGGCGCACATCGCGGATCAGATTCACGAGGTTTTGCTCATACTCGGGGACGGCGGTTTTGGGATTCGTTCCATCGTTCCAGCCTTGATACCAGACGAAGCCCGCCAGTTCATAGCCGCGGCCTTTCATCGCCGGAAATTCCGTCTCCACGCCGGCGAGAGCCTCCCGCACTTGAGCGAGCATTAGCGTGTAATACTTGCCGACTTCCCCGCCCGAGGACGGCGGGCGGAAGTCCACAAACAGGCTCTTCCCACCCCACGCGGTTTTGATGAGCAGCACGGGGTTTTGAAAATGATCGCCAACGACATGGCCGAATTGCAACTCAGGCCCGAAGTGATGCCCATCGCCATAGACCGAAAAGCCAAGGCCCAACGGCCCGGAGAGGAGCGGCCGATTTTCCCGCTGGTAGTGGACGAACACATCGTCCCGCACCGTCCACTTGCCGCTGCTGTCCTTGAGATGCTTGAACATCGCGCCCTTCGCCGGATCGGCCATAAGCGTGGCCAGCGTGCCTTTGCCTTGGTTGTAGTCCTTGCCCGCGAGATCCACGACCGCCTGCCCCTCCATATTGGACTGTCCCGCGAGGATGAAGACCTTGAGCGGCTTGGCCGGCAAGTCGGCCGCGAGGGCCGGCTGAATGAGCAAGAAGGCGGCGGCGATGTGTTTCAGCAGCGATGCGAGGAGGCGATGGATTTTCATGGGAAGATAACCGCCAACACTACCCACCCACCCACGCCCGTCTTGGCGAGGAAACTCACGCCCGCATCAAACTCAGCACAGCCGCGAGCGAGTGCCGCTCATCAACCCACTGCCCAGACTCCTGGCCGCCGCACAGAAAAATGGACTTTCCCGGCTCGACACAAAGAAGGGCCGCCGGCTTGCGCCGGCGGCCCCGTAATTGGGAACTACTTTTGATTTAGAAACTCAGGCCCGGCGGCGGCGCAGGAAGCCGAGCAATCCAAGACCAACCAGCATTGTCGAGGAGGGCTCAGGCACAACAGCGGTCACGAGTTGGAAGCCGTTAAAACCAACCCGGGCGTCGGTAAGGTTCGGGGTAATTGCATGCTCGGTCATCGTGATTTGACCGCTGCCGTTCACGATCACATTCTCAAAAAGCACGTAATTGGCTCCCGCCACCCAGGTGCTCCCGTTGGTTTCTTGGCCGGTATTGTCCACCGTGATGGATGCTCCGGTCGTATTTGTGTTGGCTGTCGTCCAGTCGCCAAGATTTTTAGTGCCATCGCCAGCGAGGTGAGAGGAGGCGATCCAGAGATTGTAGGTGTCGCCCGGAGTGAGCCCGCTGATCGTGAATGATCCGGCGTTGCCCGGACCGTTGTAAAATTGCCGTCCGCTTCTCCAGAGCAATTTGAGAGCGGAACCATATCCCCAATCATCGGGGCCACCCAAATCGACGAAGCTGACTCCTACGCCGGTAGTGGCACCGGTAGCGTCGAGCAAGCTGCTTACAGAAAGCAAGGGCTCGCCAGAAATAGTAGGCAAATTCCACGTTTCAAGGCCGGCAGCGACGCCGTCGGGGCCAGAGAGATTCGCGGAAGTAACGATGCCGTTGTCGTCCGCGTGGTGAACACTGAAGTTGATGGTGAGCGCGCTCGCAACTGGAGCGATGGCGATGGCGGCAAGGACGGGAAGTCCCCACCGGATGATTGGCATTTGAGTTTTCATTTTTTAATTTGCTGGGGTGAACTGACTTATTGGCTGGGTTTACTGATGAGACGCTTGCATAGGCTACAAAGCACGCGGTCAAGGCCGGTGCCGGAGGCACCGCGGAAAATAGCCGGTGGTGAAGCGAGTCCGCGAGCGAGAACCACCGGACCATCCACACAAATGGAACCCGCCCCGGAGG
>JANNWY010000254.1:0-30185 GCA_031409335.1 Chthoniobacteraceae bacterium | reverse complement strand
TGCCCTGGTAAGTCTCCTGGCCTTCCATCGCCAGGCGAACCGCCTGGAGCCGCTGCAGCTTCCACGGAGTGCGTTCTATCCGCTCTTGTTCAAGGACTTGCTCGGCTTGGTGGTGGACGTCGATCGGCTGGCGCGGTCTTGGCATCGCTCGACCTTAGACTTCATTCTTCCAGTGTCTATAACGAAGTGGTATTATTTCCTTGCTGTCGGCTTTGTTTCAGAAACGACAGACTTGCCTCCGCGCGACGTACTGCGGGCGCTCGAACGCTATGCACCTCAATTTCAGGAGTGGAGCGAGTGGAAGACCCGACCGCATTGCCGTTTCAACCTGGATTTGAAAGCCGGGTCTGAGATGGCCATGCCCCATCTGGGCATTTTCCTCGACGCGGCAAAGCTCTTTGCCCTGCGTATGCGCGCTCATCTTGCGCTGGGCGATTCAGTCGCGGCATACGCGGATTTTCGTGACGGATTCCAAGCCTATCGCGCGCTGAGTTCCGAACCAACTATGCTCAGTGGGATGGTGAGAATCAGCGTGCTATTTACGCTCAACTCGGTGGTCGAGGACGGTATTGCGGAACACGCTTGGGCAACGACTTCTCTGCTGGAGATCAGCAAGGATTTGCAGTCGGTTCATGTCTGGGATGACTTCAGACTGGCGTTCCACAGCGCGCGAATCTTGGGAAATTGCGGGTATGAGGAATTGCTGGCAATCCCCGCTCTGGAACGCGCGCGGAAAGTCAGCACGTATTGGAACAACCCACTGGGGCTGCCGCTTCTTCCGAAGGAGACAAAATCTTGGATCGGGGCCGCACTGCCAAACAGATTGATTCGCGACAACCAGTTGCGGGACGACCGCTACATCGAGGAACTGCTCGCGCGGGCCAAGGCGGATCGTTGGGGATTTAATCCAGACCTCTCGACGCCATCGGACTCCGCACACATGAGCGGCTTCGAGCCGGCTTACTTCTTCATGTTTAACTTATCCGCGCCGATGTATCCGGGGTTGGTCCGACGATATGCGTTTCTCGGTGCCCGACTTGATCAAATCCAGTTAACCATCGCGATCGAGCTTTTCCGCACCGCCAGGGGCTCAATCCCCGAGGAGCTTGCCGAACTGAAGCCTGACTTTCTCGCCGTCCAGCCCTACGATATTTACACGGGAAAACCGATGATCTATCGGCGGGAAAACGACGGCAAGTTTCACCTCTACTCTGTAGGCACCGACCAGCGGGATGACGGCGGTGTAGTTGATCCAAAACTTTCTGGAACAAAGCAACCCGACTGGGTCTGGCCTCACCATTGAATCCAACGGAGTTGAGCAGCGTGCTCGCTGGAGTCCGGTGGATGGCGTCGCTCCGCTCTGGCCCGGGATGAAGCCAAACCTTTGGCCCTGCGGCCCCGATTTCAAACACGCCTGTTTGGCGTGCGATAGCGCTACCCCTTCAGCAGCCGCTTCGCTTCGCGCACCCAGCGGCTGTCGCGGCGGCGCTGGAATTTTGGCGCGAACTCGGCGTCGTGGATCAATTCCTCCAGCGCCTTGCGGCCTTGCTCCGCCTTTCCGGATTTCAGCAGCACTTGTGCGTATTCGAACTGCACTTCGGTGTAGCTGTGTTTGCGCAGGAAATATTCGTAGAGGTTGCAGGCATCGACGAAATTTCCCCGCATCGCCTGGCAGCGGGCGAGTTGGCGGATCAGCTTGTCGTCGTCGAAAGACGGATTTTTTTGGTACGCCGGGCCGAGCAGTGGCCACGCGTCTTCCGCGCGATTCAGCGCCAGCAGCGCGTAGCCGCGGCGGACTTGGGCGTGGAGATTTCCCGCGTCGCGCTGGAGCGCCTGGCGGTATGCCTCGTCCGCTTCGGGCCACTTTTCCGCACCAGAGTAAAGATCGCCGAGTTCCTCGAATGTCGCCGAGGTGTCGAGGTGATGCGCGCGTGCTTTTGCGTCCCGAATCCGGCTGCCAGCCGTGAGCCGCCGCCAGAGTCCGCGTTCCAGTTGCGAGCCTTTCCAGTAGTTGACAAAAAAGTACACGATCCCGCCGAGCGGTTGGAAAACGAGGATGATCCAGAACCAATACCACTCGGCTCCGCGCCGCCAGCAATCGACGGCCATCCAGATCGAAAAGGCGAACGTCGCGAATCCCAGCAGGCCGCTCAACCAGCCAGTCCCGCCATCGAGCCAGAATAAAAACGAGTAGAGTTGGGACATGGATTGGGACCGAACGGAGCGCGGTTCATACCGCAAACGCACGAGGCGCGGCGACTTTCTTGTTTTTCCTTTCCAACGTGCGCGATCGTCGGAGACTTTTGCGCCCCGTGAGAATCGCCTACCTTTTTGCCCGGTATCCCGTCCTGTCGCAGACCTTCATCGACACGGAAATTCTCGCGCTCGAACGCATGGGCGTGGAGATCGAGATTTACTCGATTTACGCGCCGCCGACGAGCTTCCGGCACGGGCATCACGCCCGGATGAATGCGCCGATTTTCTACGCGCCGCCGCAGTCGCTGACGAAGCTCGCGGAAAGCGAGGCGCGTCGAAATGGGCGGTGGCCGGTCGATCTCGTGGCGGATCACGACCAGCGTTTTGGCACCAAACACAAGTCCTCGCTCCGCGCCCGCAATGCGCTCTTTCTCGCGGATGTTTTCAAGAAGCGCGGGATCACGCACTGCCATGTGCATTTCGCAAATACGGCGACGCACACCGCGATCTTCGTCAAGCATTTGACCGGCATTCCCTTCAGCATGTCCACGCACGGGCAGGATTTCATGGTCGATCTCGGGAGCGACGATTTGCTGCGCGAGTTTGCGAAAGAGGCGGAGTTCGTCGCGAACGAAACCGAGTGGAGCAAAGGCGTGCTGCAAAAACTCTGCCCGGATTCCGCGGGGAAAATGATCCGTGTTTTCAATGGCATGGACCTGGCGAATTTTCCGCCGGTGCCGCAGCCGGAAAATGCGGTGCCGCGCATCGTCAGCACCGGGCGGCTCATCGAGTTCAAAGGTTTTCACCACCTCATCGCCGCGTGCGCCGCGCTGCGCGATCGCGGCGTGGCGTTTCAGTGCGACATCGTCGGCGAGGGGCCGTGGCGACCGCAATTGCAGACGCAGATCGACGCGTTGAAACTCGACGGTTTCGTGCGGCTGACGGGCGCGCTGCCGCAGGAGGAAGTTTTCCGCGCCCTGCGCGAAAGCGACATCTTCGCCCTCGCCTGCATCGTCGATCGCAATGGCGCGAGCGACGTTTTCCCGACGGTGATTTTGGAATCCATGGCTTCGGGAAAACCAGTCGTCTCGACCCGCATCGCCGGGGTTCCCGAGCAGATCGTCGATGGTGCGACGGGCTTTATCTGCGAGCCCGGTGACGAGGGCGGACTCGCGGATGCGCTGGAAAAATTGCTGCGGTCGCGCGAGCTGCGACGGCAGTTTGGCGAGGCCGCGAGGCGCCGGCTGGAGACGGAATTCACGGTGGACAAGACGGTGCTCGAAATCAAAACGGCGTTCGAGAATATCGTGAAACCATCGAAGCTACCGGCGCGTCCGCCGTCCGGCTTTGCGGTGCTGGCGCACAAATGGCCGGGCGACGAGCAGAGCGAAACGCATCTGCTGCAACTCTGCCGACTGAACCCCGAACTCCGCATCTACACCGCGCTGCCCTCGTTCAAAGCAATCACCGAATCGTCCCAATCGATCGTGCCGCATCTGGAATTCCTCCCCGATGGAATGGTGCTGGAAGGCGAGTGGCGGCAGGAGAGCGACATCGCGCACCGGCTCGAAACCGCGCGGATCGAACTGACGCCGGATCTGCCGTCGGAGTGGTTTTTGCAGCAGGCGCGCTACGCGTTGCATATGCGCGGCTGGATCGAGCGCGACGGCGTGAAACATCTCCACGCTATGTCCACCTCCGAGCTGATCTGGGGCTGGATGCTGCACAAACTCACCGGCGTCTCGCTGAGTTTCAGCATCGAGGATCGCGACCGGCTGCTGCCGAAATCCGCGGTGTTCGAACTCATCGCCTCGTGCAAGGGCGTACGCTTTTCCAAGGCGCATCATCTTTCCGCGGCATCCAGCACATACAGCAGCGCGGAGATATTTTTCCTGCTCATCCACCGCCCGAAATGTCCGCTCGAAGATGAGTGGCTGGAGTTTCTTGCGAACGCCGGCGGCCTGAAGCGAAATCTCGTCAAATCATGAAAGCAATCATCCTCGCCGGCGGTGCCGGAACACGCCTCTACCCGCTCACGCGCATCGCCTGCAAACAACTGCTGCCGGTGTACGACAAGCCGATGATTTACTACCCGCTCGCCACGCTGATGCTCGGCGGGATTCGCGAGGTGCTCATCATTTCCACGCCGAAGGATCTGCCGATGTTTCGCGACCTGCTCGGCGACGGCGCGCGACTCGGGATGAAATTTTCCTATCAGGAACAGCCGCGCCCGAACGGTATCGCGCAGGCTTTCGTCGTCGGGGAAAAATTCATCGGCAACTCGCCGGTCACGCTCGTTCTCGGCGACAATATTTTTTACGGGAAACTCGACTTCTTCCGCGACGCGCTGCGCATGGAGAAAGGCGCGTGCGTCTTCGGGTATCAAGTGCGCGATCCCGAGCGGTACGGCGTCGTCGAATTCGACTCGGCGGGGAAAGTGCTGAGCCTCGAGGAAAAACCCGCGAAGCCGAAAAGCCCGTTCGCGGTTCCCGGCCTCTACGTCTATGACAACGACGTGGTGAAGATCAGTCGCGACCTGAAACCGAGCGCGCGCGGCGAGTACGAAATCACCGACGTGAATCTCGAATACCTGCGCCGCGGCCAGCTCCACGTGAAGATCCTCGGACGCGGCATGGCGTGGCTCGACACGGGCACGCAGGGCAGTCTGCTCGACGCGAGCAACTACATCGCCGCGATCGAAAACCGGCAGGGGCTGAAGGTCGCGTGCCTCGAAGAGATCGCGTTCAATCAAGGCTTCATCGACCGCGCCGGCTTGCAGGCCAACATCGACGTGCTGCCAAGGAGCGACTACCGCGCATACCTCGAACTCGTCTTGAACGAAGGGCAGATGCCCGGATGAACGTGCGATTCCCGCCCATGAAGCCGAAGGCCCTGGACTGCTGTGATCCTTCACAGCTTTCCCTGCGGCGCGGCATCCCAGAGCGGTGAAAGAATCACAGCAGTCCAGGCCCTTCGGCTAAAAAATTGTGGACGAAAAATTCCTCAAAGCTCTGCTGGAAAAATTCGCGCGCCTCCAGAAGTGGCTGCGCAGCGAATGGCGGGCGCGGCTGTTTTTCACGCTGCTGATCCTCGGCTTCGCGCTGCTCTATTACGGCAGCTATTTCAGCCACGATCTGCGCTTCCGCGACGAAGGCGGCACGATCGCGCTCGGTGCGCAGCGGCTGCTGAATGGCGAGCGCCCGCTCGTCGATGTCACGCTGAATTACAACGTCCTCTGGTTCTATCCCGTCGTCGGTTTGTTCAAAATCTTCGGCGTCGATTTCGTGCTGATGCGCGCGTACTTTTTCGCGCTATCGGCCATCGCTGCGCTCCTCGCGTATTTCACTGTGAACCGCGCGGGCCGCCAGCCGTGGTTCGCGCTCGCCGTCGCGATCCTTTGCGTGCTCGTGCCGGGCATGATTTTCAAGAACTACATCCCGCTGCTCGTCATCGCGAACAGCGCCCTGCTCCTGCGCGCTGCCCTCGCCGCGCCGGGCTCGCTCCGCAGTTACGGAAATGTGATCGCCGGCGGGCTGCTGGTCGGCGTCACGTTCCTCGTCCGCATCGATCTCGGGATCTTTTTCTCCGCGCTCTGGCTCGGCCTCCATGTGCTGCGGCTGCTCGATCGCGGCGTCCATTTTTGGAAAAAATCCGTCGCAGTGCTCGCCGGGATCGCCCTCACGGCCGGGCTCGCGTGGCTCGTCCATTTGCCGGTCCTGGCCGATGCGCAGGCGCGCGGATTCGACGCGCAATTCACCGCGCAATATCGCGGCTGGTCGCGCATGATCGAAAACGGGCTGCGCGCAAAGGTCGGTCTGCCGACGCGGAAATACACCGCGCAACAGGCGCGCCCCGAGCGGACGGCGGACGCGCCGATCTTCTGGAATCGCGACATTCTGAAACGCAATGCGTGGCAGGATTTCGTGAACGGGGAGGACTGGAGCACCCGCGCGCTGGTCCCGCTCACTTATCTGCCGATCCTGACGATCGTCGGCATGCTTGCATGGACGCTCGTCCTGCTCGCGCGCGGTTTGTTTTCGGACGAGCCGGAAGCATGGCGTCGGCCGCTGGCCGCGCTCGTCCTGCTCGGCGGCGCGCTCACCGCGTTTCCGCAGTTCTTCTTTTTCCGGCCCGACGCGCCGCATCTCTCCGAATTCTCGCCCGGCTACTGGGTCGGCGTCACCGGTGCCGCGCTGCTGCTCGGCGCGTTCGGCGGCTCGTGGAAAAACACGGGACTGCCGGGGCGTATTTTTTTCGCCGTTTTCGCCGCGCACGCCGCGCTTTATCTCTCCTGCACGATGCCGAACCGCTGGACTGGCACGATCGCCGCGCGCGAGGAGCACGACACGCGCTTCACCGCCGCGAATGGCGTGGACGTTTACGTTTCGGAAAATTCCGCGCGCTCTTTGCAGGCGCTCTGCAAAGTCGTGGCGGAGAATTCCAAACCCGGCGAATACCTCGTCGCCTACCCGTATCACCCGACGATCAACGTGATGACGAACCGCCCGACCTACGAAAAGAACGTGTATATCGACAACGCCGAGCGCACGCGCCTGTGGGACGAAGAGGCGATCAAGCGGTTCGAAAGATTCCGGCCAGCCGTCATCGTATTGAGCGACTGGGCGATGAATGGGCACGACGGTTCGCGATTCAGCGTGTGGGCCGCGCCGACGAAAAAATGGATTCAGGCGAACTATCAGTTTCGCGGGACTTTCAAAACGGACGTCGATGAATTTGAAGTGTACACGCGTCCCGCAGCCCTCCCTTCACCATGAAATCGCCGCTCCTCGCGCTCACGTGCGCCGGATTTTTCACCGCAGCCGTTCACGCTGCGCCGCCCGTGATCAAACGCACGAAGGCCGCGATCACGACCCCGCTTTTCATCCAGAAAGCTGTCGGCGTGAATGCGATGTCGCAAGTCACGCTCCACGCGAAAGCGATCCCGACGAAGCCCGCCGCGCCTGGCATCGTCGCGTTCGTCCCGCCGCTTGGCCCGGCGGGAAAAGCGGTGCTCGATTCCGTCTCAAAATATCTCGTCGAGCAGCATCGCGGCTGGCCCGCGGGGCATCGCATCGAGCTTTCGTTCAGCGTCCCGATCGCGCCGGATGACACCGCTGCCGCCGGGCTCGCGACGGCGACGGTGCTCGATTCGATGTTTGGAGATTGGGAATGCGACGCCACTTGCGCGGTGGTCGGCCATCTTCAAGCCGACGGAAAAATCGTGAGCGTCGGCAGTGCGTTGTCGCGGCTGCTCACCGCGATCCGCGGCGGCGCATCGCGCATTCTCCTGCCGGAAAAAAACGTCGGCGAGGCGGCCACCGACGTGATGGTGAATGAAGGCATCGACGGCTTCGGGCGCGTGCAGATGTTTGCGGTGAAAGACTTCGACGAAATCCCAATGATGGCGGGCGCGAAGATGGACCCGCTGGTGGTGGAAGCGATCGCCGCCTTCAAGGAAACGCAAGTCGCACTCGCCGCCGCGGGAAAAGATGCGGCGGTTTTACTCAGGGAAACGGACACCCAGGAATCGCTGCGCACGGTGTTGGAAAAATGGCCGAACCACATCTCCGCGCGGCTGCTGCTCGGCAATTCCATCGGTCGCTACAAAACCCTGAGCCCAGCGGGATCGGCGCAGGTGATCGACCTCGCCGCTGCCACGCTGTTCGCCGGGGTGAACTCCGGCAGTGCCAGTCAAGTCCGCAATCTTCCGCTCGAACGAATCGAAGCCAATCTTGCCGCGCTGGCGAAGTACGCGGATCGCGTGGACCCAAAAGCGCGTGGACTCGTGGCGCATCTCGTCGCCTACGGCGAAGCCGCGCGCACATTTCACAAGGAGCCGCCACGTACGCAAAAAGATGCCACCGCGCTCGCGACAAAACTTTCGACCGAGGCCGCGCTCGCGCAGGATGAACGCCAAAAACTCGCGCGCGTGATTTTCAAATGAACCGCCCGCTTTTAATCCTCCTCCCAGCCGCCGCACTGCTGCTCGCCGGATGCGCGGGCGCGCCGCCGTATGTCTATCGGCACGTGCCGGGAAAAACCGCGGTGCTTCGCGATGGCTTCGCGATCGCACCGCCGGGAGCGCCCGAGGCAGTGCAGGCCGCAGTCGCCGCGGGCAATCGCATCGCCGGAATGCCCTACGCGTGGGGCGGCGGACACCGGCATTCAATCGATTCCGGCTACGACTGCTCCGGCGCCGCATCGTATTTGCTCCAAGCCGCGGGCCGGCTCGGCAGCGCGATGCCATCGAAGGCATTTCGCCGCTACGGCGAATCCGGCCCCGGCAAATGGATCAGCATCTACGCGCGACGCGATCACGTTTTCCTCACCGTCGCCGGATTGCGCTTCGACACCGGCTGGGCCGACGGTCCGCGCGGGCCGCAGTGGACCACGCGAAGCCGCCCGTCGAGTGGTGCCGTGCTCCGCCATCCCGCGGGATTGTAAAACCGCGCACACTTTCCACACCGCATGAATCCATCCGCCTTCGATCTTTCAGGAAAAACCGCGGTGATCACCGGCGGCGCATCCGGCATCGGACTCGCCATCGCCAAACGCTTCGCCGCGCACGGCGCTGCCATCGAAATCCTCGATCTCAGTCAAGCGGCGCTCGACACAGCCCTGACGGATTTGCGCGACGCCAACGGCGAGATTTGCGATGTCAGCGACCCCGCCGCCGTGGATGCCGCATTCGCGCGAATCCTGACGCGCCGCGAGCGGTTCCACATCCTCGTGAACAACGCCGGCATCGCCCACGTCGGTAACGCCCTGACCACCACGCCCGAAGACTTCGCGCGCATCCAGCGTGTGAACGTCAACGGCGTCGCCCACTGCACGCAGGCGGCCTTGCGACACATGACGACGATGGGCGGCGGCGTCATTCTCAACCTCGCCTCCGTCGTCGGACAGATGGCGATCCACGATCGCTTTGCCTACGCCACCAGCAAAGGCGCCGTGCTCGCGATGACCTACTCCGTCGCGAAGGATTTCCTCGACGCCGGCGTTCGCTGCAACGCGATCATGCCCGGCCGCATTCACACGCCATTCGTCGATGGCTTCATCGCGAAAAATTATCCGGGGCGCGAAGCGGAGATGTTCGAGAAGCTCTCGAAAACCCAACCCATCGGCCGCATGGGCACGCCCGAGGAAGTCGCGAGCGTCGCGCTTTTCCTATGCAGCGACGAAGCCAGCTTCATCACCGGCGCCGCGTATCCCGTCGATGGCGGGACGCTGACGATTCGCTAAACCAAAAAACCGCCATGGAGATTTCCGCGAAGGAAGCGGAGGACGCGGAAAACGCGGATGAGGAGGAAGTTCGATGGCTGGTGGCGTGGTCGATCGCCTCACCCGTTGGGAGAGTGGTGGTTTGTTCCGGGTCTGGCATCCACACCACTTCTCCTCCGCGTCTTTCGCGTCCTCCGCATTTTCCGCGGTAACTCCAATCGCCGATTTTAGGCCAGCCAGCATCACTCCATTCGCACAGGAACTTCATCCGCTTTCGCGGTCCCATGAGTCGCGGTGATGGGAAAATTCACGCCGCGGTCGGCGCGGGGTTCGCGCGCAGTTCCGCCAGGATGGCATCGACATTCTTCCTGGCGTCACCAAAGAGCATCCGCGTGTTCTCTTTGAAAAAGAGCGGGTTCTCCACGCCGGCGTAACCGCTCGCCATGCTCCGCTTCATCACGATGGCGGTGGCCGCTTTCCACACTTCCAGGACGGGCATGCCGTAGATCGGACTGGACGTGTCATCGAGCGCGCCGGGATTGACGATGTCGTTGGCACCGATCACGAGCGCCACGTCCGTGGTCGGGAAGTCGTCGTTGATCTCCTCCATTTCGAGCACGATGTCGTAGGGGACTTTGGCTTCCGCGAGGAGCACGTTCATGTGGCCCGGCAGGCGGCCGGCGACGGGATGAATGGCAAAGCGCACTTTCACCCCGCGGCTCTTGAGAAGCCGGGCGATTTCGTAGAGCGGATGCTGCGCCTGGGCCACCGCCATGCCGTAGCCGGGAATGATGACCACGCTCCCCGCGTCTTCGAGCAAGCTGGCGGTGTCGCCCGGGGAAATCGGCGTGACTTCCGCCTCCGGTTCACCGGTCGCGCGTTTCGCTGGAGCGGCTCCTTCCTCCGCGCCGAAGCCGCCGAGGATGACACTCAGGAACGAGCGGTTCATCGCACTGCACATGATGTAGCTGAGAATCGCGCCACTGGATCCGACCAGCGCGCCGGTGATGATCAGCAGGTCGTTATCAAGCATGAAGCCCGCGGCGGCGGCCGCCCATCCCGAGTAACTGTTCAGCATCGAGACCACCACCGGCATGTCCGCGCCGCCGATCGCCACGACCAGATGCACGCCAAGTACGCCGGCGATCGCCGTCATCGCGAGCAGCGGCCCGAGGCCGGCACCGCTGCCGCTACCGATGAATTTTCCGCCCATCACCACGCACGCTGTGAGCAGCGCGAGATTCAGCCAATGCCGCCCTGGAAGGAGCAGCGGCTTGCCCGACAACAGCCCGCGCAATTTCCCGAATGCCACGATGGAACCGGCGAAGGTGATCGCACCCACGAACACGCCGAGGAAAACCTCGATCTCGTGGATGATCGCTTCGGCACGAGTTGGGAAAGTTTTCCCGTCGAGATAACTCGCAATCGCGACCAGCACCGCCGCCGCCCCGACGAAACTATGCAACATCGCGACCAGCTCCGGCATCGCGGTCATCTGCACGCGCTTCGCCAGCACCGCGCCGATCGAACCGCCCGCGCCGACAGCGATGATCAGCAATCCGTAGGACTCGACCGCGCCGATGGTCGTGATGCCAAGGGCGATCAGCATGCCGGCGAAACCGCAGGCATTGCCGCGCCGCGCCGAGGTCTGCGCACTCAGGCCGCCGAGGCTCAGAATAAACAGCACCCCGGCGGCGAGGTAGAAAGCAGAGACGAGACCCGGGGACATCAGCGCCTCATTTGTAAAACATGCGCAGCATGCGCTGGGTGACCATGAACCCGCCGGTGATATTGATCGTGGCCAGCAACACCGCCACCGCCGACAAGATGGTGACCGGCGAGGAAAGCGGTCCCGAAATTTGCAACATGCCGCCTACCAGAATGATTCCGCTGATCGCGTTGGTCACACTCATCAGCGGCGTGTGCAGGGCCGGCGTCACATTCCACACGACCTGCCAACCGACGAAGCACGCGAGCACGAACACGGTGAGATGCGAAACCAATTCCCTCGGCGCGACCGCGCCGATGATGGCGAGGATCAGCAACGCACTGATCATGACTCCGATGCCCGATTTTCTTTTCGGGACCGCCGCGACCGCCGCTGGTCGAGGCGGAGTGGCCGCTGGTTTCGCTGGGCGCGCGAGGCGCGGCGGCGGCCACAGCAGCGCGCCGTCGTGCGCCACGATCGCACCGCGCACGATCGGATTTTCCAGGTCGATGCGAAAGCTGCTCCCGCCGCCCATTTCCGCCAGGAGGTGCAACAAATTCGTGCCGTAAAGCTGGCTGGCCGTCGGCGCGAGGCGGCTGGGCAAATCGACAAAACCAATCACCGTCACGCCGCGATGCACCACGACCTCGCCCGGCTTGGTCACGGCGCAATTGCCGCCGGCTTCCGCCGCCAAATCCACGATTACCGAACCGGGCCGCATGGCGTTGACCATCTGCACCGTGATCAGTTGCGGCGCCGGTTGATCGGGAATCAACGCGGTGGTGATGACGATGTCCACTTCCAGGCATTGCTGCGCGAATAGCGCCATCTCGGCGGCAATGAACGCCGCGCTCATCTGCTTCCCATAACCGCCGCCGCCACCGCCTTCCTCCTCCACTTCCACCGTCAAAAACTCGGCGCCCATGCTGTGGACCTGTTCGCGCACTTCCGCCCGCGTATCGAACGCGCGCACGATCGCACCCAGGCTGCGCGCCGCGCCAATCGCCGAAAGCCCCGCCACGCCCGCGCCGATCACGAGCACCTTCGCCGGCGGAACCCGGCCAGCCGCCGTGATCTGGCCGGTGAAAAAACGCCCGTAAAAACTGGCCGCCTCGATCACCGCGCGATAGCCCGCGATATTCGACATCGAACTCAGCGCGTCCATCTTCTGCGCCCGCGAGAGCCGCGGGATCTGATCCATCGCAAACACGGAGATCTTCCGCGCGCGCAAACGCGCCACCAGTTCCTGATTCTTCGCCGGCCAGATGAACGCGACCAGGACCGCCCCTTCCTTCAGCAAGTCCGCCTCGTGTTTCTGCACGGCTACATCCATTTCCGGCGGCTGCACCTTCAGCACGATCCCGCTCCCGGTCCACAGCTCCACCTTGTCCACGACGATCGCGCCAGCCGCCTGGTAATCCGCGTCGGGAAACGAAGCGCCGCCCCCGGCATCCGCCTCGATGCGTACCTCGAAGCCGAGTTTCACCAAACGACGCGCCGTGTCCGGAGTGGCCGCGACGCGGCGTTCCCCAGGCCGTATTTCCCTGGCAATTCCGACCTTCACTGGCGGCGGAGTTCACCGCCCGTCGCCGGGCCAAACGAAAACCTCATCTCCAACGTGGTCGAAATCGGAACGGAAGTAGCGTAACCAAGTAACATCCACGCGAGCGTATTTCGCCCTCGCGCGCAGTCAATATCCGCGTTCTCCGTGTCTTCCGCGTCGTCCGCGGTTTCCGTCTTTGCCGTTCACTTCTGCTCGCTCTTTGGGCGGATGAAGGTGAGCGAGTCGCCCTTGTCCTTCGAGACGTAGATCGCCTTGGTCACCGGCACTTCAAAAACGCGTCCGCCTTCCGAGTCCACGCGCACTTTCAGCACGAACTCGCCCTCCGATTCCCGCGTCGCTTTCAGCCGCCGTCCGCTGAATTCCACGATCTCCTCCTTCATCGGCGTGAACACTTTCTCGACGATCTTGCCTTTCAGCGAATTGCCCTCCGGCTTGTCGCGGAGCTGCATGACGCCGAACACGAGCGCCGCGACGAGCAGCACGACGGCGACGATCGTGATCGCCATGTCGCGCGCTGAGTTCGTCTTGATGACGACCCGCGGCGGCGGCAGCGGCGGGTTCATTCGCGGGTGGCGGCTTGCAGCTCGGCGTCGGGGCTGCGCGCCTGCATTTCGGAAAATTGCTCCTCGGTCACTGCGGTCGTATCCGCCATGAAGCGCCGCTCCCAGACGTAGCGGCGCAGCAGCACTTTCACCGTCGCCGTCATCGGCACGGCGAGGATCGCGCCGAGCAGACCGCCCATCAGCAGGCTCCAGCCGAACACGGACACGATGACCGTCATCGGATGCAGCCCGACGCTTTCACCGACGATCTTCGGCGTGATGAAAAGTCCATCGACCTGCTGTACCGTCGCGAAGATCCCCGTGACGACGACTGGGAAAACCCACCACGCCGCGCTTCCTGGCACGAGCCAGCTCCCGCCTTGGATCGACGCGATGAGCACGGCGGGGATCCAGCACAGGGCGATGCCGAGATACGGGATGAGCCCCATGACGCAAAGTGTGAGGCCGATGAGCAGACCGAAATCGAGCCCGACAAAAATCAGCCCGAGGCCGGTCGCCGTGCCATTGATGAGGCTGACGAGGAGCTGCCCGCGGAAGAACGCGATGAGGTAGCCGTTGATCTCTTTCAACGTGCTCACCACTTCGTCTTTCAAAGCGGACGCGCGCAGCGGCACGTAGTCGCCCCACGACTCGGAGATCGTCTTCGATTCGATGAGAAAGTAGTAGAGATAGATCGGCACGATCACCATCGAGAGCAGGAAGCCGAACACGCCGAGAAAGCCGCCGACGCTTGAACGCAGGAAATTCCACGTGTTGCGGACGATCGCGACCGTCGCGGTGCGCGCCCAGTCGGGGGAAAACATTTTTTGAAGATCAAAAATCGTTTCCGCGGATTCCGGTTTTGAATTGGCCGCATCCGCCGATGAATTCGGTGACGTGGGCGGATCGCCGATGACTGGAGTCGGAGTCGGCGCGGTATCCGGGGCGATTTCCTTCAACGCGGCGGGATTCGCGGGAGCTTTTTCCTGCTCGTCCTTGTCCTTCGCCGCCTTCGCCGCCGCGGAGTTCGCCTCGAGCGGAAGTTCGATCTTTTGTGGGATCTGCGGGAAAATCCGGACGCCGTACTTCGTGTCGAGGCCGTGCGCCCATTCGTTGAATTGGTTCACGTTCTTCACGATCCGCGTCCGGTAAGCGGGCACTTTCTCGCCGACATTTCCGACCTGTGTCCACAGCGCCGGGATGATCCACACGAGCACGCCGATGAGCCCGAGCGTGACGACCGCGAACACGCCGAGCACCGCGCGATGCCGCGATGTTCCCCACGACACGATCCGCGATACGATCGGATCGAGCAGATACGCGATGACGCCGGCGACCGCGAACGGGATGAGCAGCGGCTGGAGAAAACCGAGCACCATGGAAGTCAGCCAGATCAGCCCGACGGCGATCGCGCCGATGCACACCGTACTGAGCGCGGTGAGCGCAGTCCAAATCGTTTTCCGCTGTGAAACGGTGGGATATTCCGGCGTGTTCATCCTTGGGTAAGGGTCCGCATTCACCGTGCCGAGCGCAAGAGCGGAGACGGGCGGGCGCTCAATCGACGTACACGAGTTCGTTCACATTCAGCAGCGCGCGGCAGAGTTCCGCGAGGGTGCGCTGCTGGCGGAATTGCGCGCAGGATGCGCGCTCGGCGTCGTCGGGCGGACGCTGAAAGGCGAGGGCGAAGGCGCGCTCGATCTGCGCGGCGGGGTCGTCGCCGGCCTCGCGCTGGACTCGTTTGGAAAAGGCGTCCGCCATCTCCGTGGCGAACGGGCTGTTGAGCAGCGTGAGCGCCTGCGGGGCGACGGTGGAGACATCGCGGCGCGCGCAGGAGAGCGAGTTGTCGGGCAGATCGAAGGTGTCCATCATCGGCACGTGCAGCCCGCGTTTTTGCACGAGGAAGATGCTGGCGACGCCGGCCTTTTCGCGCGGCGTGGGATACCAGCCTTTGGTTTTCTCCGCGTTGTCATCGAGCACGGCGGGGTTTGCGCGCAGCACTTCATCGGGCAGTTCCGGCCACACCGGCGCGCCGCCTTCAAACGGCAGCAGCTTTCCCGCGACCGCGAGCATCGTGTCGCGCATCGCCTCCGCGCTCAGCCGCCGCACCGTCGTGCTTTGGCGATACGTGGCGCTGGTGACGATGAGGCGGTTCAGTTTTTTCAAAGACCAGCCGTCGCGCATGAATTCGCGCGCGAGCCAGTCGAGCAGTTCAGGATTCGTCGGACGCGCGCCCGCGAAACCGAAATCGTTCGCGGTCGCGACGAGTCCTTCGCCGAAGTGCGCCTGCCACACCCGATTCACGATGACTCGCGCGGTCAGCGGATTTTTCTCCGACACGATCCACTCCGCGAACGCGCTGCGGCGGCCGGAGGAATTCTCACGCGCGGGCTTCGGCACGGTGGCGGGATTCGGATCGAGCGCGGAGAGAAATCCCGGCGGCACCGGTTCGCGTGGCTTTGTGAGATCGCCTTGGAAAAGCACGCGCGTCGCGGGCGGCTTCGCGTTTTCATCGACGGCGAGCAGGCCGGTGGTGAATGGCTGAATCTTCTTTTTCAACTCCTTCAGCGCCGCATCCGCCTCGGCGTGGCGGCGCTTTTCGTCTTCGCTTAAAACGGCCTGCACTTCCTCGTCGGAAGGCTTGTCCTTTATTTTCGGCGACTTGATTCGCTCCTTCGCAGTCGCGGCGATCTCATCGCGAATTTTGCGCGCTTCCTTCATCCGCGCCTCGATCGCTTCGTTCGCGCGATTCACCTCGTCCTGCCTCGGAGCGAGGTCGATCGGCAGATCGTCGGCAAATTTCACACCCTCGAAAAACGCGCGCAGCCGGTAGTAGTCGGCCTGGGAAATCGGATCGAATTTGTGATGGTGGCAGCGGCTGCACGAGAGCGTGAGGCCGAGGAACGCGGCGCCGGTCGTCTCGACGAGATCGTTCATCAGCGCGGCGCGGACGCGCGGGCCTTCGCCGAATTGCGCCGCGCTGTTGTCGTGCGGACCAAGCCGCAGGTAGCCGGTGGCGATGAGGCAATCCTGCTCTGCGGCATCGCGCGGTGGACCGGAGAGAAGTTCGTCGCCGGCGAGTTGTTCGCGCACGAAACGGTCGAACGGTTTGTCCGCATTCAACGAGCGGATCACGTAATCGCGGAAGCGCCACGCCTGCGGGCGAAACTCATCCCAGTCAAAGCCATTGCTGTCGCTGTAGCGCACCACATCGAGCCACATCCGCGCCCAGTGCTCGCCGTAGCGCGGCGCGGCGAGCAGGCGATCGATATGGGTCTCGTAGGAATCATTCGACCCATGGGACCCATCCAGAAATGCCGCCATCTCCTCCGGCGTCGGCGGCAGCCCGGTGAGCCCGAAATACAGCCGCCGGCAAAGCGTGCGCGCATCCGCCTCGGGTGCCAGCGGCGCGCGCGCAAAAGCGTCGATCGGGTTTCCCGCTTTCGGCGGCAGCGGATTCGCGATCGGTTTCAGCGACCAGAGATCGAGCCGCTTTCCGAAGAAAATTTTCGTGATCGGATTCCGCGGATCGCTCCACGCATTGCCAAGATTTTCCACCACCGCAGCCTCCTCGCCGGAAGGCGGCGCGGGCCACGGAGCGCCATCCGCGATCCAGCGCTCCAGGCTCGCGATCTCGGCGTCTTGCAGCTTTTCCTTCGGCGGCATCTCGCGATCCGCGTCCGTGTGACGCACCAGTTTCAAAAGCAAACTTTCCTCCGGCTTCCCCGGCACCAGCGCCGCGCCATCCTCACCGCCTTTCAACGCCGCCTCACGCGAATCCAGCCGCAGCCCGCTCTTCTGCTTTTCCGGGCCGTGGCAACGCAGACAAGTCCGCTCCAGCAGCGGCCACACTTCCGCGTGGAACCTCTCATCCGCCAACAGCTCCGCCGCGTGTGTCGAAAACACACACGCAAACGCAGCGAGGACGGGATTGGAACGACGCATGATCCGAAGAAAATTTGTGACGGAGGATTACTCGATAAATCCGTTCGCCCGAAATACTTTTGCCGCCAAGTCCCCGATTCTTCCCATGTATCTCCACTGCACAGGCTGCTCCCGGCGCGAATTCCTGACGCGCACCACCGGCGGATTCGGCGCGCTCGCACTTGGCGCATTGCTGCGCACGCCATCGCGCGCGGATGTGCGGATCGATCCGATCAATCCTTTTCTCCCGCGCCCGCCGCATTTCGCGCCGAAGGCGAAAAGCGCCATCTTCCTTTTCATGGTCGGCGGCCCGTCGAGCATCGACACTTTCGACTACAAACCTGAGCTGCAAAAACTGGGCGGCAAACCCGTGCCCGCCTCGATTCGCGAGGCGCTGAAAAAATCGCGGCACGCGAATGTCTTCGAGGGTTGCAAGGACGAGCTGTTGGCGAGCCCGTTCACTTTTGCTCAGCATGGCCGGAGCGGCATGTGGGTTTCCGAGTTGTATCCGCATCTGGCGAAACGCGTGGACGACCTCTGCTTCATCCACTCCATGCAGGCCGAGAGCAACAATCACGCGCCCGCCAGTTTTCAGCTTCACACCGGCGAATCGCTCGCCGGCAAAGCCAGCCTCGGCTCATGGATCACCTACGGACTCGGCACCGAAAATCAGAATCTGCCCGGCTACGTCCTGCTCTTCGAGGCCGGCCCGCTCGGTGGCGCGGGAAACTACGCCAACGGCTATCTGCCCGCCGCATTCCAAGGCACCCGCCTGCGCGACGAAGGCACGCCGGTGCTCGATCTCCTGCCACCCGCCGCCTTCGCCGAAGGCCAGCGCGCGACGCTCGATCTCATCCGCGAACTCAATCTGAAGCACCGCGCCACGCGCCCAAACGCCCCCGAACTCGACGCCCGCATCGCCAGCTACGAACTCGCCTACCGGATGCAATCCGCCGCGCTCGATGTCGGCGATTTGGAAAAGGAAAGCGCCAGCCTCCGCGCAAGCTACGGGCTCGATCACGGCGACAAACAGCTCGCGAAATTTGGCCGCAAATGTCTGCTCTCGCGTCGGCTCGTCGAGCGCGGCGTCCGCTTCGTGCAGATTTACAACATGTTCGACAAAGACGGCTGGGACGCGCATTCGCACATCACCAAAAACCACCCGCCGCTCGCGCTCCAAACCGACCAGCCCATCGCCGCGCTCATCGACGATTTGAAACAGCGCGGTCTGCTCGATGAAACGCTCGTCATCTGCGCCAGCGAATTTGGCCGCACCCCGATGATGCAGGGCGAAAACGGCCGCCAGCACAACGCCGCCGGATTCACCATCTGGATGGCTGGAGGCGGCGTGAAACCCGGCACGCGGATCGGCGCGACCGACGAAATCGGCCTCATGGCCACCGAGCAGCCGCACGACTTCAAAGACCTCCACGCCACGATCCTTACCGCCCTCGGCCTGAACCACGACGACCTAAAATACGAACACAGCGGACGCCCCGAACGGCTCACGGGAATCGCGGGCGGGGCGGAAGTGATTCCCGGGGTGCTGGGCGTAGGCGGCGCGTCAAAGCCGGTCCTTGAATATCCGAATTCCGCGCGCAAGCTGGACATATGAGCACCAAGCAAATCGTTGAAGACCTCCTTCACAAGCTGCCCGAAAACGTGACGTTGCATCAGGTCGCTCAGGAGATCGAATTCGTCGCCGCAGTCAGGCAGGGGCTTGCGGAGATAGAAGGCGGCGAGCGAATTTCGATCGAGGAGATCGAACGCGAGTTGCCATCATGGGTTATCAAGTAGCCCTGTCACCCTCGGCGCGCCGCGACCTCCGCGACATTGTTCGCTACATCTCACTGGATTCGCCAGAACGGGCGGTCAGTTTCGGTCAGTTTCTCGTAAGCAACGCCAAACGGCTTGGTGAGTTTCCCGAGTTGGGTCGCGTCGTCCCGGAATTCGATGATCCAGCCATTCGGGAGATCATCGTCCGTTCCTACCGAATCATCCATCGCGTCGATCACGGCGATTGCCGTGTGGACATCGCGCGATTCTGGCACGGCGCACGAGGAACTCCGCAAGTCGGGCACCCCTGAGACTATCGGATAGGGCTGTGTTTCTTCCGCAGTTCTGCGTCCGGTGGTTGCGCACATTCGTCGAGCGCGGACGAGCCGGTGAAATCGGGCGGATTGATTTTTTGGTTTTTCCATTCCTTCGGTCGCGGAGCCCAATCACCTTCGCCGAGAAATGTGGCCGCGAGATTCTCCAATTCGTTGCCAAGGTGCTCACGAGATGCGACCGCGCCGCCGTCGCTCCACTCTGCCCGCAGAACAAAATCTCTGAAATCCTCTTCAGTCGGCTGAATTTCTGTCCGGATCAGATGGAGTAAAATGCGTGCGAGACCGTATGCAAATTCCTGACCTTTCACATCGCCGAAGGCCTTTCCTGACCAAAACTCCTGGATGATTTCAGCGTCCCAATAGTCGCGATGCTGCGCGGCAAGTTCTTGGGTGAGCGGATCAGCCGCCATTCCGCCGATATCCAACTCGAAGGCCATCGCGAGCGCCTCATTCAGCCAGCATGGAAGCGGCAAATGAGCGAGAACGTTGTGCGACAATTCGTGCGCCAGCGTCCCGCGTTCGATGCCTGGCAGATGGGATTCCGGAATCGCGATGTGCGGATATTCCTCATTGATGAACATCCCTGCCGATCCGGCGAATGAGCCATCGGGATAAAAATGGGCGACGTAGGCATAATAATCGTCCGTGTCGGTGAAGCGAATGACCAAGTGTTTTCCGTATATTTTCGCCTCCCCGACCTTCCCAAGAATCCGAAGAATTTTGTGCCGGGCATTTTCCAGAAAAGCGAGCGACTTGGCGCGGGCGTCTGGGGATTGTTCGGAGAGAAAGTGGAAATGCTCCGATTCATCCGTTGCGTATCGTCCACCCAACGCCGCGCGAAGGCGCTCGATCCAATGACGAGCCCACTGTTTCCACACATCATCCCAATCGGGCTCTAGTGCATAGACGCGCATCCATCCGTGAATCGCTCCCCAGCAAGGGCGGGGAAACGCGCCATCGTGCTCGAACCAATCTTCGCGATTAGGGACCGTCGGGGACATTGATGATGAAAGCGTGTGGAATCCCGAGCAAGCCATCAAGCGCCCAGTTTGATCCGATACACGCGGATGCCGGGATGGAGGTAAAGCATCGTGCCGCGCTTGCGCTCGAAGACGAGTTCGCCCTTTTCAAACAGCGTCCGGTAAACCGCGCGCCGCCGGGAAAAATCCTCCTCTTCGCCGGCTTTTGGCCGCAGCGATTCCCGAAAAAAGCGGCCGTAGTCGCTTTCGGATACGGCGACGTGCGTGATGCCTTTGCTTCGCATTTCATCCAGCGAACCAAGGTCCGCCGCAAATTTCTCCGCGACCACTCGCTGCGGGATCGCGCCCGCCGGAACGCGGTCGGGCTTCTTCGGATCGGGCAGCCAGATGCGGCTGTCTTTGGCGATCACGGCGTCGGCGGGCAACTGCTCGCGGCACCACGCCTGCAAGTCGCGTGAGTCGTCGGTCTGAAAGGCGTGCTCATAGCGCAGCCACGATGGCAACTGGCAGGCGATGAGCGCGACGGCGGCTAGGGGCGCGGCCCATTTTCGATGAAAAAGACGCGCGACATCCGGGACGGCGAGCGCGGCGAGGACGGTGAACATCGCCGTGGCGGGGAGGAAGTAGCGGTCGTTTTCCTTCGGCGAAAACGAGAGCATCAGTGCGTAGTAAAATGGGAACGCGACGGCGTGCCAGCGCGTGAGCGTGATGGCGCTCCAGCCGCCCCAGCGCGCGGCGATGAAGAGGATGAGCAGCAGCCAGATCGCGGGCGTGGTGTTGTCGATGAAGACATTCCAATAGACCGCGTGCGGGACGCTGCGCGTGCTGCCTTTCTGACCTTCGATGACGTATTCCGTTTCCCGCGCGAGGCTTTTTTGGAACGTGTCGAAGTCGGCGATGAGCGGCCAGTTCACCGCGAGCAGCACGGCAGCGAGTCCGGCGAAAAATGCGGCGCTGCGATATTTCCCGCGCACTCGAGCGAGCGTCGGTGCAGTCGCGGCGAGCACGATGGCACCGATGTATTTTCCCGAAATGGCGAGCGCGGTCGCGGCACCCAGCGCGAGCGCGGTGGCGAGCGATGGGCGCGCTTCAAAAAATCCGAGCGCCAGCAGCGCGAGCGAGAGGCCGAAGAGCAGCGCGGTGTCCTCCTTCATGTAATGCGATAGCTCGAAAAGCTGGTGGTGCAGCATCAGCGCACCGCCCGCGGAAAGCGCGGCGAGCCAGCCGCGCCATTGAAATGCGAAGAGCGAAAGCGCGACGACGGCGAGTGCGGTGAACGTCGCGGAAACCGCGCGCCCGATTTCCACCACGGCCTGCGGATCGCGGGGTGTGCCGCTGAGATCGAGCGCGATTTTCGACGCGCGCAGGAGCAGCATCGGATGGTTGAAATTCCATTTCCCGTCGAGCACCTGCTCGATCTTGCTGCCTTCGTCTGAGTGGTAATACCACGCGAAATCGCGGTGCCGCAGATTCAGCGCGAGCGTGGCGGCGAAGAGCGCGAGCGACCAGACGACGAGCAGCGTGCGTGAAACAGTGGCGTTCACGCGGGGGCTGGTAGCTGCGACGCCCCCGTCGCAGAAGGTGTCCGCGGTGCCCCCGCCGCGTGGCTGGCGACGGGCGGCGAGGGCGCCGCGGACACCCTCTGCGACGAGGGCGTCGCAGCTACGACTCGGCGCGCGTGCGTCATCTGGTTTGCTAGAGCTTCATCCGCTGATCGATCAAATCCGCGAGCAAGCCGATGAACAGCATTTGGATTCCCGTCAGCGCGAGGGCGATGGCGAGCAGGCCGAGGTGGCCGTCGCCGCGGTAGTCGATCGTGCCTTTCACGAGGCCGGCAATGATGAGGACGAGCGCGGGCGGGACGAAGACGTTCAGCGGTTTGAAATAAGCGCAGATGCGGATGATCAGGATCGTGAAGTTGGTAAAATCGCGGATCGGTTTGATCGACGATTTGCCGATGCGGCGCATGTAGTTGATCGGCACGAATTTCACGCGGTAGTGATTCGTGAGCATCGCGAGTGTGATCGTGGTGGTGAATGAGAAGCCGTCCGGGTAAAGCGTGAGAAAACGCAGCGCGACATCGCGGCGGAAGATGCGCAGGCCGGAATTCAGGTCGGGAATTTGCTGGCCGCTGAGATACACGGCGAGGCGCGTGATGATCCATTTTCCCGGACGCCGCATCCACGGCACCTGCACGACCGCGCCGGTGCGCGCGCCCACGACCATGTCGAATTCGCCGATGTCCGCTGCGAGCTTCGGGATATCTTCCAGCGGATAAGTCCCGTCCGCGTCGGCGATCATCACGATCTCGTGCTTGGCCTTTTGCAGCCCGGTTTTCAACGCCGCGCCGTAGCCGCGATTCGATTCGTGCTCGAGCAGCGTCACGGGAAGTCCGCGCGCGATTTCACCAGTGCGATCTTCCGAGCCATCGTTGATGACGACGATTTCCAGCTCGCGGAAAAAACGGCGCTGCTCCGCAATTTTTTTCACCGTCTCCTCGATCGCGCCCTCTTCGTTAAAAGCGGGAATGAGGATGCTGACGCCGAGGGTGGAAGTATCCGAGGCCATGGGAAAGAGCGGAAGAGACTCGCGATGCATCCCGCATTGGCAACTCGATAATGCGCTGCCATTTCTTAGACACAGAGTGACACAGAGAAGAAGCCGGTCTTTCCGCCTCTGTGAATCTCTGTGTCCTCCGTGTCTTTGTGTTTAAGCTCCTCCAGCCCTACTCGAAATACGTGTCGTCGTGCGAGTAGGGCGGCGCGCAGCAGCAGAGAAAACGCAGTGCTTCCTCCGCCCCGATCGTGTGCCACGCACCGGGCGGAATAAGGATCGCATCGCCCGGACTGACCGCGCGCGTTTCACCGTCGATCTCGATCGTGCCGCGGCCTTCGAGGATGAAATAAAACTCCTCCGCGATCCGGTGGTAATGCCGCTGCGTCGCACCGCCGGCGGCGACGCGCGCTTCGGCGAGGCTTTGGTTTTGCACCGGCGCATTGGTCCGGTCGAGGATGCTGCGGATGGTCGAGCCGTCCTTGGTGGTGAAAGGCGTTTGGCTTTCGAGCGCGCGGACGGTCATCGCGAAATTCAGCGTTCTCCCACGGGCGCGGGTTTCGCGAACCAGACCTGGAATTTCCGACTGCCCGCCGCGTTTTCCGGGTCGCTGGTGCGGATGATTTTGCAGTCGCTCTGGCCAGTCTGTTTCACAAACAAATCCTGAATGCGCGTCGCGTCCGCCTTGTCCTGCGGATCGCGGAAATAGCGGACTTCGGATTCGTCGATTTTGCGCGTGGAGTTTTTTGAAATGCCCGCGACGTCAAAGCCGGCGCTTTCCAAAACTGGCACGAGTTCCTTCGCCGCCGCGGCCTGCGCATCGTCCGGGACAAAAATGTAAATCCGCGCCTTTTGCTCCTCGGCGGGAAGCGCCTGATCGATCTCCTGCTCGGCGCGCGCGAGGCTGCGGCTGAGCGCGGTGCGGATTTCGGTGATCTGCGATTCCACGGCTTCGCTGGCCATGAGTTTCGAGGCCTTGGCTTTCGCCGAATTCAGGTCGGTGAGCAGCGTGCCGAGCCCGCCGATTTCCTCGCGCACTTTCACCAGCCGCTGGCGAATATCGGTCGCGCGTTCCGATGCCGCTTTTTCCTGCTGCTGGAAGGTCTGCACGCTCGCCTCCGTGGTGGCGAGCTTCGCTTCGGCGGCGGAGACGCGCTCCTGGGCGGCCTTTTCGCGGTGCTGCGTTTCGGTTTCCTGCGCGGCGATTTCATCGGCGCGCGATTGCCAGGTGGTGAGTTCGATGAACGAGTAGCCAAGCCACGCGAGGCCGGCGATGAGCGGCAGGAGCGCGGCGAACGTGGCGCGGCGGCGGAGTTTTTTTTCCTTCAGATTCGCCTTGAAGAGCGCCTGTTCGAGATCGGCGTTGGGTGTGTTTGGTACGGCCATGATTGGTGGTTAGTTTTGCGCGAGGTAGTCGTCGGCCTTGCGCACGAGGGCGTCCCGCTGGCGGGTCGGCAGCGCTTCATCCGCGAGCCCGCTGCTGGTGTAGCGCATGGCCACGAGTCCCTGGCCGAGAGAACGCGAACGCGCGTTCAGCCACATCGCGAGGCTCGCGACGAGCAGGGCAAATCCGGCGACGAAAATGAAGTGCTCGATGCTGAACGTGAAGAGGACGCCGACCGCCGCGAGTGCGATCGCGTAGGAAAAGAAAAGCATCCTCCGCCCGAGGCGGCTGAGTTTCAGCACGGTGGTCTGCCGTGCCTCGATCATGGTCGTGAGTGAAAGTTCGCGCGCGGACGCAGGCGGCGTGATTTCCACCGGCACAGCCTCCGCTGGCCGTGCTGCCTCGTGCGGTGCCGCCGCGGACGCTGACGGGGCGGCGGTTTTTGCTCCTAGCTCTGGCGCGAGTTCCTGCCGAGGCGCAATGGCTGGCGGATCGGTCGGCAACAAGCTGGGCTGTGGCACCAGCTCGCCTTCGCCTTTTTTCACGCCAAAATTCCGCCGCTTCTTTGGCACCGGTTTCGGCGCGACGACGAGCGGAATCGCCGAGGGAAGCAATGGCTTTTTCGGCGGCGGCGCGTCGGTGGGCCGGGGTGATTCGTCGCCGAGCAGCCCCGCCACTTTTCGCGCGATAGCCGCGACCTCCGTGTCGCGTTGGGCGAGCCCGAGCCCGTCGAATGCCAAGCCCGCGCGGTTTCCGAGATCGGCTTCCTTCAAGCCCGCCATCTCGAACAGGCACTGGCCCGCGAGCACCCAGCAGATTTCGAGGCCATCTTCGCGTTCGCGCTCGAGCATCGCGGGAAGTTTCGCGCGCGTGATGAAATCCGACTCGAGGAAAAGATCGCTCACGATCATCATCGCAACCTTTGTCGTGGCGAGCACCTCGGGCAGTTCCGCTTTCCATGTGCCACTGGTGCGCACTTTTCTTTCGTCCCAGACGACGCAGCGGTCGGCCCCGGCAAAGGGTTCCAGCGCCGCCTGGACGCGATCGAGCCATCTCTTCTCGGGGAAGCAGTAGGCGATGAATACGTTTGTTCTTTCGGCCATGAAAATGCGGGACGTGACCGTGCCACCGTTCTGGCAGGAAATTCAACCCTGCGATTTGCGGATGCGCAATCCGCGGTGTGCGAACCGCGCTTTTTCGCGTGCATTCTTTCCGTTTCGCGCGAATTCACCGCGCGCTCGCGCGACACTTTCTCGAATCAATGAACCCGACAAATTCCCCAACATCCCCGGCCGAAGACGACGCAACAGGAGTCAAAACGCTCATCCAGACCCTCGTGGAAACCGCGCCGACCGAGGCGGTGAAAATGCTCGATCCGTATCCCGACGAGTTTGTGGTGCAAATGCTGGAACTGCTCAACCCGGCAGCGGCGCAGGATGTGGTCGAGCGTTTTCCCGGCGCGCGCCGCCAGAAAATCATGGCCGCGGCGTCGGTGGAAACGCGTCGCCAGTGGATGCGCAACGAAGCGCACGCGCCGGATACGATCGGCCACATGATGGAGCCACCGCTCGCGGTTTATCGACCGGAGACGACGATCACCGAAGCGACGGCGGAGCTGCGCCAGTTGGCGAAACGCGCCTTCATCACGTATCTATTCGTGGTCGATGAAGACGAGCGGCTCGTCGGCGTCGTCGTGATGCGCGAAATGCTGCTGAGTGAAAATCCCGGGCAAACGCTCGGCGAAATCATGATCCGCCAGCCGTTCGCATTCACGCCCGAGATGTCGCTGAATGACGCGATGAAGGAATCCGTGGTGCGGCATTTTCCTGTGTATCCGGTCTGCGATGCGAGCGGGCGGCTGGTCGGGCTGGTGCGTGGGCAGATGCTTTTTGAAGCCCAGGCCGTCGAACTCAGCGCGCAGCCGGGCTCGATGGTCGGTGTCGAAAAAGAAGAGCGCCTGAGCACGCCGTGGACGCGCAGTTTGAAATTTCGGCATCCGTGGTTGCAGCTCAATCTGCTCACCGCATTCGTCGCCGCGGCGGTGGTCGGCGTTTTCCAGGATACGATCGACCGGCTCGTGGTGCTCGCCGTTTTCCTGCCGGTGCTCGCTGGGCAGTCGGGAAACACTGGCTGCCAGGCGCTCGCGGTCGCGCTGCGCGGGCTGACGCTCGGGGAATTGAAAACCGGAAAAGCAAAAACGCTCGTCGCAAAAGAGGCACTGCTCGGCGTGTGCAACGGCGCGCTCGTCGGCGTCACGGCGGGCATCGGGATGTACGTTTACGCCACGATGCAGAACAATCCGTCCGCGCTGATGCTCGCGATTTGCGTGCTGCTGGCGATGACGGCGAGCTGCCTGCTCAGCGGCATCGCCGGCGCACTCGTGCCGCTCGCGCTGAAACGCCTCGGCGCCGATCCGGCGACGGCATCAAGCATCTTCCTCACGACCGCGACGGACGTGGCAAGCATGGGGACATTCCTCGGCCTTGCGAGTATGCTGATCCGGTAGTCCGACTACGAGCGATTCACGACCGAGCCGCTGCCGTGGCTCACCATTTCGTCGTGAATCCAGCGATACGTTTTTTCCATGCCGTCGCGCAGCTTCGTTCCCGGCTGCCAGCCGAAGACTTTTTGAATCAGCGTGTTGTCTGAGTTGCGGCCGTTCACGCCTTTCGGCGCGTCGAGTTTGTAGTTCCGCTTCAGTTTGATCCCCGCGATGTGCTCGACGATATCGACGAGCTGATTGATCGAGACCATCTCGCTGCTGCCGATGTTGATCGGCTCGATGAAATCGCTGTTCGTCAGCATCTGCGTGCCGTGCAGGCAGTCGTCGATATACATGAAGCTGCGCGTCTGATCGCCTGAGCCCCATATTTCGATTTCATGTTTGCCGCTGAGTTTGGCGGCGATGACTTTGCGGCAGACAGCGGCGGGCGCTTTTTCGCGGCCTCCGTCGTAGGTGCCGTTTGGACCATAGACATTGTGGTAGCGGGCGATGCGCGTCTGGATGCCAAAGTCCTCGCGGAAATGCCGGCACATGCGTTCGCTGAAAAGTTTCTCCCAGCCGTAGCCATCCTCGGGCAGCGCGGGATACGCGTCCTCTTCCTTCAGCGCTGTGTGGTTCGGATCCTTCTGTTTGTCGCCATTATAGACGCACGCGCTGGAGGCGTAAAAGAAACGTTTCGCGCCGAACTTTTTCGCGGAAAGCAGCAGGTGCGTATTGATGAGCACCGTGATCATGCACAGCGCCTTATTCAGCTCGATGAAACCCATGCCGCCCATGTCCGCCGCGAGATTATAGACGACGTCGTAACCTTCCACGGCCTTGTCGCAATTCTCCGGGCGCTCGAGATTGAGGTGGAGATTTTCCACATCGTCGAACCGCTGATACCACTCGGCGAGCGGCTTCCGATCGACCGCGCGGAGCTGCGTGTGACCCTGGCGGCGGAGGTCGGCGATGAGGTGTCCGCCGATGAATCCACCGGCGCCGCAAACGAGAATTCTACTCATGATGAAAAGCTGTGTTCGGGGTTAAATAAGCGCCCAATGTCCGCAGGGCGTGCGCTCATTCAAGCGGATATTTCCGCCCGCTCTACGGCTTCGACACGCGCACCCGCCCGAAGCGGAGCGCTTGATCACCGGTGGTCACGTTGTCCTCCACGATCACGCGCTCCCAATTCGCGTCGATGGGTGTGACCGTCGGTGCGTTCACTGCGGACAGAAAGCTGGCCCCGGCGGGCGAGTTCGCGAACTGCACGGTGTAGGTCAGCGCGACGTTCTTGCGGCGGACGAACTCGATCGTCAGGCGTTGACTCCCGGCGCTCCCGGTCAGCCTCGCCACCGGCAGGCCCGCGGTGCCGGTGCCCGGCGTCAGCGCCGCGATGTCGGGCCGCGTGGGATTCAGGTTGAAGGCCCATTCCGCCAGATTGTTGGCGCCGTCCTTGTCGATGTCGTGCGTTGCGTTGTAGCTGTTGATATTCGGGTAATACTGCAACTCCCACGCATCGGGCAGGCGGTCGTTGTCCTCGTCCTCCGTCAGCGCGTTTTTGCCGTTGAGGGTGAAGGTGATGGCTTGCGTCGTGGCGGCGATGTTCACGAAGCGCACGTAGTAGGTCTGATTCGGCTGCCACGGCCACACGGTTGTCGCGAGCCCCTGATTCAGCGAGCTGTTCGCGACGGTGGAAACGAGGTGCTGCGTCCCCGTCGTGCCGGGCAGCGTGCCCTGCTCCATGCGCACGGTCACGCTGCTCGCGTGGGTCGAGGAATACTTGAAGCGCGTCGCCTCGGGTGGCACAGAAATTTGATACACCACGGAGCTGCTGGCCGGGATGCTCGTCATCACCGTGCCGGAATAGAAGTCGAGGCCCGGCAGCACGCCGATCGTCCCGCCGCTGGTCGCGCTGCGCTCAGGAAAGCCCCACGGCAATGATCCTTGCATATTTCAAAGTGAGTTTGAAAATTGCAACGATGATCGCCAGACGTGCCTACCACACAGTCGAAACCGCACTCGCCCGCCAGGCAGGCGTGGTCCTTCTCGGGCCGCGCCAAGTCGGAAAGACGACTCTGGCGCATGCGATCGCGGATTCCGGCGATGCCATTTACCTCGATCTGGAGTAACGTTCAGATCGGGACAAACTGACGGACCCTGAACTTTACCTGAAAAATTATGAAGATCGCCTCGTCATCCTCGACGAAATCCACTGGCTGCCGGAGATTTTTCAAGCCCTCCGCGGCATCATCGACCAAGGCCGCCGGCAAGGACGACGGACCCGGCGATTCCTGATCCTCGGCTCGGCCAGCATTGATTTGCTCAAGCAATCCGGCGAGACCCTCGCGGGCCGCATCGAATACGTGGAACTCAATCCCCTCGACGTTTTGGAGGCCGCGCCCGATTTGAAGTCCCTGTCCCGGCTTTGGGTCCGCGGCGGTTTCCCCGACAGTTTCCTCGCCGCATCGGAAGCCAACAGTCTCGCCTTTCGCCTGAGCTTCATCCGCACCTATCTGGAGCGGGATGTCCCGCAGTTTGGACCGCGCATCCCCGCGGAAACGCTGGAGCACCTCTGGACCATGCTCGCGCACAGCCAGGGCACCTTGCTCAACGCCTCGAAGCTCACCGCCAGCCTTTCCGTTCGTTCGCAGACGGTGACAAACTACATCGACCTTCTCGTCGATCTGCTCCTCGTGCGCAGGCTGCCGCCTTTTCACGCCAACACGAAAAAGCGGCTCGTCAAATCCCCCAAAGTCTATGTGCGTGACAGCGGCCTCGTCCACGCCCTGCTCGGCATCGCCGATGAAAACGCGCTTGCCGGGCACCCGGTCGTCGGGACGAGTTGGGAAGGCTTCGTCATCGAGAACCTCCTCTCCGCCGCGCCTCCGCAAACCCGCGCCAGCTTTTATCGCACCGCCGCCGGTGCGGAGATCGATCTCCTTTTGGAATTGCCGGGCCCGCACGGACTTTGGGCCATCGAGATCAAGCGCGGCCTGACCGCGCGCACGGAAAAAGGATTTTACCACGCCCGCGCCGACCTCGCCCCGGCGAAATCCTTCGTCGTGTATTCCGGCGAGGAACGCTATCCCCTCGGGCCGGATATCGAAGCGATCGGAGTGCGCGAACTGGCGCAAATCCTCGCGACGTTGTGACAGTCAGTGTTCGAGGTGAAAAGACCCAAGCCATCGCGACCTCGAATCTCAACCTTCTCCCTACGGCGCTGTCACCCGCACCCGCCCGAAGCGGATCGCCTGATCGCCAGTCGTCACGCTGTCCTCCACGATCACCGGTTCCCAAGTGGCGTCGATGGGCGTGACGGTCGGTGCGTTGACCGCCGGCTGAAAGCTGGCCCCAACCGGCGAACTGGCAAACTCTGCGGTTTAGCCCGACTTGGCGGATTCGCGCATCTTTGAGGCGTAAGTCGTTGATTTTCAAGGAAGGTGTCTGAAAAGTCTGCACTACAGGGCTTTCATTGGTCGAGTTGGCCGGCGGCGGTGATCCGGGGCGGGGCCTGCTCGGG
>JANNWY010000253.1:0-21927 GCA_031409335.1 Chthoniobacteraceae bacterium | reverse complement strand
TCGAGGATGGCGGCCACGTAGAGCCAGCCTTCGGCCGTGCGCACATAGGAACCGAGCGGAGCGAGATAGCCAAAGGGCGGAGCCTTTGCCCGCAGGGCAGCGCCGGAGGGCGCTGGCAAATGTCGCTCACCCAGACCTGGTTGGGAGAGGTGGGCTTGGACGCTGCGGCCAGCCGGTTCGGGGCGATGGGTTGATCGTGGCTGCTGTGGGTCGTGCGCGGCACGAAGCGGCGCGGACATTTGCCACAGAGGCCGGCGGCCCGCATCAGACGGGCGATGCGTTTGCGGCTGTGGCGGCGACCGCGAGCGCGCAGCACGCGCCACATCCGCGGGCTGCCATAGACACCCCGATGCTCGGCATGCACGGCGCGGATCGTCTCGGTCAGCTCCGCATCCTCACGCGCGCGGGTGCCAGGCGGCGCGCCTTTTCAGCGATAGTAGCCAGGCCGACTCACGCCGAGCGCGGCGCACAACGCCGCCAGGGAATGCTCGTGTTTCATGGTTTCGATGTGCTCGTAGCGGGCCGCGGCACTTCCGAGAGGATGCCCAGCGTTTCTTTAGAATGTCACGCTGTTCGCCGCACCCGCGCCAGTTGCCCGCGCCCTCCGGCGCTGCCCTGCGGGCAAAGGCTCCGCCCTTTGGCTATCTCGCTCCGCTCGGTTCGGCCCGCAGCGCGCGGTTTTCCACTTCCAGATCCGCCCGCTGCGGCGCGGCCTCCCCTCCGTAGCGGCGCTTCCAATCCTTGAGACTCGGGTAGCTCATCCCGAGTTCCCTCGCGATCTGCGTCCCGTTCTTGCCACTGCGCAGCCAATGCTCCACGGTTTGGCGTTTGAATGCCTCCTCGTAGTGTTTCGGTGCAACAACCGCAGCCGCTTCACCGTTCTTCTCGTTCTTGATTTTGTTCATCTTCCTTCATTCCACTCTCCGCCCGTCAGGGTGTCCACCAAACCGGGGCAAGCTCAGCTCGCGGCTGCGCTTTTCGACGGACTCCTGCGCGGCTCCATCGAGGGCATTGACGCCGCCCTTCTTTACCCCACCATCCGCGCCATCGCGCAAAACGCCTACGGCATGGCGCGGGCCACGCTCAAGCGCACACTCGCCGAGCAACTCAAGCTGGAGGACGTGATCGCCCTCGGCCCGGACATCCTCGCCGCCGTGAAAGTGCGCTGCCCCGCGGACACGATGTTTGGCAATGAAATCCGCATGGGCGGCTTCAAGGCGCTGACGAAATACAATTTCAAAGAGGGCATCGAAGCCGGCATTGCGCTGGCGAAAACGCAAGGCGGACACGGTAGCGAAAAGCGCACGGGCGAGATCATGAAAGTGCTCGTCGGCTACGGAAAGGCCGCGCAGCCCGCGATTCCGCAGCTACGCGAATTGATCGTCGAATTGAACGAGCAGGTGAAGCGCAAGGAATTCCCCGGCGACCTCAACAAGCGCCGTGTCGGCGATGTGGAAGACGCGATCAAGGCCATCGAAGCCGCGACCACGCAGCCGGAGTTGCGCAGCTTCAGCGGGAAGAAATGAACGCGCCTTTGCTCGCCGGGTTCTCCAGTCTATCGAAATTCTGAATATGAAAGATCCACTCCGTCTCCTCGCCGCTCTCGTCATCAGCAGCGGAACCCTGTTTGCACAATATCCCGATTGGAAAAACACGGGATCACTCTTCCTGAACACAACACTCGATGGCGCGAATCTTCCCGCTGCGGCGAGCATGGAGGGATTCCCCGTGCTCGTGCGGCTGCACAAGGATTTCTTCAACTTCGCGGCGGCGAAGGCGAACGGGGATGACGTGCGCTTTTCCGCCGATGCCAAGCCGCTGGCGTATCAGATCGAGCAATGGGATGCGGCGAATGGGACGGCGAGCATCTGGGTGCGGGTGCCGAAGATCGCGGGCAATGCGCGGCAGGAAATCAAGATGCACTGGGGGAAGGCGGACGCGGCGGGCGAGTCGAATGGGAAGGCGGTGTTCAATGAATCGAACGGCTACCTGAGCGTCCTGCACATGGGTGAAGTGGCTGCGGATGAAGCCGGATCGGTGGAGGCGAAGGATGTCGGCACGACGCCCGCGGGAGGGATGATCGGGGCGGCGCGGCATCTCGCGGGGAAGCAGGGAATTTTTTGCGGTGAGAAGATCGCGAACTTCCCCGTGGGCGCGAGCCCGCACAGCACGGAGGCGTGGTTCCGCGCGGAGAAATCCAACGGCCGCGTGCTCGCGTGGGGAAATGAGCACGGCCAAGGCAAGGTGGTGATGCACTTCCAAAGCCCGCCGCATGTGAAGATGGAGTGTTACTTTTCCGGCGCGGACGTCCCGAGCATCGGACGGATGCCGATGAACGAGTGGATTCACGTGGTCCACACGTATGAGCAGGGCGATTCGCGGATTTATGTGAACGGAGAATTGAGCAACACGTCGAAGACGGCGAACGCGCCGCTGGCGATCAAGACACCGGCGCGGTTCTACATCGGCGGCTGGTATAACAACTACGATTTCGTCGGCGACGTTGACGAAGTGCGGATCTCGAAAGTGGTGCGCTCGGCGGATTGGGTGAGATTGCAGCACGAGAATCAGAAGGCGCAGCAGACGCTGGTGGGGCCGGTGGTGCAGCCGGGCAACACGTTCGCCGTTTCGCCGGCCACGGCGACGGTGTTGGAGGGAAAGAGCGCGGCCTTTTCCGCGCAGGCGGGTGGCGCGCAGAAGGTTTATTGGGTTTTGAAAAGCGACGGGAAGGAGACGGTCGCAGCGGTGGATCGGCTGGCGTTCACGTTCGACGCGGGACGCGTGACGGGCGACAAGGCGGTGACGCTGCAATGCAAGGCGGTCTATCCGGACGGCGTGAAGACGAAGGACGTCGCGATCGCGGTGAAGGAGGACATCCAGGAGCCGGTGTTCACGCTCACGGCGCCGAAAGCGTGGGATGGTCGCGCGACCATCGAAGTCATCCCCGCCGTCAGCAATCTCGCTGCGATGCAGGCGAAGGGCGCGGGCGAAGTGAAGACGGAGTGGAGCGCGGGGCCGTTCGCGGTGATCAAGGAAATCGCGCCGGGGAAACTCGTGCTGAAGCGCGCGCAGAATAGCGGCAAGCTCACGGTGACGGCGACGATCAGCAACGGCGGCGCGCCGGTTTCGCACTCGGTGGAGATCGCGGTGACGGAGCCGAAGAGCGATCCGTGGATGGCGCGAATTCCCGCGAAGGACGAGAAGCCGGAGGACGGGCAGTTCTACGCGCGCGACGACAAAGGAGAAGGCACGCTCTTTTACAACGGCACGCTCGCCGACGCCGCCGACTCGGTTTTCCTCAAGCTCTACGCCGACGACAAACTCATCAAAACCGAAACCGCCAAGCCCGCCGCGGACAAATCCTACGCGCTCTCAGTGAAGCTCAAGCCGGGGTTGATCAAATACAAAGTGGAGTTCGGCACCGGCAACAAGGTGCTGGAAACGGTGGGCAACATCGTGTGCGGCGATGCCTACATCATCGACGGGCAGTCCAACGCGCTCGCGACGGACACCGGCGAGAAATCCCCGCCGGAAACGAACGAGTGGATTCGCAGCTACGGACGCCCTTCGCAAAATCCGAAGGACAACGCGGGCAACCTTTGGTGCCTGCCGGTCTGGAAGGCGCAGCAGGGCGAGAAGGCCGAGTTGGGCTGGTGGGGCATGGAACTGGCGAAGCGGCTGCTCGAAAGCCAGAAGGTTCCCATTTTCATGATCAACGCGGCGGTCGGCGGCACGCGCATCGACCAGCACCAGCGCGACCCCGCGAACCCGACCGATGTCACAACCATCTACGGGCGCATGCTCTGGCGCGTGCAGCAGGCGAAACTCACGCACGGCATCCGCAGCATCCTGTGGCATCAGGGCGAAAACGATCAGGGTGCCGATGGACCTACGGGCGGCTTCGGCTGGGAGACTTACCATCCGTTCTTCATTGAGATGGCCGCGGGCTGGAAGACCGACTTCCCGAACGTGCAGCACTACTACGTTTTCCAAATCTGGCCGAACTCATGCAGCATGGGCGGACGCGACGGCTCGGGCGACCGGCTCCGTGAGAAGCAGCGCACGTTGCCCCTCCTCTTTTCCAAAATGAGCATTCTCTCCACGCTCGGCGTTCGTCCGCCGGGCGGCTGCCATTTCCCGCTCGCGGGCTGGGCGGAATTCGCCCGCATGGTCCAGCCCCTCATCGAGCGCGATCACTACGGCAAAAAATCCGGCGGTCCGCTCACCGCGCCAAACCTCCGCACCGCAAAACTCGCCGCGCCCGACAGCGTCGTGCTCGAGTTCGACCAACCCGTCGTGTGGGACGACAAGCTTGCCGGACAGTTCTACCTCGACGGCGAAAAGGGTAAAGTCGCGAGCGGCAGCGTCGCCGGAACCGTCCTCACGCTGAAACTCAAGGAACCATCCACAGCGACGAAGATTACCTACCTCAAGGAAATCGAGTGGAATCAGGACACGCTTCTCACCGGCACCAACGGCCTCGCCGCGCTCACCTTTTGTGAAGTGCCCTTGCTGCCTTTCAAATAAACTGTCAGTCAACAGCTCGGGCGATCGGAATGCTCAAGGTGAACGCACAGCCTATTCCTCACATCTTGACCCAACAAAGTGGACCGCCAAAACCTCACGCTGCGCAGCCCCGTTCCTGCGGCGCTCGGACTGGAAAAAGTGATGTTCTACCGACCCGTTCTCTCTTCTCTCTCCCAACTGCAGAAGGATCGTTCTCGTGTTCCATCCCTGCCATCGTCGGGCTCAATGCTCTCCCAGCGCCCTACTTTGTTTGCGAGTTTGCTGCTGTGTTTGTTCATCACGCTTACGGTGACGCGTGCGCAGGAGCTGCCGCGCGCGCGTGTGGCGGAAGTGCGGGCGCTTTCGCCGGAGGCGGTGGCGCAGCGTCCGGCGGTGCGGGTGCGGGCGGTGGTGACGTTTGTGATTTCGCATCCGGCTCCGGGGCGTCCGGCGGTGACAAATTTCACGGTGCAGGAGGAGGCGACGGGCATTTGGGTGGATTTGGAACGGGCGCGCCGGGATGGGATTTGGGCAGGTGAGGAAACGGCGATCGCGGCGCTGCGCGAGGGCACGGAGGTCGAAATCGAGGGCGCGCTGGCGCAGGGCGGGCTCGCGCCGAATATCCTGCCGCGCTCAGTGCGCGTGCTTGGCGAAAAGCCGTTGCCGCAGGCTCGCGTGGTCGCGTTGGACCGGCTGATGAGCGGCGCGGAAATCGCGCAGCGCGTGATCGTGAGCGGCGTGGTGCAGCGGTGTGAACTTTTCAACTTGCGGTGGTGGATGCGCGTGGAGACGCCGGTGGGGCATTTGTTTGTCGAGGCGATGGATGGCGTGGTGCTGAACCCTTCGGCGCTGGTGGATGCGGAGGTGCAGGTGGAAGGGCTGGCGGCTTCGGTTTTCAATTGGCGCAGGGATTTTGCGCGTCCCCGCTTGCGGATCAGCCGGACGGAAAATGTGGTCGTCACGCGACCGCCGCCGCCCGATCCGTTTGCGGCGGAAAAAGTGTCCGTGAAAAGGCTCGCGGGATTTTCCGCGACAGGCCGGCTGCTGCATCGGCGCAGGATCGAGGGGAACGTGACTTATTACGAACCCGGCGCGCTGCTTTATGTGCAAGACGGCGGGCGCGCAGTGCGCGTGGGGACGAGTAGTTCCGCGCCTTTGCAAGTCGGCGATCGTGTCGAAGTCACGGGTTTTATCGATATCACCGGCACGGTCGCGGGTTTGAGCGGCGCGCTTTTTCGCAAGACTGCCGCGGGTGCGCCGATCGAGCCGGTGCCGACGACTCTGGCGGAAGTGCAGGGCGCGGTGGCTCCGAAAAAAAGCGGTGAGCCGTTCACCGTGCCGGAATACGACGGGCTGCTCGTCGCGGTTACGGGTCGCGTGCTTAGCGCGCAGAGCAGCGTGCCGGGTGGTCCGCTGCGTCTCGTGCTGGATTGCGATGGGACCGAGACGACGGCAAGTCTCACCGGCGGCACGCTCGAAGGACCGCCTCCGGGGACGATGGTGCGTGCAAACGGCGTGGCCATTTTGCGCTATGCGCCGAGCGATCTCGTGGCGGAATTCAGCACACCGACCCGGCTCGATCTGCTGCTGCGCGATGGGAACGACCTCGCGGTGATCCAAGCTGCGCCTTGGTGGACGGTGCAGCGCGCGCTCGTCGCTCTCGGCGTGATCCTGCTCGTTGCGGTCGCTGCGCTGGCGTGGAGCTTGGCGCTGCGGCGGAAGGTGCAGGCGCAGACGGCCATCATTCGCGATCAACTTTCACGCGAGACGCTGCTGCAGGAGCGCACGCGGATGGCTCGCGAATTGCACGACACCGTGGAGCAGGAACTGATGGGCCTTTCGCTCCAACTCGAAGCCGCCGGGGACACACTGCCTGACTCGCCCGCCACCGCGCAGCGTGCGCTGCACACGGGGCAGGCGCTGCTGAAGCACACGCGCGCGGAAGTGCGGCGTTCCATCTGGGATTTGCGCGTGCCGGAATTCGAGCAGCGCGATTTGGAAACGGCGCTGCGCGAAACGCTCGGTCCGCTGTCGAGTCCTGGCGGGCCGGAGATTTCGGTGGAAGTCGCGGGCACCGCGCGACGGATGCCGGGAGCCGTCGAGGTGCATCTGCTGCGCATCGTGACGGAAGCGGTGACGAACGCGGTGAAACACGGCGGTGCTCGGCGAATCGTGGCGGGAGTTGAGTTCGCGGGCGACGCGCTGACCGTGCGCATTCACGACGATGGCCGCGGCTTCGATAGCGCGACGGCGATGAAACTTTCCGCCGGACACTTCGGCCTGCTCGGGATGAACGAGCGCGCTCAGCGCATCGGTGGGACTCTGGACTTGCGCACTGCGCCGGGGAGCGGCACGGAGATCGTCGTGCGCGTTCCCTTTGAAACCGAAACGAAACCGGCATGAAGCACCCCTCCAAAATTCGCGTGATGCTGGTGGATGATCACTTCGTCGTCCGCGCCGGACTGGTGGGCGCGCTCACCCTCGATGCGGAGATCGACGTCGTGGCCGAGTGCGACAGCGGCGAGGAAGCCATTGCGGCATATCGGAAACGCCGGCCCGACCTCGTGCTCATGGACTTTCGACTGCCGGGCATCAGCGGCGTGGAAGCGACCGCAGCGATCCTGCGCGAGTTTCCCGAGGCGCGCATCATTTCCCTGACTGCCACGGAGGGTGAGGAGGACATCCACCGCGCCGTCGAGGCCGGTGTCGTCGGCTATCTACCAAAGACCGTGAGCCGCAAGGAACTGCTCGCCGCCATCCGCGCCGTGCATGGCGGCGCAAAATGTTTCCCGCCCGCGATCGCCGCCAAACTGGAGGAGCGCAATCGCCGCCCCGCGCTCAACGACCGCGAACTCGCCGTGCTCCAGCGGATCGTGCGAGGTCGTTCCAACAAAGAGATCGCCGCCGACCTCGATCTCGCGGAGGTCACGGTCAAATTCCACGTCGGCAACCTGCTCGAAAAACTCGGAGCCGCCGACCGCACGCAGGCCGCCACGGCAGCGATTCAGCGCGGCATCATTCACCTCGACTAAAGCGACGAATGAGGGGTCGGAGCAGGCGTCGCGGCGGGAACATGAAGAATGCTGTTTTTATACTTTCGGATACTGGAAAAGCTCGCGTTGCTGGCTACCATCCCCCCGCAGATTCCACCGCGCTTTGCGCCTCACTCACCCCCCGACAAACACACAAAGAAAATGAAAACTACACCGTTGTTCCTCCTCACCGCCGCCTTTCTCACGACTTCCCTTACCGCAGCGACAGTGCCTCTGAGCGGCACGTGGAGCGAGTTCGACTGGAATCAGACGAACCCGGTCGCGCCAAACGCGGGCATCCTCGCGCTGAGCGGGCAGTCCAGCTCGGGCTTCACCGCTGCAATCGGGCAAAACCTCCTCGACGTCGATGGCAACGCGGGAGTCGATTCGGCGGGTCGCCCGCGCGTTTTTCAGCTCTTCGCCCCGCAGGCGCTGTCTGCGCTCGGCGACACGGTGACACTCTCCTTCAAAGCTACCGCCGCCAACGGGATGGTGGCGGGAGATTCCCAATTTCGCTTCGCTTTCACGGACACGGCGCACAATCAGGGTCTCTGGGCCTCGACGGATATGGGCACTCCCGGCGGCAATGCAGCCACCACGCGGTTCGACAACAGCATCACGGACCCGGCGGTGTCCGCGTCCTATGTCGCAGGAAACTTTGGACATTTTCTCAACTCCGGCGGCACCCGCGGCAACTCGGGCGTCATTCCGAATGGCACCGCGATTGGCGATCCGCTGGTGAGCCTCACCACGGAGCATTTCTACACTCTCGCGGTGTCGAGAGTCGTTGGCGGACTGAGCTGGAATTTTTCGTATGGAAATAACGCCGGTGCCGCCGGCCCCGAAACCGTGACCATTGGGGCGGTGTTCGATGACTCGATCACCCAAGCCAACGGAGCGAATGCAGTCATGAGTTCCGTTGACGGCATCGCGTTCCTCCTCTTTAACGATGCTCCATTCGGTGCCGGCAATACGGGCAGCTTCACGATCTCCGATGTGGTGGTGACTGGAGTTGCCGTCGTTCCCGAGCCCGCCTCGGCCAGCTTGATATCGTTGGGTACTTTCGCATTCGCCGCCCGCAGGCGCAGAAAGTAGGACCGCGTGTTCAAGCTTCACTGACGGTCGTGACCTTGGGCGCTAGGCGCTTGGACCATAATCGATCGGAACACTTGAGGTCACCACACGTGCCGGCTTTTATACTTTTGGACACCTAGACGGGGCGGCACCGGCGTCTAGTTTCGACCCATTGTTTGGGGAACTCCTCCCCAAACTCCTCCAGCTAACAACCCCGATTCACATCATGAAACGTCCACTCGCCGTCACGATCCTGTCCCTTCTCGGAATGAGCCTCGCCGCCGATGCTGCAAAAATAGTCTGGTGCAGTGACAACGGTGCCGAAGGCTCCTCAGGCACCACCGGCACGGGCTCCGACGGCCGGACTCTCGGTGCTTACTATCCGCCGGTCTCGGCCGGCGCGCCCTATGTGGATCAGGGCTTTGTCGATCTGCTGACTAATGCGGGACACCAAGTTACCCGATTCAATCCGCAGGGGGGAGTCCTGTCCATTGATGATGTCGCCGTGCTCAATACCTTCGACCTCGTGATCGTCGGCACGGCGATGAACAGCGGTCCCTTCAATCTGGCCGCCCAAGGGGCGAAATGGAACACGTTGATCACCAAGCCGATGATCTGCACCAAATCAACGCTCATTCGGAATAATCGGATGGGGTGGCTTTTGGCTAATTTTGAATACGATAGCGCCGCGGATACGAGCACGACATCGAGTGGAAAACTCAGTCTGCTTTACCCGGACAATCCGATCTTCTGCGGAATCGCCCACACGAACGTCGGGGGAACCGAGATCATGAACAACTTCTGCGGCATTCTCCCGCCGTCACCCCTGAACAACCGGGGCACTTCCACGCAGTTTTTCAGCCTCTTCGTCAGCGGAGTGGATCAAAATATCGTGAATGCCATGGAACCGGGGGGCGTTGCGCTGGCCACGATTGACTTCAATCCGCTGGATCCCGGCGCCGGCAATATTCCCCCCGGCCAGACACCCGCCGCCAACCCTGACTATCAGGCCACCGGCTACGCCATCGCCGAATGGCCCGCCGGATCATTGGTCCGCTCCACACAGGTTGCGGGTGGCGAGCCTCTCGGGGGCTACCGGCTTTTCTTCGGCTGCGGCACCCGCGATGCGTCCGGGGCTACGACCTCGGCACCCAATCCACAAGCAGGAGCCTTGGATCTTACGCTCGACGGTCAGAAAATGTTCCTGAATGCCGTGGGCCGGGCGCTGAGCCAACCGCTCGCGCTGAGCAGCACTTGGGGGCAATACGACTTGAATGAAACCGTCAACGGCGCTCCCGGAATCTTGGCTCTCACCAATGAGTCGGCCACTGGATTCACCGCTGCCATTGGCGAAAACACGCTCGATGTGGATGGAAACGCGGGAGTTGATCAGCCGGGTCGGCCTCGGATATTCCAGACATTTAACCCGCAGCAGCTTTCGAAGGTCGGCCAGAAGGCGACTTTGAAATTTAAGATCAGGTTCAACGATATCCCGGCGTCTGGGGACACTCAGTTCCGCTTCGGCTTTGCCGATACCGCGCACAATCAGGCGGTACTGGCGATGATCGATATCGGGGCGACCGACGGGGGCAGTACTTGGAGGTTGCGTCCAGATATCAGCATCACCGGAAGCCGGACTGCGGACCCCGGCAATAATTTGATCAGGCAATACGTCGATGGCGATTGGGGTGAATTTGGAAATACGGGACGCGCCGACTTCATCATCAATCCAGCCGGTGTGCGGGTCCCTTTGGTGGACCCCGCGACGAACGCCGCGTGGGCATTGCCGAGATTCCAGAATGGCGGGACGTTCAACGGGTCCGGTGGCCTTCCCAATGGCGTCGGCTTGGTCGATACGGCGACGACCCATTCCTTTGAAATGACTCTGCAACGAGTCACTTCCGGCATTATCTGGTCCTTCATCTGGGGCAACGACCTTGGGGCAGGCACCGTCACCGGGACCAGTAATCCTGTTGTGGACGACTCCTATCTCCCGATGAATTCGGTCGATGGCATTGGTTTCATGATTCTGAATAATGCGCCGTTCGGTGCCGCCACCACGGGAAGCTTTGTGATCTCCGATGTCTCGGTGACCGCAGAAGGTGGGAGCGGCTCGGCGCTGCCGTTTAGGATCACTCAAAATGGACTCAGCGGAGACTTCGAAACCCTCACTTGGAACTCCATTCCCTGCACTTCTTATTCCGTGGAAGCCACCACCGACTTGGCGAACCCAACAGTCTGGACGCGCGTGACCGGCCCCACAGTTGCCGACGGCTACACCACGTCTGTCACCATCCCGGGGCAACTTAACCGTCCAAAGCGTTTCTTCCGCGTTCGCCGGGATTAGCGCGGGTTTCGTTTCTCGCCTTGTCGCCTTAACGTCCCGTCAGGTTCGGGAGCCGACAGCCAGGACTTGATCTACCTCGCCGGGAATTCCTCGTTGTCGATCTCCAATCTGAACAACAACGACACGATCGCTCCACTTCAACATGGCGCGCCGCAACAACGAAAAACCCCGGACGCCCGGCCATTCTGCGTCATCGGGCAATTACCCATTCGGGCAATACCCAATTGGCACGGCTGATGGTTCCATTCCTGCGATGCGCCCCAATATCCGACTCCTGATCGTCGATGACCACGCCATGGTGCGCAAGCCACCCAACTCCAGATCGGGTCGCGGAATGTTTTAGCAATTCTCGGAGTAGATCCTATGGAACATTATCCCGTGCGCAGCCACTCTGCTCCGATACGGCAGGGTGACCATGGACCCCAATTTACCCGATCTTTGCGAAGGTGGTTTTCGTTCCACTGTGTCTTTGCACTTATTATCATGGCCCTCGGCTGCCTGCCGGTTTCCGCGCGCACGATCGGAATGCAGCGCGCGCCCGCGCCTAGCGTCGGGATGAGGTCGCGCCTTGCCTTGCCCGGCGTCGCCGGGCGGACGCATCGCGTGGAATGCACTGGCGATCTCACAGTCAACCCGATCCAGCGGCAAACACTCGGCACCGCGACCGTCGACGGCGCGGGCGAAGTTCAATTCGTCGATCCAGCGCCGCTGCCGTTACGGCGTTTCTATCGCGCAGTGGAGCAGTGACGCGGGTTTTCGGCAAGGTGACACAGGCTTTCCAGCCTGTGTTTTAGAAAACGATCACGGGCAGGAAGGCCCGTGTCACATTTCCCGAAAGCTCCCCGGCCCGGCCGACGCCAGAGGCGCGACCGGGCCGGTTTGCTTCCCGCCATGGTTGGGGCGAATTGGCCGGGAGGTTTTCGCGAACGCTAGTCGGCGAGGACCGGGCCGGTGCCTTCTTCGCGGGGGCGTTCGGATTTTGTCTTGTCGCTCATGGGATGATTTTTAGGAGCAGCCTTGGGAAGTGCCGCATTCGGTGCAGCAGCCGCAGGCGCCGGCGCGGATGACTTTGCTGGAGCCGCAATTCGAGCACGTCGTGTCCATATACATGTTGCCGATGGCGTCCTTCACGCGGTCGGCGTGGGTGGTCGCGCCGTTGCCAATGTGCGGGCGGCCTTCGTTGCCATTCGTGTGGCCGATGACGTCGATGACGCTCGCGTTTTCGCGTTCCAGTTCAGGCACGGGGCGATTGATGGCTTTGCGGTCGATTTCGCCGAGTTCCTTCATCGGCAGATCGACTTGGCCGCGGTTCGGGCTGGTGGCTTCCTTGTAGCCTTTGATGAACTGGCAGCCGATCCAGCGGAAGACATAGTCGGTGATTGAGGTGGCGTTGCGGATGTCTGGGTTCTTGGTGAAACCCGATGGTTCGAAGCGCTGATACGCGAACTTTTTCACGAGGCTTTCCAACGGCACGCCGTATTGCAGCGAGATGCTGGTGAGGGTGGCGACGGTGTCCATGAGGCCACCGATGGTGCTGCCTTCCTTGTTCATCTGGATGAAGATTTCGCCGGGCTGGCCATCTTCAAACATGCCGACGGTGAGGTAGCCTTTGTGACCGGCGATTTCGAATTTGTGATTGATCGCGACGCGCGTCTCGGGCATCCGGCGGCGCACGGGTTCGCCGACTTTTGCGCGGAGGGCGACGAGTTCTTTTTCAAGATCGACGATGCGTGTTTCGAGCGCAGCCTGCTCGTTGAGCACGCCGTCGAAGTCGGAGATCGCGGTGTCGGAGCTGGCGGTGCTATGGGTCTTTTTATTCGTGGCCAGCGGCGCGCTGCGCTTCGAGCCATCGCGGTAAATCGCGATCGCTTTCAGACCGAGTTTCCAGCCTTCGACGTAGGTGTTCACGATGTCATCGACGGTGGCGTCGGTGGGGAGATTCACGGTCTTGGAAATCGCGCCGCTGAGGAAGGGCTGCGCGGCGGCCATCATGCGAATGTGGCCGCGGTAGTGCAGGCTGCGCGTGCCTTGGTGCGGCTTGAAGGCGCAGTCGAAGACGGGCAGATGCTCGGGTTTCAGTCCGCTGAAAATGATCGCGCCAGTGTGCTCGTCATGCACGTCCTCGATCGTGTCGAACTTGTCGATGTGCGAGATGATCTGCTCGATGTCCGCGGTGTCGTAGCCAAGATTCAGCAGCGCGGGCTTCACCGTCTGGTTCACGATTTTCAACATGCCGCCGCCGGCCAGCAGCTTGTATTTCACGAGCGCGATGTCGGGCTCGATGCCCGTCGTGTCGCAATCCATGAGGAAGCCAATGGTGCCCGTCGGCGCGAGCACGGTGACTTGCGCATTGCGGTAGCCGTGCTTTTTGCCGAGCGCGAGCGCGCCATCCCAGCAGCGCTGCGCTTCTTCTTTCAGATAGCCAAAACGATCGCTCTCCTGGATGTCCGCGACCGCGGCGCGGTGCTGGCCGATGACTTCGAGCATATAGGACTCGTTCGACGTATCGGTCGTATGGGTCACGCCGCTGCAACGCGTGTCGCGGTAGCCGGGGAACGCTCCCTCGGCCAATGCCATCTTTGCCGATTGCTCGTAGGCGTGCCCGGTCATGATCGCGGTGATCGCACCAGCCAGCGCGCGGCCTTCATCGGTGTCGTAGCCGAGGCCGTAGCTCATGATGAGCGCGCCGAGATTTGCGTAGCCGAGGCCGAGCGTTCGGAAAATGTGCGAGTTTTCCGCGATCTCCTTGATCGGGTAGCTGGCGTTATCGACGATGATTTCCTGCGCGGTGATGAAGATGCGCACCGCCGCCTTGAAGCGCTCCACGTCGAAGGTCTCGTCGGCCTTCTTGAACTTCAGCAAGTTCAGCGAAGCGAGATTGCACGCCGTGTTATCGAGGAAGAGATACTCCGAGCACGGGTTCGTGGAATTCTGCCGGCCCGTGCCTTTGCAGGTATGCCACTTGTGGATCGTCGTATCGAACTGCATCCCCGGATCGCCGCAGACATGCGTGCCCTCGGCGATCTTGCGCAGCAGCGTGCCCGCGTCCTTTTTCTCGCAACGCTGCCCGTCCGTCACGCGCTTCGTCCACCACTCCTGACCCGCGAGCGCCGCCTGCATGAATTCATCACTCACGCGCACCGAGAGGTTCTCGTTTTGATACATGATCGAGCCATAGGCATCGCCATTGTAGCTACCGTCATAGCCTTGCTCGATCAGCGCCCAAGCCTTCTTCTCCTCCTTAGTCTTAGCCTCAATGAACTCCTGAATATCGGGATGCCAGTCCTTCAGCGTATTCATCTTCGCCGCCCGCCGCGTCTTGCCACCGGACTTCACCGTCGCCGCGACCTGGTCGTAGATTTTCAGGAAAGAAAGCGGGCCGCTAGGCTTGCCGCCGCCGCTCAACTTCTCGCGCGTCGAGCGGATCGTGGAAAGATCGCTGCCCGTCCCCGAGCCATATTTGAAAAGCATCGCCTCGCTCAACGCCAGGCGCATGATGTCCTCCATGTCATCGTCCACCGACTGGATGAAACACGCGCTGCCCTGCGGATATTCATACTGCGTCGGAGCGCGGCGCGCCTCGCCAGCCTTCCGATCGTAGTAAAAATTTCCCTCCCCGCGTCCCTCGCCGACTTTGTATTGGTGCCAAAGCCCGACGTTGAACCAAACCGGCGAATTGAACGCACCGTATTGATTCACGCACAGCCAAGTCAGCTCCTGGTAAAAAGTCTCCGCACTCGCCTTGTCCGCGAAATACCCATCCGCGATCCCGCTATCCGTGATCGTCCGCGTCACGCGATGCACGAGTTGCTTCACCGACCGCTCGCGCCCGTTCTTGTAAGGGTCCGAGCCGTTCGCGACGTCGCCGTAAAAATACTTCGACACCGCGATCTTCGTCGCGAGCGGGCTCCACGATTTGGGGACTTCGACGTTTTCCTGCTTAAAGATCGCCTTCCCCGTGTCGTCGGTGATCTCCGCCGTGCGCAGTTCCCATTCGATTTCATCGAAGGGAGCGATGGCCGGGTTGCTGAAAACGCGGGCGAATTTGAGTCCTTTGGCGGTTTTGCTGGGGCGTCGAGAGGCGCTCTCGACGGAGGTTGGGCGCGCAGTGCGGCGGTTGGATTTGAGCTTGAGCATGGCAGGTCGGTGAATCGGTCAGTAACGGGTGAATAAGTGGCGAGAACCCGCCCAATAGGTTGTGAGTTCCCTGTGAATTCCTGGGAGCAACCACTCCATATTGGGCGCGGATCGAAATAAAACCACAAGATGTGGGGTCGGCGAAGAAAAATGTGGCGAACGGGTAAAACTTTTTTTCAGAAAAATGCTTGCCATGCATCGATGAAAAACCGGCCTTGATTTCATCAAGGATCGCGGCTACCGCTCGCGGCGATCGGGAACAATCTTTGTGAAAATCAGGTGCGCTCCCCGCGATCATTGGCGGCGCACTTTGCATGACGCCGGAGCGGACCCCGGCCTGGGATCGGTGGCCAGGGCGATTACTCGGTGGGGAGGACCAGCTTTTCACGGATTCCCGCCAGGAAACCCTCGTCCGCCGTGGAGACAAAGAGACCGCGCTGCTTCATCCCGGCGAGTGTATCGTGGGCCATCCGCCAGCGCCAGCAGGATACCCACAAGTCGCGCTGCCACGCGGCATTGGCGGGATCGCTGGCGGCAAGGCGATTGCAGACGGGCGCAAAGCGAGTCCACCCGCGCCGGAATCGCCGCGTTTGGAGATTGAGCGCGTCGGAGTCCACTGGCTAGCCTCCCGCTGGCCCCGCATCCAGAATGTCCACTGCGTATCACGCAAAATACTTCGCCCACGAATTGACGCGCCGATCTGGCAGCGGCTTGGAGCAACTTCGTCATTCGCTCTTCGATGCGGCGGTGGACCTCAATCCTCACCAGATCGAAGCCGCGCTTTTTGCGCTTCGATCACCGCTGTCAAAAGGCGTGCTGCTCGCCGATGAAGTCGGGCTTGGCAAGACCATCGAAGCGGGCCTCGTGCTCTGCCAGTTTTGGGCTGAGAAAAGGCGGAGGCTCCTCGTCATCTGCCCGGCTTCGCTGCGCAAACAATGGAGTCTCGAACTGGCCGAAAAGTTTAACCTGCGCGCCATCATCCTGGATGCGCGCAGTTGCGCGACGGCCAAAAAAGCGGGCAACCCGGAGCCGCTGGATCAGGCGGGCATTATCATCATGTCTTACCAGTTTGCCCGGCGAGTTGAGCGGGACCTGCTCGGCGTGCCGTGGGATTTGGCGGTCATTGATGAAGCTCACAAGCTGCGAGGCTGCTACCGGGCCAGCAATAAGATCGGGCAGTCATTGCTCGGCTCGCTCAAGCAGACGCGGAAGCTGCTGCTCACCGCCACGCCGCTGCAAAACTCGCTCGTCGAACTCTACGGTCTCTCGCTGCTCATTGACGAAAACATCTTCGGCGATCCCGGCACTTTCCGCGCTCGCTATGCCACGAAGGAAGGCGACCACGGCGAACTCCGTGAGCGTCTGAAAAGCTTCTGCACCCGCACACTGCGCGGACAGGTTCTCGAATACGTGCGCTACACGCAGCGCAAGCTCATCACGGTTCCGTTCACGCCAAATGAGAATGAGCAAAAGCTCTACGATGCCGTCTCGAAATTCCTCCAGCGCGAGGAAACCTACGCCATTCCCGCGAGGCAGCGCGAGCTGACTACACTCGTCGTTCGCAAGCTGCTCGCGTCATCGAGCTACGCCGTCACCGGCACGCTCGAAACGATCCGCCGGCGACTCGAAGATCTTCTCGCCGGGTTGCCAAAAACTGAGCCGATCGCTGAGCAACTGCTGCTCGCCGAGGAAATGGCGGACGCCTACTCGGACGAAATAGAATCCGACCTGCTCGACGAGCCGGACGCCGTTGCCGACGAATCAGCGCCCGATCCGAAAGTCATCCGCGAGGAAATCAGCGAACTCGAAAAACTCACGACCTGGGCGCACTCCATCCAGATTGATGGCAAGACGCGCTCCCTGCTCACGGCCCTGCGCACCGGCTTCGATGAAATGGAGAAGATGTCCGGCGCGGCCCGCAAAGCCGTCGTCTTCACCGAGTCACGCCGCACGCAGGACTACCTGAAAAACTTCCTCGAAGCCAACGGCTACATGGGGAAGATCGCCATCTTCAACGGCAGCGGCGGCGGCCCTGAGGAGCAGGCGGTTTATGAGCGATGGGTCACGGCGAACCGCCCGCTCGGCCGACTCAGCGGCTCGCCCACTGCCGACAAACGCCAAGCCATCCTCGAACACTTCCGCGACCATGCCGAGATTCTCCTCGCCACCGAATCCGCCGCCGAAGGCGTGAACCTTCAGTTCTGCTCGCTCGTCATCAATTACGACCTGCCGTGGAACCCGCAGCGCATCGAGCAGCGCATCGGGCGCTGCCATCGCTACGGGCAGAAACACGATGTCGTCGTCATCAATTTCCTCAACGCCACCAACGCCGCCGACCAGCGCGTGTTCGAGCTTCTGCGCGACAAGTTCCAGCTCTTCACCGGCGTCTTCGGCGCGTCCGATGAAGTGCTCGGCTCCATCGAGGACGGCGTGGATTTTGAAAAGCGCATCCTGCACATCTATCAGACGTGCCGCACGCAGGAGGAAATCGAAACGGCCTTCCGCCAGCTCCGCGAGGAAATGGACGCCACCATCCAGAGCCGCATGGCGACGACGCGCCGCGCTCTGCTGGAGCATTTCGATGAAGACGTTCACGCCCGGCTCCGCGGCCAACTCGCCGACGCCCGCGCCCAGCTCGACCGCACCAGCGCGCTCTTTTGGCGGCTCACCCATTTCATTCTCCGCGAGTGCGCCGTCTTTGATGATCCCGTCCTCGCCTTCGAGCTTCCGCGCCCGCCGTTTCCCGGCCTGCGCGTGGGAACGTATCACCTCATCTCGAAGACCCGCGCCGCCAACGCGCCAGAAGTGCCGCCGGATTTTCTCTACCGGCTTTCCCATCCACTCGGCGAGTTCGTCATCGAGACCGGGAAAAAGCAGGACACGCCTGTCGCCGAGATCGCGCTCAGCATCAGCGCGCACCCCACGCGCATCGCACTGATCGAAGCGCTCAAAGGCCAGTCCGGCTGCGTCACTCTTGCCCGCTTGGTCGTCGAATCCCTCGGCACCGAGGAATACCTGCTCTTCAGCGGCTTCACCGACGGGGGTGCCACGCTCGATCAGGAGACGTGCGAAAAGCTTTTCCAGTGCGACGGCGAAGTGCGCGCATCCTCACTCGCTGCCGATGCCACTCAGCGCCTTGAGCGCGAATCCGCCCGGCATCGCGACGCCACGATCAGCGCCTCGCTGGAACGCAATAACGCCTTCTTCCGCGAGGAGCGCGACAAGCTGGAACGCTGGGCCGATGATGCCGTCGAGGGCGCGGAGAAAGAATTGCGCGACACCAAAGCTGCCATCACCGCGCAGAACCGGGCGGCGCGGGTGGCGCAGACCACCGAGGAGCAGCACGGCATTCAGCAAAAGATCGCGCAGCTTGAACGCGAGAAACGCCGCCAGCGGCAGCGCATCTTCGAGATCGAGGACGAGATCATCGTGAAGCGCGACCGGCTCATCGGCGATTTGGAGAAACGCCTGACGCAACGCACGACCCACGAAACACTTTTTACCGTCCGCTGGAGTGTCATTTAGCACCGCGCCGCCAGCCTTCCCAAAATCTCCGCCTTCCTGTTTTCTCCACGCACTTCGTTCATGTCCGCCCAATCCCAAAAGCTCCGCGCCAAACTCGCCGAACTCTTCCAGTTCGATGCTGCGGCGGAGCTGGACTTCGGCATCTACCGGATTCTGAACGCACGGCGCGTCGAGGTGGGGCGGTTCCTCGATGGGCTTCAGCCCGAGGTCGAGGCCATCATTAAGTCGCTGCTCGCCGACAAATCCTCCACCGCGCAGGCCGAGGCCGAGAAGCTGAAGGCCCAGCTCGTCGCCGCGGAAGTGGACCCGGCTACGAACCCGAAATTCCTCCGCCTCATGGAGGAGGCTGCGCGTGCCGGCGGGAATACCTTCGAGCTGGAAAATGAAATCTTCTCCCACCTCGCCACCTTCTTCTCCCGCTACTACAAGGACGGCGACTTCCTCTCGCTACGCCGCTACAAGCGCGACACCTGCGCCATCCCCTACGAGGGCGAGGAGGTGAAGCTGCATTGGGCGAATGCCGATCAGTTCTACATCAAGTCCGCCGAGAATTTCCGCGACTACACCTTCCGTCTCGGCCCCGCGCCGAAGGATGGCGCAGCGGACGCGAGGCCCCGCGTCACCTTCAAGCTCACCGAGGCCGACACCGAGCGCGACAACAACAAAGCCGTCGCGGGCAAAGAGCGCCGCTTCATCCACACCGGCGTCGTCGGGCAGACGACGGAGGCGCTCGTGCTCGGGTTTGAATACCGGGCGCTGGGTGAAAGCGACGACGCCCCCGGCGAGGAGGCCGGAGCAGAAAGTGGCGAAGCGACCGCCGCCGGGAAAAAGAAGAAGGCCAAGGACCAGGCCACGCTCAATCGCGAGGCCGTGCAGAAGATTCTCGCCGAGTGCGCCCGCGGCCCCTTCGCGGAAATCGCCGCGCTGCGCCCCACCGAGAAAAACAAGCAGCGCAGCCTGCTGGAGAAGCACCTCGCCGACTACACCGCCCGCAACACCTTCGACTACTTCATCCACAAGGACCTCGGCGGCTTCCTCCGGCGCGAGCTGGATTTCTTCATCAAGAACGAAGTCCTCCACCTCGACGACCTCGAAGCCGCGCCCGAGGCGGACTGGCGGCAGCAGCAGGCCCGGCTCCGCGCCATCCGCGCCATCGCCCACCGCGTCATCCGCTTCCTCGCGCAGATCGAGGACTTCCAGAAAAAGCTCTGGCTCAAAAAGAAGTTCGTCACCCGCTGCGACTACCTCATCACCCTCGACCGCCTGCCCGCCGCGCTCCTCCAGGAAGTCGCCGCCAGCGCCGCGCAGCGCGAGGAATGGGTGCGCCTGCTTGCGCTCAATGAAATCGCCGCCGACCTCGGCCGCACCGGCTACAGCGAGCCGCTCACCGTGGAGTTTTTGAAAGAGAACCTCTCGCTGCCATTGGACACGCGGAACTTCGGCGAGGAGTTCCGGCGGAAGGTGATGGCGGGGATTGAAAATGAAGGGGCGACGTTGGGCGGGACGGTGATTCAGTCGGAAAATGCGAACGGCATGAGTTTCATCACCACTCGCGAAAAAGGGTCGATCGATGCCTGCTATTTCGATCCACCGTATAACACCGGGAACAACGGATTTGCCTATAAAGACTCCTTTCAGTCGTCTTCTTGGCTGGCAATGATTCAAGAACGCCTTTTCGCATTGCGGCAACTCGTTCGGGAGTCAGGCAGTATATGGGCGAGCATTGATGACCGCGAAGTGTGCAACCTTCGTTGGGCGATGACTCGAGCACTGCCTTCGGAGTCTTTTGTCTCAGACATCGCTCTGGTAAATAATTTCAAGGGTCGGCAGGATCGAGACCACGTCGCTACTGCACACGAACACTTGCTGTTGTTTGCGATGCCGGACTTTGACTCGAACGGCTTTCCACTTACGGACGACCAAGTCGAGGCATACAGCGAAGAAGATGAGCGGGGTGAAAAATACCAACTTCGCGATCTCAGAAAACGTGGAGGCAACGATTCCCGCGAGCTAAGACCCCAATTGTATTTTCCCTTGTTCTGGGATGAGGGAGGCAAGCGGATGACTCTTGAGCGCAATTCCCCGTCCGATGTGGAAATACTCCCCAAGCGGTCAGATGGCTCGGATGGCTGCTGGCGCTGGGGTGTTGCAACTGTCAGAAAGAATTTAGAAATCATCGAAGGCATCCAAGTTCGTGAGACAGGGAGGTGGAATGCGTCATATCGCGTTTATCTTGAAACGGACGGGGAGGAGCGGACATCCAAACCGAAATCTGTTTGGTTCGGCAGCAAATACTCATCTGATCGAGGCATAAAGGAACTTAGGAAAACCTTACCTGATGTCTCCTTTGTCGGCCCAAAATCACCGGAACTCATTCGAGACATACTTCTCCATGCTACAACGCCCGGAGACACCATCTTGGACTTCTTCGCAGGGAGCGGGACCACGGGGCACGCGGTCATTTCCCAAAACCGCGAGGACAACGGCACGCGGAAATACGTGCTGGTGGAGATGGGCGAGCATTTCGACACCGTGCTGGTGCCGCGGCTGAAGAAAGTGATTTACGCGAAGGATTGGAAGGAGGGCAAACCGCAGAGCCGCAACACGGGCGTGAGCCATGCCTGCAAAGTGCTCCGGCTGGAGAGCTACGAAGACACGCTGAACAACCTGCGCCTCCCCGCCCGCCGGCCCGAGGCGCAAGAGTTGGCCCTGCAAGCCGCCAGCCCCGCCGTGCGCGAGGAATACACGCTCGGCTACATGCTGGAGCTGGAGACGCAGGGCAGCCCGAGCCTGCTGAATGTAAGCGCCTTCACCGACCCGTTTTCCTACACGCTGCAAACCGCCACCGGCACCGCCGGGGAGACGCGCCCGGTGAATGTGGACCTCGTGGAGACCTTCAACTGGCTGCTCGGCCTCACCGTGCGCCACACGGATTTCATCCGCGAAGTCTGCGTGGTGGACGGCACGAACCCGCAAGGCGAGCGCGTCCTCATCCTCTGGCGCAACACGGCGAAGGTGGAGGCCGAGGCGCTGAACGAGTGGTTCACCAAACAAGGCTACAGCACCCGCGACCTGGAATACGCGGTGATCTACGTGAACGGCGATCACCACCTCGAAAACCTCCGCCGCGACGACCAGTCGTGGAAGGTGCGGATGATCGACGAGTGAGGTGCGCTAGATTCTTGGACCGGAACCCACTAAAAGAAGGAACAAGAATGAAAACCAAAGAACGCAAAGAATACACAGCCGAGTTCAAAGCGCAGGCCGTCGCGCTGATGGCTACTGGGAAGCCCATCGGTCAACTCG
>JANNWY010000252.1:0-33812 GCA_031409335.1 Chthoniobacteraceae bacterium | reverse complement strand
GCCGAAGAGTTCGCCGCTCTGCTCGTAGCGATAACACGTCCCGTACTCGGCGAGGCGAAGGGGTAAGTCGCGATAACTGCGCGGCACCGCTCCGAAGAGCTTGTGGTGGTGCGGGCAGTTCATGGCTTTGAGGTAGTAGCGATTTCGAGCAAGTATCTCATCCCTCTTGCTTCTGTGCGCTGCCGCTTGGACCTTCAGATTCTCTAAGCGATCCCGACGATCCCGATGTTCTTGCGCAGCTTCCTCCATCTTCATTGTGGAGAAAATCAATTCCCAATCCTTTAGCTGTTTCGACCCTGCCTCGATTTCTGCATCTATCCTACTCAGTTGGCGCTCTTCTTCTACATCAAGCTTCATCTGCATCGGCGGGAACATCGACTCCGCGTAATAAGGCAAGTGCCCGCTAGTTAGATACATGTTCTCCCGCGCTAAGTGCGGCGTCCTAACACGATCATAGCCGCCAGCGAACTCAGTTTCTTTAGCTAACTTCTCCAGCTCCTCGATCAACACCGTACCGCGCGGGAGCCAGAGCGGGAGTCCGGGGCCAACGTCGTCGTCGAAGCAGAATAACTCCAGCTCCTTGCCGAGCTTGCGGTGATCGCGCTTTTTCGCCTCCTCCAGCATCGTGAAGTAAGCCTCCATCTCCGTCTTGTTCTTAAAGGCCGTGCCGTAGATGCGCTGGAGCTGCGGGTTCTTTTCGTCGCCCTTGTAGTAGGCGCTCGCGACATGGGTCAGCCGGAACGCGCCGATATTCCCCGTGCGCATGACGTGCGGCCCGGCGCAGAGATCGAGGAAGTCGCCGTTCTTAAACAGCGAGATGGCTTCGCCCTCGGGGATGTCCTGCAAATTCCCGATCTTAAACTTCGAGACATTACCCGGCCGCTCGCCCAGCCCGCCGAGCCGCCCGCTTTCCGCGAGCGCGATGGCTTCCTCCCGCGAGACGATGGTTTTCTCGAAAACGTGGTTGGCCTTGATCTCCTTTTTCATCTCCTCCTCGATCTTCGCGAAATCGTCGGTCGAGATGCGGTGCGGCATGTCGAGGTCGTAATAAAACCCATTCTCCACCGGCGGCCCGGCGGCGAATTGCGCTTCGGGCCAGATGCGGAGGATCGCCGTGGCCAGCACATGCGCCGCGCTGTGGCGGAGCCGTTCGAGGTCGGTCATCTGGTGGCGTTGATCGAGGGTCTGGCGTTCGTCGGACATAAAATGGGTCGCGAAGCTAAGATGAAGACGCGGCGGCGACAAGCGGCGTGACGCGCGCGGCCCGCATCGCGTAGAACCACGCAAATGCAGACCCCCACCGAAGCGCAAACCCTCCGCGATCTTTCACCACGCCAGTGGAAATCCGGCATCGCCGCGTGGCTCGGCTGGCTTTTCGACGGGCTCGACATGCATCTTTACACGCTGGTTGCCGCGCCGTTTGTCGCGCAGCTTTTGCAGGTCGCGAGCAATTCCGATCCGCTCGTGAAAGAGAAAAGCTCGTGGATTCAGGCGGCGTTTCTCGTTGGCTGGGCGCTCGGTGGCGGATTTTTTGGCAGGGTGGGGGACTGGCTTGGGCGCAGTCGCGCGCTCAGTCTCACGATCCTGATGTATGCGACTTTCACCGGGCTTTCATTCTTCGCGCAGACGTGGTGGCAGTTGCTGATCTTCCGCTTTCTCGCCGCGCTCGGCATCGGCGGCGAATGGGCCGTGGGCTCCGCGCTGCTGTCGGAGACGTGGCCGAAAACGTGGCGTCCCTGGATCGCCGCGGTGTTGCAGACGGGCGTGAATATCGGCGTGCTCTTCGCGTGCGTGACTGTCTGGGGTGTGGCCGAGTTTTTTTCCCGAACGAATCAGACCTACGATCCGCGCTGGGTTTTCCTCGCGGGAGTGCTCCCGGCGTTCCTGGTTTTTTGGATTCGGCGAAACGTGCCGGAGCCTGATGAATGGCGCGCGGCGAAAGCGGCCGCGAAGGATCGCGAACCGCGAATGCGCGATTTGTTTGGCCCGGAAATCCTGCGCACGACGCTGCTGACGATCTGCGTCTGCGGCGCGGCGCTCTCGGCGTGGTGGGCGTTCATGTTTTGGCACGCGCAGCATCTGCGGAATCTCCCGGAACTCGCGGCGTGGGCGGTGCCGGCGCGGGAGCAGCTCGTGAGCAAGGCATTCTTCCTCATCATCGGCGTGTCGATTGTAGGCAACTTTTTCGCCGGCTGGCTGGCGCGGACGTTTGGCTACCGGCGCGCCCTGATGGCGATGTTCGCCGGGCTTTTCCTCGCGATGCAGGGCGCGTTCATCGTGCCGCACGGCTGGCAGGCGCTCGCGTATTTTTGGTTTCCCGCGGTCGGCTTTTTCTCCGGCGTGTTTGGACTTTTCACGATGTATCTGCCGCCGCTCTTTCCCACGCTCCTGCGCACGACCGGCGCGGGCTTTTGCTACAATATCGGGCGCATCGCCGCCGCGGCGGGCACGGTGTTCTTCGGGCTGTTTGCGAAGGTCGGCGATTTCCGCCACGCGCTCTTTTACGCCAGCTTCCTGCTCGTCATCGCGATCACGGTTTCCTTTTTTCTTTCCGAACCATCCGACGACCTGGCTTGAAGGCGTTCATCCTGAATCTCGATTCCGCGGCGGATCGTTGGAACGCGATCACCGCGCGTTTTGCGCAGGCGCAAATCCCCGTCGTCCGCGTCCCCGCCGTGGATGGCGCGGCGCTGCGATTGCCGATCCCCGAATTTCACGAAACGCGCTTCCGCCGCCGCCACGGGCGCGCTACGAATCCGCGCGAAATCGGCTGCTACCTCAGCCACGTCGCGGCGATGCGCGCATTTCTCGAAACGGCTGACACGCATGGCCTGATCTGCGAGGACGACATCGTGCCCGGCCCGGATTTTCGCGCGGCAATCGAGAGCGCGCTGGATCACGCGCGACATTGGAACGTGCTTCGCGTTTCCGGGCTGGGCACGGGCCAGCCGCTCACGGTGGGCACGCTGCCGGGCGATTTTCGGCTGTGCATCAGCCTCGCTCGGGTGAAAGGCGCGGGCGCTTACGTGGTCGATCGCGCGGCGGCGCGGGCGTTCGTCGCGGGGCTGCTGCCGATGTGGCTGCCGTTCGATCACGCGGTCGATCGCGAATGGTGCTTCGGGCTCAAGGGCGCGTACATTCTCCCGTTCCCGTGCTCGCAGACCGAGGCAGGTTTTCGCTCGTCGATCCAGACTGGCAAGACCGGCAAGGCGCGTTCCTCGCGGCGGTGGCTGACGACCTATCCGTATCAGGCCGGCAACGAGATGATGCGCTGGCTTTTCAGGTCCGCGCGGTTTGTGCAGGCGCGGGTGAAGCGGTGAGCGCTTGTGGCAAAAGCGGCGCGTTGTGGTGGCGCTCGTTGCCGCCGGGGCTCCACGATTTTTCCCCGCAAATCGCTTCCGAATCGAGGATCGTCTGGAGCCGCTCCAGCGTCCGCCACATGTCGGACACCACGGCTTTCACACCCGATTCTTCTTCAGCCTGCGGGGCCGCTTCGGTGACGGCGAGTGGCGCGGGCGCGGGTTGTTTGGCCAGCTCCAGCTCGGCAATCAAGCCATCGCGCTCGGCAGTCACTTGCGCGAGTTTTCGCGCCAGCGCCGCGGCGCGCATCGCTTCATTTGCCAGGCGGTGCCGCTCCTCGCGCAGTTCGATGATGCTGTCCTGCAGTTGAAAGAGATCGCTCTGCGTCTTCGCAAACAGATCCTTGAATTCATTGACCTCATTCGCCTTCCCGGCGAGCTGGCGCTGAAACTCCGCGCACAATTCCTCCGCCCGGCGCATGTCGCTCACCAGCGCATCGTACTCGAGACGCAGCGTGGCGCTCAGATTCGGATTCGTCAGCGGACTGAACGGCTGAGCGTGCGCGGCAGGTGGTGGCGGTGGCGATGATATCATGTTCGTTAGGGATGCGTCCGCATTCGACCGCGTCCGTGGCTCGGAGGGGAAGCGAGCCGCGTGCCGGAGAGCCGTGATTTTCCATAATCAATCGCGCAACTGTAAATACTGCCGCCGCGCGGTGGATGACGCCAGGCCACGGCATCACCCTTGCTAATGTCATCGGCATCCGGGAGCGGACGCGCAGCGCACATCGACATGAGCCTGCGCGGAAGCACACGAAATCCGACTTGGGCCAAAACATTCATGCAAACCGCAACCGTCAATCTGTCACCGACCTTCACCGGAACTTTCGGCAGCGCCTCGCTGGTCGATTTGATCCAGATGGAATGCACCGTCCAGGCCACCCGCGCGGTGCAGGTCGCGAGCGAGGGAAAATGCGGGCGCATCTATTTTTCACGCGGGCAGGTGGTTCACGCGGAAATCGGCGAGCTCACCGGGGAAGCCGCGCTGTTTGAAATGCTCGGCTGGACCGGCGGCCACGTCGTCGTTGCCGATGGCGTGCATCCCGCGGCGGAAACGATCGACCGCCACTGGCAGCGCCTGCTGAATGACGCCGCGCCGATCTGCGAACGGACCGCGACGCCGATCAGGCCGCGCGCATTCTCGGCGCGGAGACGGCGCTAAAGTAGGCGAGGTTTGCAACCTCTCGCTGCCGCATCGCCAACGCTCGTCCGCGCGAGGTTGCAAACCTCGCCTACTTTGCGCGCGCTAAGATTGCGGCATCGCCGGGCTTGATATTGGCGTAACAATTTACGCCATGTCCGAGCATTCCCATTCACCGCGCGCCGAAGACCGTTTCTTCACGCGACGCGACTTTCTGCACCGCTGCGGCATGGGCATGGGTGCGCTCGCGCTCGGCACGATCATGGGTGAGACGGGCATCTTCTCCGCACGCGCTGGCGAAGCCGGCACGGTGAATCCGCTCACGGTCAAGCCGCCGCAGTTTCCCTCGAAAGTGAAACGCGTCATCCAGCTCTTCATGAACGGCGGGCCATCGCACGTGGACACGTTCGATCCCAAGCCCGAGCTGACGAAATTTCACGGCAAGGAAATCCCGATCCATTTCGCCACCGAACGGAAAACCGGCAGCGCCTACAAATCACCGTTCACTTTCAAAAAATACGGCCAGAGCGGTATCGAGGTCAGCGAGCTTTTCGCGAAAACCGCGGAGTCGATCGACGACATCTGCGTCATCCGCTCCATGCGCGCCGATGTGCCAAATCATGAGCCATCGTTGCTGCTGATGAATTGCGGCGAAGCCCGCCAGATCAGGCCCAGCTTTGGTTCGTGGGTCACGTACGGGCTCGGCAGCCTGAATCAAAACATGCCCGGCTTCATCGCCATGTGTCCCGGCGGCTACCCGATCCAGGAATCGCAGAACTGGCAGTCCGGCTTTCTCCCCGGCGTCTATCAAGGCACCTACATCGACACCAAGCACACCGCGATCGACAAGCTCATCGAGAACATCCGCAACACCAGCGTCAGCAGCCGCGAACAACGCGAGCAGCTCGATCTTCTCCGCACGCTGAACGTCGAACACCAGCGCCGCCGCCAAAACGACGCGCAACTCGAATCGCGCATCCAGTCCTTCGAACTCGGCTACCGCATGCAGATGGACGCCGCCGACGCCTTCGACATCACCCAGGAGCCTCAGCACATCCGCGACGCCTACGGTCCCGGCACGCAGGCCCGCCAAATCCTCATCGCCCGCCGCCTCGCCGAACGCGGCGTCCGCTTCATCCAAGTCTGGCACGGCGAAGGACAGCCGTGGGACAGCCACGACGACATCGAAGTCAACCACCGCCGCCTCGCGGGCGAATGCGACCAGGCCATCGGCGCGCTTTTGAAAGATCTGAAACAGCGCGGAATGCTCGAAGAAACGCTCGTCATCTGGGGCGGCGAATTCGGACGCACTCCGACGGTCGAAATGCCCACGCCCGGCTCGAATCAGGGCAAAATCAACGGACGCGATCACAACAACCACGGCTTCACGATGTGGCTCGCCGGAGGCGGCGTGAAAGGCGGCACCGTCTATGGCAGCACCGACGACTTCGGCTTCAAAGCCGCGACAAACCCAGTCCACGTCCACGACCTCCACGCCACGCTCCTCGCGCTCCTCGGCTTCGATCACGAGAAATTCACGTATCACTACGCAGGCCGCGATTTCCGGCTCACGGATGTGCATGGGAAGATCATCCGCGATTTGATTGCCTGACGGGAAAAGAGGGGAACCATTTACCCCCTTCAATATAAGTCGCCAGACGGCAGCGAACCATTGACGGATTGATTTGTCCGATGGAATCTCCGGCGTCTGCGCCCTGCGTCCGCCGCCGCCGATCTCCCCATGAAAACAAACTTACTCCCGCTCATGGTGGTTTGCGTATTTGCTCTCGCCGTCCCGCTGCGCGCACAATCGGTGGGGACGCTAGATGTCAGCTATGATCCCAACGTTACCTACGGCAGCGTGCATGCCTTGGCGACACAACCGGATGGTCGGATGATCATTGGGGGACTTTTCCCCAAAGTTGGCGGCGCTACGCACGCAAATCTGGCGCGGCTCAATGTGGATGGAAGCGTGGATGCGACCTTCAACGCGACTTCGAATGGCTACGTCTACAGTGTCGCGGTGCAGGCGGATGGAAAAATTCTGCTCGGCGGCAACTTCACCTTTATCAACGGCCAGCCGCGCAATTTCATCGCCCGTCTGAATGCCGATGGCAGTCTTGAGAGCACGGCTACCTTCAATCCCGGCACCAACGCGAACAGAACTGTCTTTAGCGTAGCAGTACAGCCCGACCGGAAGATCGTGATCGGCGGTGCCTTCTTCGTGTTCAACGGCACGGGGAACAATTATATCGCCCGGCTCAACGCGAACGGCAGCCTTGAGAGCACGGCTACCTTCAATCCCGGCTCAGGCGCAAATGACTCCGTCTATAGCGTGGCATTGCAGGCGAACGGGAAGATTCTGCTCGGCGGTCGCTTCACAGAGATCAACAACTCACGGCGCAGCTACATCGCCCGGCTTAATGCGGACGGCAGTCTTGAAAGCACAGCCACCTTCAATCCCGGCTCGGGCGCGGATAATGAAGTCCGCACCGTGGCGGTGAAGGCGGACGGGAAGATCTTGCTTGGTGGTCAATTCAACCAGATTAACGGTACGACACGCAACAAGATCGCCCTTCTCAATGTGAACGGGAGTCTTGAGAGCACCGTAACCTTCAATCCAGGAATTGGTCCGAACAACGTAATCTATAGTGTTGGGGTACAGGCCGACGGGAAAATCGTGCTCGGCGGGGAATTCACTGAGTGGAACGGTATGGTACGCAACCGCATCGCGAGGCTCAATGCCGATGGCACTCTTGAGGGCACGACCACGTTTAATCCCGGGACTGGTTCAGACTTGGGCATCTATGGTGTGGGAGTGCAGGCCGACGGAAAGATCGTGCTGGGTGGCTACTTCAACCAGATCAACGGCACGCTGCGCAACGACATCGCCCGTTTGAATAACGACGCCGCGATACAAAGCCTAAGTGCGCCTGACGCGACCCGGGTACAATGGCTGCGTGGCGGAGCAGGGCCAGAGGTTTCGCAAGTTACCTTCGACCTGTCCACCAATGGCGGGAGCATTTGGACTCTTCTCGGCACTGGCACGCGGATCGCCGGTGGTTGGGAACTCACCGGCCTGGATCTCCCGGCTGGAGGCTCACTTCGTGCCCGCGGTCGTGTGGCGAACGGCTACAATAACGGCAGTTCAGGGCTGATCGAGCAGGTGACCACTTTCCCGTTACCGTTCCCGCAATGGAAGCTCGCTCAGCTCGGCGACGCCAACGCCCCCGACCTCGGCGACACCGACTTCGACGGCCTCGTCCACCTCGCCGAATACGCGCTGAACCTTTCTCCCACCGCGCCGAGCCTGCCGCCGCCCGCCGAGCGCCACCTTTACGCCGAAGGCGAACGGCTGCGGATGTTCTTCACGCGCGACCCGGCGCGCAACGACGTGACGCTCGAAGTGCAAGCCGCCGACAGCCCCGCCGGCCCGTGGACGACCGTGGCCGCGAGCACGCTCGGCGGCGTCACCACCGGCCCCGGCTACGTCGGCGGCGATGACGCGACGCCCGGACTCAAGACCGTGGAAGTGCGCGACACCGTGGACATTTCGCCCACGACCGCTTCGCGCTATCTGCGCGTGAAGGTGACGCACTAATACGCCGGTGGACGGCGTCGCTCCATCGCGCCATGGTCCACTCGCCAAAGGCACTTCAAAGATTTGAGCTGCGCGGTTTGGGCCATGGCGCGACGGAGCGACGCCATCCACCATGTTGTTTTTCCGCTGCCGGGAAAACCGCTTGCGTTCACAAAGCGGTAGGGCATTCTTCCCGCCCTTGGGGACGGCTGGATAGCTCAGTTGGTAGAGCAGAGGACTGAAAATCCTCGTGTCGCCGGTTCGATTCCGGCTCCAGCCACTCCTCCTAAACACACGAAGATCGTGAGGTGAATCCGGCGCGTGTTCACCGCCCGGTAAAAGGCGTGAAATTTCGCGATACGCCGATTGCTTTCAAAACCGGTGGGCCTTACATCCGCGCGATGCAGCAACCTTGGGACATTCCCGCCGCCGTTTCTCTCTACAACGTTGACCGTTGGGGCCTCGACTATTTTTCCATCAATGAGCGCGGGAATGTGCAGGTGTGCCCGACGCAGAATCCGAAGACGCCGATCGACATCATGGAGCTGATTGCGGAGGCGCAGAGCGAATATGGGCTCGGTTTTCCGATGGTGCTGCGCTTTCAGGATTTGCTGCGGCATCGGGTGGAGACGATCAACAAGGCGTTCCACGCGGCGATCGAGAAATACGAATATCGGAATACGTATCGCGGCGTTTTCCCGATCAAGGTGAACCAACTGCGCGAGGTGGTGGAGGAGATCATGGACGCGGGGAAGGCTTACCATTTTGGGATCGAAGCGGGGAGCAAGCCGGAGCTGCTGGCGGCGCTCGCGGTGCATACGGATCCGGAGTCGCTGATCATTTGCAACGGATACAAGGACGCGCTTTTTGTCCAAAATGCGCTGATGGGGAGCAAGCTGGGGAAGAAGGTAATCATGGTCGTGGAGAAGCTGGAGGAGTTGTCGCTGATCCTGCAGGTGTCGAAGGAAGTGGGCGTCGAGCCGATGATCGGCGTGCGCGTGCGGCTCGCGGCGAAGGGCGCGGGGAAGTGGGCGACGAGCGGTGGGGAGAATGCGAAATTTGGACTGAGCACGGCGGATTTGGTGGCGGCCAGCATTGCGCTGAAAGAAGCGGGGCTCGCGCATGTTTTGAAGCTGGTGCATTTCCATGTGGGATCACAGGTGCCCGATATCGGCACGATCAAACGCGCGGTGCGCGAGGCGGCGCGGTTTTATGCGAAGATTGCGAAGATGGGGCATGCGCTGGAATACCTCGATGTCGGCGGCGGGCTCGGCGTGGATTACGATGGATCGCGGACGGCGTTCGATAGCTCGACGAACTACTCGCTGCACGAATACGCGCGCGACATTGTCTATAACATCATGGAGGTCTGCGACTCGGAGAAGGTCGCGCATCCGGCGATCGTGAGTGAAAGCGGACGCGCGATCGTGGCGCATCATTCGGTGCTGATCGTCGAGGCGTTTGGCTCGATCGAGAAAGACAAGGCACCGATCGCGATCGACGCGACGGAGGGCGATCCCAAGCTGCTGGCGGATATGCTGGAGCTGCAAAAAAACATGACGCGGCAGAACCGCATGGAGACGCTGCACGATGCGCAACAGATCAAGGAGCAGGCGCAGTCGATGTTCGACCTCGGGCTGCTGGAGCTGGAGAGCAAGGCGAAGATCGAGACGATCTACTGGCAGATCGCGCATCTGATCGTGGAGTTTTGCAAAGGGATGAAATACATCCCGGATGAGGTGAAGGAACTCGAGGTCGCGCTCGGCGATCAATACGTGTGCAACTTCTCGGTCTTCCAATCGCTGCTCGATCACTGGGCGCTCGGCCAGCTTTTCCCGGTGATGCCGGTGCATCGGCTGGATACTTACCCGGAGCGAAACGGGACGCTGGTCGATATCACCTGCGACAGCGACGGGAAGGTGAGCAAATTCATCGACCTGCAGGACGTGAAGGACACGCTGCCGCTGCACAAGCTGGTGTCGGGCGAGCCTTACTATCTGGGCTTCTTTTTGATGGGTGCGTATCAGGACATCATGGGTGATTTGCACAATCTTTTCGGGCGCGTGAATGAGGCGCACGTCTTCCTCGATGAAGACGAGGAGAGCGGCTGGTACATCGAGGAAACCATTGCCGGCAGCACGATCGCCGAAGTGCTCGGGATGACGCAGTGGAACGAAGGCAATCTCGCCCGGCAGGTGAAGGCGCAGGTGGACGAAGCGATCAAGCGCGACCGGTTGAAGCCGAGCGAAGCGATGAAGCTGCTCGCGAGTTACGAGCGGGCGCTGAAGGATTACACCTATCTCCAGCTCAACGGCGCGGCGGTGAAGTAGCCAGTCGCTACGCGTGATACGGAAAGCGTTTTGACCAGCGAATCGCGGGAGCTTCGATGAGGCGATACGCGAGCCATGCGGCGAGGACGGATAGCGCGAGTGCGGGTGCGATCATCCAGCAGCGCGCGGTCGGCGCGACGACATATGGCGCGAGCGCGGAGAGAAATGCGGCTCCGGCGACAAGGTGAAAGAGGTAGAGCGAATACGAGATTTTGCCGAGGAACTGCGCAGGTTTGGAGACGGTGTGGATCACGAATTTCGCACCGACTGGTAGTAGAGCGGCGACGAGTGCGACGGTGCCGTCTTTCCACCAAACGACGCTCGCGAATGCGGCGAAGAACGCGGCACTCGCAAGCGGCTTGTCGATGCCCGCGTGCTGCCGGAAGAGTGCGATGCCGAGCAGGAAATACGCGATCATTCGCGGCAGGCAGTGGTCGTGATCCCACACGATCCCGATCGTGACGGCGGCGACCGCTGTGCCGATGAAAAGCCACGTTTTTCGCGAGCCTAGCAGCGGCCACAGCAGCGCGGCGAGAAGGTAAAACTGCACTTCCAGCGCGAGCGTCCAGTAGATGTCCATGAGCCACGGGAGACCGAGGAGTTCATTCAGAAAAAGCAGGTGACTCGCGAGATCGAGTGCGCCGAGCGGATGGACGCCGGAGGCGAAATGCGTCGTCGCGATGAAGAAAGCGCTCGCGAGATACGGCGGGTAAATCCGCACGAACCGCCGCGCCAGGAAGGGCGCGAAAGTTTTCAACGAATAGCCGCCAAGCCACATCGCGTACGGCACGACAAAGCCGGAAATCACAAAGAAAGTCCGCACGCCGTGATGCCCGTGAAAGCCGAGGCTTTTCAGCCAGTGGCCTTCGGGCAGCCAGCCGTTATTGGTGAAATGAAACACCGCGACCGCGAGCGCGGCGAGACCGCGGAGCGGATCGAGCACGGCGACGTATTTCGGCGCGGGCGATGAAGTCACGATGCGCTCACCCAAGGGCAGGCGGAGAAACTGCGGCGGGTGTGCTGGGTGACATGGCCCGACAGAAATCAGATTCTCCCCGCCGGGCAAGCCGAAGCCGCGCTATCGACATTCGACGGTTGGAAATTTAGACCACGCAGCGAAACCTGTTTGTCTGCTCTTCCGTGAAACCGCACGATCGAATCTCCCGAAGTTTTCCAACCCGCTGGCATGGTTGGATTGTGGCGGGCGTGGTCGGATTGCTCGGTATTTTTTGCGTGGTGTGGCAGGTGTGGAATGGAGCGCGGACGCTGCCGCCCGCGAGCGCGAAAGTTTTGGAAAGCGGGAGCATTTCCGCGAACGCAGCCGCGCGCAAAACTGTGGAGCCGGCGCCCGACTTCGAGGATCGCGATGCGCCACGCGCCGAGCGCACCGGGGTGGATGCCTCGACTTTTTACAAGGATGCGTTCGCGCTCTACGACGCGCTCGGTGTCGAAGAGAGAAAAATGCTAAATCCCAAGGAAAAAGTGGATGCGGATCAAGCGGCAGCGTTGTTCGAGAAAATCCAGCCGATCATGCAATTGCTGCGGCGAGCGGCGAAGGCGGATTACTGTGACTGGGGACTCGGTGAGCCAAGCGTGGATAGGGGGTCGCCGCATTCGAGCAAAGCTCTTGGCCTCGCCAAAGTCGCCGTTTGGAGCGCGAACTATCGTTTTACCATCGATCAGGAGGGTGCGGTTGACGACATCGCAGTGCTTTCACCGCTTGGGCACCACACTTCTGATACACTCATTGCACATATCCTGAGTGTGGGCATTGAAGGTTGGTCCACCGGTTTCTTTCGGGAACACGCAGCCGAATTCAATGACATCGCAAGGGCAAAAGCCTCAGCATTTTTGGCCGAGTCAAACGTTGATCGCGACTTGTAAAATGCGTTGGCGGGGGAAGTCGCGATTCATCGCAGTTCCTACGAAAAATACATCGCACAAACGGCTGACGAGAGAAGCAAGCTGTTGGACTCACTTGAACAAATTGGCTTGGACTTCGGTGACGAGGGCGACCCCAATTCGGTGAAGCGTAGGGCGCGGGCAGCAGCGATTTTTCGGGACCCCGCAAAGTTCACCGCGGAAATGGACTTTGTTCAAAAAGTGCAGGGGCAGATATTTGAAGTGATGTCATGGCCGGACGCGCAATTCGACGCATGGATGGAACAATTCAGTCCCGAACATATTTCCGAGCACCCAATCGCGGTCCCTTTGATGGACGCGCATCGGTCAATCAGGCGCTCATTGCAGCGCGCTAGAATTTCCCGCGAGATGATGAGAGTCGGGCTCGCGGTGTTTGAGTCTGGTCCCGAAGTCGTCGGTCAATCCCGCGATACCGTGACTGGCCGCTCGTTCATCTATGTGCCAAAAGCGGACGGCTTTGAGTTGCAGTCCACATTTCAAAACGACGGAAAGCCCATCACGATGAGCTTCGATCTGCCGAAGTGAGCTTCGGATGGCGTCGCTCCGCACGCCATGCCAGCCAGAGCGCAACTGCGCCTCGGGGAGAGAGGAGCCTTCGGCACTCGGAACTCATGGCGCGCGGAGCGACGCCATCCACCTTACTTGATCGCCGCCCAGACGCGATGCACGTCGTCGTTGTCTTCGAGGCTTTGCAGAAACTCGCCGACTTCCTGCATGTGCTCGTCGGTGAGGGTGGGGCATTGTTTCGGCACGTAGCCGAGTTCGCTGGTCACGACGGTCCAGCCGTTTTGCGCGAGCCATTTTGAAACTGCTGCCGTGGCGGTGCGCTCGGTGATGAAACGTCCGCCGGCGACGCCGTCGGGGATGTCGTCGTTTTGTGCGTGGGCGAGCGGCTCGACTTCATTCGCACCCGCTTCGATCGCCGCGCCTTCGAGATCGGTGGCGGCGTCGGGATGATGCGCTTCGACGAGGCCAACGTGGTCGAAGAGGAACTTGTTACTCCCCGGCGTGCCGAGTTGGCCCTTTTTGAAAAGCAACCGCATCTCCGGCGCGGTGCGGTTGTTGTTGTCGGTCATCACTTCGACGATGACTGCGATTTTGTGCGGCGCGTAACCCTCGAAGACGACGTGCTCCAGCACGAGCTTGTCATCGCCAATTCCTGCGCCCTTCTTGGTCGCGCGCTCAATGACATCGCGTGTCACCGAAGCGCGCCGCGCTTTTTCGATCGCCGCGAAAAGCCGCGCGTTCCCGTCCGGCTCCGGACCGCCGAGCTTCGCGGCGACCATGATTTCTTTGACGAGTTTGCCGACCATCTGGCCTTTTTTCAGGCCGGCGACTTCACGTTTAGCTTGGAGCCATTGGCGTCCCATATGTTTTGAAAGAGTGGAGGTGTTTTGAAAGTGGAGCGCGCACTTTGCCGCATCCGCCCCACGCTCCGCAACTCCCCACTCAGGGCAAAATTGCAGCAAGGCGCGGCGAAACGGGAGTCACGGTGAATTCTTCTCCACCACAAACTCCACGACCTCTTTCCACCATTTCGAATCGAGCGAATCGTGGATGGTGTTGTGCATTCCCGCTTTCACCCACAGCCGCTTCCGGCCAGCGTAATTATCGTGTAAATCGCGTCCGAATCGATTCGGAATGACTTCGTCGTTTTCAGCAACGGTTACAGCCAGCGGACCATGATATTTTGTGAGCCACTCGATGGCCGGGTAGCGATCCCGCAGCAGCAGGCGCACGGGCAGAAATGGAAAATGATGGGAAGCGACATCGGTAAGACGGCTGAGCGGGGTGATGAGGATGAGGCCGGAGACTAGCTCCGGGGCGCGCGCGGCGACTCCAGCGGCGACTCCGCTGCCGATGGATTCGCCGACGATGAACACCGGTGCGGAGCTTTCCTTTTGCAAAAGCCGCAGGGCCTGCTCGCCAGCATCGAGCAAAGTCGTCTGACTGGGCTCGCCGCTGCGACTGCCGTAACCAGGATATTCGAGGATGTGGATATCGCAGTCGATGGTGCGCGCGAGATTCGTCGCGTAATGCACGCGGTGCAGCGCGTAGCCAGCGTTGCCGTGGAAGACGAGAAAGCGCGCTTTGAGCGGACGCTGCCCGCTTCGCTGCTGCCAGCCGATGAGTGTGCGGGATTCATCGCGCCACGGCTCGATCGACTCGCCGCGCGCATGGCCGAAGAGCGTTGCCTCGGCAGCCCGCGATGGGAAATAAAGCATTTTGCGTTGGAAAGCGGCACAGCCCACGAGGGCGAGAAAGTAGGCGCAGATCAGTGGAAGCGCGAGCCGCCAGAGCACGCGGCGGATCTTCGTTGAGTCGAATGGCATGAGGGAGAGAGAACCGCCGCCGCTCGCATGGTGCAAGGAGATCGTCCGCCGCGCGCGATCACGGCATGGATTTCCAGTGAGCTAACCGCGCGGATATGGTTTAGCTTTCGCGCAATGAAATCATCTCTGGTTTTCGCCATCGTCACTTGCACGCTGCTGAGCGCGGGACGCGCCGATTTGTCGCTGGAAGATCAAGCGAAGCTCCCGTCGGCGGCGGGACGGACGGTGGATTTTGTGAAGGATATTCAGCCGATGTTTGAGGCGGCGTGTGTGAAGTGTCATGCGAAGGGGAAGGACAAGGGCGGGTTTTCGCTGGAGACGCGCGAGGCGTTTTTGAAAGGCGGGGAGACGGGGGCGGGGGCGGTCGTCGGGAAAAGTGCGGCGAGTTATGTGGTGGAGTTGGTGGCGGGGATCGATCCGGAAAATGTGATGCCGAAGAAGGGGACGCGGTGGACGGCGGAGCAGGTGGGGCTGCTGCGCGCTTGGATCGACCAGGGCGCGGCGTGGCCGGCGAATGTGACTTTTGCGAAGCCGCCGCCGGAGAATCTGCATCCCCGCGCGGTGGCGCTCGCGGACGGCGCGGCGAATCCGATCGACCGTTTGCTCGCGCCCTATTTTGCCGCGCATCAGGTCGCGCCATCGGAGCCGGTCAGTGATCGCGGGTTTGCGCGCCGCGTCTATCTGGACACGATCGGGCTAGTGCCGACGGCGGCGCAGTTGGATGAATTTGCGAACGACTCCGCGCCGGACAAACGCGCAAAACTGGTGCGGGCCTTGTTGGGCGACCGGCGGAATTATGCGGATCACTGGCTGACTTTTTGGAACGATCTTTTGCGCAACGACTACAAAGGAGTCGGATTTATCGACGGAGGGCGGAAGCAGATCAGTGGCTGGCTGTATGGCGCGTTGATTGGGAATTTGCCGTACGATCGTTTCGTCGCGCAGCTCGTCAATCCGGGGAAGGCGAGCGAGGGTTTTACGCGGGGGATCATTTGGCGGGGAAATGTGAACGCCTCGATGCTGCCGCCGATGCAGGCGGCGCAAAATGTGTCGCAGGTTTTCCTCGGCGTGAACCTGAAGTGCGCGTCGTGCCACGACAGTTTCGTGAACGACTGGTCGCTCGCGGATGCGTATGGGCTCGCGGCGGTGTATGCGGACGAGCCGCTGGAGCTGGTGCATTGCGACAAGCCGACGGGCAAGCAAGCGGCGCTGCGTTTTCTCTACCCGGAGATCGGCGCGATGGATGCGGGCGCGTCGAAAGCGGAGCGGATGAAACGGCTGGCGGAGATCGTGACGAGCCCCGCCGATGGCCGGATGGCGCGCACGCTGGTGAATCGTCTGTGGGCGCGCCTGCTCGGGCGCGGCCTGGTGGAGCCACTCGATGACATGGATCGCGCGGCGTGGGATCGCGATTTGCTGGACTGGCTGGCGGAGGATTTTGCGAAGAATGGCCATGATGTGAAGCGGACGCTGGAGACGATCTGCACGTCGCGCGCGTATCAATTGCCGGCCGTCGAGGGGCCGGGGGAAAAGGAGGAGTTTGTGTTTCGCGGGCCGCTCACGCGCCGGATGACGGCGGAGCAATTCAGCGACGCGATCAGTGCGATCAGCGGGCAGTGGAACCGGCTGCCGTCGTCGCTGGAGTTTGATTTTCTCGCGAACGGACTGGTGGGCGATGTGAAGATGCCGCGGTGGGTGTGGACCGAAGAAGCGGTGGAACTCGGGCCGCAGCGCGATGCGGCGCGGGCAGCGCGAAGTGGTGCGGCGGATACGGCCGTCAAGCTGACGGCTGCGCAGAAATTAATGGAGGACGTGGTGGCAAAAGGTGGCGTGGCGATCGAGCCTGCGCGGGTGGCGTTGGAGCAGGCGGCGGCGGCGATGGGCGCGGCACAGGAGCAGATGAAAGCGGCGGCGGCATCGAAATCCACCGGACGGCACAAGGTGGTTTTCCGAAAAAAATTCTCGCTCCCGACGGTCCCCGCCGAAGCCTACGCGGCGCTGCTGGCGAGCCAGGGCTTTGAGCTTCACATCAATGGGAAGCCGGCGAAGTCGATCCAGCGTGATGGTTTCCGCGGCGGTCGGATCGCGATCTACAATTTGCAACCGCTGCTCGTCGCGGGTGAAAATGTGATTTCCATCGACGTGTCGAGTCACACCGAAAAAGGGATGAATGACACCGAGCGGAAGCAGTATCCCGCCTCGACAGAGCATCTGAACAAACAGAGCGGCCTCGCTTTTTATGTGCGCGGCGCGCTGCCGGAAGTGATGGAAATCGCTACGGATGAAACGTGGCGCGTGCAGCGCAATCCCGAGGGCGCGTGGAGCACGGTGAATTTCAACGACACGAATTGGACGACGGTGAAAGCCCTGGCGGGAGGCATCGCGCCGGTCGATGAAGGCCCCGGCCTCCAGCCCATCTCGCGCAAGGATTTCGCAAACATGCCGATCGAATTCGACGCGCAACTCAGCCCCGCGGTTGGCACCGCCGCGAACGTCGGAAAAATCCGCGCGGCGCTGCTCGCCGCCGATCCGCTGCAAGTCGCGCTCGACCGGCCAAACCGCGAAGTCATCATCCCAGCCCGCGCCAGCGCGGCGACGACGATGCAGGCGCTCGAACTCACCAACGGCGCGACGCTCGACTCCCGCCTGCAAAACGCCGCAGCGAAACTCACTGCCAATGCCACGCCCGATCCCGGGGGATGGATCACCCGCCTTTACGGCGAGTCCCTCAGCCGCGACCCATCCGATGCCGAACGCCAGATCGCGCTCGAGCTTTTAGGGCAGCAGCCCAAGGCGGAATCCATCGCCGACCTGTTGTGGGCGATCGTAAATCTGCCGGAGTTTCAACTGATCAACTGACCATTCGTGGAAGACCGCCCGCCAAAAACGGCGGCAGCGCGACGCCCATTTTTCTCCCTACTTCACGCGGACGATTTGCACCGAGCCCTTCTCGCACCACAGCTCGCCTTTCGCCGCGCGCAGCTCCATGACGAGCATGATTTCACCGCCGCTCGCGGTAAAGGGATAGGCCACATTCTGCCACGCAGCGTCACCGGACAGCGCGTTCACACCGCTGCGGCTCGACCCTGAAATCCGCAGCCCCGCGCCTTCTCCCGACGAGCCCTGCGAGGCGACCACGCCCTTCGTCCGCAGCCTGGCCTCGAAGCGATATTCGCCAGGTTCCAGGACCACCATCCGCCGCCACGACCCGTTCGTGTCGCCATCGGCACGGAGATAAAAGGACGGCGTGCCCTCGTCATTCCGCTCTTCCATCTGCGCGGCGTCCCCTTCCGTGCGCCAGTCTTTCGGGATTTTCGCGATGCCCTTGGCATCAAACTCAAACGGTTTCGGCATGTCGCCCAGCATCTTGCCGACGTTTGCGATCCGCTGCGCCACCCGGTCGCGCACGCTGCTGATCTGCCTGGCGTAGTCCTTGCCGGACTGCGGATTTCTTTTCTCCAGCGCTTCGCGGACCTTCCCGCCTAGCTCCGTCACTCGCGCGCTCCAGTCGATCGGTTTCAACACGTTTTCGTAGATCGTCAGGAGCTTCGCCTTGTAAAGTTTCGCGCCTTCCGGGCAGCGCATGAATGCACTGCTGACCAACGCCCCCGAATCGCCGCGGATGGAAAAATTCACATCGCCAAATGTCTGATCCATCCCGTGTAGGAAGAACGAAAACTTCTTCGAATCGGGATCGCAGTAGAACCGGTAGTTGTTGCTATTGAAGCTGTATCCATCCCAGTGGCAGAGGATCGCCTCCATCGCGAAATACGACGCGAAAAGGTCCACATCGAGAATCTTCCCGAGCCGCTCCCAACGCTTCGCGTTATCACCCTCGTTGCACGCGGCTATGAGTTCCTTGATCGCCGCCTTGTCTTTCGGATCTCCCGAATCTTTTTCGGAGTTTTCGTCAATCCCGCGGACAAACCCGCCGTCGAAAAGATCGCCGTCCACGTTCTTGTAAAACGCGGACAAAAACTCCTTCGTGAACGCCTCTTTGACGACGTAGAGCCCGAGATCGCGCCCCTGAAATTTCACGAATCCGTGCGAGCAACGCGACGCCGGCACGCCCGCCTTCCGCGCGATTTCCCCGGCGATTTGCTCGAACAAATACGTCCCGTCCTGCGCCCCGTTGTTGAAGTGAATCTTGCGCAGTCCGTGGAATGGGTCGCCGCCTTTGTAGATGTCGAAATTGATCGTCAGCCCTGGCTTTCCATCGGGACCCTGAAAGCTGCCCGCAGAGCCTTTGAGTTTCAGCGCCACCGCCTTGTAAGTCTTCGTGCCCTCGACCAGCGTGGCCTTGCAGTAGCGGCGATTGTCGCGTTGCAGGAATTCCCACTCCTCCGGCTCGAATGAAATCTCGACCGATGGAAACGGCCCGCTCCAGAAGTTTTCCCCAAGCGTTTTTTGTTTTTCCGCCTTGGACGCCTTGGACGCCTTGGACGCCTTGGTAGTCGGCGCGACTTCGGCGCGCACTGGCTCGGAATCCACGTATGGCGCGAGGAATACCAGCGCACCCGCGATCGCGAGCAGGACGAAAAAGTATTGCAGCGTTCTCATCGCACCGGTTCGGCGGTGAAATTTCTCCATATGCTGACCTCAATCCAAGCCATGACGGAATCTTAGCGAAGGCACTGGGACGAATTCATCGCCGCGCCAGCCGGACCAGACGCATCGAATCGAGCGCAAAACGCGCCTCGCCCTTTTTCGCCCGCAATTCCGCCACGAGCACGACCTCGCCGCCATCCTCGGACACGTCGAATTCATACTTCACCGCGCGCCAGTCCGAATCGCCGCGCACCCACTCGCCTTCCGGGTCCCGACCCGAGATTCGCAGGCCCGCGCCGTCGCCCTCGATGCCGACCGTCTTCATCCGCGCCTCGAAGCGATAGCGGCCCGGAGCCAGCGCCGCGCCGGCCCGCCACGAAGCCTGCGTCTCACCCTCGGCGGAGATCCGCAGGCACGCGGGACCGTCGCCATTGAAGTGCTCCAGCTTCGCGCCGTCCTCGTTCCTCGCACCCCAGCCTTTCGTTAGTCGCGCCGCGCCTGCTTTGTCGAAAGTGAGCGGCTCCGGCATGTTCGCGAGCTGCGCTCCGATCTCCTGCACGCGCAGCCCGACCGTTTTCCGCACCGCTTCCATTCGCGCTGCCAGCTCCTTCGCAAACGCCGCATCGCGACCCGCGACAGCCGCGTTCACTTTCGCCGCCACCGCCGCCGCGCGTCCCGGCCAGTCGCGCTTGGCAAAGACCTTTTCATAAATCGTCGCGACCCGCTCGCGGTAGAGCGCGCGCCCTTCCGCGCAACCGACGAACGCTCTGCCCACCATGCTTCCCGGTCCGCGCTGGATTTCAAAATGCACGTCCCCCAGCGGCTCATCCATCCCGTGTGGCATGAAGGAAAGCAGCTTCGTCACCGGGTCGTGATAAATGCGGTAGTTGTTTTTCCCAAAGTCGTAGCCATCGCCCACGCCAAGCAGCGCCTCGATAGCGAGGAACGACGCGAAACGATCGCAATCCAGAATCTTTCCCAGCCGCTGCCAGCGATCCGCATCGTTCCCTTCGCGGCTCGCGGCGATCAATTGCTCGATCGCGCGGAAATCATTTTTGTCGCCCTCATCCTTCGTCAATTCCTCGTCGATGTCCTTGATGAAACCGCTCTCGTAAAGGTCGCCGTCCGGATCTTTGAAATGCTGCGCCAGAAAATCCTTCGTGTAGCCCTCGGTCAGCACGTAGAGCCCGAGGTCGCGCTCGTTCAGCTTCACCAGCGCGTGCGTGCAGCGGATCGCCGGCACACCCGCCGCCCGCGCCATTTCGCCGCACAAAACCTGATGCAGAAATGAAGGGTCTTCTTTCGCGTTGTTCAGGTGAAATTTCGTCAGTCCGTGAAACCGGTCCCCACCCTTGAATTTGTCGAGATTCACCGTCCACGCCGGCTTCTGATCGACCGGCTGAAAACTTCCCGACGCGCCTTTGAGCTTCAGCGCCACTCCTTTGAAAACCTTGCCATCCGCAGTCATCCGCCCTTCGACGTAACGACGTGGATCGTCCTGAAGCGCCTTCATTTCCTCCTCCGCGATTTCAAAATGAATCGTCGGAATGAGCCCGCCAAACAACGCAGTCTGCGCCGCGCGATGTTTCGCAGCCTTGTCGCCTTTGGCTTTGCCCGGATTTCCCGGCTGTGCTGCGAAAAGGCTGCCGGCGCTCAAGAGTGCGATGACGAAAATGGTCGGGCAAATCATGGCACTCGATATAACCCGGAAACGCGTGAAGGCGATGTGGTTTTCCAACCGCAGATTACTTCGCGAAATCGTAACAAACCACCCGATCCTCATCGCGAAGATAGAGCAGCCGGTTCGCCAGCACCGGCGCGGCCCAGCAGGGGTAGCCGAGTTGCGGGACTTGCCAGCGGCTCAGTTCCTCCAGCGTTTCGGAGTTTGTTTTGAAAAGTCCGAGCAATCCCGCCTCGCCGAGCGCGATCAATTTTCCATCGGCGAGAATCGCCGATCCGCGGCCAAACACCTTTGGCTCATTCCCGCGCCGGACCCGGCCGTGGCCGCCATTCGGCCAGCCTTCTTGGCGATCCCATTTCAGTTTCCCCGTCGCCAATTCCACGCTGCGGAATCGCGCGTCCGGCTCGTTGCGCCCGCTGAATGCGAACAGGTGGCCGTCTTTCAAAACCGGTCGCGTCCAATGCATCTCGAGTTGCAGGCCGCGCCAGATTTCCTCCACCGATTTCCCATCCGGCTTCACGCGTAGCAGCACCGATCCGTTTTTGAAATACGCCGTCGAAATGAAAATCGTATCGCCGCTGACGACTGGCGTCATCGCGTTGACGGTGTCGTTTTGCCGCGCGCGAAACCAAAACGAAAAGTTTACCGCGCCCGTTTTCGGATCGAGCGACACGAGCCCCTGGCGCGTCACCACGAGGATGTGCCGCTGGCCGTGAATCGTCGCGGCGACCGGCGTGCAATAGCTCGCCTGCTTGTCGAAAACGGGATCGGCGCGATTCCACACGACCGTGCGCTCGCCCGGCCAGCCCGTCATCGCCACGCCGGTCCATGATTTTTCGCCGACATTCTCCCACACCGTTTTCCCCGTCGCCGCGTCGAACGCGACCACTCCCGAATTCGGCTGCGCGCCGACTTGCACGATCAGCTTTCCATCTTCCAAAATCGGCGAACTCCCGACTCCGAAGAAAGCATCCGGCACTTCAAAATCCTTCTGCGTCTCGCGCCGCCACACCGGCTTCCCCGTCGCGAGTTCCACGCACAGCAGCACGCCTTCCGCGCCGAAAGTGTAGCAGCGATCCGCCGTCAGCAGCGGCGCGCAACGCGGCCCGTTGTTGTAGCCAAATGGGTCTTCGTAATCGCTCGGATACGCCTGTCGCCAGCGCGTCGCGCCGGTCTGTGCATCGCACGCTTCGACGATTTCCTCCTTCCCGATGCGATGATGCACCACGAGCAAATCCCCCCGCACCGAAGGCGCGCTGTAGCCCTTGCCGACCGTTTTTTCCCACGCGAGCCGCGGCCCATTTTCGGGAAACGCATCAATCAATCCCGTCTCCGCCGAAACTTGATCGCGCGTCGGCCCCATGAATTCCGGCCAGTCCGCGGCAGAAACCGCAGCCGTTAAAATCAGCCAGGGAAGGCACCACGCTCCGCGCTTCACAGCTTGATCCCCAGCCCCCGGTACGCCGATCGAATCTGCTTCATCAACTCGTCGTCACTCCGGCCATCGAGCAGCATCGCCAGAGTGCGCTTTTGCAGATCGGCCCGGCCCGTCGGCGACGCGATGAAATCCGGCTTTGCCGGATGCTTCACGCTGCTCGGCCACGTGTAGCGCCCGTCTTCGCTTTTGGTCACTCCGGGCTGTTTGAAAAACGCCTCCATCGCCGTGCCATACGCCTCCATCTGCTTCCGCTGATCGCGCATTTCGCGGAAATAACGCAGGACACGCTGCGCATCGCCTTTCCCGTCGAGGTGCATGAAATAGTACACGAGCAGATAGGACGTGAAATAAAGGCGGTGCGACGAAGTCGGATCCTGCTGCAGCGTCTCCATCCATTCTTCGTTGCTGATGTTAAAAAGTTTCTCCAGCGGATACGGCTCGGGCATTCCGCCGACCGCGCGCTTCTTCAAAAAATCCGTGTAATCCTTCAGCCCCGTCTTTGCGCGGGAGACGCTGAAACGACCGGTGCGCAGCGGCAGATTGCTGGTGTATTCCGCGGTGCCTTCCACCATCCACTGCGGCAGGAGATCGAGCCAGAAATGCATCATCTGATGCGTCAACTCATGCACCATCGTGCTCGAATCGTAGTCGCCGCTTTTCGAGAAACTCTTGCCGAGCGTCTTCACGCCGATGCTTTCAAAAGGCACCAGAAACGTCTCCGTCCGCGAGCTGTAAATTCCGGAGCTGTTTGCCACGCCGCCCGCCGTCAGGTAGGCCGCGCGATCTTTCAGCAGCCGCGCGCGGAAGAAGTTTCCCGACGGCGGCTTCGGCTCGATATTCCAAGGCAGCACGCGCAGCAATTCATAGGTCGCCTCGAAATCCCGCGCCACCTCGCGCAGCAGCGACGGCGTGAATTTCCCCTGCGACTCGAACTCGAAATGCGCCGTGCGGTACACGTATTTTTCCGCCGCCGCGTCCTCGCTCACCACCTCGGTTTTCATCGTCGCCGGGTCCACTCCGACGGTGGCGGGCGTGTCGTTCTTGATCGGCTGCCGCTTCTGCCATTCGGCAAGATACTGCTGATCGTCCGCGCTCAATTTCGCCGCGGGCGATTGCGCGGGCCTGCCATTTGGCATTCGGAAAAACGCGGTCGTCCCATCGAAATTTTGCAGCGTCCCCTGAAATGGCTGCCCCTCCGCCGTCTTCCAACCGCGCGGCGGCTCGGCGACCGGGAGCTGCGCCAGCGCGGCAGTGGCGGAAACGAGCAGAAAACAAACGGCAATTCTGGAGGAGCGACGCATGGCGCACAGCCTTGCCACGAGTCCCGCGCGGGCAAGGGAAAAAGCGATGCAGTCCCAAGCCCTTGCGCTTTACGCCGCCGCAACTCGGAGAAACGCCACCGCCGTCGCGCCGTAGCGTTTGTCGCGGATCAATTCCCATTCGGGACTGGTCTCGAACGTGGCGTGCGGCAGATGTTCGAGGATGAAGATGCCGCCCGGTTTCAGCGCGCGGCGCAGCGATTCGCTCCGCAAAAGTTCCGGCGCGAAATCCCGCTCGCCGGGTTTCTTCGCATACGGCGGATCGGCAAAGATCGCATCGAACGACGCAACGCCCGCGAGCCGGTCGAGATAGCTGAAAATATCGAGCGTGTGAATCGTCCCGGTGAGCCGCGTGTGCGCGAGATTCTTCTCGATCGTCGCCGTGGCGCGACGGTCGTTTTCCACGAAGACCGCGGCAGTGGCGCCGCGGCTCAGCGCCTCGATGCCGAGTCCGCCGGAACCGGCGAAAAGATCGAGCACGCGCGCGCCGGCGATGAATTCCCCGAGGCTCGAAAAGATCGCCCCGCGCACGCGATCCATCGTGGGCCGCAGATCCGTTTTTGGCGTGGCGATTTCGAGTCCGCCCGCGGTCCCCGCGACGATCCTCACGGCAGCGGCGGCTCGGATGCTGGCGGAGCCGGGGGGGTCGGCAGCGTCGGCAAAGTCGGCGGCGCATCAGCCGGCGGGACGACCGTCGTCGCCGTCGGATCGAGCGCGGGCAGAGGGGGCGGCGTCGCTTTCGCGGTCTCGGTCTTTTTCTCCTTCTTTTTGTCGTCCTTCTTTTTTCGATCGCCGAAAAGATTCCCCACCACATCCACCGCCTGGCTCAGCGCGCGCTTGCCGCTCACCTTGTCGAGCAGATCGGTTTTCGGTTTGGAAAGTGTGCCGCCGACTTTGAAGTCGATGCCGTTTTCGCCGTTCACATTCGCCACGAATTCCCGCACGAAATCCGGCAACTGCCTGATCGTCCCCTCCGCCAGCGCCAGCCGCGCATCCACCGTGATCCGGCCGTTCAAGCGCACAAGCCCGCTCGCGAGCACTTTCACCGCGGGCGAATTCAGCGCGAGCGAGTCGATGAACACTTTTTCATCCCCGAGCCGGATCTCTGTGGACGAATCCCCGAGGCGCAAATCCGCCAGTTCCGGGATGTGCAACCCTTCCGAGATCGTCTTGAAAAACTCAAAGCCCTTGATCTCCGCGCCCCTCAGCGAAAGCGCGCCTTTTCCCTCCACCTTCACCAGCCGCCGCACCGTTCCGTGCATCTCCACAAAGCCGTCGATGCGTCCGAAAAACTGATTCGGCGCCCAGCCCGTTTCGTTCATCAGCTTGCCCACATCTGCCGCCGTCAGCTTCAGATCGGCGTTGAAAGGGATGCCCTGCACTTTCGGCTGGAGGCTCAGCGAACCCTTCAGCGCGCCACCCGCGACCGTGCCCTCCAGCGGCGTCAGCGTCACCGCGTCCGGCGTGTATTTGAAAGGCGCCTGCACCTGCGTGATCGCGAGCGCGCTCCATTGCACGCGGTCGATCCGCAGCGTTCCCTCCACGCGCTCCGGCGTCAGCACGCCGTAGTCGATGTTCACGCCGACCAGCTTCACCACCGATTTCTTCTCCTTGTTCAAAAGCTCGATCGCCGCGTTGGCGATCTTCAAGCCATCGACCGTCACCTGAAATCCCTCGGACTTTTTCTCCTTCGATCCACCTTCCTTTGGCGCTTCCGATAGCTCGTTCGGCTCATCCGCGGTCGCCTTCACCCGTTGCGGCAGCGTCCATTTTCCATCCGCGCCCTCGCGCCACACGATCCTCGGATTCTCCGCGCGCAGACCGTAAATCTCCAGCCGCCGCTGGAGCAGCGGCACAAAGCGGCAGCGCGCGCGGAAGGTCGCGCCCTCGAGGAAATTCCCGTCATCCCCCGGCACGCTCACGCCACTGATTTTCAAGCCGCTCCACGGCCACAGACTCACTTCGGAAATCGCCAGCGGCAGCCCGAGCACGCGGCCCAGTTGCGCCTCGATGCGATTGCGCGTGCTCGTCGATTCGACATAGGTTTTCGCGCCGAGCAGCGCGATCCCGACGATCGCGAGCAGCACGGCGAGGACGACGAGAATCACCTTGGAATGTCGTTTCACGGCGCAGAAAGTAGTCACCGAACCTCGAAAGAAAAGGCCGAATGCCCGCTGCACCCATGGAGAAAATCCTCGTCATCCTGAACCCCGCCGCCCGCAGCGAACGCGCCGGCGGGACTTGGGAGAAAATCCGCGATTTACCCGCGGCCACCGTGCAGACCACTTCCGCGCCGGGCGACGCGCGCAGCATCGCCGGGTGGGCAGTCGCGCAGGGTTTCGCCACCGTCGTCGCGGCCGGAGGCGATGGCACGATCAATGAAGTCGTCAACGGCATCGCCGGCTCCGACATCGCCCTCGGCATCCTGCCCGTCGGCACCATGAACGTCTTCGCCGCCGAACTCGGCATCCCGAACAACCTCCCGAAAGCGTGGGAAATCATCCAGGCAGGCCACACCCGCCGCATCGATCTCGTCCGCGCGAACGACCAGTATTTCGTGCAGCTCGCCGGCGTCGGCCTCGATGCCCAAGTCGTGCAAGCCACCAGCCGCAGTTTCAAAAAAAACTTCGGCCCGCTCAGCTACGTCATCTCCGCCGCGCAAATCGCCGCGCGCCCGCCGCCCAAGCTCATCGTCGAGCACGACGGCCACCGCCGCGAAGGCTCCTTCGTCCTCATCGGCAATGGCCGCTACTACGGCGGCCCCGTCGCATTTTTCAAGGACGCCCGGATCGACGACGGCAAGCTCGACGTCCTCATCTTCAAAAACCTCGGCTACCTCGACATCGCGCGTTACCTCGGCACCATCCTCATGGGAAACCACACCGGCCTCGCCGACGTGGATTACTTCCAAACCAAACGCGTCGCCGTCTCCAGCGCGGACGACGTGCCCGTCGAAGTCGATGGCGAAGTCGTCACGAAACTCCCCGTCACCTTCCGTATCTCCTCGCGGAAACTGAAGGTCGTCGTGGCGAAGTAGATTTCGCGCCCGCCAGGGAATCGGTGACCTTCAAGCTGCATTCATCGGTTTGCTCATCAGCATGAGAGCGTCATCTTAAAAGCGACCCCTTTCTGCTCACGCTGTCCAGCTCCGCAGTGAGCTGGCGGCGGGTCGGGCACAAACCGCGCGTCTTCCGCGAACGGCCCCGGCTCTTCCGCCGCCTGCCTCGCCCCGCCGCCCCGAAGCTGTTCTCCTTCCGGCGAACCCCAATCATCAGGTATGAATCTAGAGCAACTCAAGGCAGGCATCCCACTATGAAAACCATCTGGTCCTTCGACCTCGGCAAAGCCTCCATCGGCGAAGCCGTGCGCGAAAAAACGATCGCCGCCCCGCCCCCGCATTTCCCCCGTGCCATTCATCGCACGTTCCGATAGAGGACGCGCGATGAGCAAAGGAAAGCCCCCAGCGACAGAGCAGCATTCCGGTTCCGGCGGGAAGCAGACCATCCACACCATCCTCGCGCAGTTTCGCGAGGAGGCTTCCTCGAACCGCGATCTTGGCGACCGCTTCGAGCGCCTCATCTGCCGCTATCTCGAACTCGATCCGATCTACGTGGAGCGATTCTCCCGCGTCTGGATGTGGAATGAATTCCCGCGCAAAGGAGCCGTCGGCGACGTGGGCATAGACATCGTGGCGGAGGAGCGCGCCACGGGCGAATTCTGCGCCATCCAGTGCAAGTTCTACCTGCCGGATCACACGCTCTCGAAGGCGGACTTGGATTCCTTCTTCACCGCTTCGGGAAAGACGCTCTTCACCTCGTGCATCATCGTCTCCACGGCGGACAAATGGGGGCCGAATGCCGAGCACGCGCTCGTCAGCCAATCCAAGCCCGTCTCCCGTCTGCGCGTCCAGGACCTCGACGAAAGCCCGATTGACTGGTCGAAGTTCGACCTCAAGCGCCCGCAAGACCTTGGCCTCCGCGCGCGGAAGAAGCCGAGGCCGCATCAGGACGAGGCGAGCAAGGATGTGCTCGCCGGCCTCGCCGTTGCCGACCGTGGCAAGCTCATCATGGCCTGCGGCACGGGGAAGACCTTCACCTCGCTCTGCATCGCCGAGCGCATGGCACCCACGGGGCACATCCTTTTCCTCGTGCCGTCGCTCTCCCTGCTTTCGCAGAGCTTGCGCGAATGGACGGCGGAATCCACGCGCCCGCTCCACAGCCTCGCCGTCTGCTCCGATGCGAATATCGGCAAGAAGCACACCAAGACCGACGACGACAGCGCGGACATCACCACGATCGACCTCGCCTTTCCCGCCACGACTTCCGCGCGGCAGATCGTGAAGCAGCATCGCGCCGTGCAGAGCATGGCGGAGAAAAAGAAGACGCCCGCGCAGATGACGGTGGTCTTCTCCACCTACCAGTCCATCGCCGCGGTGGCCGAGGCGCAGAAGGCGGGGCTGCCGGACTTCGATCTCATCATCTGCGACGAGGCCCACCGCACCACGGGCGTCACCATCAGCGGCGAGGACGAGAGCCATTTCGTGAAGGTCCACGATGCGATTTCCTCCGGGGAAAAAAGTGCCTCTACGTGAAAGCTCTTGCCGACTTCTCTGGTTCCGCTACCCCCCTCACTAAAACGACATGAAACAGAGGCCGCATTCCTTGATTTCACTTTTCACCGGTGCTGGTGGATTAGATTTAGGGCTTGAGCAAGCGGGGTTTGAAACGCTGGTGGCAAATGAATTCGGTCCACACGCCTGTGAAACATTGCGACAGAATCAAGTGCTCAGTCGCCTTGCCCCGCATGAGTTCGAGGCTTGGTTTGGAACGCAAATGGGACAGCGGTGCTACAAAGGAACGCCTGACTGTCTTGCCGATGACCTTCGCTCTCGCTTGCAGTCTGGCCTCGCTAGCCGGGTCTATCTTCAGAAAGCAAAAATCGTCGAACGAGACATCCGGGATTTACCCTCATCGGAAGTTTTGGAAATGGCAGGCACGAAGAAGGGCGGGATTGATTTGATTGCCGGAGGGCCTCCCTGCCAGCCGTTTAGCCGCGCCGGGAAACGCGAGGCGGTGAACACGAATACTGGACGGCTGTTCAAAGATTTTGTCCGCATCGTTGATGAAATCCGCCCCCGCTGGTTCCTCTTTGAGAACGTCAAAGGACTCACCCTTACCAAAGCACCCATTGCTCACCTGTATTGCAGCAGTTGCCGCAAGACCAGCTTCGTGAATTTCGATGATTGGGAGGCTTTGCAAGCCGGAGAGAAAAGCGCGCTGCCTTGTTATCGCTGCGCAGCGGATAACACCTCGATTACATGGCAAGACAAAGCGGGTGGGAGCTTGGATATCATCCTCAATGAGTTCACACAGATCGGTTACGATTGCCGCCATAGAATGCTGAATGCTGCCGATTTCGGGGCACCCCAACAACGGGAGCGGCTATTGATCGTCGGCTCTCGTGATGCCGAGAGTTTTGAGTGGCCTCATCCCACTCACGGGAAATCTCGCGCGGATACTGAAGCAACGCTCTTTGATTTCGATGAGCTAGAGCCGTGGTGCAAGATGGGAGAGGCGCTTTGGCCAAGAGGTCATTGGAAATACGGAAAATTGGGAAAAGACGCAGTCCTTTGGGTGAAAAATGTGGTCCGCCCGCACAATGAGCCCGTGACTTGGAGCCTAAACAGACCATCCCCTACCATCGGCGCACATCAGGGCGCGAAGCTAGCCCTCGCGCCTTTTGGTGTGCCGGAGGCACAGCTTGCCCGGCAGCAATGGCACACGCTGGGCCGTCGCCAAGGCGACACTCCGCCCGTTTTTGTGGAGCATGAATACCTGACGGATCTGGAGCTGATGCGGCTCCAGACGTTCCCCGATAATTGGTATCTTTACGGGACGCGAATGGAGCGCGCATTTCAGATCGGGAACGCCGTGCCGCCGGTGCTGGCCCGTGTAGTCGGCGAGGCTCTCATCACGGCAATGGGCAGAGAGATACACAAAGAGGAATCCAAAATCACCACCGTCGCATGACTCTCCCTGCCTTTACCCCAGCCGAATTTCAGAAAGCGAAATCATTACTTGCCGCGCGCGTCGCTTACATGATGGGTCGCAAATTGGAGGAAGCCGATTGGGCACACGTCTATTGCAAAGCCCGGGGGCTAGACTCTCTCGGCTGGAGCAACCTGAACGCCGACGTTACCACTGCGGGCCTCTCACTTGAGCACAAAATGATGCGGTGCTCCGAGTCGGAGGCTATAAAGAAGCATTGCGGCACCTACATGATGCATCCCGCTCTTACTCGGCGAGTTTCCCTTCCCGACATAGCGGACGCAGACGACGCGATGCGAATCGTGATCAAGAGCTACCAAAGAGTGCTCGACGAGCGGCTGACCAAGGCCATCGCTATTTCAGATGGAAAGCCCATCGAGCTTCGGAGTGGATGGCTCATCTATGATTCTTCGCTCACCGAATTTCTTTACTTTGAGGAACGGGCGCAAAACCTAAATCCCAAAAAACACCGGGCCGTATGGAGCGAGAGAATCAAGAAGGGGGAAGGCGGACGAAGGGGCAATCGTAACCTTTGGATTTACGGGGAAGACGACCAAAAGGTCTGGTCTGTCACCGGTGGAAGCTCGGGAACCAAAATCCAGCCATACTTCAAAGTTCCTGCAGCGAACGACAAGAACCTTTGCTATTTCCGAGTTCAAGGGGAGCCCATCAACACCGAAACGGTTCGCGTATGGGTCACGGAGCCTACGGCGCAAAACCTAATGCAAATCCTTGGTGAACTTGGCACGCGCCGATTGAGTGCTGCCATAATGAAAGTCTCCCCTTCGGATCAGGTGCTCACTGCCACCCAAGAAAGAGAAGAAGTCCACGAGCTAGTCATCGATCAATCCGCCTATGCGGCGCTGAAAGAAAAATTTCTAGGAGTCAGCGACGAACATTGCTTTCAACTTTTGTGCAAACGGCTCACCGAAGAAAAAATGTCCAGCTAACTGGAATTTACGGAGCAAGGGGTGTTATCAGGGACGAGCTTTGGCTGGCCGGAGTATTGGGCGCGCTTTGCCAGCGACCTGAAGAAGATGCTGCCGCGCATCCCCTGCACGCGGGAGACGGCGGACTTCCGGCGCTTCAGCCAGGCCGGCCGCGACCTCGCGCGCTGGCACCTCGGCTTCGAGAGCGTGGAGCCGTGGCCCGTGGCGGAGCACACCGCCGCGCTGGCGCTGGACCCGGCGAAGGATTTCCTCGTGCAGAAGATGACCTTTGGCCGCAAGGACAAGCAGGTGGACAAGACGGCCATCACCTACAACAGCCACCTCACCCTCACCGGCATCCCGCTGGAAGCCTACGACTACGTGGTGAACGGCAAGCCCGCCATCGAGTGGATCATGGAGCGCTACCAAGTGACCGTGGACAAGGACAGCGGCATCCGCAACGACCCGAACGATTGGGCGCGCGAGCACCAGCAGCCGCGCTACATCGTGGACCTGCTCAAGCGGGTGGTGCGGGTGAGCATGGAGACGATGAAGCTCGTGGCGACGCTGCCGGGGCTGAATGAGCGGAAGTAGGGGAGAGGCGAGAAGACTGGACATTTGCCAACCGTACCGGAAAGGAGCACGCTATGCCTGATGAAACTCCGACTCGATCTTCTCGCGAAACTGACGACGGAGGACATTCTGGAGGAGGCGGCGGCGAATCAGCACCGTTACAAAGCCGAGCCCACTTTCTCCAAAACCGGGACTGGGCATCTGTCACCGAGATCAACCGAGGACTCTGCGCGCGAGGCGGAGCGCAGCATGGCTTTAACCGAGAAACTCACGAGGCGCTTGCGCGAGAGTGGGGAGAAATTGGAAGCCGGGAACTGACGCTGGAGGAAGTTTTCGATTTCCTAAAGTCCTGCCATCGGCGGGCACCGTTTCTTTTCTTCAACGGCAATACGTTTGCGGAAATCGGACGTGCGCTGACGAATGCTTTGTTTGGCGACTGGCCTTTTGTGCGGCGCAAGGAGGTGGCGTCGGTGGTGGCGCATTTCATTACCGGTGTGCTCGATCGCACGGTGATGGTGGAGAGTTTCAACAGCCTGGCGCGCTCGGCGCAATTCCAGGCGGGGGATCGGGTGAAGACGATGCGCGGTTCGCTACGGGGGGTGATCACGCGGGTGCTGGAGGATGGGCGAGTGGCGGTGCGCGCGGATGGCAGTGCGAGCGAACTTTTCTGTCTCCCGGAGAGTCTTCTACCCGACGATTGATGCCATGAGCTTTCACATCCTCCGCGTCTTTCAGCACGGCGCGACGCTTGCGAAGGAGCAGGGGGACTCCGCATTTGCCAAAGACATCGCGAAGAGGCAGAAGTAGTCGCATGAAAACGAAGCTGACGCAGCGGCGCTACCGGGCTCCGAAACGCTCCGCCTGCGCGATGTGCAAACCGCAGCAGCGCGGTTGGGCGGATAAGAAGACGCCGGGCGACTTGCGTTGTGCGGTGGGGCAGGAGCAGGAATTGCGAGAGGAAGCTGCGCGGTGAGAGCAACCTCCCATTACTGACCGCGAAAAACCAAACCTATGAACACGAGCGAACTACTTCACGAAATCGAAACCCTGCCGAAGCCGGATCAACTTTGGCTGCTGGAGAAGCTGAGCGAGATGACGGAGGCGGAGATTCCCGAATCTTTCCGCCGGAGCATGGCGGAGGCGGTGCGTGGGGAATTGATCGAGCTGGATGAGGCGCTGCGGGATTTGGAGCGTCCGTGAAGTATCGCTTTCAGACGACTCCTGCTTTCCGGAAGGCGCTCGGGAAGCTGACGGCGGGGCAGAAGGAATCCGCTTTGCGGGCGTTCGCGATTTTCAAGGCCGACCCTTTCGACCCGCGACTGCGCACGCATAAGATTCATGGGCTGTCGGTGCGGTTCGGGCGCACGATCCATTCGGTGTGGGTGGAGGCGGACTTGCGCGCGGTCTTTTACCTGGATGGCGACATCGTCGTGAGCGTGGACATCGGGTCGCACGCCATCTATCGCTGATGGGTATGAAGCGGTACACGGCAAGGCGATCCGAGAACGATACGGCAAGCAGACCCGATTGACTGGACGGATGACGCACTCGCGCGACTATGAGCTTTCACATCCTCCACGTCTTTCAGCACGGGGCGACGCTCGCGAAGGAGCAGGGGTTCATCGTCTGCCGGGGGCAGGATAAGACGGAGCGGAGGCTGCCGCATGAGGATATGCGGGCAGTGATCATCGCAGCGCGCGGGGTGACGCTGACGTCGAATTTCATCTCGGCGGTGCTGGAGACGGATGGGATCATTTTGCACTGCAATGAATCTTACCAGCCGTGCGGGGTGACGGCTCCGCTCGGGCGGGTGATCGATCAGCGGGCGTTTCTGCATCAGGTGTCGCAGCCGAAGCGGCTGAATGAGCGGCTGTGGCAGCGGCTCCTGCGCGGCAAGACGGTGAATCAGCAGCGGGTGCTGGAACGGAAGCAACTGCACAGCCCGCACCTGGAACTGGCGCTGAAAGGCGGGCCGATCGATGAGGGGAATTGTGCGCGGCGTTACTGGCAGTTGTATTTTCCCGCGATCGGCTGGGCGGCGACGAGTCGCGACCGGAAGGAGGACTCGGCCCCGAACCAGATGCTGAACTATGGCTACACGGTGCTCGGGGCGCTGTGCCACCGGAGTCTCCTGATCCACGGGTTGACGCCGGCGCTGGGGGTAAATCACAAGCCGCGGTATCGCTCGACGCCGCTGGTTTTCGATCTGATGGAGCCGTTTCGTCCGCTGGTGGATATGATGCTGGCGGAGTTCATGGCGGAGCCGGAGGTGGGGATGAAGGCTTGGGCGAAGAAGGTGGGGACGGAACTGCGCGAGCAGCGCGTGGCGCACGCGCGGTATTCGCTGAAGCTCATGGATGCGATTGATTCGGTGGCGTCGTCGATGGCGCGGAGCTATAGCGCGAAGTCGGTGGAGCCCTTTTGGGTGCCGGAGTTGTGATTGAGAAGAAGAGTCCGTTTCGTATGGGATGGACCTATCAGAAAGTTTGTGTGACCCGGCAAAAGAGAGGACACAAACGAGTGAGAAAAGCAAAAAGCAAAGAAGAAGAGAAAACGAACAAAGCGCTGGATGAACTGATAGCGGAGCACGGGCACACGCCGGAGGCGATCT
>JANNWY010000251.1:0-32653 GCA_031409335.1 Chthoniobacteraceae bacterium | reverse complement strand
TTGGGATAGGCACACCCAAACAAGCCCTGGCGGGCGTGCGCGGGCTCCTGGTGATGGCCTATGATCGGTTCTGGCGACCGTTTCTGAGGTTACTCTGCCGATTCGCGCACTCTGCGCGCTTTGGCCGCGAATATCTCCAATTCCAGCAAGGCTACCCTCTGTCCGCCGCCGCTTGAGGGTTTTTCAACAGACTGATAACTCGCCCAAAGGCAAGGAGAGTCTCGATACTTATGTGCAGGCAAAGACTTGCGCTATGAAAGCCAGGCGCATTTATGAATGCGGCGAAGACGAAGTACGCCACCGAAGTAAGCGAGAGAACCATCGACGATCCGGTGAAGATTTGGGAAAAAACGGAGCCGCGAATCAGGCCGATCAGTTTCGGTTTTCGCCGATTCCGCCATGCACTCCCGCGATATCCTCGCGTCGGACGCACACCTCGTTCCCAAGCTGCGCTTGGGCAAAGTAGTCCCGACTTTAGTCGCGCGTGGCGTTCGTTTCCGCGCGCGCGCCCCGATCGCCACGCGCCTGCCGGCTAAAGTCGGAACTACTTTGCCGCTTCCGCGAAATCGTCCGCGCCGGAATCGCGCAGACATTCCACGATCACGGCTGGACCGGTGTGACGACGCGGTAGAAGCGTGTGGGGAAGCCGCTCGCGGCGGGATCGGGGATTTCGAGGCCGCGCACGGATGGGTCTGCGGCAATGTCGGTGAGCTTTTGCCAGGTCAGGTCGAGTAGCGTGTTTTTGAATTGGATCGTGTAGCCCTTGTTCGTGGCGGCGGTAAAACGGATCACGGTTTGCCCGAGCGATTTTGCGATGCTGCTCGTGAGCACGCTCAGCGGATTGTTCGGATCGGTGCCCGCGAGGTATTCGGCGAGGCTTGATTTTCCGTCGCCATCGCGATCGAGCGCTGCGTCGAGCGGGTCGTTGGGATTCAGGCCGTTGGCGATTTCCCACGCGTCGGGGATGCTGTCGCCATCGGTGTCCGCGAGCGATTGCACATTCGCGGCGGATGGGGTCGGTGTGAGCGCGAGGATCGGGCCGGTGCCATCGGGAAACTTGCCCGCGCTTTGGCTGGCGGCGGGTGTGCCGAGCAGCGGCGTGCTGTCCAGCGTGAATCCGGCTGATGTGAAAAGGCCGAGGGCGTCGCCGCTTTCGAGGGCGAAATTTACATGCGCGGGCGTGCCGGTGTTGTTGTTGTTGGCGATCCAGTTTTGCCAGCGCGCGCCGCCGCTGCCGCCGATGAAACTGAGCGCGGGGATGAGGTGTTTCGTTTTGTTTGTGAGCGTGTCGGTGAGGTAGTTGCCGCCGAGCGCGACGGGCATTGCGCCGATGTTGAAGAGTTCGAGGAAGTCCGCGCCGGTGACGAGCCATTCGTTGAGTTTTACGTCGGTGAGCTGGCCGATGGCGGCGGCGGAATTCAGCGCGTCGCGCGTCGGCACGCAGAGCGCCCACGGGCCGCTGCCGTGCGGGGTGCGACCGAGCGAGAAGTCCGGGATCTGCCGTCCGTAGCTGAGGCTGTCGTGCAGGCCGCCGCCGTTCGCGAGTTTGTGGTAAAGGCCGACGGTTCCGCCGTCGCCCGCGAGCGCCCAGCCGGTGTTCGTCGCATTCGGCGCGGCGAGCGGATTGCATTGCACGATGAGATTTCCGCCCGCGGGAATGCTCGTGCCATTCGCGAAGACGAACTTCCGCGGCAGCGCGACATCATTGCTGAGGCTCATGTCGCTGGCGTCGAAGGCGAGCACTCCCGTGTTGTGCAGCTCGATCCATCCGGCGAATGAACTGTCCGGATTTTGCAAAGTCGCGTTGATCGGCAGCACTTCGTTCAGCACGAGCGAGATTGCCGAGCCGGAGGTCGTGATCGTGGCATCGAGCTTCATGCCCCAGACGATGTCGGAGCTGCCCGTCGTCGCGCTCTGCGCGGCGGTGCCTTCCTGATGGACCGAAACCGCGATGACATTATCGCCCAGGACGATGCTCGCCGCGGGAATCGAAATCGTTTCGACGACCGCGTTGCCGACATTGGTCGGAGAGCGATCCGCGAAACCGGTCGCGCCCTCATTCATGCGCACGCGGATCGGCACGGGATTGCCGTTGATGTAAATGTTCGCGCCGTCGTCGCACATGATCTTCGCGGAAAACGTGACGCCGGTGAGCGGGCCATTGTAGGTGAAGTGCGTGCGGAAATAGTAGGTCTGGTATGGGCTGTTCGCGTCGAAGCCGGTGAGCAGCGTGGTCTTCGCAAAGCCCTCGGCGTTCGCGAGCGCGTTGTCTTCCAGGTAAAGAAGCTGGGCCGCACTGCCGCTCGCGGGCAGCCAGCCGAGGCCGGCTTCGGTGTCGTCGTACGCGGAGGCGGTGAAGGTGCGCGCGAGGCTGTCATCCGGTGGCGCGGCGGTGGCGTTCTGGCGGTAGCGCCAGCCGTGCGTGGCCGTCATCAGATTGATCGTCGAAACGCTGTTTCCACCGGCGACCGCGGGGTTCGGCCCGGCGGGCGTGGGCTGGGTGAAAAAGGCGGCGGTGCTCGCGCCGTTCGGCGTGCGGCCTTCGCTGATGTCGGTGCGCTGCGGGCCATAGACCACGTTGTCGAGGAGCACGAGCGCGGGATCGAACAGACCGATTTCGCCCTGCAATGCGCTGAGCTTGAAATTGAGATGATCCGGTCCCTGGCCGGGATCGCTGTCGGCCTTGAAGCTGATGTAGCCGCCGGGCGCGATGAACGTGAGTTGCCGGATCTGATGCCGGTTCGGCCAGTCACTCGGATTATCCGTGAGGTAGCCGAGGCCGATGTTCACGGGCGCGGGCGCGGTGTTGTGGAGTTCGATGAAATCCTGCCCCGCGAGCGCGGCGGCGGCGGCGAGCCATTCATTGATGCGGAGCGCGGTGAGCGGGCCGGTGTTCGCGAGCACATTGGCGGAGCCAAAAGTCGGCCGACACAGCGCCCACGAGCCGTCGGCACAGCGCCCGATCGAAGTGTCGGCGAGCTGATTTCCAAACGGAATGCTGTCCGCCACACCGCCGCCCGCCGCCGCGCTGCGCGTGAGCGCGAGCGTGTCGCCTTCCGCCTTCAGGCCAAAGCCCGTCTTCGGCTGCGGCACCGCGCCCGCGCCGCTCGCGTAGATCGTGAGGTACGCGCCGGGCGCGAGCGTCGTGGCATTAGGGATCGTGTATTTGTACGGCAGCGCCGCGTTATCAGTGAGGCCCCAGCCGTCGAGCACGGCGGGCGCGCTGCCGGAATTGTGCAGCTCGATGAGGTCGGGAAATGCGGTGCCGAAATTCACGGTCTCCGTGTTCTGCGCGAGCACTTCGTGGATGCGCACGAGCGGCGCGGGCGCGGGCGGCGTGAAGGCCGTGTCCACCGTCCAAGTTGCGCTCGCGATGCGCCCGCTCGCGCCGAACGCGGCGTCATCCTGAAAATAGCGCGCGTCGTTTTTCCCCACGACCTCGAGCGTGTGCGGACCGTTCGCGAGACCCGCGAGCACGATCGGCGCATTGTTCACCGTCTCCGCGCTCCACGCGCCGCCATCGAGCCGCCATTTGTAATGCGTCCATCCGCTGCCCTGCGGAAATGCCGCCGCGGTCGCGGGGATGCCGCTTCCCGTCATGCGTGTGCCGACGACGACGGTTGCGCTTGTCGCGTTCGTCGTGCCGGTCGGCGCGCCACCGAGCGAGACGCCGAACGGGCGGATGCCGCCTTTGTCCGTGCCATTTGGCCCGGTGCCGCGCGCGGGCGAGCACGCATCCAGCCCGAATTGCGCGCGAATTTTCGGCACGAGATAGCGGAAGTTCGCCTCGGTCGGCGTCGGGATATTGGAAGCGCCCGTCGTCGCATCCACGAAAATATCGTTCAGCAGCGGGTCGATGCTGACATTGCCCGAGCCCGGTCCGCTCCACGTTGCGCCGGGCGGCAGGAGGTTGTTATTCCACGTCACCGCCTGCGCGCCGGTGTAGTTGCGGACGAGCGCGCGCGCGCTGTGGATGATATTTCCCTCTGCATACATGCCCACGCCGGAGGTCGTGCCGTCGTCCGCGAAATTCAGCACGCCGACGATGAATTGCGGATCGTTCGTCGCGAGAAAATCTTCCGTGTCGTCCGAGCCGCGCCCGTTTTGATCGACCACGGTGTTGTTCAGGAAAGTGTAAAAGTTGTTCTGCTTTCCGGTGCAGGCCTGGTCCACATCGAAGATGAGATTTCCGACGACGGTGACGTGCGAGTTGTCCGCGTTGTCGCTGCCGCCGCTCACCGCGCTCGCCGAATCGGGAGTGCCGACGCGGTGGACGTGCATCATGATATTTCCCTCCACCCACGCATCCGTGCTGTCCAGATCGAGGATGTCGTCGTCGCTGCCGACGCACACGTTGTTGATGAATTGGAAGATCGGGCCGGGTCGGTTTCCGCCGGTGAAATCGAACACGTCATTGTAGCCGCGCTGCGCGCCGAAAAAGCAGTCGCGCACGATCGCGCGCCCGTCGCTGCGCACGCCGCCCGAGCCGTGGACGACTTCGCCCGCGGTGCCCGGCGATGGGAAGATGCAATTGCTGATGAGGAACGACGCGCCATCGAGCGAGACATAGTCCACGCAGGTCGGCGAAAAGGCGCAGTGGTCGATTTCCACGTCGCCCGCGTTCACGTCGATCGCGTAGCTGCTCGACTGCTCGAAAGTGCAATGCCGGAAGATCGACATCGGCGAGCCGACCGCGCCGTTCACATCGAAGCCCGCCCATTGATACGTCGCGCCCGGCGGACGCATGAACCGAATCGGACTCGTCTCCGTGCCGACGGCGACGATGCGCCCGCCGCTGTTTACAAATACATCCACGCCCGTCGTACTGCTCCCGAGCCACACCGTCGCGCCCGCCTCGATGGACAGCGTCGCGCCCGCGTTGATCGTCATGTCTGCGCTCACGCGGTACGGCCCGCCCGCCGCGGTCCACGTCGTGTCCGCCGCGATGGCCGCGGGCGCGGTGACTTGATCGAGGTCGTCGAACCACACGTCGAAATTCAGCCGCTCCGTCTCCGCCCCCGTGCCGTCGAAGGACTGGATGAGCACGCGATTGATGCCCGGCGTGAGCGCGATGTTGTTCGCCGTCCACCGCGCCTGCCACGCGCTCCAAGTTGCGAGCACGCCGTTCACTTTCACGCTGCGCGTGGTGACGGCGTGCGCGACGCCGATCAGCCTGCACGCAGGATTCAGCGTGCGCGGGTAGCCATTCAGCGGCGTGAGCGCGGCACCGCCGGTCTCCTGGGAATCCGTAACGGAAATCGCCAGCGGCGCGAGCGAGGCGATGTGCGCGTGGCGCGTCGCGTTGAAAGTTTTCATTGCCGTGATGACGCTGCCGGGCGCGAGACCCGCGAGCACTTGATCGCACAGCACGCCGAACTGCGCGGGCGCGAACGGGCCGTCGAGCAGGCGCTTGAGTTCCCCGAAATACAGCGGCGCGTAATTTGGGTGCTTCATCAGCGGATTCACCGGGGTCGGTGCGCCGCCTGGTGAATCCGTCATGCGGAAAATGCCATGCGTCGCGTCGTTCGACGTCGCGCTGCGACCGAGGATCGTGTCGAGGTCGTAGGCGATGAGGCGGGCGCGCGGATCGGTTTTGCCGAAATAGATCGTGTAGTCGTCGCCGTCGCCGTTGCTGAGATTGGTTTCCTCGTTGTCGGCAAAAGCGTTCACGGCGAACCAGCGCATCCACTGCGCCACATCCGCGGTCGCGGCGACGCTGGTGAGATAGTCGCCGTCGTAGCTCGTCGGCGAAGTCGGCGTGCCGCCGTTGTGGCCTTTCGCGAGCGCGGTCGTGAGCGCGATGAGATCGCTCCAGTTGTCCTCCGAGACGTTCGTTTCCTTGCGGTAGTTGAGTTTATAGAGATCGACGAGCGAGAGTGTCTCGCCGGCCGCCGGAACGATCATTTCGAGATTCGCGCCGTCGAGGTCCGTGCCGCCCGCCGTGCTGCCTGTGGCAAGACGCTGCGCGCGGTAGATGTTGCCGGAGCTATCGAGCGGAAAGTGGTGCTCGGCGAAATCCGAATCGAGGAATTCATTGCACACATAAAAGCCGTAGGTCGGCGCGCCGGTGCCGCTGGCGAGGTTGACGTTGTTCACGCGAATCTGCACGGCGCGTGCCTCGGCCATCGCGAGCCCGGCCTTCCGGTAAAGCGCGCTGCCGAGGAGCTGATAAGGCGTGTTCTGCGAGTTTAGGTTCAGCGCGGCGAGGCCGTTCCACATGTCAGCATTCGCAAACTGCACGTTGAAATTCGGAATCGTCGCCGTGCGCGATCCGTTGCCGCGATTGCGCACGCCGGTGAGATAGCGCAGTTCCGCGCCCGTGCCGTCCGTGGAAATCCACGTCGCATTGAAACGCGCGTGGCTGTGCGTCTGGTCCGGGTCTTCATTCGGATTGAACGGAAACGGCGGCGTGCCGGTGTCCGTGTTGATGTCGCTCAACTCGGAGCGATCCGCGGCGAGCATCACCATCCGGTAAAGCGGCTGCGCGCCCGCATAGACGGAGTTGTGGACTTGATACAGGCAGTTGCACCGCTGCACGAATGCGCCCGTGTAATTGCGCGCCGTCGCCGGCCACGTCCGCGTATTCGTCGCCGCATCCGTGGCCGTAAAATAGAACTCCACGATCGTCCCATTCGCCTCCGGCCCGAGCAACGCGCCGAAGACTCCATCGCCCGCCAGCGCATCGCCGTGCGCGCCGTCGTCGAACATCGTGTCCGTCGTGAAAAGCGCCGCGCCGTCGAGCCGGTGATGCAACTCGACCGTCATTGCCGTCGCATGATCGTCCACCACGCGGCAAGTCACCGTCACGCTCTGCGTCGAGCTGGGCACGAGGGGAAAATGTTCCGCGTCGGAAATCACGGGCGCGATGTCCGAAGCCGCGACGGAATTCGCGCCGCCCGGCGTCCCTTCCGCCGTCGCACTCGCCGCCCAGTTCTGCCCGGCGGAGTTGTCAAAGAGCACATTGATGAGTTCGAGCGACTTCCCGAATCCATCCGCGTCGCTCTTCCACTTCCACCCACGATGCCCGAAGTCCGGCGGATCCTGCCGCACGCGCACCGCCCAATCGCCATCGTCCGCGTAGTCCACTTCATCCACTTTCACCGAAAGCGCATCGCGCAGCGTGATCGTGTTCGAGCTGTTGGAAAGCTGCCCCGTCCAGCCCGCGACAAAGTTCGTCACAGCCGGATATTTTGCGGCGAACGCCGGCGAACTCGCCGCCACCACGAGATACTCGCCGGCAGGAATCGACACCGCCGGAAACGTGAACGTCACCCCGCTCGTGAACTGCCAGCCCGCGAGCGCGACCGGCGCGCCCCCGCTGTTATAGAGTTCGACGTATTCCTCCGCCGGATTTTCCGACGACGGGTGATGCATGATTTCATTGATGAGCACATCGGCCTGCGCAAAGGCGGACAAGGCGAACAGCAACGAGGAGGCGAGGAGACGGGTGTGGGTCATTGGGCGAGGGAGGGAAGGCGGGGATTGAAAAAACGGGGCCGCAACATATTCCGGGTGCGAACTCTCGCACCGGTTTTTTTGGCTTACAGAAGGCGTCATCTTGTTCACGGGATGTCCGCTGGTGTTTTGCGAAGCGAAAAAACCTGACCCAACCGCCCGCCCGTTCCGTAACGTTTCCTCCTTTGCCAAGTCACCTTCATTGCCTATCCCAACGTGCGAATGCGGTCCCGCATTCCGCATCCCGCAGTTCACGTTCATGCACACATTCTTCCTCGCTTTTCTCACCCTCGCCACCGTCTTGGATGCCGCGCCCCATCGCTACGATCACGTCGTCATCGTCATCGAAGAGAACACCGACTACGCGCAGGTGCTCGGCAACCGCGTGGATGCGCCGTTCATCAATGAACTCGCCGACGGCGGTGTGAACTTCACCGAGTTCTATGCCATCACGCACCCGAGCCAGCCGAACTACATCCAGTTCTTCTCCGGCGACAACCAGGGCGTCACGAGCAACACGCGGCCCGCGACCTATCCGTGGAGCGTGCCAAATCTCGGCGCTGCGCTCATCGCTGCGGGACGGACTTTTCGCGGATACAGCGAAGACCTGCCAGCCATCGGCGACCGTGACACGACGGGGACGGACATCATCATCGGCGGCACGACCTACACGCTCTACCGCCGCAAACATAATCCGTGGGCCAACTGGCAGGCGGCCGAAGGCGTGGACCCGATCCCGGAGAATCAACTCGCCTTCGATACGAACGCGCGTTTCCTCGATTTCCCCGCCGACTTTTCCCAGCTTCCCGATGTCGCCATCGTCGTGCCAAATCAGCAGAACGACATGCACGACGGCACCGTCCGCATGGGCGATGACTGGCTTCGCGCGAACTTCACCGCCTACGCGCAATGGGCGCGCACCCACAACAGCCTGCTCGTCATCACCTTCGATGAGGACAATCTTTCCGGGCCGAACAAGATCCCGACGGTCTTTTACGGCGCGGGCCTCATGCCGGGCACCGTGAACGCGACGCGCTGGACGCTGCACAATCTTCTCCGCACGCTCGAAGACATGCACGGCACGACGCACGCCGGACGCGCCGCGAAAGTGCGCCCGATCACCGGCGTGCTTCCGGGCGATGTGCCGGTGCTGGCGAAGCGATTCCGGCTGGGGCTGAATGGCTACGCCGATTGCGCGGACACGATGATCCGACTCGCCACGCCGACGACCGACGAATCGGCGACGACGCTGCTTTCCGCGGACCTCGACACGGATTCCGTCACGGCGGGAGATCAGCCCGCGCAGGTGCTCGTTAAGTTTGAAAACCTCTTCGGTCCCGACGCCGGGCAGGTGCCGCTGAACGCGATCATCGTCAGCGCAAAGCTGAGCCTCTGGACCGGTGCGGGCGCGAACGATGACAGCGACGACCTCGCCTCCGCGCACCGAATGCTCGTCCCGTGGACCGACACCAACACATGGGACTCGCTCGTGGACGGGATCGCGGTGGACGACACGGATGCCGTGCTCGCGGATTCGTTCACGCATTTGCCGGAACTGGAAAATGCGCCGGTCATTCTCGACGTGACCGGCGACATCGCGGCGATGCTCGCGGGCGCGCTGAATCACGGCTGGGTCATTCAATGCACCGGCCCGGACGGCTGGTTCGCGTACTCGTCGGAGCACGCGACCACGACCCAACGGCCCACCTTGCAAATCGCCTACACGCTCCCGGTCGCGCCGGGGTACGCCGCGTGGCAGCTCGGAAAATTCGGCGCAAACGCGGGCGCGACAGGGACGCTCCCGGAAGACGACCCCGACGCAGACAGCACTGTGAACCTGCTCGAATACACGCTCAACGCGAACCCGCTACGCTCCTTCGCCGCAGAGCAGCCGGTCGTAACCAGTGACGCCGGAACCCACACTTTCACCTTCACTCGCAACCTCGACGCCACCGACATCACGCTTCGCGTCGAAGCCACCCACGACCTCGCCGCGACGCCGTGGACACCCGTCGCCACATGGAATACCGGCATCGGCTGGACTGCCGATCCCGGTGTGAATGTGAGCGACGTCGCCGGCGCCGTCAGCATTTTGGAAAACAACACGGCCCCGCGTTTCTATCGCGTCGCCGCGACCCTGCCCTGACGCGCCTACATCGCGATCGTCTGCGCGAGCGTCGGTACGGATACTTCGACCGTCGTGCCGATGCCCGACTTGCTCCGCACGGAGATCGTCCCGCCGTGCGCCTCGACCACACTTTTCGCGATGGCCATGCCGAGGCCGGTGCCTTTCGATTTTCCGTAAGTCACGAAGGGCTCGAAAATTTTTCCCAGCAGCTCATCCGAGATCCCGCTGCCCGTGTCGGCGATGCTGAAGATCGCGCACGCGCCAGTCTGCCGCAGGCCAAGCCGCAGCACGCCGCCGGATGGCATCGCCTCAATGGAGTTTTTCGTGAGGTTCAGCAGCACGCGCACAAAGCGGCCGACATCGACGTTGATTTCGTCGCAGAAATGGAATTCGCGCAGCAGATGCACGTTGGCGGGGAGCAGCCGGACGAGCAGCGAATCGAATTCACTGATGACCGCTTTTGGCGAGCGCGGTTTCATTTGCAGGCTGCTCTGGCCGCGCGCGAAATCGAGGAGTTCCTGCGCCATGTCCGTCATCTGGCCGACGGCTTTTTGCATGATGCCGGTGAACTCGACCACGTCGGGATCCTTCGTGCGCATGGCGATGAGTTCCGAGCAGGACTGGATGGCCTGGATCGGATTCTTCAGATCGTGAATGATCGAGTTTGCCATCGTGCCGACGAGGCTCAGGCGCTCGCTGCGCATGAGTTCGGTGATGAAGTGCGAATTGATCCCGCGCAGGCGCTCGACGACGGAGCGCAGGAAATTCATGTGCAGATCGCGCGGCGCATTGTCGAGGATGCGGGTGAACGAGGCGGAGTCGATTTTCCCGAGGATCGTCGGCACGGCGGCGGTGGCCTGGGCGGAGCGCGGATGGCCGTCGATGAGCGCCATTTCGCCAAAGAAATTGCCCGGCTGGATGATGCCCAGCGTTTCCTGTTTTCCGCCGCGGCCGAGTTTGGAAATGCGCACGCTGCCGCTGACGACGAGGAACAGGCAGTCGCCCGGTTCGCCTTCGTTGAAGACCACGTCGTCGGCGTCGAATTGCAGGAGATCGACATCCGCGCCGATGTCCGTCAGCAGCGCCGTCGAGATGCCGGCGAAGAGGCGGTTTTGCGAGAGTGTTTCCGGCTCGGCGGCGGATTCGAGGCGGGAGATCATTTAGAAGGTGGGCCGTTTGTTGAAGCTCTGCGTGCCAGCGCCAGCCCCCCCGAAGCTGCCGGTCGTCGAACCGTTGCCCCCCGAGCCGGTGTAGTTTCCGCGATCGGTATAGACTTTCGCCGCCGCGGAACCGCCGATCGTCACGGTCTTGGTGTTGTCGATCGTCACCGTTTTTCCGGCGATGATCTTTGTGCTCGCGCCGCCGAGCGTCACGTCATCGGTGAAGCGCACCTGCCCATTGCTCGTGCCGCCGTAAAGTTTCAGCGACGTGTCGGCGCTGATCGTGCCGCCGCCGATGAGGAGCTGGCCGTTCGCGCCGAGCGCGCCGATTTTCACGACATCGCCGCGGATGGTCGCGTTGGTGAGCGCGACATTGCCGGCGCCGTTGTTGCGCATATCGACCGTCCCTTTGTCCGCCTGCACGGTGCCGCCATTGACGAGGATGTCGCCGCCGGACGAGACGAAGGTGATGTTTCCGCCCGAACCGGGCGAAGCGCTGCTCAAGAGCGAGAGGAGCTGGCCGGAGTTGTTGATCGCGATGGCGGTGCCGGTGATTTTGCGGCTGTCGAGAGTGATGTTTCCGCCGTTCCTACTCGCGCGGGTCGGAGCGCTGTCGGAGACTTTCACCGTCGAATTCACCGCGATCGGTCCGGTCGCGACGAGGTTCACGGTGCCGCCAGTGCCGCCAGTCAGCACGCCCGTGGCGTTCGCCCCGGTGGTCGCGGACATGGGTCGCGAGACCGTGATGGAATTCTTAATCGGTTTTGCCGAAGTGCCCAGGTTCACCGTGCCGCCGTCGCCTCCGGCCCCGGACGCGAGTGGACTGTCAGCTCCGTCAGCTTTGATGCCATTGATTCCCGCCGGGCTCAGGTCCACATCGGTCGCGTCGATGGTGAGCGCGCCGCCGGCTTGGTTGTTCGCTGCCGTTAGATCGATTCCGCCACCGATCGCGACCGTGCTCGCTGTCAGTCTCACGGCTCCGTTCACTGCCTGCGTCGCAAATGTGCCTCCAATATTGAGCGCGTATCTTACGCCGACGGTGCCGGACTCCACATTTCCCGCGACGTCGATGCGATCGAATCCCATCAGCGTCGAGCCACCCGCCTGGATGCCGCCTGCGCCGATGTTGAGGAAGCCGGTTGCGGCCGAGAGGTTGCCCGTGGTTTCGAGCCTCGGTGCAGTCATCTCGACGAGCCCGGCTCCGAGTGGGACGGTGGATCGGATGCCGGTTCCTGCATTGAGCTTCAATGTCGCGACCAGCGGGCTCGTGTTGATTTCGATCGTGCCGGGCGTGTTGAACACCGTTTCGAAAGCGGTGATTTTTCCGTTGCTGGAAACTGTGATGCCTTGCTCCGCATCCACGTAGAGGTTCGCAAATGGGACGGTGATGTTGCTGTCGAGCGTCACGGTGCCGCTGCTGCCACGGGCATTCATTTGGAGATATTTGAAGCCCGACATGAGCGAGGTCTTTTTTAATTCGTTGCCGATCACAATCGGTCCGTTCACGGTTCCAAAAAAGAGCGAGTGCAGTGAGTCCAGGGTCCACGCGCTACCGCTGGAACCGGAGGTGATCCCGGACTGCGAGACGAGGGCGAGGTCGGTCAGGCCGCCAGTGATGGCAGTCGTGGGGCCGCCCTGAATATCGAGGCCCGCAAAGCGATAGACCGCCACGCCGTTCGCGGGCGCGGGGCCGCCGGTCATCACGCCAAATTTGGAATCAATCCCGCTCGCCGCGTCGAAGGCCGACGGCGTGTCGAAAAGAAATGCGGAAGGCGAACCGTTCACCGCCGCCGATTGGAACAGGCCACCCGCATCCACCGCGCCACTGGTCGCGATCGTCTGATTGCCAGTCGTGATCGTGGTTGCGTTTGAGATCACGTAGGGACTGGGCGCGGTGATGAATGCGGGATTCGTCGCGGTAGGCGTCGGCGGCGTTGTTGGCGGCGTTGTTGGCGGCGTTGTCGGCGGCGTTGTTGGCGGCGTCGTTGGCGGCGTTGTTGGCGGCGTCGTTGGTGGCGTCGTTGGCGGCGTCGTTGGCGGCGTCGTTGGTGGTGTCAGCGTCGCGATTCCCGAGGGCCTCACGGGCGCGGTGCGGGTGAGCGCGCCGTTGGTCGTTTCGTTGCCGGTCGCGGTATCCGCGTTTGCGGAAGTGTTCGCGAGAGATTCCGTCGGCGTCACCGTGGCGGTGGTTAAAACGCCGCCCGTTTGTCCGGTCAAACCTCCCCGGTTGGCCGGAGTTTTTCCCGGTGCTTGCGGGTCCGAGTCATCCAGTTCCGGTGTCAGCTCGCTCGCGGGCAGCGGAAGTTCTGTTTTCGCGACGCTCGTGGCTGGTTTTTCGGCGTCAAACGCTGGTGCCGCGGTCTCCGGTTTGATGGCATCTTCCGCGACTGCGGTCGTCTCGAAAACGGCCATCGCCGTGTCCGCGGCGGGGACCGTCGCAATTTGCGCGGCGATCTCTTTCTCGATCAAACCCATGCTCGGGAGCGCGGCAATGCGGGCCTTTGATTTGCCTTTGAACAGGGTCGGATCGACGAGCGGCGAGGTGAGCACGAGCTTGCGCAGATTCACGTCCACGGGCTTTGGCAGATCCTTCGCATTGGGATCGAGCGTCACCATTTTCCCAGCCCGCAGCGTCACCGTCTCGCCGGGCCGGCGGTCCAGGCCGATGTTCAGGCTGCCTTCCAGCACGGCCACCTTCACGCTTTTCCCCGGCAGATGCTCGACCATGATGGTCGTGCCCGTGATTGACGCCGTGACGGATGCCGCGCGGATGCGCGCGCCGCCGAGATTTTTCGGCACTTGGAGCAGGATCGAGCCGCGATCGAGGTCGATATTCCGCGTGCCGGGTTGGAACGTGAAATACGTCTCCGCGCCGAGGCGCGTGAGCGTGTTGTCTTGAAAGAGCAGCTCTGCGCGCGACTGGATCCCGGTGGCGACGCCGCGGTCATCCTTGATCAATTCCTGAAGCGTCGCCGGGTGCGCGCCCTTGCGCGGCTCGACCACTTTCACGTCGTTGACGATTTGATTGATTTTTGCCTCTTTGAGCGGGCCAGCGAGGGCGTGGGAAATCAGGCCGGTAAGGATGAAAGCAGGGAGAGCGGTGAATTTCATATTCGGATGCGTTTGCAGCCGCTCTCCCAAGCGAGCACATCCGATGCCGAGATATGGTGATTATGGTTCTGGCAGAGCGGGCGCGATCGCCATCGGCTGCTCCGGCATCGGTGCCACCGCGATTTCCGCAGTTCTGCGATCCGCGCTCTCAGGGTTTTGAGAAGTGACCGACGCATCGACCGCGCCGGGGATCACCACGTTCGTCCCGCTCCCAAAGATCACCAGATTCGTCCGAATCAGCCGCCTGGCATTCAGCGCCACCTCCTGCCGCGCGATCTGCCGCAGGATCCGCGGCAGGCTCGGCAGCGGCGCGATTTCCGGCCCGGGTTCCGCTCCGCGAAATGCGCTGGGATTGATCAGCGCCGAGGTCGTCACGAGCGTCCGCAGGTCGGTGTCCACGGGATCGGGAATGCGTTTCACGTCGGCACTCGTGATCAGCATTTTCCCGGCAGGGACGATGATGCTGTCGCCGAGGAAACGATCGACCGAGACGCGCATCTCGCCTTCGAGCACGACGGCCTTGAGGCTTTTGCCGGGCAGATGTTCGATCAAAATCGTCGCTTCGCCGCACGAGAGCTTGAGCGGGCCGGTGAGAATGCTCGCGCCGCCGCGAAACCCCGGCACCTGGAGCAGCAACGTGCCGCGATCGAGCCGCAGCGCGCGCTTTCCGGGTTGGAATCTTAGCGCCGTTTCCGCACCCAGCCGGGCGATGGTTTGATCGGCAAAAACGAGTTCCATCCGCGACCGCGCACCCACGCGCACGCTGGCATCGTCGCCGAGGATTTCGCACTCCGCGGCGCGCCGATCTTTCCCCTGCGGCGCGATCACTTGCACGTCATTAACGATGCGGCTCACGGTCGCGCCTTTCAGCGCGCCAGCGGTGAGCGCAGGACTGAGGATCGCGAGAGCTGCGGCGATGGCGATGGCGGTGAATTTCATGGATGTCCGAATGCTGGAAAAGCAGCGATCGGACCCGCAGTGGGTAAGTTTGGCGAATGTGATGACTCCACTTGGCGCGGCAGTCGGCGAGGTTGAACGATTTGAGCAAGAGCCAAAGCCGAAGGCGAAGGTTGTTCGAAAAACTTTTCATCCATTGTCCGCGAAATGCGCGTGTGTTCGTTCGGCGACAGAAACGTGACGTTTTCTGAACAACCATGTGACGGAATGAAGGCAAATCGCTGCGTGCCGCATACCCGCTGAACCTTGATAGACACTAGGTCTCCGGCCCGTCACCTGATCTCCGCACAGATGCCGCGGGAACTTTACAGTGCCAGCCTTGAGTCCCTCCAGCGAACCCGCCACAAGACCCGGCATCACTTCCACCCCAGCGCGAAAAACCTATCATCACTATGAAAAAACGTTTGTTCAAAAACCTGTTCCGCGGCCTCGCCGTGGCCACCACCGCAAGCGCGGCCCACGCAGCGCTTGATTTCAATCTCGTCAACACGTTCACGTTTACCGACGGTGCCAAGCAAGGCGGCATCGAGATCGTTGGCTACACGCCAGACGATTTCACGGTGGCGGGAATCTATGTCAGCGATACGGACGGTACGGGCGCCACGGTCCCGACGACGTTCGGCGTGCAGATCCTCACCCTCGGCGCAAATGGAAGCCTGACGGAACGATTCCAGATCGACCTGAATCCGACTAACACCGGCCTCACTTCGCTTCTCTCCGTCACGAGCACCGCGCTCGATCCGCTGGGACGCAATTTCGGTGTGGCGAGCATCGTCCCGACGGACAACACGAACGTGCTCGGGAAGCTCGCCTATTTCAATTACGAGACCGGCGCTGTGATCGGCACGATCGACGTCGGCTTTCACCCGGATAACGTTTCATTCTCCGCCGACGGGACGAAAATTTACGTGGCGAATGAAGGGGAATTCAACCCGGCGGCGACTGCCGTGCAGGCACCGGGCTCGATCAGCATCATCGACGTGTCCAGCGTCACCGCCGCCAATCTCGGTTACCTCACAACGACTACGGCTAGGACGTTCGATTTTTCCGCGGGAAATCTCGTCGGCAGCGCAAGCCTGAGCGGGATCCGCAATTCCAACGTTGCGGGAGTGGGAGTGGGGACGACGCAAACTTTCATCAACAGCGTCCCGGACTTCACGCTCGCGATCAATCAGGACTTCCGGGCGATCGAGCCGGAATACATCACGGTCAAGGGCGGGAAAGCCTACGTGACTTTGCAGGATAACAACGCAATCGGCGTCTTCGACCTCGCCACGGAGAAGTGGGAAAGGATCAATAATCTCGGGACGATCACGCAAACGATCGACGCCTCCGATCAGGATGGCCCCGGCAGCCCCGGCAGCGTCACGGCGGTGTTGATCAACAAGACGGTCAAGGGGCTGCCCATGCCCGACACGATCGCGAGCTATGTTTCTGGTGGAAAAACCTATCTAGTGACGGCCAATGAAGGTGATGCCCGCTTTGACGACCGCGATGTCACCAAATTCGGCACCACCAGCGGCCTCGCGGATATGGATGGAGATGCCGCAGCCGTGATCCCCGTCCCGAGCCTTCTCGACGACAATTATCCGGCAACCGCGACCGGCATCCGCGCAAACGCAGAGCTGGGCCGCTTGAACCTCTCGCGGATTGATGGCGACACCGATGCCGATGGAAAGATCGACGACATCACGATGATCGGCACCCGGTCTTACACCATCTGGGAAGTGCAGCCCGATGGGTCGCTGGTGATCAAGTATGACTCCGGCTCGCTCGAACCACTCCTCCTCGGCCTCGATCCTGCCGCACACAATATCAGCAGCGGCACGCTTTCCCTGACAGACACGCGCTCGGATGACAAAGGCCCGGAGCCGGAAGGCCTGAGCGTCTTTGAAATCGACGGCAAGACGATTCTCGCGCTCGCGCTCGAGCGGCAGAATGGTCTGCTGCTTTTCGACATCACCGATCCCTCCGCGCCGGGCTTCCTCGACTACTCGAATACCTACCTCGGCGGCGCGAGCGACCGTCTTGTTTCGCCGGAAGGCATGTTCTTCATCCCGGCGGCAGACAGCCCGAGCGGATTCGACATGCTGCTCGTCGGCTACGAAGGCTTCGCCAGCTCGTCCGCGACTGGGGCGATCATCGGCGACGGCGGCATCGGCGTTTATCTGGTCGTGCCGGAACCCGGCTCGGCCATGCTGCTGATGGTCGGCGCCACTGCGCTGCTTGGGATGCGTCGCCGCCAGGGTTGATCGTCGCGACAACGTTGCGTTTGCCATGGGAGCCGTCCACCTCGCGGTGGGCGGCTCCTTTTTTGCGCAAATTGCCGGGTTGAACTTTCGCGCGATTTGGCGGTCGTATCCCGCTCCATGTCCAACACCCAGGAAAACACTGACCAAGTCACGCAGCACAACCAATGGATCGCGCCCTTGCAGGAGCAGATCGGGCGCTTCGTCGTGGGGCAGAGATATCTGGGCGAAGATCAGAGGGTCAGTCTGTGAATGCCGCTTCTTTCTTGTCGCTACAGTGATGTTAGCGCCTTACGTTTTCCGGGAAGAAGGATCTTCAAGAAATGAGCGACATTCACAGACTGACCTTCTGCTCCCCCCGCGCGCAGCCAGCGCGCGTCGCGCTGCCGCCCTCCGCAGTCTCTTAGCTGGAGTCTAGGCGGCTCCAAACATCGAAAGAACAAAGACTATGGAACAAAAACCAAACGACAAAGAATTGGGACGCTCTGCTGCTATCGCACTTTTGGCCGCGAGCGGAGGAGCCGGTATTGGGTGGGTCATATGGCTAGCAACGGGCAACAATGCAGTTGCTATTGGCATGGCAGGTCCAATGGCCCTTCTCATTAGCAATATCCTCCAGAAAGTCATAAAATGACGGGGATTTCGGTGGCAGTGTTGATACCTCACCGCCGCTTATGCGCTACAGCGCCTTAGCTTGGGGTCGGGCGTTTCTGCGCGCATCCTTCCACGGAAGCCTGTATGACCGAAATTCAGCAGCCGCAGCAGCCAAAGCATCCGCGTCGTGAGCGCGCGGCCCTGGTGAGCTATTGGTTGCTGTTCATCCTTTCTCCACTCGCAGGCTTCCTCGCTTGGCGCGGTATCACCACCACTTCTGTCTCTCTTCTTATTCCGCTGTTTCTTGTGCTCGTCCTCGTCGGCGAGCACGCACTACGACCGTGGAGGCGTTTGTGGCGTTTGGCGCAGCTCTTTTTCGTCTTGGCTATGCCGAGCCTTTCACCAACAACCGAAACGCCTAACCGCTCCGGGAAAAGGTGGAGAAGGGTGTTAGGCGAATAGTTTCGCAAAATGCGAAACGGATCACCGAGATCAATCTAACTGGCGGAGTCTGGGAGGGCTCCGTTGGGTTGCGGCACCACGTTGTCCACGGAGGTGAATCCCCGAACGAAGTGTCACGATGCAGGTGATTGCGGTTCCTCGCTCAAAATTGCACCGAGCATTGGATGCCCACGCCGGCGTTCATCACGTCGTATTCAAAGGCCGCGCGATTCGACCGGTTTGCGCCGAGAAACGTGGACGCGGACATGCCCAGCCAGTCGGCGGCCTTGTAGTGGAGCGACAGTGAGACGGTGTGATTGTGATCCCTGCGGCCCGCGCCATCCCGGTAAACGTAGTGACCGTACCGGTAGTAAAGGTCCGCATAGAACCGCCGCGCGATCTGCGCGCGGTAGCCGGCGTAGGCGCCGTATTCATCGCGGCCCGCTGGTTTCGGATCGGCCATGCTCCACTGCGCGCTGGCTCCGAAATACACCATTTGCGCCCGCGAAATCGGGATCGCCGTTTGTGCGCCGACGATGATCGCGTGGTTCTTGTAAAACTCCCGCGTCCGCTCCGCGGTGGTGAGATCGGTGAAGGCATAACGCGCCGACAGATCGACGCCACCAGCGACGGGCGCGGTCCACGTCACGCTCACGGCGAGATCCGTGCTTTGGAAATCCAGCTCGCGGTATTCGTTGTAGCGATACGCCGCAGCCTGCGCGCGTGCGTCGATGCGGATGGTGTTGGTGACGCGGTGTGCAAATGCCGCCGCCGTCGTTGCCACGAGAAAGCCATCCTCCTGCGCATCACGCTTCGCGAGCGCGACGTTGTTCGTCACAAACGCGCCGATTTCCGCATACGCGCTGAACGGCCGCGGACGCTCCTCGCGTTTCAAGAAGACCTGCTGCCCGAAGGCATCGTCGTCGATCGCAGTGCCGTCGAAGCGCGAGACATCCGGCGCGTTGCGCTGGCCTTGCAGATCGACCGTTCCCGGCGGGCTTTGAAACTGGCGCGCGTATTCGCGCTGCACCGGTGCCAACTGCGCGTGTGCGCAGAGCAGGGGAGCCGCGATGGCGGCAGCGCAAAGCAGTTTGGATCGGACCATTCGCAACTAAAAAAGCAGCGGTCGTGCCGCCGCGGGTGGCGGCATGTTTCCGGCTAAACATCCCGCCAATGAAGCGCCGTGGCACGCTCCCACACCTGATTTTCGCCTGCGCCTGCACCGCGCTCCTGGCCGCGCTCCAGTTCAGCGGCTTCGCGCCGATGATGCGGATCGAACTGGCCGTGCAGGATGCGATCACGCGCGCCGGGCGTCCGGCCATCCGCGATCCGTCGCTGGTTTTCCTCGCCGTGGACACCGCCTCCGCGACGCTCGATCGGGAGCACGATCGCGATCTGATTTTCGAAGCCGATGACTCCGAGCCGGAATCGCGCCGCGCCCTGGAATTGATGGCCCACGAGTGGCCGTGGTCGCGCGAAATCCACGGCCTCGTGCTCGACCGTCTGGTGAAAGCGGGCGCGCGCGCCGTGATCTTCGATATGACGTTCCCGAAGCCCTCCTCGAACGACGACCTTTTCCGCGAAATGCTCGACCGCCACCGCGACCGCGTCGTCGTCGCCGGTAATATCTCCAGCGATGTGCTGCCATTCGTCGTTGGCCCCACACCCACGCTCATCGCCGATACTGAGACCCGCGATTCGCGCGTTGGTTTCGACAATTTCTGGTCTGACTCGGGGGACTCCACAGGTGCGATACGGCGTGCCAGATTTCGCTGGGCAAATGACAGCGGTGTCGGCCACGAATCGTTTTCCCTCGCGGCCCGCGCCCTCGAACGCGCAGGACTCCGAGACCTAATTCCATCCGGCGACGACCTTCACCGGTTCCGTTTCGCCGGGCCTCCCGGCACATTCGTGCCGCGTTCGCTTTTGATGTTTTTCGCGCCGCGCTACTGGCGGCAAAATTTCGGCAGCGGCGAATTTTTCCGCGACAAAATCGTCGTCATCGGCGCGCACGGAAACTGGCAGCAGGACGAGCATCCCACGCCGATGGGCAGGATGCCCGGCCCCGAACTGCATCTCAACGCGATCAACAGCCTGCTGCATCCCGACTTCATCCACGAACCACCGCCCGCCGCGAACGCCGCGATCGTCGCCGCCTTCGCGCTCATCCCGTCGCTGCTGCGCCGCTTCGTGCCAAAGCCGTATGCGCGTTTCATCGCGCTGCTGCTTGGCTGCGCGGCGTGGCTCGTCGCCGTGTTTGCGATCTACGATTCGGCGGGCCTCTTCCTGCCAGCCGTCGCGCCGCTCATCGCTTTCAATCTCAACGGCATCAGCGGCCTCTTTCTCGACATCGTGATCGAGCGCCGGGAAAAGAAACAACTCCGCACCACGCTCGAACGCTACGTGTCGCGAAACGTCGTGAACGAAATCCTCGACGACCGCGATCGTTACGCCCGCGTGAGCGGCGGCGAATTGCGCCCGGTCACCGTGCTCTTTTCCGACATCCGCAATTTCACCCGCTTCGCCGCCAGCGTCGATTCACGCGCGCTCGTCGCGCAGTTGAATGAATACTTCAGCGCGATGGTCGATTGCGTTTTCGCCCACGGCGGCACGCTCGACAAATTCATCGGCGACGCCGTGATGGCCGTCTGGGGAAACGTGAAAAGCGCTGGCCCGGCGGGCGACGCGCGCAATGCCGTGGCCTGCGCGCTGGCCATGCGCGAGGCGCTTGCGCGGCTCAATCTGCAATGGGCGACCGCCGGCCAGCCGACTCTGAAGATCGGCATCGGCATCAATTCCGGCCCGGTCGTCGTCGGCGACATCGGCTCCGCGAGCCGCATGGAATTCACCGTCATCGGCGACGCCGTGAACATGGCGTGGCGCCTCCAGGAATACAGCAAGCTCGCCGGCGCGGATCTCGTGCTCGGCGAATCCGCCGCGGCGCTGGTCGGCAGCGAATTCCCCACCAGTCCGCTCCCCGACTGCCACCTGATCGACGGCGGCTCCCTCAAATGCGCCCGGCTCGAGTCCACGCTTTCGGAATCGGCGCTCGTCCGATCCGCGGACTGCGCGGTCCTGCCGCAATAGGGGGGGGCGTTTTCCCGGTCTTCAAGACTCGCGTTGGTCGAACTGCAATCGTCGCGCAAACGGAGAGTCGGTTGGCAAGTTGACCGAGTAGGCAAAAGGGCGTTCCCGCGGCGCAGAGTCCTTTCGCCGTTTCTTGAGCTTGCCTTCGCGGCTCGGAGACCATTTGCTGAAGGGCGTTCGCCATGAAGGTCTCGCGGCGAAAAAAACAGGAATTTTCCAGTTAGGATGACTCAATTTGTCGAACTCGAAATCAGTCTCCAGCGAATCGACGCCACGGTGCGGGTGGCTCTCCGTTTCGATCGTTCGGACAGCGAATCCGATGTGGCACCGGTGCTCGGGCTCGCGGCGTTTGATCTCGATGCGCTGCGCGCGGTGAGCGGCGATCGGAGGGAATACGGGCGGCTGCTTTCGCAGTCGCTGTTCGCCGATCCGAAGATCAAGTCGGCTTTTGAAAAAGGCTGTGTGATGGCGGAGTCGCTCGATATGCCGATCCGGCTGCGGCTCTTGGTGGATAAAAGCGCGGCGGATTTGCACAGCCTGGTTTGGGAAACGTTGTGCGATGTGGATTCCGGCGAATGGCTCGCGACGCGCGAGCGGATGCTGATCTCGCGCTTCATCAGCCGCGACGACTGGCGGCCGGTGAATTTGCGCGCGAAAGACGAGATGCGCGCGCTGGTGGCGATCGCGAGTCCAGTGAATGTCGGCAATTACAAACCCGGCGGACGCGCGCTCGCGCCGGTGGATGTCGCGGGGGAAACGCAGCGCGCGACGACCGGGCTCGGCACGATCCCCACGACCGTGCTCGGCGGCGGCGGCACCGCGACTTTGAATAACATCCTCGGCAAACTGCGCGAGGGTTACGACATCCTGCTGCTGGTTTGCCACGGCGCGTTCATCGACGGAAAACCGCTGCTATATTTGGAAGACGACGCGGGCGGCGCGGCCATCGTGCAGGGGGCCGATCTCGCGACGCGGTTGAGCGAACTGAAGCAGCGTCCGCGGCTTGTCGTGCTCGCTTCTTGTGAAAGCGCGGGCACCGGCGCGAGCGGGGATGACGGCGTGCTGGCCGCGCTCGGGCCGCGGCTCGCGGAGGCGGGGATTCCGGCGGTGGTCGCCATGCAGGGCAGCGTCACCATGCAAACCGCGGGCGCGTTTTTGCCGGTCTTTTTCAAGGAGCTGCAGGAGGACGGCCAGATCGACCGCGCGATGGCGGCGGCGCGCGGCGCGGTGCGGACGCGGCCGGATTGGTGGATGCCCGTGCTTTTCATGTCGCTGAAACGCGGGCGCATCTGGTGGTACACGCCGGGATTCACCGGCGAGCAGCCGGGTTTCGATCGCTGGCCTTCGCTGGTGAGCAACATTCGCAAAGGCCGCTGCACGCCGATCCTCGGCTCCGGTTTGCTGGAATCGCTCGTCGGCTCCTTCCGCGAAATCGCGCGGCAGTGGGCGAAAAAATATCGCTACCCGATGGAGGGAGACGAGTGCGAGGAGCTGCCGCTCGTCGCGCAATACATCGCGGTCGATCAGGGCGAGGAGACCTTCGTGCGCGATGAATTTTGCGACGCACTCCGCGCCGGTGTGCTGCGGCAGTATCCCGAGATTTCCGAAGAAGTCGCGAGTGGCGACATCCAGCAGCTCATTTCCACCGCGGGCGCGATCCGGCGCGAACAGGAGCCCGACGAACCGCACGCGATCCTCGCGAGTCTCGATCTCCCCGTGTATCTCACGACGAATCCCGACAACCTCCTCGCCGACGCGCTCACCGCCGCAAAAAAAACGCCCGCCGTCGCGCTCTGCCCACGCCGCGATGACGATGGCAACGAGACCGCCGCCGAGCAGCCGAGCTTCGAGCCGACCAAGGACGCGCCGCTCGTCTATCACCTCTTCGGCCACCTGCGCGACCCCGAGTCGATCGTGCTCACGCAGGACAACTACTTCGACTACCTCATCGACGTCACGCGCAACAACGACATCATCCCCACGAGCGTCCGCGCGAAGCTCACGAACACGGCGCTGCTCTTCCTCGGCTTCCAGCTTCGCGATTGGGATTTCCGCGTTTTCTTCAGCAGCATCAAAGGCCGCGAAGGCCGCGCCCTCCTCGGAAAATACGCCCACGTCGCCGTGCAAATCGACCCCGAGCAAGACCGCACCATCGACCCGAAACGCGCCCGGCAATACTTGGAGCGTTACTTTTCCAACACGAAAATCAGCATCTACTGGGGCCGCGCGGAGGATTTTCTGAAAGAGCTGCAACGGCAGATGAATAAAACGTCGTGAGCAAATCCGCGTCGCAAAATCCCTACGTCGGCCCGCGGTCGCTGCGGTATGGCGAGCGCATTTACGGGCGGGATCGGGAGGCGCGGCAGTTGCTCGATCTGCTGATCGCCGAGCGGATCGTGCTGCTGTATTCGCCGTCGGGCGCGGGGAAGACTTCGCTGATTCAGGCAGGATTGATTCCGGAGTTGGAGAAGGAGGAATTCCATGTGCTGCCGGTGATCCGCGTGAATCGCGATGCGGGTGGCGGAGTGCGTCCGCGCAATCTTTACGTGATGAGCGCGCTGGTCTCGCTGGAGCAGGGCGTGCCGGCGGAGCAGGCGATCGCGCCGGAGGAACTCGCGACGTTGTCTTTTGCGGAGTATCTGAATCGTCGTGAGGCGGCAAGCGGACGGGACGAGGGGACGTTTCTGATTTTCGATCAGTTCGAGGAAATCCTGACGCTCGATCCGACGCATCGGGAGCAGAAGATGGATTTTTTCAATCAAGTCGGCGAGGCGCTGCGCGACCTGAATCGGTGGGCGCTGTTTGCGATGCGCGAGGAATACGTGGCGGCGCTGGATCCTTTTCTGAGGCCGATTCCGACGCGGTTGAAATCGACGTTCCGGCTCGATCTGCTGGGTGTGGAAAGTGCGCGCGTCGCCGTGCAGCGGCCGGCGAAGGAATGCGGCGTCACTTTCACGGAAGAGGCGACGACGAAGCTGGTGGATGATTTACGCGAGGTGGTGGTGCAGGAGCCAACCGGTGAAGCGAAGAAGGAACTCGGGCCTTACATCGAGCCGGTGCAGCTTCAGGTGGTGTGTTACCGGCTTTGGGAAAAGCTGGATGCCGGCGTGACGGAAATCACGGCGGGGCACATCGTCGGGACGGGGACGGTGGATTCGGCGCTGGCGGATTATTACGCGGAGCGGGTGGCGCAGATCGCGGCGGCGAGCAAGCTGCCGGAGCGGGTGTTGCGCGAGTGGTTCGACCGGCGGCTAATCACGGAGGGCGGGATCCGCAGCCAGGTGATGGTGGGCTCGGAGAACAGCCGCGAAGTGAATGAGACGGCGATCCAGAAGCTCGTCGATGTGCATCTCATCCGCGGTGAAGAGCGCCGCGGCGTGACGTGGCTGGAGCTGGCGCACGATCGCATGGTGAAGCCAATCCGCGCGGACAACGCGGCGTGGCGCGAGCGGAATCTCAGCGTTCTCCAGCACCAGGCGGCGGTGTGGAATAATCAGGGCCGCGCGGATGCGCTGTGTCTGCGCGGCGATGCGCGGAAGCAGGCGCAGGCGTGGGCGGACGAGCACGCGGACGAACTGACGCAGACGGAGCGCGATTTTTTGGAAGTCTGCCAGCGCAATCACGACGCGCGGAAAAACAAATGGGCGTTTTGGGCGGCGTGCGTGATGGCCGTGGTGATGGGCGGTTTCGCGTGGCTGACGTGGTACGCGCTGGGCCAGGCGGAGATGGCGAAGAACGAGCGCAACCTGGCGACAGAGCAGCGGGACAAGGCGACGCGCGAGCGCAACATCGCGAACGCGCGCAGCATTGCGGCGCGGGCATTCCAGATGCGGGACGAGCGGCTCGACGTGTCGCTGCTGCTGGCCACGCAGGGGCAGCTCATCACCGAGGAAAACGGGCTCGGCCAATTGCCCGACGCGCTCGGCAGCCTGCTCACGTCCGCGTATCACAATCCCCGGCTCACGACCTATCTGCACGGTTCCCCGTCGTCGATTGGCGCGGTCGCTTTCAGCCATGACAAGAAGCGCGTGGTGACCGGCGACTACACCGGGCTGGTGCTCGTGTGGGACGTGAAGACGCACCGCATCGTCGAGCGGCTGCCCGGCCTCGTGGCGAACGCGGTGCGCACGATCACCTTCAGCGGCGATGACCGCTACATGGCCGTGAGCAGCAAGGATCAGACGATCGTCGTGCGCGATATGGGCAGTGGTGAGTTGAAGCGCCTGCCGCCCGAATTCGCGCATCGGGGCGACGTGTGGGCCGTTGCGTTCAGTGGAAAATCCGCGCTGCTCGCGTCCGCGGACAGCAAGGGGCAAATCAATCTTTGGGATATCGCGACCGGCAAGATCCAGGCGCTGCCGTCGTTGAATGTCGAGATTCGCGGGGTGGCATTTGATCTTCCCGGCGCGCGGCTTTTCGTGGGTTGCCGGGATGGCCGCATCGTGATCCTGAGTCGGAAGGGCGACGCGTGGCCGGCCGAGCCGTGGACCTTTTCCGCAAAGCATCCGAAAGATGCGGGGAAAGACCAGCCGGTGAGCGCGGTGCGCTGTCTTGCGATCAGCGCGGATGGAAAATTCCTGGCCGCGGGCCGTAGTTCGGGAGCGGTGGATTTGTATAATCTGATGGAGCCGGGCGAGGTCTTTAACGTCGCGGCATTTGGCATGCACGATGGCGGCGTGAGCGGGCTCGCGTTTTCGCCGGGCACCACGGGCATCGGGCCGGACGAGACGCGGCTCGTCACGTCGAGTTTCGATGGGACGCTGCGGCTGTGGAAAGTGCCGTCGATGGAAACCGTGGGTCCGTCTTTCACCGGCCACGTGGGCCGCGTGTTGAGCGTCGCATTCAGCGCGGATAAGCAGACCGTGATTTCCGGCGGCGCGGATCGGCGGGCGATCCTGTGGGACACATGGTTTCATGTGGCGGAGATGGGTCGCGCGGAGGCATCCGAGTCGTCGTTCAGCATCGCCTTCAGCGCGGATGGCACACGCGAGGCGAATGGCTTTGCCGGCGGCAGCGTCGTCCTGAAAACGCGCGACCTCACGAAGTGGCCAGCGTCCTCGGAGCAAATGCTGACGTTCGCGGAAGCGATGAAGCGCGCCGAGGCGCAGGTGCGCGCGGAAATGCTGCCCCCCGATGCCGCGCGCAAGCGCGTGGACGATGCCGCGAAGTGGGTGCCCGTCGTCACTTTCAGCAGAGACAACCGGCGGCTCGCCGCGACCACGCCGGATGGCGGCGTGCGGATTCACGATTTGGAAAAAAGCGGCGCGGATGGCTTGCCGACGGTCGTCGGAAAATTCGCGCTGAAAGCGGAGGACGCGGCGCGGAAGATCTCCACGATCAGCCTGAGTCGCGATGGTGCGAAGCTCGCGGTCGGCGTGAGCGCCGTTCCCGCGAAAGTTTTCGTGTGGGATGTCGCGAGCGGTGAACTCCTTTTTGCCAATCCCCTCACCAATCCAGAAGACGACGAACTTTTCGCGCTCGAATTCACCCCGGATGGCAACCGGCTCGTGACGGGTGGCGATGGCGAGCGGACGGTGATTTGGAGCGTCGTGAAAAATCAGAAGCCGCAAATGCTGGAGTTTCCCGAGGATCACACCGGCAAGATTCGCAGCGTCGCCTTCAGCCCGGATGGGAAAATGTTCGCGACCACGAGCGGCGACAACACGCTGATCATTTGGGATACGGAAACACGGATGCGCCTTTCCCCGCCGCTCGCGGGACACCACGCGCCGGTGGTGATCGCCGCGTTCAGCCCGGATGGGAAATTGCTCGCGTCGGGGAGCGACGATCATTCGGTGATCCTCTGGGATGTGGAATCGAAGCAACCCGCCGGGCGGCTCACCGCGCACACCGATTCCGTGCGCGCGCTCGCGTTCAGCGCGGACAGCCGACGGCTATACACGGGAAGTTGGGACGGTGAATTGCGCAAATGGGAACTCCATCCCGACGCACTGAAAATCGTCTGCCGCGAACGCGCAAACAGAAATTTAATCGACACCGAATGGGCCGCCTACGTGGGTGACGGCCCGCTGCGAAAGACATGGCCGGGATTGCCGGACGTCGAGGTGAAACCCGCGAAATAACGTCATTTCACCCACTCCAAATCCATGGAACCCGAGCCCATCATTTTCAACGGCATCGACGGCGCGACGGGCAGCTATCTGCTGCCGCCGCTGACGACGAACGACATTTCAAAAATCGCGCAGGGCGAAAAACTGGACCCCGCGCAACTGCGCGCGCTCGCGCAAAAATGGGAGCAGGTGAGCCAGCCGCATTTCGGCGTGCGCTCGCTGGTGAAAGGCGACGAGACGCAACTCGTGTACACCGGCTGGGGCGTGATTTTCGCGCACGATGCCGACCCGGCGATCCGCGAAGCGCTCGCGCCGCTGCTCGATCTGCGAAAGGCGCAGGCCACGGCGGCGATCGAGAAACGCTACCAGGAATACTCCGGCGTGCGCGGGCTGCGGCCGGGTGAATCGAGCCCGCAATTTCTCGCGCGCCACGGCGTGGGGCCGGGGCCTGCCGATCCCGACAAGGTGCCGTACTATCTGCTGCTCGTCGGCGATCCCGAGGCGATTCCGTTTCGGTTTCAGTATCTGCTCGATGTGCAGTACGCGGTCGGACGGATTCATTTCGATACGATCGAAGAGTACGCGCAGTACGCGCGAAACGTCGTGGAGGCGGAAACGCAGCCGCGCGTGCTGGAGCGGCGCGCGGTGTTTTTCGGAGTGCGCAATGCGGGCGATCAGGCGACGCAATTGAGCGCGGATCATCTCGTGAAGCCGCTCGCGGCCAAACTCGCGGGCGAGCTTCCCGATTGGAAATGCGACACCGTACTCGCCGCCGATGCGACGAAGGCGCGACTTTCCAATTACCTCGGCGGCGCGGACGCTCCCGCGTTTTTTTTCTCCGCGAGTCACGGCATGGGTTTTCCAAACGGGGACGCGCGCCAGCTCGAACATCAAGGCGCGCTGCTGTGCCAGGATTGGCCGGGACCGATTCAATGGCGGAAAGCGATTCCGCCGGAATTCTATTTCGCCGCGGACGATCTCGGCGATTCGCCTGCGATGAAAGGGACGATCGGATTTTTCTTCGCGTGCTACGGCGCGGGCACGCCGAAGCTGGATGATTTCGCGCACGTCGCGACGGGGGTGCGTTCCGAAATCGCGCCGCACGGATTCCTCGGGCGACTTCCGAAGCGGCTGCTGAATCGTGGAATGCTCGCGGTGGTCGGCCACGTCGAGCGCGCGTGGGGTTGCTCGTTCATGTGGAAACGCGCGGGCGAACAGCTCGCGGTTTTCGACGGATCGCTGATCCGGCTTTTGCAAGGCCAGCCCGTCGGGCGCGCGATGGAATTTTTCAACGAACGCTACGCCGAACTCGCGACCGTCCTCACCAGCGAGAAGGAGGAAATTCAATACGGAAAAGTCCCGGATGACGTGGAGCTTTCCGGGATGTGGACGGCGCACAATGACGCGCGCAGCTACATCATCATCGGCGATCCGGCGGTGCGGCTGGCGGTCGGTTAGGCATGGAGCCGAGCCTTTCGCCAGATGGCACGGTGCGGATCGAGTGGGAGGAATTCGATGGCCGGATGTCGCATGTGATCTGTTCGCCAGTGGTGAAATGGGCGGCGACGGGCGAGGAGATTTTGTTCATGGGCTCGGACTGGGACGGCGCGTTGACGTGGCTCGGAAATGGGAATGCGTTTCACATGCACTTCCGTCGGTATGCTTCGGGCGGAGACATCGACGTGGTGATCGAGCCGTCCGCCGGCGTCTTCCGCATCGGCGGCGAGAACGGCGCGCCGGAGCCGCTGGCGAAAGCGCGCGAGCGGCTGACGAATGAGATCGAGAAAACGGTGAAGCGCATCCCGGCTTGGCAGATGATCGATACGAAAATGAGCGTGCTCAATTGGGTCGGGCTCGTCGTCATCCTGCTGGGCCTCGCGTTGATCGTGAAGGATTGCGGCAAGAAAAAACCCGCCCCGCGCAAGGAGCCGCCGAAAATCATCCGAGAAATCCCGACGCCGACCCCGCGGTGAGCGCCCCGCGCGCCGCGCGTGTGCCCATCGCAAAACATCCCTGGATGAGATAACCGCCCGTGGGCGCTTCCCAGTCGATCATCTCGCCCGCGACGAAAACGCCGGGCAATTTGCGCAGCATCAAATTGTCATCCAGCTCCCGCCAGCAAACGCCGCCCGCGCTGGAGATCGCCTCCGCGATCGGGCGCGGACCGGTGAGCCGGAGCGGGCAGTTTTTCACGTGAGCGGCGAGCGCTGCGGCGGACGCCCATTCGCGCGGTCCGGGGACGTGGCTCACGATCGCGAAAACCGCATCGTTGAGTTTCCAGCGCGTGCGTGCCTCGGTTAGGAAGTTGCGCCGGACCGGTCCCATCTTCGCGACGAGCTGTTCGATCGCGGACGAAGGTTTGAAGTCGATCGCGATGTCCGGCAGCGCGCGGAGTTGCGGGCCGAGCTGGTAAAGCGCGCCGCCTTCGAGTCCGTATTTCGTCACGAGCAATTCGCCGCGCACTTCCACGCCGCCCGCGCGCGCCGCGATGCTTTTCAGCGGCTGCCCTTCCGCCGCATCGAGCACTGCGCGCGGCCACGGAAATTCCCATCCGCAATTCGCCGGTTGCAGCGGCGCGATTTCGACGCCGAGTTTTTCCAGCGGCGAAACCCACGCCCCATCCGATCCCGTCTCCGGCCACGAGCCACCGCCGAGAGCTAGGATCACCGCATCGGCGCGGAATGTTCGCGGCTCTTCCGGCGTTTGAAAATCCAGCTCCCATCCATCGCCGCGCCGCAGCCCGGTGAAGCGATGACGCGCGGCAAATTTCACGCCCGCCTCGCGCAACCGCTGCACCCACCGCCGCAACAACGGAGCAGCCTTCATCTCGCGCGGATAAACCCGCCCCGTCGAAGCCGCGAAAGTTTCCACACCCAATTCCGCCGCCCACTCGCGCAGCGCATCCGCATCGAAGTCCGCGATAAGGGAAGCCCACAACTCCGCCGGCCCCGAATACTGCGGCACGAACTCCTCCCGCGAAACCGCATTCGTCAGATTCAGCCCGCCCTTTCCCGCGACAAGAAACTTCCTTCCGACCGAAGCCTTCGCATCAAAAAGCGTCACCGCCGCCCCATCGGACGCCGCCACTTCCGCCGCCCGCAAGCCTGCGGGTCCGCCGCCGATGATCGCGATATTCATCCGCGCATCGCAGCAAACTTCCTCGGACAATGAAAGCCGAAGGCTCTGGACTGCGGTGATTCCTTCACCGCTTTTCCTCGGCAGTGCGCGTTTTCCCAGAGCGGTGAAGGAATCACCGCAGTCCAGGGCCTTCGGCTTTCAGCAGCGGGCCCGCTTACCGCCACGAGAGCACATCGTCCGAGATCGCGTCGCCTTTCCGAAACTTGCCGTCGCCTTTGGTGCCCAGCGTGCCGTCTTTTCCCATCGCGAAAGCGCCGACGGTCACGCGTGGCGCGCTTTCGCCGCTGAAGTCGCTGTATTGCGCGGCGACGTCGATCGAGTTGCCGTAGTCGGTGTCCATCACCACGCAGTATTGTTTTCCCCAGGGATCGTAGAAGCACCCGCGCTTCTCTGACTCCGCGTTGTCAGCAAAGCCAGCTCGCGGCGCGCGGGCGGCGCGCGCGATTTTGCCTTCGAGGAAAATGATCTGCCTCGGGTTCAAAGCGTGGCGCTCATTGAGGCCGCGCGCGATGGCGCGGAGCGTGTCCATGAGCGCGCTGTTGTCGATCGCGGCTTTCGCGTCCGCGTCTCCCACGAGCACATCGCCGTCCGGCGCGTTGGCAGATGCTGGCGTCACGCGCGGGAGCTTTCCGTATTCTGTCTGATAGTTTTTTACCGCGTTCACGATGCTCAGCACATCGTTGTGCGCCTGTTCGCGTCGCATCTGCTCACGCACGCTGTTGAGCGCGGGGAAAAGCAGGGCCATGAGAATCGCGATGACGGAGATCACCACGAGGAGTTCGATGAGGGTGAACGCGCGGGGCGGGAGCGGCATGGTTTTCATGCCGCCAGCATCCCGGCAGGGTGTTACCGAAATGTTTCCGCGCCGTGATTGTTTCGTTTCCCGTTCCTACATTACCGCCGGGTTTCCGTAGAGGCTGAAGCCGCTCGAACGCTCGATCTGCACGTCCAAGACTTCGCCGATGTGCCGCGCGCCGCCTTTGATAATCACGATCTTGTTGCCAGGCGAACGGCCCGTCAGGCGCTCTTCATTCGTCTTGCTCGCGCCTTCGCAGAGGATCTCCGCGCGGGTGGGGAAAACTTGCTGACATCAAGAGCGACACGCCGGAACAGCGGACCATCCCCACGCGGGTGGGGAAAACGATAGCCATTCCATCGGCGTCTCAGGATTCGACGGACCATCCCCACGCGGGTGGGGAAAACACATCCTCGCTCAGGCCGCGATACGCAATGCGCGGACCATCCCCCCGCGGGTGGGGAAAACGAGGCCAACCGTAACGCAGCCATCGAGCAGGTCGGACCATCCCCACGCGGGTGGGGAAAACACAGAATGTGCGAGCATTGGGCTCCTTTAACGCGGACCATCCCCACGCGGGTGGGGAAAACTGGCATTCCGTGGCCTTTGAAATCGCTGTTTGCGGACCATCCCCACGCGGGTGGGGAAAACATCACCGTGCGCGGGCCGAGATGCACCAGCCGCGGACCATCCCCACGCGGGTGGGGAAAACGGATGAAACAATACGGGAGCGGGCCCGACGAGCGGACCATCCCCACGCGGGTGGGGAAAACATCGCCGGATCGTAACCCAGCTCCGCAAGCCGCGGACCATCCCCACGCGGGTGGGGAAAACTCGCGCTTGTCCGCGTCATCAATGAGCGCGGCCGGACCATCCCCACGCGGGAGGGAAAACTGGAACGCGACGATCACGTGGCCTGAAGAAGGCGGACCATCCCCACGCGGGTGGGGAAAACCGAAGGAGGCGGCATGAGTGCGCTCGAAGCGGCGGACCATCCCCACGCGGGTGGGGAAAACGCGTTAGCCCTTTTGGCGCGACTCGAACTCCGCGGACCATCCCCACGCGGGTGGGGAAAACGCCGAGGCGGCGGCGGATGCGCGGGTGAAAGACGGACCATCCCCACGCGGGTGGGGAAAACCACTGGCTTTTCTGATGGAATCGCAGCCGCCACGGACCATCCCCACGCGGGTGGGGAAAACCACTGGCTTTTCTGATGGAATCGCAGCCGCCACGGACCATCCCTACGCGGGTGGGGAAAACTACCACAACGATTCAATCTGGCGTTGCCGCCGCGGACCATCCCCACGCGGGTGGGGAAAACGCGCTTGAGGTGCAACCGATTTCTGGACCATTTTTAGTTAGATGTTTTGGGAGAGATTTGACTCGAATTGAGCTGGTGAAAGGTAGCCCAAGGAGGAATGTTTCCGATGGGTGTTGTAGTAAGATTCGATATAGGCGAAGATCTC
>JANNWY010000250.1:0-8103 GCA_031409335.1 Chthoniobacteraceae bacterium | reverse complement strand
CGACCGGTGCGTCGGGCAGCGAGAGTGCGGTGTAGATGGACTGGAGCAAGAGCGTTTTGCCGCGATAGCCGAGGAGTTGTTTCGGCCCGCCCATCCGCGCGGATTCGCCGGCGGCGAGGATGACGATGCCGATGCTCATGCGACGATGACGGATCGGTCCACGGGATCGTGGATCGGGGCGGTGCGGTCGCGGAGCGCGCCGCCACTTCGCTGGGCGAGGACGGCTTGCATTTCGCCAAGGATGGAGACGGCGATTTCCTCGGGCGTTTCCGCGCCGATGTCGAGGCCGGCGGGGGCGCGCAGGTGCGGGGCGTCGGCGCCGAGATCGTCGAGCAGACGTTGCGTGCGCGACTTCGGGCCGAGGACTCCGAGGTAGCGCAACGGACGCGCGAGCAGCGTGTCGAGGAGCGTGCGGTCGTGGGTGAAATGGTGCGTCATCACGATCACGAGTGACTCGGGAGGGAGGACGACTTGCGGGCTGGCGGGCAGCGACTCGGGACGCAGGCAGAACACGGCATCGGCGTCGGGAAAGCGTGCGGGGGTGGCGAAGGCAGGCCGCGCGTCGATGACGGTGACGTGCCAGCCGAGCAACTTGGCGAGCGTCGCGACGGGGATCGCGTCGTCGCCCGCGCCGAAGATGGTGAGCGGGACGGGCGGCGCGATCGTTTCCATGAGCACTCCGGCGGTGTGGTGCGCAGCGGCTTTTCGCAAGCGCGCGCCAGCGTCGCAATTTGCGGTGACGCTGCCATCGGGCCAGCGCAACGCGCGCGCGCCGAGGGGAAAATCGTCCGATGCAAAAGCGGTCGCGACTTTCCCGGTCTGCCGCCGCGCGACACACGCCGAGAGGAACGCGAGCAGGCCCGTGTCGTCACCGACGGTGAGCGGCTCGATGAGCACTTGCACGATGCCGTTGCACCCGAGTCCAAGGCCGAAAACGATGTCCTCCGGCGCGGTCGAATCGTAGGTCACAAGTTGCGGCTTTCCCGTCGCGATGACTTCCCACGCACGCTCGCGCGCGTCGTTTTCCAGGCAGCCGCCGCTGATCATTCCGACGGTGCGGCCGGCGGCGGTCATCAGCATCCGCGCGCCTGGGCGGCGATAAGCGGATCCGCCCACGTGCATCACCGTCGCCATCGCCAGCACTTCGCCTGGGCACGCCTCGCTCGCGAGTTCCACAATGGCTTGGATGGTTTTCATCGCATCGCGTTCAGCCGCCCATCGTGGCGCCGGGGAAGAAGGGCAGGTTGCGGATGCGCGTGCCGGTGAGGCGGGCGTAGGCATTGGCGCAGGCGGGGGCGATGGGAGGGACGCCGGGTTCGCCGCAGCCGCTCATGGGCGCGCCGCTGTTGATGACTTGCACGGTGATGACGGGCGACTCGCTCATGCGCGTCATGCGATACTTGTTGAAGTTGGTGACGCTGGATTTGCCGGCGGTCCATTTCAGTTCGCCCCATTTCGCGGCACTGAGGCCGTGGAAGATGCCGCCCTGCATTTGCGCTTCGACGGAGTCGGGATTCACCGCGGTGCCGCAATCGACGGCGCACGCGACTTTGTGCAGGATGAAATTTCCCGCGACGGGCGCGGAGATCTCCGCGACCTCGGCAACGATGGTGCCGAAGGCTTGCACGACGGCAATGCCGCGGGCGCGTCCGGCGGGCACGGCGGTGGTCCAGCCGCCGAGCGCGGCGGCGGCGTTGAGCACGGCGAGGGTGCGCGCGGCGAGCGGGTCGGTGCTCGTGGCAAGAAGTTGCTGGCGGAAGGTGAGCGGGTCGATGCCGGCGGCCAGCGCGGCTTCGTCGATCGCGCTTTCGACGGCGAAGCCATTGATCGAGTAACCGACCGAGCGCCAATAGCCGACGGGGATCGGCGAGGGATGCACGACGTAATCCACGAGCCGGCTGCCGAATTTGTAAGGCAGCGCGCGCCCGCCTTCGGTGGCGTTGGCGTCGCCGGTTGCGCCGAGCACGCGACCGCGTTGCCCATTGATGGATGGCGAGACACTGCGATTCGCCCACGCGGTGACATTTCCCGCAGCATCGAGTCCGATCTTGATGCGCGAGACGGCCATCGGACGGTATTGATCGCGCGTCATGTCCTCCGCGCGCGGCCACGTCAATTTGACCGGGCGGCCCACGGCCATCGCAGTGCGGATGGCTTGCGTGATGTAGTCCTGCTCGAACTTCCGCCCGAGCCCGCCACCCATGAACATCGGGTAGATCGTGATCGCCGTCTTCGGCAGGCCCGTGACGGTGGACGCGGTGGTGAGCACGGAGTTCGGAGCCTGGGTGGGTGCCCAGATTTCGCAGGCGGTGAAAGGCACCGTCGCTGGTGTCATGCGCACGGTGCAGTTGAGCACTTCCATGCAGGCATGGGGTAAGTAAGGCAGCGTGTAAGTGCTCTCGATGACTTGCGCGGCGCTGGCGAAGGCGGCATCCACGTCGCCCACTTTCTCCGCGATGTAAGGCGCGCCGCGACCCATCAGATGCATCGCCTGGTTTTGAAAGACGGTGCTGTCGAGCAGCGCGGCGTTCGGCGGATTATTCCAGATGTTGCTTCCGATTTGCTTCGCGGCTTCCATCAGCGCCCAAGTGTTTGCGCCGGGCAGCCATGAGACGAGCGCGTAGGCATTGTCGAGCGGCACCACGGCGCTCGCGCCTGCGGGCACGGAGGGCGTGGTCTTGAGGGTACCACCCATCGTCGGGCAGTGCTTGATGATCCCGAAGGCCATGCCGGGCACCACCGCATCGAGTCCATACTTCGCGCTGCCGTTCGTCTTCGCCGGAAGATCGGGCCGCGTCGCGGGCGTGCCAATGATGCGATACGACGCCGCGGGCGTGAGCACCGGTGTCGCGGGCACCGGCAGCGTGGCGGCAAGCGGCGCGAGCTGGCCATAGGTAAGCACTTCATTCGTTGCCGTGTTTTTCACCGTGCCGTCGATGGCGAGGCAGGCGGTCGTCGCCACACCCCAGGTCTGCGCCGCGGCACTCACGAGCATTTCGCGCGCTGCCGCGCCGGCCTTGAGGAAAGTGGGGAGTCGCGAGCGGATGCCACCGCTGCCCGCCGAGAGCCACGAGATGCCCGCGGGCAATGGCTCCACCTTCACCTTGTCCCATGTCACTTTCAGCTCCTCCGCGGCAGCCATCGAGAGTCCGGTGTAAATGCCCTGACCCATCTCGCCGCCGCCGACCATGATGGTGATCGACTCATCCGCGCCGATGCGGATGAACGACGTGACCGTCGCCGGCCCGGTGCCCTGAGCGAGCGCGCGCTCACTTCCTCCCTCGAGCGTGACGGCAAGCAGGAAGCCACCGGTGGCTTTCAGAAACTCGCGTCGGTCGAGCTTCGTGCCTTTGGAAATCGTGGAGTCGTTCATGGGAAAAGTCCTCGGTTTAGACGCCAGTGGCCGCACTCTTGATGGCGGCTTTGACGCGCTGGTAGGTGCCGCAGACGCAGATGTTTTTCATCGCGCCGTTGATGTCGCCGTCGGTGGGAACGGGATTGTCTTCCCCCTGTTTCTCGATCAGGAGCGCCGCTGCTCGCATGAGCATGCCCGACTGGCAGTACCCGCACTGTGGCACCTGATGGTTGATCCAGGCCTGTTGCAGCCGGTTGAGGGGATTGTTCGGATCGGGCGACAGGGTCGAAAGTCCCTCAATGGTCGTGATGGTTTTCCCCGCGGCAGAGCCGACGGTGACATCGCACGATTTGTCCTCCTTTCCGTTGATGAGGACGGTGCAAGCCCAGCAGACGGAGATGCCGCAGCCGTACTTGGTGCCGGTGAGGAAGAGGATGTCGCGCAGCACCCACAGGAGCGGCGTGTCGGAGGGGACATCGACCTGATAACTCTGCCCGTTGATGTTCAGGGTGGTCATAGGGCATTGAGAAACGGCCCCGCGCGGAGAGAAGGCAATATTGTTATCATTACACCGCAGATAGGGGGCGGCCCGGCTCCACGCTGCCCGGCCGAGAACGCTCCGGCTTCGCGGGCTGAAGTTCCCCGAATGGTGCGCCACGCAATGGGATCGCGATCACGGCTGCGTATAGTGCAGGCGGAAGAAGCCGTGGCCCGACGCGGTGTTCACGGTGACCTGGTTTTGACCGCCCACGACGGTGATACCGCGCGTCGAATCCGCCCAACTGCCCGGGCTCAGATCGGGGCTCTCTTGCAAGACCCAGCCCGTGGCTCCGGCGGGCCACGTAATCTTCAACGTGCCAGGCGTGGGGGCGTTCAGATGCAACGCGGGGAGCACGGCAAAGCGCGCGATGAGCGTGCGAGCGGTCGCGGCGGTGAAGGTGTAGCTCGCGTCGGGACTCACGGAGGCGCCGCCTTCCGTCCAGTCGAGGAAGATGTAGCCGGGGCGCGGCGCGGCGATGACCGTGACTTGTTCGCCGTTCTGGAAAACCCCCGCGCCGCTGACATCGCCGGCGGTTTTCGGATCGGCGGCGAGGTCGATGCGATTGCCCAGCGCGTAGTTCGCCACGAGGTCGCGGTTGCCGGTGACATTGAAGCTGAAGTCCACGTCGGTGCTCACGACCACGCCGTTCTGGGTCCAGTTCACGAGAGGCCAACCGCTGCTCGGCTTGCTCTTGAGCTTCGCGAACTCGTTGAGCTCGTAGAAGGGATCGGCCTCGGGATCGCCGCCCTGCGGCGGGTCCGCCACGACGGTGACCGCATAGACTGGTTTGAATTTCGCCGCGAGCGCGCCGTTCGCGGTGACGTTGAAAGTGTAGTTGCTCGCCGTGCTCACGCTCACGCCGTTCACGAGCCACTTCGAGAACTTGTAGCCGGAATTCGGACTTGCGATCACCGTGGCGCTCGCGCCGAGCGCGTATTCGCCACCGCCGCTCGTCGAGCCGCCTGCCGTGGGTGTGGAACTGGTGGTGATGATTCTGCCCGTGCCCGCGACCACAAAGTTCGCGACAATTGTGCGGTCAGACAGTGCCTGGAAGGTGTAGTTCGGCGACGTGCTGATGACCGCCGCGTCTTCCGTCCAGTTGGCGAAGACGTAGCCCGCATTCGCCGCCGCCGTGAGCGTGACGCTCGATCCCTAGGCGAAGGCGCCTGCGCCGGTGATGACGCCGCTGTTCGCCGGAGCCGTGCTGGCCGCGATGGTGAAGGTGGTGATCGCTTCCACGCCGAGCGCGAAGGATCCGAGCGTCACGGTGCTCACGCCGATGGAATGCGTGAGCGGGTTCACCGTGCCGGGCAGCTTCACCCATGCGCCGCCAGTGTAGTGATAGATCGCGAGCCCGCTTTCATCGAAGCCCGCGGGCAGCAGCGTGGCATCATAGCCGAAGCTCACATTGATCGCGCCCGTGAAGCTGCCGCTGAAGTCCACTTTCCAAATCTGCGCGGGCTGGCTCGGCGTCTGGAAGGTGAAGGCGGAGAAGTCGCCCTGCGCGATGCGCACGCTCAGCTCGTCCTGATCCGGCCGCGCGAAATCCGAGAAGCACGTGCCCTCCGTTTCCACGCTCTCAAATTCGTAGTCGATGCCGCCCGGCACGCTCGAACCGCCGTCGCAACTTCCCGTGGTCCCCGGCCCCGCGGGCACTTTCGTGCCGGTGAGAATGCTGAGCAGCACATCGAAGCTCACCGATTGTCCGGCCGCGAGATTGCCGAGATCCCAGCGCTGCGCGCCGCTCACCCAGCGCGTCGGCAGCGCGAAATTATCCGTGCCCTGCCGCGTGTTGTACGGCGCGGTCTGCCAGTTGGCCTCGATGGAAAGATGCACGCCATCCGTGGGCTTGCCGATGCCGTGATTGTCCACGCCGTTGCCCTCGATGCCGTAATAACCAATCTCGTGCGCCGTGGGCGCGGAGGTCGCTTGAAAAGTGATGAAATCCTCCAGCCCTGCACCCGCGCCGATGGCCCAGTTGTCCACGCCGGCGAGTGTCGTGTCGTAGTGAAAATTGCTGAGCGCCCCGGTGTAGGTGCGGTTGTCGAAAAGGCCGCGCTGCGCGTTCAGGCCGTGAAGCAATTGGAAGAGCTGCACATTCGAGATCGCCGCGCTCGCGATGTTCTTCACCGTATAAGTTTGTTTTAGCACGTAGCGATTGCTGTGATTGATTGTGTCCGCGCCGGCTGCGGAGGCGGGCTTCGTGCCCATCGGTGTACCGAACACCGTGTCGAGCATCTCAAAGCGCTGGGTGATTTGCAGGTGCGTGTTCGCGATGACCGATTGCGCGATCGGCAGGTTGTCCGCATTGAGCCCCGTCTGCGTGATCGGTGTGACCACGGTGAAGGTCGAGTTCGTCGGCCAGTCGGGATAGACGAAGTTCGGTTCCAGCCATTCTGCGGTGACGTTCGGACCGCCACTCACCTGATAGCCGACCGCCGCTCCCCATTCACCGGACAAGTATTCGCGACCCTCGAAGCCCGGCGTGTTATCGAGCAGGAAATCCGAGTAACCGAAATCCGTGAGGGTGATGTTCCAGTGCGGGTTCGCGATGGTGAGCGGACCCTGCCCGAATGCGGCCAAGGGTGAAAGCAGCGCAGCTGCTAGTATTACTCCGTTAAGTCGAATCAACAACCACGTCGTCAAACTTCACGCCGCAGCAGAAGCAGAAGCCGGTCGACCTCACCAGCCACGGACGGATCGCGCGCAGCGTCTGTTCCCACGTGACACCAGAAGTTTTTTTTGGCGCGGGCGTGGACGGTGAGGATAAAGAGGTAGGCGAGGGCGCTGAGCACGAGGTGATGATGAAAGCCGGTCCACGAACGGCCTTCAAAGTGGTCGAGCCCGAGATCGTCCTTGGCGCGCTGGAAGTATTGTTCGATGTGCCAGCGGCTGCGGCTCAGCCGCAGGCAGCGCGCTTTGGTGGGCGGGCGGTGCAGATGGGCCAGATAGTAATGATACGGCTCGGCGGTGCCGGCCGGCCAGTCGATGACGAGCGAGAGTTTCTCGAGCTGGCCCCCGGCTTTGCGCAAGTCGTGTTGCAACCACACTTCACCCCAGGCCAGGCGCGTGGTTCCGTGCTCGCCTCGCGCGGTTTTCCAACTGACGGTTTTCCAACTGGCGGCGGGAAGTTCGGCGGCGAGCTCGACGAGCGTTTGCGCCGGAGGCGCGTCGGCCGCCGGATGGCGGCGGACCCGCTTGATTGCGGTCGGCACGGCGTAGCTCCAGCCCTTGTGCTTGGCCGCATCGACTTGCAGGAAGAACTCCAGTTCCAGCGCGCGCAGTCCGGCCCGAAACTCGGCATTGTCGCCATACGCCGCGTCGCCCAAGACCGGCGCGCGCGCCACGCCGTCGGCCAGCGCTTCCTGGATCAACTGGAGCGTGATCATGGGCTTGGTCGCAAAGGCGATTTCCTCCGGCACGCCGGCACGCGCGCACCGGGTCCGGTCGCTCGTCCAGCTTTCCGGCAGGTAAAGCCGGCCGCCCACCGGGGCGGCGTGCCCGCCGTCGCTCACCACCACCTCGACACTGACCTGGCAATTGGCCTGTTTGCCCACCGCGCCGCAAGATTGATGCGCGACGCCGACCGAGTGCCGGCCTTGCTTGAGCCAGCCCGTCTCATCGACCACCCACGCCTCCATCGGCTCCAGGTGCGGAATGATCTCCTGACGCACCACCTTCCACACCGCCTGGTCGCTCCAGGGACTGGCGCTGACAAACTGCTGCAGACTCTGCGGGTCCACGCCCAGCCGCCCGGCCATTGGCTCGACCGACTTGCGCTGTCCCGGCAGCAAGAGTCCCTGCACCTAGGCCTTCGGGCAAAGTGTAGTCCGCGCCGGTTTGCTTCACGTCTGGATACCACGTCTCATTCGTCACGCCAAAGCCGAGGCCGAGGAACACCATCCGCTTCGGCGGTGTGGCGCTTTTTGCGGCGGCCACGCTGGCGTACAACGGCGCCACCAAAGCGCCCGTGCGCGTGCCCGCGCCCGTGCCTGTGGCCACGGCGGCGTCGGCAGCCGCGCCGGCCCCGGCGGGCACGTCTGCACCCCTTCGCGCGTCGATTCACGGCACCTTCGAGATCACCACGGCTGGCACGATCATTCCCTCGATCGCCTTGGACGTCGCGGCGGCCGCAGTCCTGATCGCCGGCAGCTACTTCGAATGCATTTATCTGGGCCCGACCGCCGCACTTGGCGGCAGTTGGTCC
>JANNWY010000249.1:0-8742 GCA_031409335.1 Chthoniobacteraceae bacterium | reverse complement strand
AAGGCGTCCCGCCTTCGCGAACTTTCCTGACGTGTGGAAATGCGAACACGTTTTCCGAATCGGGAGCGGCGGGAAGTTCGTTTCGGCGGGACGCCCCTTCGCGGCTCAGGGCAGGCTCCACCAGCACGCGAGACGCGCGCGCTCCCCGGATTCTGCCGCGCCACATTCCTAGAAATCCGAGCGCGCTCGCCAGCAGCGCACCGATGCCGGGCTCGGGCACGACGCCGAGCTGGCCGGTGCTTTGCAGATTGGTCGCGTCCCATTCGAGATCGCCGGTGAGTTCAGGAAGATTCACGGCGTCGAGGCTGCCGGCGACCTCGGGCTCCGCGAACTCGCCGGCGAAGGGCGCGGGCTCCACGTTCCCGCCGAAGCTGACCAAGCCGCCGCTGCCGATATTCAGACCGCCCAGCACCGCGTTTCCGTGAAAAACCACGGTGCCGCTGACGTCCAGCGAATTCTGCGCGCTCATGCTGCCGCGCACGATCATCGTGCCGCCGGCGTTGATGTTCAGGTCGCCCGTGGCGTTCACGGTCGTAAGGCCGGTCCCCGTCGTGAAGGTGCCGCCACTCGCGATGTTCACCGTCGCCGGGCTGCCGCTCGCCGCGCCAATCGTCGTGGTGCCCGCGCCGTTCACGGTGAGCGCGGAGCCGGCTCCGCTGACGGTGGCAGCACCCCCGGTGGCGGTGGTGCCAATGCTCATCGCCGCGGCGCTGGAAACATTTCCTCCCGCCGCGACGCTCAACGTGCTGCCACCGAGGATGGAGAGGTTGCCCGTCGTGGAAAGCGTCGAGCCCGCGCCGGTGACGACGATGCTCGAAGCCGTGAAATTGATGTAATCACCGGTGAACGTCGCATCGCCACCGGCTTGCACGGTGAACGTCCTCCCCGCATCGAGCAGGAAATCGGCTTGCGCGCCGCGGGTGAGCTGACCGCCATTCAGCGTCACGCTGCCATTCGCATTAAAGGTACCGCTGTCGATGATCGCGACCGTGCCGGTGGCGTTCACCGTCGTCAGTCCGGTGCCGCTGTTAAACGTGGCTCGGGTCCCCACATTGAGCGTTCCGCTGCTGTTGGCCGACGCGCCGATGTTCGCCGTCGCCGCGCCGGAAAGCGTGAGCGTCGCAAGGGTGTCGATCGTCACCGTGCCCGTGTTCGCGACGGAAGTGCCGGCTACCGAAAGCGATGTCCCCGTGACCACCGCGAAGTCTTCGATTTGCAGAAGCCCGCTCGTCCCCGCCACGCCGGAACTATCCACATTGATTGTGCCGAACGTCCCGGTGCTGCTGTTGCTAAAAGTGACGCTGCCCGTGTTGCCATTTTGACCGACATTGAGCGTCCCGGCGCTGAGGCTCGACCCCGCGTCGGCGATCGTGACGGTGCCATTTCCTCCCGAAGTTCCCACGCTGAATGCCGCGCCCCCGGTGGACACATCCGCACCGAGCAACGCGCTGAGCGTGCTGCCGCCATTGATCGAGAGCGTCGCCGCCGCGGTCGAGAGCGTCGAACCGCTGCCCGTCACCACGATGGAGGACGCGGTGTCATTGGAATATGCGCCCGTGAAGATCGCGTCGCCGCCGCTCTGGATCGTGAACGTTGTCCCCACCGCGAGATTGAACCCGCCGGACAGCCGCTCGAGCTGGCCGCCGTTCAGCGTGAGATTGCCGTTCGAATTGTAAGTGCCGCCATTGATGACGATCGAGCCGGTCGCGCGCACGGTCGCCGAGCCGGTGCCGCTGTTGAAAGTGCCGCCGTTGCTCACATTCAGCGCGCCCGTGTTCTGGACCCCGGCGCCGATGCTCGTGATGCCCGTGCCAGTGACCGTGAGCGCCGAGCCCGCGCCGGTAATCGTCACAGCGCCATTCGCGTCGCCCGCGACGTTGGCGATCACCAGCGCGGTAGCCGTCACGCTCGCGCCGCTTTGAATCGTCAACGTGCCGCTGGTGCCCGCCTCGCTCGAGAGCGCCACGTTGATCGTCGCGAACGAGCCCGTGCTGCTGCTGCTGAAGACCACGCTGCCCGTGTCGCCCCCGCTGGCCACATGGAAATTTGCGCCGCTCAGGCTCGAGCCGCTGCCGCTCACGAAAGCCGTGCCATCGCCCGAGGTGCCCACATTCACCCTCCCCGTCGCATCGACGTCGCCGCCCGCCGTGACGTTGAGCGCGCTCGCGCCGTTGAAGCTAAGCTCGGAGGTGCTGGTGAAAGTCGAGCCCGTGCCCGTGACGGTGATCGTCGAATCCGTCGTGTTTGAAAACGAGCCCGTGATTATCACGTCGCCGCCGTCCTGCACCCTGAGCGTTTTGCCCGCGGCGAGAATGACGCTCGCGCTGCTGCCCCGCGTGAGATCGCCGCCATCGAGCGTGAAGTTGTCGCGCATCTCGAAAACGCTCGACCCATTCACCGCAATCGACCCGCCGCTGCCCAGCACATCGGTCACTCCGTCCACGCGCATCAGCAGCGTGCCGGCGGAGACGGTGATGTCGAGAAACTGCGTGGCCGTCGGCGTCCAATTCATAATGCCCGCGCCGGATTTTGTCAGCGCGCTGGAGCCGGCGAAGTTGTCGAAATACATGTCTCCCGAAGTGGGCACGGTCACGGTCAGCGTGGTTGTCGGCAGCGTGACGGTGTTGACGAATTGCAGGATCAAGCCGGTCCCGCCGATGGCTGCGCTCCCCACGCCGCTGAAGCTCACGGGATTGCCGAACAGCGAATCCTTCGGATCATTGTTTACGATCCCGCCCGTCCCCACGCTCAGAGTTTGCCCGCTAAAAGTGTAGCCGAGAAACCCGGCGGGAACGTTGTCGATGGTGATGCTGTGCGCACTGAAGGCCGTGTCGAAAACCACGGTCTTCGAGGTGGCAGCCGCCGAACCGAAGATCAGATCGGTGAAGGAGAGATTGCTCGCAGGGTCGTTGTTATCGACCCAGTTCGCATTGGTGCCGACGTTATCGTCCGCGCCGCCCCCGTCCCAAGTGTCGGTGACGGCGAACGCAGCAGACGCGACGAGCAGCGAGGCGATGGTGGTGGTGAGGATGCGTGGGGTTTTCATGGGAGTGGAGTGTTCAGAGTAAAGTGGCGCGAGTGGTTCCGGGGAGCGCACGCGTCTCGCGTGCTGGCGAAGGCATCCCGCCTTCGCGAACTTCCTGCACCGTGCGAAATGCGTGGACGTTTCCCGAATCGAGAGCGCAGGGAAGTTCGTCTCGGCGGGACGCCGAAACCAGCACGCGAGACGCGCGCGCTCCCCGGATTCCGCGACGTCGCATTCCTAAAAATCCGAGCGCGCTCACGAGCAGCGCGCCAACACCGGGTTCCGGCACGACCGTCACACTCCCCGTCGTTTTCAGCGCGGAGAAATCCCACGCGTTTCCACCGCTGAGGGCAGGTGCGGAGATCGAGTCAAAATCGCCGGCAAACGTGCCGACATCGAGCAGATCGAAAGTGTCGCCGAACTGCGGCATGAAGCCGTCGAGCAGCGTGAGCGTGAGATCGCCGTCGGCGAAGAGCGCGCCGGTCACGTCGAGGTGATCGTGCAGCGTCCCGCTGACCAGCCCGCCGATTTCCAGCGTGAGCGAAGACGCCCCGCCAAAGACCAGATCGCCGCCGTAGCTCACCGCCGCAGGCGAATTCCCTGGCCGCAGGTCGCCGATGAAATAGACCGTGCCCGTGCCCGTGAAATTTCCCGCGCCGGACTGGCTGCCGTAGAAAACGGTGCTCGCGCCTGCGCCGGTGAAAATCTCCAGACCGTTGTGTACTACGTCGTCGAAGAACGTCGTCGTCGAGCCCGCGCCGCTCGTCGCCACGCGCGAGCCGGCTTGCAGCAGCACATCGCCGCGGATGTCGGTCGTGCCGCCGGAGAAGGCCATCTGGCCTTGATTCGTCAGCCCGCCGGTGAAAAGCGCGCCGTGGCCGGAGATGAACGCGCCGGGGTTGTGCGTGAGCACACCGGTGAAATCCAGCGTGCCGCCGACGAGGTTGAAGACGCCGCTGTTGAACGCTCCGGCGGCGGTGAAACTCAGGGTGCGCCCGAGTTCGCCGCGCACCTCGCCGGTCGCGTTGTTCACCAGCGTTTTTGCAATCGTGCCGTCGCCGGCCACGAGGCCGTTGTTGCTCAGTGTGCCCGCGCCGGAGAGCAGGCCGGAACCGTTTTCCAGCGTGATGCGACCGCCGCTCGCATTCACGAACAGGCCGGAAATATCGAGCGTGTCGCTGATGAAAATGCGCCCGCCGCTATTGTTCGTGCCGCTCGCGGCGGAAGCCGTTCCGAGGTTCGCGCGGATCGTGCCGCTGTTGTTCAGCGTCCCCGCGTTAAACGTGCCGCCATTCATCGTAAGCGTCGCGCCCGCCGCCGCGGTCGCGGTATTCGTCACGAGCAAATTCGCGCCCGTTCCGAGCGTCACGTTTGCGCCGAGTGCGCCGGTGCCGATGTTAAAACCACCCACGCCCGTGACGGCGAGCGTGCCGCTGTTGAAAGCGATGGCACCATTGTTCACCAGCGCGCCGGTCGAAAGCGTGCCGCCATTCAGCGTGAGCGTTTGGAAAATATCGACGGTCGTGGTCGCGCTCGTCGCCATCCGCCGCGTCGCGTCGAAGGTCACGTTCGCGCCGAGCAGTCCGCCGACGCCGACGTTCCAATTGTCGATGATGCTCAGCGCGCCGCTCGTAAATGTGACCGTGCCGCCATTGCGCGCGAGCGGGCCGTTTAGCGTCACCGTTCCGCCGCCGATGTTGATCGCGCCCGTCGCATTCAGCGTGATGCTTCCAGTGCCCGACGTGAACGCGCCGCCGTTGTTCACCGTGAGCGTGGCGCTGCTCAAAAAGGCTGCGCCAAGGGTAAGCGTGGATGGGCCGGTGGCATTCGTCTGCGTGATCACGCTGCCCACGCCCGTCACGGTGATCGCCGCCGTCTCCGGCGCGGTGCCGGATGCGGCGCTGATATTTCCGATGGCAGCCGTCGCGCCACTTTGCACATCGAGCGAGCCAAAGCTGTTCGAGCCGAAATCAGTATCCGCGAGCTTGAGCGCGCCGAGCGTCGCGCTCGCGCCATTCAAGAGCAGCACGCCCGCCTGCCACTCGCTCGTGAAATTTGGCGACGCCACGATCTGCGAGCCCGCGCCATTGACCGTCAGCGCCACCGCGTCGTTCGTCCGCCCGAGATGCAGCGCACCGGCGCTGCTGATGAGTCCGCCCGTGTTCACATTGAGCAGCGACAGCGTGTTGCCCGTGCCGTCCCATTGGAAATCTCCGCTCGTCGTGAAGGTCGAACCGCTGCCCGTGACGGTGAGATTACTCCGCACGCTCTGCTGAAAAAGCCCGGTGAAAATCGCATCGCCACCGCCCTGCACCGTGAACTGCGTGCCGGTGGCGAGATTCAGCGCGCCGCTGCCGCTGCGCGTGAGCTGGCCGCCGTTCACCGTCAGATTGCCATTCGCATTGAAGGTGCCGCCGCTGATCGCGACCGTGCCCGCCGGGCCGACCGTGCTGTTTCCCGAGCCGCCGGTGAAGACACCGCTGCCGCTCAGCGTGAGCGTGCCGGTGCCCAGCGTCCCGACGGTCAGCGAGCCCGCGCTCGCCGTCGCGCTCGTTTGCACCGTAGCCGTCGAGCCGGAAATGATGGCCAGGTCGCCGCTCGTTTGCAGCGTCGAGCCGGCCCCGTTCACGCTGAGATTCGCGCCATTCGTCGGCGTCGTGCCCGTCGCGTAAGGTCCCGTGAAAATCGCATCGCCCCCATTTTGCACCGTCAGCGTTTTGCCCTGCGCGAGATTGAGCGCGCCCGTCCCATCGCGCGTCAATTGCCCGCTCACGTTCAGGTCGCCGTTTTGATTCAAGATGCCGCCCACGATCGCGAGCGTGCCCGTCGCATTCACCGCCGTCGTCCCCGTGCCGCTGGTGAAAGTGCCGCCGTTTTGCACGTTCAGCGCGCCCACGCTCGCCCCAGCCGCACCGATGCTCGTCGCACCCGCGCCGGTGATCGTCATCCCAGCCGTCGCGCCCGTCACCGTCAGCGTCCCGCTCACCGCGGTGGCCACCGCCGCGATGCTCAGACTCGCCCCGCTCACGGTGGACCCGCTCTGCACGAGGATCGTCCCGGACGACCCCGCCGTGGCCGAATTGGCCACCGTGATCACCCCAAAGTTACCGGTGCTGCTGCTGCTGAAAGTCAGCGAGCCGGTGCTGCCGGAAAGTCCGACGGTCAGAGCTCCGCCGCTGAGCGAGCCATTGCTGAGCAGCGAGACCGTCCCATTCCCGCTCGTACCGATATTGATCGTCCCTACGCCGCTCGTCACCGCGCTGGCGGTGTTGACCGTCAGGGTGCTGCCGCCATTGATCGAGAGCGTGGAGGTCGTGGAGAAAGTCGAGCCCGCGACGGACAGCGCGATCGTCGAAGCCGTCGCGTTTGTAAAAGCGCCGGTGATGCTCACATCGGCCCCGCCCTTGATCGTCAGCGTTTTCCCCGCCGCCAGCGTCAGCGTCGCCCCCGTCGCCCGCGTGAGTTGCACGTTGTTATCGAGCGTCAGGCTTTCGCCGATGTTAAAGGCGGACGTGCCATTCACCGCGATGCTCGCGCCGAGCTCGAAAAGATCCAGCGTCCCATCGGCCACCGTGTTCAGCGTCCCTGCGGCCACCGTGATGGGGAACGAATTGGCCGCAGCCGGTGGAGCCCACGACATCGTGCCCGCGCCTTGTTTCGTCAGCGCGGAGCTGATGAAATCCGAGAAGCCGGCAAAGCTCGTCGCCCCGCTGCCATCGACGGTCAGCGTGCCCGCGGGAAGTGCGACCGCATTGGTGAAAGTCAGCCCGCCGCTCGCCGCGTTCACGGTGGAACTCGCGACACTCGAAAAGCTCACGAGATTGTTAAACGTCATCGTCTGCGTGTCGTTGTTCACCACGCCACCCGTGCCGACCCCGAGCGTCGTGCCGCTGAAGACGAACGCGCCCGCCGTGTTGTTGAAGGTGACGCTGTTCGTGCTGAAAGCCGCGCTCACATTGGGCGTCAGCCGCACGAGCCCGGCGAAGATGAGGTCCGTGTTCACGAGGTCGCTGAGCGGCGCGGTGTTATCGAGCCAGTTCAGCGCGGTCGCGAAGTTGTCGTTCGCGCCGCCGCCATCCCAAGTGTCGGTGACGGCGAAAGCGGCGGGCGCGAGAAGTAGGGCGATGCTGGTGGCGAGGATGCGGGATGTCATAAAAGTGGAGTGAGTGAGGGGTCGCGTTTTAGTGGCTGCGCCGCCGGAGACCGATCAGGGCAAATGCGCTCGCGAGCAGCAGGCCGACGCCGGGTTCGGGAACGACAGTCACGCTGCCGGCGGTTTTCAGCGCGGAGAAATCCCACGCGTTTCCGCCCGCTAACGCGGGTGCGGAGATGGAGTCGAAGTCGCCTGCGAACGTGCCGACGTCGAACAGATCGAACGTGTCGCCGAGTTGCGGCGTGAAGCCGCCGAGCAAGGCCAGCACCAGATCGCCGTCCGCGTGTAGCGCGCCGCCGACATTCAGGTGATCGTATTGCGAACCGCTGAGCAGCCCACCGATTTCGAGCGTGAGCGAGGAGCTGCCGCCGAAGACGAGATCGCCTTCGTAGAGCACGGACGCGGGCGAATTCCCGGGCCGCAAATCGCCCTCGAAATAAACCGTGCCCGTCCCCGTGAAAGGCCCTGCACCGCTGACCGATCCGAAGAAGACGCTCGCGCTGCCCGCGCTCGTACGGATTTCCGTGCCGTTGTGAATTACGTCGTCGAAGAAGGTCGTCGTCGCGCCACCGCTCGTGGTGATCCGCCCACCCGCCGCGTTGGTCACGTCGCCGTGGAGGTCGGCGGTGCCTGCGCTGAACGCCATCTGGCCGTTGTTCGTGATGCCGCTGGAGTAGATCGCGCCGCGCCCAGAGATGAAGCCGGTCGCGCTATTTGTAATCGTGCTGGTGAAATCCAGCGTGCCGCCTTGCAGATTCAGCTCGCCTGCGTTCGAACCAAACGGGCTTGTGAAGAAAAGCGTCTTGCCCACATCGACGCGGATTTTTCCCGTCGCGTTGTTTGTCACCGGAGCCGCGATCGTGCCGTCGCCGAGGATGAGCCCGCTGTTCAGCACGCTCAGGCCGGTGATTCGCCCGCTTCCGCCCGCGAGTTCGAGTCGGCCACCGTTTGCGTTCGTGAGATTGTTGGTCAGCGCGAGATTTCCTTCCACGATCACCTGCGCACCGGCGTTGTTCACGAGGCTGGAAATCGAAGCGACGCCCGACTGAATGCGCGTGGTGCCGTTATTGGTAAAATTTCCCGACGTGAAAGTTCCACCCGCGACCGTGAGCAGACCGTTGCCCGCCACGCTCAGGTCACCACTGGAAATCGCCAGCGTCGAACCGAGCGGGACGCTGACATTCGCGCCGAGCGGCCCGCTGGTGCCGATGGACAAAGCGTTCGTGCTCGTGAGTCGCAGAGTGCCGCGACGGAAATCAAGCGTGCCGCCGCTGTTCACGAGCGAGCCGGTGCTGAAGACTCCACCGTCGATCACGATCAAAGCCGCCGGGCCGATCGTGGTGATGCGGCTGCTCGGCACGACGATTTCCTTTCCAGCCGGGAGCGTGAGATTCGCGCCGAAGGCCGACGTGCCGGCGCCGATGCCCAGATCTTCGCCGAGCGTGAAGCGGCCCGCCGTGAAATTCAGCGTGCCGTGATTGGTGAACGTCTCGCTCGAAGCCATTGTGACGATGCCGCCGTTGATATTGAGCGTGCCCGTTTCGTTGATCGTCAGCGGTCCGTT
>JANNWY010000248.1:0-1846 GCA_031409335.1 Chthoniobacteraceae bacterium | reverse complement strand
AGCGTGGGCGGTTGATTCGAGGGAAACGTGCCGAGATTGACCACGACATCCACGCTCTTGGGCTGCGTGGGCGTGGCGGAATTCACGGCGATGGTCGTGATGTGAATGCCCGCTTCCGTATCGGAGAAGGTGCGTCCGAGGCTGACCGGCGAGTCGTCCTTGCCAAACGGCGAGCCGGGCGTGGTGTCGATGAGCTGCCAGTTGCTGCCGCCGCCGCCGGGAAATTTCCAGCCGAGAATCAACCCGTAGTCCGCCCAGGTGCGCGTGGCGTGGCCGGTGTAAAGCCCCCGCAACTCGCCCCAGTAAGTGCGCGAACTGTCCTTGGTGATCTTGAGCGCGAAGCGTTGCGACGCGTCGAGCCGCGACTGGTCCTGCGCGAAGATGCGATACGTGCCGCCCGCTGTGACCTCGGTGACGTAATCATTCGGCAGCCAGCGAATCTGGTTTTTGCCCGCCGCGTTGTAGTGACCGAGGGGCAGACCGATGCCGCCCATCACGTCCCAGTGGCCGCCGTATTCGCCATTCGATCCAGCCCCAATGGCGCTGGTGCCGGCGGTGTCCCAGTAGTTCGCATGTGCGAGTCCGAATGAGTGGCCGATCTCGTGCGCCGTCACGTCCACACCGTCGCCGTAAATCCACACGCTCGATCCGCCGCCGTAGCCGCCCGCCGTGCGCGGACCACCACGCAACCGCACCACAATGCAATCATAGAGAGCATCATCGAAGCCCAGCTTCCGCGCTTCGGCCCGCGCGTGGGAGTGTTCGAGACCAAGACCGTCGATGGGGCCGCCATTGGAGGAATCCTTCTGGATGTACCACGCCTCGTTGTGCGGCACCTTGATGGGCGGCGTGACCGTCGTGAGCAAGGTCAGCTTGCCATAGCTCGCGAGCGCGTAGTGATCGCCCACGTCGCGCATCAGTTGATAGAGCACCGACTCGGTGGACGGAGTGTCGTTCTGGTCGGCGAAGGTCATCGGGATGACGAGCACGCGGACATTGCCGAGGCTCGGCGTCGGGGCGGCGGGGAGAATGCCGGTGAACGGCTGCGGCGCGCCCGTGCCGCCCTCGGCGTAAATCAGTTGCTCCTTGTAGATGATGGCGTGCGAGCCATTGCAGAGATAAGCGATCTCGCCGAACGCCTCGAGCGCGTGCGTGTCTTCATCCACGACTTTGCCGCGGTCTTCCTCGGCGAGCGATGATTTACCGGACACCGGACAGACGGCGACGGCGGGCTTGTCCGCGTTGGGGCGCTCGCCGACTTCCAGGGTGCGGAACGGGTCTTCATGCACCGCGAAGTCACGATCCAGCGCGATGCCGTGCAGCGACGTGTCCGCCACCCAGCGTACCGACTCCGTGCGCCGCCCGTAGGCGTAAGCCTGATACGTGCTCCCCTCCGAAAACTCCGCGACGCGCACCGTCGGCACCGGAGAACGATTGTCCGCCCCCACGCCCTGATACACGCGCAACGCCGCGCGCCCGTTCACGCGCTCCTCAAGTTGCTCGACCACTTCACGCGGCAACTGCTGGCGCACGAGGACCGGCACGGCATTCTCCAGCGCACGCTGCGGGTCGGACTTGATGAGTTGCTTCAGCACTGGCCGCCGCGCTTCGGCGAGCGCGACGCCGTCCGCGGTCATGGCCGCCCGCGCCTCGGGTGTGGCGGCAAGAAAGCGTTTGGACCAGTCGTTGAAGTCGGCGAGCGGGTGGGCGGGCGATGCGGATGCCGAAGGTGGGGATGAAACCGCTTCCGCCATTTGCGATACCGGCACCACTGGCATGGTCGTGGACGTGAGCGACGCGGCGGCGGAAGTTCGCGCGGGGGTGACTCCCGGACGCGTGCGCTGCG